>CAKSSN010000024.1 GCA_934489015.1 uncultured Clostridia bacterium
ACACCTTTCTTTCTGTTTTTATTATATCAGATTTTTGGGTGTTTGTCGACTCTATTTATATTATACCATTCCAAAACGCCTGCGATTTAAAAAATAAAAAATTAATTATATCCCCCACTATTCTTAAACACAAAAAGACCGCAGAGATGTAATCTTGACACCTTGCGGTCTTGGTTTATTAACCGAACATATGTAAAGAAAAAAACAGCATCACTAAGATCTGCCTGTGACGCTGTTTGCTTTTAAACACCTCTCATATGTGACAGCATAAGCATCATAATGAATATTTAAGAAATTCTCCGCTGTTTCTAAAATTACCATTACAATCGCCGCCTTTCCTCATGAGAGCAAATTAAGGTTTCATTGTTTTTAATATTATCTACATTATTATATTTAATAATTCTAATAAATCACTTACTTTCCAATCACACATATCGCCGACACCGGCTTTGTCAATATTACCGCCCGATATGCCGGCACAGCTAAATCCGTCAAGTTTTATCGACACAACGCTTGCCGACGAATCCTCTATCCCGATCACCTTGTGCCGTCTTTCATACGGTATTCCGAGTCCCACTCTGGCGGTTTCGGCATAAAGCCACGGATGCGGCTTCGGTTCAATCCTACCAGTTATTCGCCGCCCCTACTACGCACAGTGCCACATTCTGTTCCATAAGCGGATTTCCCTATACGCGCACTGTCATTGTATCGACCATTTTCTCTGTTGATATGGGCCGCGCAACCAGACTGTCCAGCATTACAAGCACCAAGGCTTCTGAACATAATATTTTTTCATTAATATACACCCTTTCTTTTAGCTTAATATTTCTTCTCTGCCAATTGTCTTATCCGCAATTTCACACTCCTTTTTCTCCTTATGGCAATCCGCACGCCATAGCTTGTTCCATCGACTTTGCTATCACCTTATTACATTTGTGTATTCAAAAATGTTAAGGAGAGGAAATCGAAAAAATGTATTAGAAGTTTGATAAAAGAAAACTTAATGTACACAAGTGAACTGTGATAAATAAGAGAGTGCAATCAGCCTTGTGACACCGTGCAACTACCGTTTTAAAGTCAAAAATGTCTTGACAGTCACAGCTCAAGACCTTTTTTCCTCATTATTTCACGTAGGCCTCTCAGCACCACTCAACACAAATTTCATCTTCCATATTTAATATAAATTCTATTATAAATACGCAACTCCAGCTAAAATGATCACAGCATAAGCCTTTCTTGTTTATAGAATCGTAGTTCTCATAAATTCCGCTTTTTATTCCATTGCACATCTCAATGACAAAGCTTCTTATTTTATCCGCTGATTCAAATCCGTAATTTTTCAGTCCGCGTGCTGCAAAAAATGCAACATTCATCCACATCGGTCCGCGCCAATAGTCGTTTGAATACCCCGGATTGTCATATGTTACCGTCGGCATTTTTTTGCAAAATCTCGTTTCCGCCAGCTTTGCCATAGCGGCAGCCTGTTCTTTACTTGCGATATTGATAAACAGCGGCATAAATGACGCGGGTGACAGCACATCGGAAATCTCTCCTGTGAAGCGATTCGCATCAGCATAATATTTGTTTTTGTCATCCCACAATTTTTCATTGATCAGTTCAGTTATTTTTTGTGCTTTTTCCGTCCACTTTTTTGCATCTTCCGCCATGCCGAGTTCGCCGGCAATAAAGCTTAACGCCCTGTATTCCGCCACAGCAAAGCAATTAAGATCTATCGGCCACAATTCTGTTATCGTTTTATCCCATCTGACTGAATTGTCCCATCCCGACTCAAACATAACGTGTTTTAGATAGTCCTTCTCGCCTTTATCTTCCGAATCATAGTAAAACATTCCATCTGCATATCGATTCTTTATCCAAAATGACTCTGCAGATGTCAAATGCGGGTATACCAGTTCCAAAAACTCCTTATCACCGCAACGTTTGTATACAATGGCAGACGCAGCCGCCAAAACCGGCGGTTTTGTAAATCGATCTTCAATTTCTCCCGAATTCCAAATCACATCGGGAAACATACCGTCCGCTTTTTGAAATTTCATAAATCCCAGCAAACCTTCTTTTGCCAGCTCCGTATCCCACCGTGATACTCCTATTGAGTGAAATGCCGAATCCCAGTTCCATATGCCGTCAAAGTTGCCCGTTCCGGGGCATATGCACCGATAAGGAGCCCACGGAAACTGCGATCCTTCACAGACATTTGCCATTATCGTATCATAGCACCTTTGGAGAAGCTCGTTTTCCGCCTCTGTACCGCACTTGTTATCACTAAGCCAATTTTCTCTTGATTTGTACATAATATTCCTCCACATCATTGAATTCTGTCTGCAAGCATTTGTGCCAACAGCCTATATCCTTTTTCGTTATAGTGCATACCGTCCTTATCCCGAATATCTGCCATATCGATTACATCACTGTACAGGTCTGCATACTCAAACTTTCTCTCATCAGCAATTTTTTTCAATACCCGGTTCCTCGCGTTAACTATGTTGTTTCTCTCCTCGTCCAAAACATACTCATCACCCGGAAAAGCAACCGGCAGGCAGCTTTCAACTATAATTTCCGCACCCATTCCCACAAGCAAATCTATAACTTCACTGCATTTTTCCTCATAATCTTCAATACCCATATGCCATCCGTGAAGTCCGTGACTAAAGAGGATATATTCATATTTGTGACACTCGAGAATATATCTTAGCTCGCGTATGTAATCCGGATTATCAATACATTTTGATGTCGCGAACATGTCAACACGCAATTTTGCACAAAGCTGTGCAAAATACGGGCGCATACCGCGTGTCTGCGAATCGCCAATCATCAGCACTGTTTCTGCGTCAATATCGCGATTATCCCACCAAAAATCAGTCCACTCATATTCTTCCAATACAACATTTTTATTTCTTAAAGCCATATTTAAATACCTCCGAATCTTTTTTTAATTCAAGCGAATTGTTTTTAAAGATATCCGACACTACGTGCGAACCTACATCATAACCCATACCGCGCCATTCTGCCCACGATATAATCCTATTATCTTCTCTTCCCGGCTCACCGACCATTATATACGGTTCTTTCCCCGACAGACTGCAGTAATAGTTACAGTCAAAAAATACTGTTCTGTCCTCAAAACAAACTTGACTCCTCCCGAAAACTGCCGCCTTATCATCAAAAACAAAAATATTCTGTATAAATGTAGCGGTATTATGGCTCATTGTTCTGCCTATGCCGACCGTTTCATTACTGCCGGCAGTCAAAATATTATAGCGTATAATATTTTCCTTGCCGTAGTTTATGAAAAGTGCCTCGGAATCGGTGTTATAAACAACATTTTTTTCAACCACAACGCAGCTGCTGCCCTCATCGAGATATATGCCCCATCCGCCGTAGTTTGCCTTTACTATATCGTGAATACAATTGCCGCGGATTTCACTGCCTCCCTGAGGCCCGAGCATATAAATTCCCCCCATATCGCTCATATCGCCCGTGCCGAGATGATGAATATGATTATACTCAATCACATTATCACAGGCTCTGCTTTTGGTAAAGCCCCAAACCCAGCCGCACGATATTCCGGTATACTTCAGGTTATATATCTCGTTGTGCGCGATATAGTTTGAGAATCCGTTCATGATAAATATTCCGATTGCACTGTAGAAAACCTTTGTGCAGTCGTGTATTTTATTGTTTGTTATGCAGTTATACCCCGTCGCAAGCTGTTCCGGCTCAAAGTAATCACCGCCGTCAATGCGTATTCCTCCGGCACCGCAATTGTAAAATTCACAATTATGTACCTCATTTCTCTCGCACGAATTGCCAATCTGTACTGCATAATTGCCCATATTCCTGAATACACATTCGAAAAACGCGCAGTTTTTTGCATTATCAAGTCGAACGGCCCCTCCTATATTTACCGCCGCCTGGCACGAGCTTGCATATTTGCGTTCTGTGTCATAAAACATATGCGCAGTACGTGAAGGCATTATACCGTTGTTATCCGATGCAATATTTTCAAAGATAATATCCTTAAATACTATTCCCTCGGTATGTTTTCCTTCTCCGCCGGTCAGATTCAAAATCTCCTTTAAAACAGGAGCCTCAACAAGAATATTGTCTGCCGTTTCTCCGGCAAGAGGAATATAATACAGCCTGCCGTTTTTACGATCCAGATACCACTGCCCCGGCTTTTTTAATGCCGAAAAAACATTTTCAACCCGGTATTTCGCATAGTCAGGCACAACATCATCCCTTAACTGGAATCCCGAGCGTCTGTCACAGTACACAATGTGAGAATCTTTGTCATACCGCACTATCGGCATACGCTCCTCTATCCAGTAATGCGTCACTAAAATTTCGGCATTTTCAAGATCCAAAAAATCGTCCAAATCCCCTGGATATGCCTCAAAAAAGTTCATTCCGTGCTGCCAGTCGCCGTTTAACGGATTTCCCGGTGTTGATTTTATACGAAGATATGTTCCATCCGCAGGATATGACGGACGTTCGGCAAAGCGTTTATTCACATACAACTCATTAAAGTTCCACTCGCCGCACTTTGCCTCCGGTACATCTGCCGTAAACATCTTTATTCCGTTTACGGTTTCTTCGCGAAATCCTTCTATTCTCTTTCCGCCACTTATAATAACCTCTTCATTTTCGTAAGCCCTAAATGTTATTTTTCCGCTGTTATGTGGAAGTAAAACCCACGGTTTATTTATGTAATATGTTCCGCCGCGAAAGATGAACTCATATTCATAAAGCTTCCCTTTAATATTGTCCTCACTCACAATATCCTTTAGATAATTCAAGTTAAAGCAAAGAGGGCCGTCCTTTTTATCACCGGTTGCCTGTGGTTTTTCACCGCTGTGACCGTATATTCCGTCCAAGGCTACGTAAAATATTTTTTTCTCCATTACAAATTCCTTTCCGCAAACCTGATAAAAGCAATATACCGCATAAAACGGCATACTGCTTTTGAATCAGTCCAAAATATCCAATGTTGTGCAATCGGTGCCGTTTTCGAGATCGTCGATAACCTTAAGCGCAAGCACATTCCAGCTCACAAAATGCGGGCGCATAAGCGGCTGACCTGTTTCTCCGTGATAGAACTCGTGCGTGCAGCCGTTTTGCTCAATATCCGCAGCATATGTTCGAATTAACCTGTATGCCGCATCAAGCGCTTCCTTTTTGTATCCGTAATGACTCATCGAATACGCTGTCAGAAATGTTGACAGTCCCCACACAGGTCCCTGCCAGTTTGACGGATTTCCCATAGGCTCATTGTTATACACCATATCATTTTTGCTGTGCGAGCGTATTCCGCAGCAGGATAAATACTCATCCGGCGACATTATCTTTTTAACAACCTCCGCTGCCTGCTCATCGCTTGCCGCATTGCCCCAAAGAACAAACAAGTTTGCCCAGCTTTTGAATTTTATAAACGTATTCCATTTTTTAGCCTGGAACATCATCGGAATTTTTTCCCTGGATGTGTTTTTCAACACATCATAAAAGAATTTATCGGAATAATCATAATAGTTTTCCTGGATAAATGTCTTAAGTTTTGCTGCCTTTTCCTTGTAAAAATCTTCCTTTCCTCTCCCCAATTTTGCAGACAGCTTCTCCATAGCTTTAAGCTCACGATGCACCCACGCCGCCAAATCCGCGCCGGCAACCGTATTCGGCACCTGACCATACAGACTTGGGTTATTATCAATTCCGCTCCACGTATTCCATATATGAAACCCGTCCTTGATAAAATGTGTGTCATGATACGCAACAATATTTTCGAGCTTGTCCCAGTATTGATCCACCCATCGAAAATCGTCCATACGTTTTGCTGCAATATATGTGAACTGTGCTAAAAGAGGCAGCGTCTGTTCTATCACCAAAGCCGATCCGTCGTGTTTAACCATCTTCGCCGGCATACCATCACTGTGCGAAGCGTCCAAAAGCCCCCTTATCGACCCCTCTACATAATCAATTTTATCGTCCGGCAGCGCGCAGCACATAAAGAACGAATCCCAATCCCACAAATCCTGATATTCCGCACCCGGCACCACAAATTTGTACTTCATTTCGCCTACAGGCTCTCTGAGGCATCTTTCCACCGCCTCACTCATATATTCCTTTACGGTTTTGAGTGCCGCCTTATCATCGCTTATTCTCGAAACATCAATACTGCCTTTAGTTTCGAGCGGTTCGTGTGCATGTTCATTATCAAAAAATACATCCCAATATTTCATATATTACACCTTTCTAAACAGAATATTGGGTGACTGTAAACAGTCGCCCAATATTTTCATTTTACTAATTCAAATCCAACATTAAGCTTTCCAACGCGAACTCTGTTTCGCCTCCGTATGTCAGCGTAATCGTGTTTACACCTTCTGTAAGCACTACATTGCTCAAATCAGCAAGCGAGTACGTATATGCGCCCCACGCATAGCGCGTCGAATTAAGCATCGCATCTATACTTTGATTATTTGCCTCAATGGTAAGTTTGCCCTGTATAGCTGTTCCGCCCTTGCCATCACTTCCGGCATCCTTTTCTTTCATACCGTAAACCGCTTTCAGCGCGTAGTTTCCAGCTTCAGCTACTGTTATTGTGTATACAGCCGTATTGCTTGTTGTAAATTTGGCGCCATATTTACCGGAGCTTACGGTAAACACTCCTGCGTTTCCACCGGTTTTTGCATTTCCTTCCAGCCCTATATGCTTTGTATCCGCATATGCGGAACTGCATTCAAGTGAGATACCTGCAACATTAACCGCCGCAGAATAAAGAATTAATGTGTGCTGCGTTCCTGTCAATGCGACATCTACCGTAGCATATCCGTCATTGTCAACTACGGCCGCATAGAGATTTCCATCAACAGAATAACGTATTACTTTACCGGCATTTGATGCCCTTCCTACAGTCTTCATTCTGTAAATTCCACCGCTAAGACGTGTTGTAAAGTTATATGTCAAAACCCCAGAATCCAGCATATATACATCTTGAGTACCTTTTGTATATTTTGATGATTTGTTCTCATCGAAACTATCAAACGGAACTGCTACACTTTCACTGTCATTCGGCAAATCTCCGATTCTGATAAATTCTATGCTGTCAACATACGCCGTACCATCGGTTATTGCATCTAAAGTTAATTCGTTTTGACCATCGTACAAATAGAAATCGCCCACCTCAACTCTTGCAAACCTGTGCGAAGCAGTAGGCGGGATTGCAAAAGTTGCGCTTTGACCGTCCGCGAATGACGCGGTTAAGCTATATGCACTGCTCGTTGTCGTTTCACCGTAAATATACGCTTTATACTTTCCCTCTTTTTTCGGCGTGATTTTATATGTAAGTTTTTCTTTAGCACTGTACCGATCTTCTTTATATATTTTTGCAAAGCTTCTTGTTTCAACACATTCTGTCATACCGCCGGAAACACATACTGCACTATCATAATCAACACCGGATACCAAAATATAGTCATCGCTGTTTTTTTCAGGTATCACTCTGAGTTCAACATAGCTCAATGTCATTTCTGCATCCGACTTGTTTGTTAAAGTGACAATCTGCTCTGTCGAATCCATACTTACTGCAGCAAACTCATATGCATATGCGTCAAATTCACCCGTTGAAACCGTCTTCGGCAATCTGTATTTATATTTCCAGTACTTTGAGCCAAGTTTTCCGTAATTTTTATCCTGATTTGGTGTATCAACACCTTCACAGAACACATCAACTGCATTTGTATGATTATTCTCGTTCACTGTTACCAAAAGCTTGTCACCGCTTGTTATATCAAGCTCATTACCAAAATCACGAACATCGGAATCCGTTGGTTTAGCGCTTTCTCCGGTTTTAAATGCGTCCTTTTCCGTAACGCCTGCAACTACCGCAATGACAGCATTTTCCGGTATTGCGCCTGTTTTAATTCTGAAGCTTACCGATTCACCGCTCTTAATTACCGCCGGAAGCGGATCATACTTATACATATCTTCATAAAGATTTCCCGTAATATCCTGATATGATACAATATATGAACGGTTTTGATTTATCAGTGTTTGTGTGCTGCCTGCATTATTCAACAAATTTTTGCGTGTTCCGAAATCCGCAACATCAGACTGGTCAAATGGCTGGTTGTATCCGTCATACCAGCTCGAATAATGGTTAAACAGATATAACTTATCTGCTCCCTCCGACAAATACGCCATAGCCTGTGCATAGTCATTTTCAAGGTTAGTAAACCGCTTAGTGCTGTCATTTCTTCCTGCTCCGCCAGAACGGTACAGGATATCTGTGCCGGCATTTACCGTTACATTATAATTTTTCAGCAATTTTACCCATGATGCAATCGGCATATCAGAGTCGCAGGTTTCCACCCTCGGCGAAACCGTTACCGAAGAAACGAGCCCCTCTTTTGCCCATTCAAGCACATCCAATCCCGAATCATAGCACTGGACAAAATCTCGCGGCAAACGAACGGTTATTTTTAAGCCGTACTTATCTGCCTCATTTTTAACATCAGCAATAAACTGAGTCATAATTGTTCTCCCCTCAGCCTCTTTGCCGGGCGCAAAACAAAAGCTCTCTCTCAAAAAGTCAAGCTCTATACCTTCGAGTACATCGTTGTAATTTGTCATCTGTTCAACAATGTATCCAAGCATCTTATCACGGACTTCCTTCTTTGAATAATCCAAACAGTCAACATATCCCGCAAGAGCGCTGTCGTAATGACTTCCAATTGTCAATTTGTTTTTAAATGCATCAAGTCCAAAATGTGTATTTCCGTTTGTATTATCCCCGAGCGCAGCATGGACATCATTCATTCTGAAAGATATCCATGCTCGAATTTTGTCCTGTTTTAGCTGTTCAAACCATATTCTGTGAACATCTAATCCATGCGTGTAATTGATTTTATAAAAATACTCGTATGCCTTATCTTTTATTTGTTCGGCATCAGTTACGTCCCAACCAATTCCTTCGCACAAATCTTTTGTATCTTCAATCACATCGCTCTTTGCCAAAGATGCCCTGTAATTCGCACATACAGAAACATCTGTAACCTGTGTTCCGGCATAATCATGCATAGTTGCCTCAAGCGCTTTTTTTGTGCTGTCTTTGTCGTCGATATTATATTCCTCTACTCTGTCAAACGGACGGGATATTGTGTTGGTACCGTCTTCGTTAACAAAGATTCCTCCTGTGCTCTCCACAGTTTGCGCATAACTTAACGAACATATATTCAGCAAAAGCAATGCTGACAATATTGCCAATGTTAATTTTCTCATTTTACTGCCCCCTTATTCGTAAATTTTTACGTCAGCGTATGGTATAAGCTTATCAGCATTATCCCATAAATATACTTTCAGAGTATCACCACCTGATGCATTTATAGGCAATATCATAGTATAATCCGCATTTGTCACAGTATTGCTTTGCACCTCTGCATTTACGAGTTCTCCGTTTTTGTAAACAGCTGCAATAAGCATAAAATCCTGTCCGCTCAACAATCCGGAAAGATTGCAGTTTACTGTCAGAATACCATCTTTATAGCTTGTAATTTCTTCATCGGCACTGTTCACACAAATGTCTGCATAGCACAAAACCAAATAATTCAAATTACATTCCTTATCTGCCGATATTTTAATTGTATTCTCGCCGCATGAAAGCCTTACAGCTGCAAATCCATGTGCTGTCAAATCGGTATTTGCCGGCAAAGCGTACTCGCTACCGTTTAGCTTAATATTAACCTGGCTGCTGCTGTTGTAGCACAATCCCACCGAATATATACCTTTCTTTTCTGCTGTAACTGTATAACTATACTCAGTGTCGGCTGCAGCATTTAGAACGTTTCTGCCTTCGTTTGCTGCAGTCAGCGCAAGATTTTTATATATGAACCCGTTGTTTTTAGGATACACTCTGATTTCGGCATAATCAACCTCAACATTTTGACTGTATGTCAGCATTTCTATTACCTGATTACCGCTGTTAAGCGCTGCGGCATCAACAGAATATACAAGAATTTCTCCGTCTGACAGCGACGCATCAACTATCATATTGTCAGCAGTATATTCATATGTCGGCGTACTCGTGTTAACATATAATTTTCCTATAGCATTCTTTGCTGTGGATGCATCGCCTTTATTCACACCTAAAATCAACTTAACATCCGCATCTGCCGGTATATTTCCCGTTTTAATCCTGAACCTATTGTACTGTCCGAAAACAAGCTCTATGGGCAGGGGCGAATAGTTCTGCGAAGCATTGACTCCGCCCGTAACCGAATTTGCGGCAACGAATCTCATATTTTCATCTGCAAGAGTTTGCAGACTGCCGCACGCCCGTATAATCACTGCCGCAGCACTCTCACTTCTCGAATCCCCCTCGCGCAGCGGTTCATATGTTGCCCCGGCATAAAACCCGAAATTATTCAAATATATTTTATCCGCACCTTCGGATAAGTACATATTAGCCAGTGCCGCCGTGTTTTCAAGGGTCACCGTTCTTCCGCCGTTTGCCGGAATATCCGTATAGTTTCCAATCACAGCGTAAATCTGTATTTGGCTGTTAATTGCTTTTCTCCAGAAGTCAATCGACATATCGGTATCCGTTTCATTCCCTACACATGACACTTCGATTACATCGCAAAGCTTTTCATCAGACCACGAATAAATGTCAAGCCCCATATCATAAGCCGCTGACATATCTCTCGGGACCTTAACATAAATTCTTTTGTTGCCTGCATTTTCCTTGAGATTTTTCAATTTCTCAGTCAAAGCGGCGCGTTTGGCTTCCCTGCCCGACACAAGTTCATTTCCGGCATTGCTGACAAAATCCAATTCAATTCCGTATGCTGTGCCCGGCACACTGTCCCACGAAAGTCCGGAAATATCTAAACTTTTCGGCACGGTATATGAATACACCGTATCAATATCCATGGTCTGCGTAGCTTTTTCTATCTCCGACGCCTTATCTCCGATTATCTCAAGCGGCAATATCAAGTCGGAAACCTGCGTTTTATCATAGTTCTGCAAATACTGCGCATACTCCTCGGCACTGAAATCCGCAAATTTTGCCTCTTTCACCGCAATACCGTCCGCATACACTGCCGTGCCCACACAAACACTTGCAGCAACCAGTGCAACCATTGTTTTTATTTTCACTTGCATCATTTCCCTTCATCCTTAATTTCCAAATAACCAACTAATTCATTTTGGCAAGACACCGTGCAATCCTCTCCCCCAAAAGCCCAAGGGTACTTATACCGTTTTGCATTGAATCATACATAGGGTGCAGTTTATCCTCAAGCATATATGAACTCTGGTTATATTCGTTTATTCCGCTTATCGTGTTCATATCGAACACTTTCACATTATCGACCTGCTCCGCCGCCTCTTTTATGACATCGCTGTAATCAGCAAGTGTGTTGCCCAACAGGTTTTCTTTTACATCGCCTCTGTACATAGGCAATAAAACCACAATTTTCAAATTCGGACATGATGCCGCAAGCTTTTCAAGTGACACTTTAACCGCACCGTAGGTTGTTGTTAAATCATCCGGATTTTCGTCGTTTTTCAGAGTTACGTTTGTGCCAAAATCATTAGTTCCTGCCCAAATTGACACATAATCATACTCTGACAGATCCGTTTCCTTTACCAAATCTATTCTTTTTGCAATTATATCATTGGGGTACTCGGTATTGTCGGGATTTTTCACCCATTCGCCATATTCAATAGCCTTGCTCCAGTCGTAGCCCTTATCTGTAAGTCCGTCTATTATGTCAGCAACCGACAAAATGTCATTTTGTGTACCCGAAACACTGTTATGTGCCCAAGTTGCTCCGCCGATTGCACCGTTTTTTGACAGTGCACCCGTCAATAGATTAATCTTTTGCTCATATCCCGGATCATAATTTCCCGTTATACTATCACCCAAAAGCAGAATTTTTCTGGCGCAAAGTGATGTGTCAGAGTATTCAACATTCTTTACAGGCTTCAGCTCGTTATCCCATACAAAAATCTTAAAACTTACATCATTTCCGTTTTCCGGTGCAATGCATGCACTGAGCTTAATTTCACTATCCGCCAGCAAGCTTGCTGTATCTTTTGCAGCCTTTACAAGCTTGTTTCCGTCATACTGACATACATACAATGTCAGCTCAGTATCTGTAGGAGTATAATTCAAGATTTTAACTCTGCCTTCAACTGTTGCATTTTCGCCGAAAGTTCCGTCCGTTCCAATGCCCGTTGCAACGAACTCCGGTTCAAGCACATTATAATAAGAATAACCGATAGAATAAATTTTTGTCTGCGCACCTTTGGGCGAAACAACATATAATTTCATGTTTTTTTTCAGCAAAGCGTTATCGTCCGCACTCGCTCCGTCAGCCCCAATAACAGATAAGGTTTCACCGTTCGGACAAAATATTGAGCTTTTAAATTCTTTAACTGTAACATCGCCGTATCCATTTATCACGTTTGCCGAGTCAACGCTGTACGGTATCACAGGACATACAATATCCGGTTCTTCTACTTCTTCGGCAAGTCTGAATACGACATAATCAAATAACGTCTGGCTTTCAGAGTCATCAGTTTTTACCGATTTAATTTCAAATTTTATATTTTTACCGGTCAGCTCACCGCAATCAATTTTTGCAATATCCCAGTTACCACCAGTTTTCGATATGGTGCTCGCAGATATTTTCTCGCCGTTTACATAAAGCTCTATAGGATAGTCTGTCGTGCTGCCGTATGCAAGCTCTACTGTATATCTCCCGTACACCGGAAGCGTAAGATAATATACCGCACTTCCGCCGTTGTACGGAGCTATACCTCCTCCGTTTGACCATATGTTATAGTACAAATTTCCGTAATCATCAGGAGAAATGTATCTGTACACACCACTGCTTTGCGCAAAGTTTTCTGCTTCAAGCTTGTATGTATCTAATTTTACTGTTTCGGTCTGTCTAAACATAATTGAGTTAATATCACACTCCGCAGTTGTATGAATTGCAAGAGTATGATCCCCCTCGAGGATTTCAGCTGTTGTAATTAGCGAATTTTGATATTTTCCCCACCCTGCACCGTCTATGTTCGCAGTATCATAGGGAACTCCGTCTATAAAAGTATGGATCGTATATCCGGTATTTTCCGATGCATTTGCAATATACAGATTATATATTCCGCCCTGTTCTGCATTAAATGCGTACTCAAGCCATACATCATTTTTACAATTGATGTAACCGTCTTTCTTCTCAGCCGTTCCTTTATAAGTATCATCATATGCTGCCGGGTCTATTGACATACCAGCCGCTGTCAGTTCAAATGTCACGGTTTGAAACTTCATTCCGCCTGCATTTTTTATAGTTACGTTTTTTTCTCCCTTTTCGAGATAAATTTCACCCATATTCTCCTCATACAGCATACTATCAGATTGATTTGTCACATTTACTGCCGCTGTGCTTGTGTCGGAGGTGACAACGAAAGTGCCTCTTTTATCTAAATCAGTACACACACCCGAAATGTTGTAAATTCCGCTTACCGGAACATTTACGGCATATGATGCCTCGCCGTTTCCGTACATAAATATGTACTCAAAACCACTTGTCTTTTCTATATAATATCCATTATTTCCCTCTGACGGTTCCCATGCGTTCACTGAAAATCTGTACAAATGCTTTACAAATTCAACATTAAACCCGACAACCGATACGCCGTTTAATCCGGAAACAGTAAAAGTCTGTTCTCCCGCATTTGCCGCAATTGTAAAGCTTTCGGTATGTTCAAATCCCTCTTCATCCGTTGTCTTTACAATCGTGCCCTTTCCGCTGCATCCGCCCGAAACCGTAACGCTTTGGCTGTCGGGATCATTGTCATTGTTCATCCTGTACTGCACCGTCATTTTATAATATCCGTCCTCCGGGAAAGTAATCTTATACTGAGGATCATTGTTGTTATAAAAATATACGTACCCGTTTTCAATATCATTACTGCAATCAATTTCATTTACAAACTCACTTGCTTTAATGCTTGTCTGCCATATTTCTTCCGCGAAAGCTATTCCTGTACACATACTTATAAGCATTGCCGCGCTTATGAGTATAATAGATAAAAATTTTTTCATAAACCCGTCCTCCTTCTATAATATATCTATATTTTACAGTTATCTGCAAAAAAATACAACTGCACAATTTTATGATTTGTTTCTGTATTTTATGTTTTTGAGACCTTAAGCTGATTTTTCATCTCGCAGAATTGCCAATAAAGGTTTATTATCTCATTACGGTCCTTCAACCCTTCATCAAGCTTCTTTCTCGTATCGCTCACGAATTCCGCAAAAGCAACTATCACGTCTTTAGACTGTCCATCTGTCATCTCAAGCCACGTTTGTGCCGAATCAAGATATATTCCAAGCCACCACTCAGCAAAATAGCTGTCAGACATATATTCACCCTCCGGTGCTTTTGTATCTGCCGCATTAATAAACATATATTTCTTCCTATCGGGTGAATAGTTTTTGCCGGCATAAGCGATTGTTTCAGCCGGTATGCGTCCTGCCTGATCTACGATTGTCGCTATTTTGTCATTATATGCACCCGGCACAAACACACTGTTGTTCTTAAATTCGGCCTCTGACATTGGTGAAAGACACGTAACTGCCGATGAATAATTGTTTTCTACAATATCATTTTTCGATCCCATTGATGCCGCGTATGCAGCCGGGACGTCCTCGGACACATTATTGTAAATCCGACATCCGTTCGTGCCGGCGTCAAGATATATTGCCGCAAGACCGTTAATTTGATTATATATGTAGTTTTCATACACCTCGGTATCCGGCATACCTCCCAAAAGATAAATTCCTCCTCCGTCATAAGTCTTTTGCAGATAATTCTCTATTTTGTTATGCGAAATTGTGGTTTTTCCGCTGTCCGTGTTATCCGAATAAGCATCCCATCCCCAACCGACGCATATTCCCGAATATGGAACATCATTGATATGGTTATTTATGATTTCCGTACCCCTTGTATAATAAGCCTGAATAGCCGGCGCACCATAGTTGGTTCTGCCTATTCTTGTAATATAATTCCCGTCTACCGTGTTATTTTCACACAGCTTTACAGCAGGGGCGTATTGCAAATCTTCATTTATCATCCTCACATTTGAAAGTGTCATATAATAACTTTTTTCCAAGCGTATAAATCTGTACTTATTTTTTGTGCTTGTTCTCACCGTTATGATCCCGTCAACACTTTCTTCGCCGGTCTTGCCTATAAGCTCCTTGTCGGACATATCATCATTGTTTGCACCGTAAATTTCGATGTTATAGTTCCCAGCATCATCGGTCGAGTCATACCTCGATTCAAATTCAAGGCGATCGATTTTTTGAGGACTGCCAAAGTCTATCTGCCACCAGCATGCTCCGTCAACATTTGGAGCCCACAAGGTTTTTATATCACCGTTTACTGCATTTTGCGGATAATTTTTGCCATCGTATGAGCTTGCGGTTATAATACCTCCAGGGGTCAGATTTCTGCCGGAATATGTTTCGTCCTCGAATGGAATATCCATATTTCCGATTGTTATTGCACTGTCGGCAACATCATAGAATGTGTTCCCCGTGAATACAGAATCGGACACACCTTGATTTAAACCAATAGCGACTGATCCCATATCATATATTTTGTTATTTACAAAACATATTTTCACCGCGTTTTGGATGTTTATATTTGACGGTACCGAGTCAAATCCAACCCCTCCGGCAACACATATATCTCTGTCATCCGGCAGCATTGCCTGTGCCTGGTCATTCACCAATCCTGCAACCGACGGTCTCAGCCATGTAGCATGTGCAAATGTTATGCCGTTAAATGATATATTTTTTACCGGTTCCGAAGAACTTTCACCGCATATACTGATAAGCTTTTCAAGCAACGCCGCCTGAACATCCGCCGTTTCTATTGCCTCATCCTCTCTGGGGTAGTAATAAATTTTCTTTGCTGCTCTATCATAATAAAATTCGCCCGGCTCATCAAGCTCCTCAAACGCATTCTCTACCCAAACGTGATAACCCGGATATATTCTGTGCTGATTTTCCGACTTCGTGCATTCAAAAAAACTTTTTTCCGGCAACTTAACCCTGCTATTTCCGTCCTTATCCTCGGTAATACCCTCAATATTAAGCAAGTATGATCTCCACCCGCTTGCTGTATGTATCTGTATATCCTGAGGGTTTTTGTAGTATGAATACTTTGAACCTCTTAATGTCAAGCCGTCATACACCACATTCTCAAGCGAATTATATCCGGCATCATCTTTATAGAAGTCCGTAATTTCCACCATTTCTGCGCTTTTTGCGCGAACAGCACTTCTTCCGTTCACTGTCAACTGACGCACATATTCTCCGCCGTCATAATCAGCGCACCAAATTTTATCCGTATATCTGTTCCAACCGGAAACAGTTCGTCCGCCGGATATTTCCGCACTGCTTCCCAGTGCCTTATAATTCACATTATATCCGTTTGTACCACCGTCACGGGCAGAAAAATCAAGCGTTTTGCTGAGCTGATATAAACCGTCACTCAAATATACGTTAATGTCCGAATTCATATCAGTGTTGATTTCCCGAACCTTTTCCTTTGCCCTTTCTATAGATTTGAACGGATCATTCTGCGTTCCTCTGCCATTGTCATCACCATCCGGAGAAACACATATTTCATTGCTTTGTTCTGCTATAAATTGGACTTCATGGATCGGTTTTTGCAAATTATCCGTCAGATCCCAAGCAAAAATCTTTACAACATCATTGTGTTGCGTTACGCTGCAGTCGAGCTTGATATTGCATCTGTCCGCACGTTGCGGCTTAATATCTTTTTCATCGCATTTTACCTCCAAAAGACTTCCATCTCTGTAAAGCGCGGCAAATATTATAACCTTTTTATTTTCATCGGTATTGTTTATTACCTCCGAGGAAATCCTAAGCATACTGTTATTGATAAATTCATTACAGATTTTCCCGTCATTGTCTGTAACTATTGTGTCAGTTACCGTCAATCCCAACACATTTTTAACAAGGAACGCAACATCTGCTGCCACTGCCATACCTTTCAGCGATGACAGCCCCTCGGGAATAATTACATTATAATTGTGATCCGCACTGAGCTGTCCTGATATGAAGTCATATGTATATGCATCCTTTTTTTGTATTGAGACATCAATATTTTTATTTTCCGTTCTGTCATAGACACATATATTCTTTATTTCTTCCTCATCAATTTCATCATTGAAGCTGACAGTTACTGTCTCACCGTTGAACTCCGCCGTATTAACTTCCGCCGCAGGTTCATATATACGGACGGCGCCAAGCTCCGAAACACAGTTTTCTTTGTTATGCTTATATATAACATATCTGTATTTTCCTCCCGAAACCTTTGCCGTATAAATCCCGTTCTGCCATTGCGCAGCAGTAGCCACATTGCATCCCGAAACCCACATATAATCAGGATTGTCCTTTAATATGCTTTCAGACGAAAGCACATCCGGCTCATATTTATTGGTTAGATATATATCAAAATTTGAATAAAACTGTTCTATTGGAGTTTGCGAATTGTTAACACGCTCAAGCTCTATGTACCCTATATTGCGCTCCTGCTGCAGGTCAACAGCCAAATATGTAAATCCATTTTCTCCATTTTCTCCGTAATAAGAAAGCCACCTGTTGTCCATTGATATTTCATCATCCAAAACACGCGTCGGAGAATAGTTGTTTGCAGCATTGACATCATTTTCCTTATCATACCAGTCATTTGAGTATGCTTTCTTTCCGGCTGAAACATTATTCATTTTCACATTTGCATAAACTTCAAGCTCATTATAGAAAATCCACCAGTTTTCCCTTTGATTGTATCGTTCAAAACGCACATATCTATATGCACGGTTTTCCGAAAGACCTATATTCCACGTTCCGCCCTCAGCAAAACATTCTTCCGTCGCCGTTCCTATTTCATCGGCTATTTCATATATCTCAAAATTCTCATCATTTGACAACAGTATACGTATTCCGTATCGTGCTTCCGGCACTTGCTGCAAATCCTGACGATCATAAAGCTTGATTTCGGAAATCTTATACCTTTGCCCCAAATCCACAGTAAAATATTCAATTGCATCTTTTCCTAACATAAGCGCCATAGTGGATATATCACCATCAGTCAACGATGCTGCTCCCCACATTTGCGATTGTTCATCATTTTCCAGCTCAACATTTGTTGTGACGGATTTTCCCTCAGCCACATTGGTATATACTGTTTTTGTACTATATTCCTTTGCTGATACAGATACGATATTCAAAGAAGGTATCAATATAGCCACAATAACAGCTAAAGTCAAAATTCTTTTCATAACACTTCTCCTTTTGGTTTTTGCATAAGTTTTCTGACCCGAACGGTAACACAAGTACCTTTTTCCGGCTTACTTTTTAATAAAATTCCATATTCGCTGCCGTAATAAACTCGTATACGCTTTCTTGAATTTTCCAGCCCAAAGCCTTTTTTATTCATTCTGTCACATACCGCAGCCATTGTTTCCCTATCCATTCCATATCCGTTATCAATAATTTCAAAAACAATATCATCACCGTCTGTTTTTCCGTTAACCGTAATCCGTGCATTTTCCACACCATTTACACCATGTACTACCGCATTTTCAACTATTGGCTGTAAAAGGAGCTTTATCACATAACAATCCAGCATCTCCTTTTCGACATCAATAACCAAACTGATGTCAATCGAATATGCGGTTTTGATTATCTGAACATATCGTTCAATAAGTTTCATTTCATTGTCTACCGTTATAAATTCCTCACCGCCGGAAAGTACTGCTCTGTAATATTCTGTCATATCATCGATTATATCAAGTGTTTCTTTGTTTCCGCTATCCATCATAAGCCATTTGATGGCAGACAGTGAGTTGTATAAAAGATGCGGATTAATACAGGACTGCAAGAAGTTTAATTCCACTCTTGCTTTCTCTCTGTACAGACGCTCAATTTTTTTATGCATTTGATTGTTACGGTTTATAAGCTCTTTAAATCGTTCCTTAATTTGGAGAATATCTCTATCTCCGTCTACGTGAATCAAATCCGGATTCATCATCATCTGTTCACTGTTATGAATATTAGTCACAAATTCGTACAAATCCTTTGTCATAATATCAATTATCCTCTTGAACGCAAAAAAACACATGGTAAGCATGACAATAAACAGTACAACGAGGGATACGGCATATATAAAATAATTCTTTATAATATAAAATCTGTTTGCCATAAACTGCACACTGTTTCCGTCTGTCAGCGTCCTCTCAATTACAAATCCGTAAATTCCGCCGTCCCTTGAGCTGTACAAAACATTGTTATTCTTTCCGATTACCCTTAAAATTTCATATTTTGCAAGCTTCATATCCCGGAAATTGTCGATTATTTTTTCCGTAGGAATTTTGATTTCCAAATAACCATAGTCGTTATCAAAATTTTTAATATGTCTGTATACCGATATATAATCATCATTATACGTCCACGTCGATTCATAAATTGCTGAGCTTTCCAATTCGTTCCATACATCCGTATTTTTTATTCTTTCAATTTTATTTATATACTTTCCTTCCGGGAAGTTGTCTCCGTTAAGATACATCACAATTTGTTCGGAATTAAAGCTCCCAAATTCCGTAAGCCCGCGGAAGAACTTGTCCAGAATATCATATGACCCTATAACACCGTTTATATTATCCTTGTCATATTCGGTAATATTTTTTATTTCGTCTGTAATTAATGTGCTGTTTATTATATTTTGTTCTTTGTCAATCATATTTTGATATGTATCATTTATCGTATCAACAGCATATTCGAGCCTTTGTTTTGCTTCAGTCATATAGTCTGATGACACCTTCTTATACAAGATTACATTCAGTATACAAAATATTATGGTAAGAAAAATACTTGTAAGAATACACAACAACATAATCAGATTTTTTTTCATACCGAATTTATTCTTATCAAATTTCATAATTGGCCCCTCATAAAATCAGAATACTGCTTTCAGCATTTATCTCTGTACTCACCGGGAGTCATTCCCGTATACTCCCGAAACAGCGATGTGAAATATGTTTTGCTTTTATATCCCACATTTTCCGACACTTTATATACTTTGCTGTTTTTATCGGCAAGCATAATTTTTGCTTTCTCAATTCTGACTTTAGTCAAATAGTCAAATATTGTCTGTCCGGTCTCCTTCTTAAAAACCGAATTTGCATGAACAGTACTCATAAAAATCTGAGCAGTAACCTGATCAATATTTTCAATTGATTGATACTGACTGTTAATAATCTTTTTTATATCCTCAACCATAGCGGTATATCTGTCTGTTTTCTTGTCATTTATATACTCAGCAGTAAACCTGAGTATATTTTCCACCCACCGCCTGATATCAAGAATAGAATTAAAGTCGTTAAGCTTTTCCCAAACTGCAACCCCGTCATCAAATATATTATCAAAGCTTTCGTCGCGTTCAAAGAGAATAAGGTTCAGTGTAGTCATAACGCATACCGTAAAATTGCGTATGTTCTTTCTTGTGTGTGTTTCGCTTTCAGGATAATATTTATCCACAAACATATTTACTTCTTCAATATTGTTGCTCTCAATTATTCTGGATATTTCCTTCTTCAGCACGTCGCTGTCATACCTTAAGCTGATATCATCAATCTTATAGTTTTCCGCCAAGATTATCCCGTTGTTTTTATCGGTAATGGAATTATCCATAATGTATTCCGCATTGCTGAACAGCTTTGGCAAAACATCATATGTTTTTGCCACACCTCCAATAAAAAATGACACTTCAATTTCAAAATCCGTATTTATACGATCTTTCACTATATTAAAGCAGTTAATTGCACTCTCAAATGCTTCCTGCTCATCGGCGGCATTATCGATAAATGTAAGTACGCCGACACTCATTCTGCTGTGTATAAATGTAATACTGTGTACATCCTCAAAAGTATTTTCGTCAAAAATATGCTTTATTCCGTAAGTGTACATATAGTCGTTTCTTTCTATTTTGTTCAAGGAGTCTATTCGAACCAGCGAAACGGCTGCAAATTTTTTGATTTTCAGCCCATATTCTTTTAATGTATCATAACAATTCAGACTGCCGTGGAGCAAATCCCTTGAAATTTGCTCCGCAACGACCTGAATATTTTCCTCAATTTGTTTTTCAAGACGTTTTCTTATACTGTCGTTTTCCTTTTTTTCAATATCAATGTTTATTATTTTTTCAACAACTGCCTTAAGCTTAGCCATATTAATAGGCTTAAGTATATATCCGAATGCGTCAACATCAAAAGCTTCGCGTATGTACTGACTGTCATCAAAGCAGCTGATAAAAATAAATTTTGTTTCGGGATAAATTTCATGTATTTTTTTTGCCATTGTAAGTCCATCCATTATCGGCATAGAAACGTCCGCAACAACTAAAAATGGTTTTTCCGCAATTGCCATTTCATATCCTATTTTGCCGTTTTGAGCCGTTAATACTTTGTCAAATCCACAGCTGCGCCATAGTGACAATTGTGATATACCCAGTCTTTCGCGATTATTATCATCTACAACAAGCAATGTATACATAAATTTTCCCTCTCTCAATTATTATTTAAGGCAATTCCATAAAATAACACTGACCTCCGCACGGCTTATATTTCGCTTTGGAATGAAATTCCCGTTTTCTCCGGAGATTATTCCCATTGCCTGCATATACTCCACGCCTTGCTTTGCGTAATCGGATATCTCATCACTGTCCGAGAAAGAATCCTGCTTTGATATTGATTCCGTTTTTCCAAGCAGCACAAGTGTTCTGTAAAGAATTGTAACAAAATCCTCACGCGTTATATACTGATTTCCGCCGAAAATACCTTCGCCCACACCGGTAATTATACCTGCTTTGCTCGCTGCGCAGATATACTTATACGCCCAATTTTCTTCTTGTATATCCGAAAATCCGCATTCCTCGGAGTTTAAATCAATATCATACGCACATATTATCATTTTTACCGCTTCACTACGTGTTATACTATCATTCGGCGCAAAAGTCCCGTCGCCTCTGCCTGACACTATATTCCTTTTGTACAGCGATTCTATTGAATCCCTCGCCCACATTGTATCGGATAGATCTGTGAATACATCCTCAGAATCCGAATTTTCTGCAGCCAGCGTCAGCGTTGGTACAACGGTTCCGCTGTTTTTATTAGAGGATGTTGACGTGCTTCCGGAGCCGCTGCCTGTTGTGCCGCTTTTGCTCAATGAGCTGATTGCGCTGTTAATCGCCGTCTGCAACTCAGTTGTATCTTTAAAGCTTTTACCGCTGATCACTTTAATTACCGAGTCACGGCTTGATTGACTCAACGATAAAAATTTTGTCAGATTTAGCTTCAAGTCATCATTTTCAGCCTTAATTATGCTCTCCAATTCTCCCCACGGTCCCTGATTGATTTTCGCCATGACCGTTTGAACATTGAACTCTTGCTGAACGTCAGATGCCGTTGTGTAGCTCTTATTGCGCATTCCGCTGTAAACCAACTCTTTGTTCCCGTCTGTCAAATTCGAAAAAATACCATCTGTACTCAGTCCATAACTGTCATTGTATTTTTCTATGCATGCTTTTATATCAGCACTGTCTGCCTTATTTGATATGAGCGCAAATGTATCATTAACGGACGCATAATAGATTTTTCCCTCATATAAATTGTTCCCATCAGATATGCGCACACTGTAATCAGCAGGATTGTCCTTCTTTATTTTAAACGCACCGAATATGAACTTATCGTTTTCTATACTTGTTTCGTCAGCATAAATTCCGCAGTCCTTGAATTTAACTTCTCCGCTGTTTAATTTATCAATATCCGTATCAGAATTTAAAACAATTAACGCCACTGTTTTACTGTCAGAAATTATATCGCCGCTCACTTCCGTCACAGTGCTGTTTTGCCTGTCATATTTTATTACAACATTGCCAAATACACTTTCTGCGTGAGCTGCACAAAAAGTAGCACAGCTCATAACCAAAACGGTCATAAAAATTTTTATTTTCATTTTCTATCTCCATCTAAATTTACTTGATTACAACTATCTCACAAACATCATAGTTATCTATGCGAAAAAATATCTTACTCGCACGTGTACTTCCCGCCGTCTTAGCATCTACAATATCGTCTGATGTTCCCATGCGTATTTCATTCTCGTATGAGTCATACACATAAATTAGAGCCTTATCCTCCTTTTCACAATCGAACATTAATGAGGAATATGGTGTGTCTGTATCAAATTCGACAAGTATTTTGCCATGTTTCTTCAGCGCTACGGTTCCGTAACCGGAAAATTTACCGTTATATGCGCCGTTTAGCGTCTGCGGATGATCGGGCGAAAGTACATAATCCGATGCACCGGAGGGTCTTGCAGACGAATAAAAACGTTTTTCAACACACGTTATTTCCTGTCTGTTATTTACTTCCAAAGCGCATATATCACCCTTTTTCAGGTTTTGCCCCGATATAATTCCGCCATCACTTTCTGTCAATGTAACGATTTCACCATTATACAAGCAAGTCATCGCATCACGGACTTCGTCATCTTCATTTAATGTTTCCACTATTTTATGGACTACCGCAATCTTGCTATCCTCTTTTATTGTTTTATTTTCGCTGATAACCCAACATTTTGTAAGGCGGTAATCATCAGCATCATACGCTTTGAATGAATATGTCTGCGACTGCTTGAACTCTGCCAGAGAGGCTATTCTATAATCCTTTTCCTGGTTCAAATTTGCCGGAATGGCAAACACGACCAAATCATCGGCAGCTCCAAACTGCATGCCCACTATACCGGTTTCGCTGTACGAAAGAGATCCGCTTACAAAACTTAATTTGAGATTTTCATTTGTTTCATCAGCACCCTGAGTGACAGTATCTATGTATATAATTTCATTTTTGGAATTCACTGTATATTTTATAAGCTGCCTTATCGTTCCCAAATTTCCCGTGTTTTGCAGTCTTGAAATTGTTTCATCGATATCTGTTTTGTACCCGTCAATCTTAAATTTTTCTCCGCATACAAGCTTTACAAAGTCGCCTGCTACCGTAAATATTCTCATCACAAGCTTCTCGTTATCATTATCATATCTTGCCGAGCAAAGGTAGCCGTATTGACTTTCCTTTTTATAATTACCGTCAAAATATGCAATTCTTTTCTTCACATCGAGGTAAAATGTTCCGTTACTGCCGGCGGTGAGCAAAGCCATACCAAATCCGTAAATATATTCATATTCTTCACCGTCAATGATTAGTGCGTTTTCAGAAGAATCAACTCTTTCGATCATTCCGCTGACATTTTCCCGTGAAACCGTAATTTTTATTTTCTTATTATTTACACCTATGCTTTCGGCAACCGACAGAATATCATTTTCACATATATCCTCCAACGATGCCTGTCTTCCGTCATAATAGATAGCTATCTCAGCAGAATCATCGTCACATTTTAAAACTTCTTCCGAATTTTTAAAATAGATTTCTTTACTTTTTAAGTTCACCCAATTGACCGCATAAATATCATTTTTTTCAATAATTATAACATCATAACTTCCGTCATTATCACTGTCGATAAATCTTGCAGAGCCGTCTTTGGGTAAAACCGTTTGTTTGTCATAGCTTCTGAGCGCATTGCCGTTATACACAATATCGACGTCAGGTGAAATTTTTATTTTTTTTGTATTATTGTGTTTTTCATCTTTATAGTATGTTACAGTATTTTTCTCGAAATTAACAAGCTCATCAGCGTCAATGTCAAGCACCTTATTTTTCTGCGGCTTTTCTATAATTATAATAATGGAATCATATTTCTCATCCTCATCTTCTCTATAGAAAAAATCAACAGTCTGACCCAGAAATTCCGCTGCATCAATCTCACAGAAATACTTTGTACCATTGATACTAACTGTATTTTTCGGTCCTTGATACGCCTCATCCGTCAATGAAGTTATTCCTGCGGCATCCATTTTGCCACTTCCCTTATAGATGCCCATTTTTGAATTCAGAACAGATTCTTCCCCTGTGATCTTAAAGCTTATGTTATTTTCGGAAAATATATATTCCTTATCAGCACACATCAACGCATTGTATATCATACACGCAATGTCCGCACGACATATCGGTTTTGAAAAACCTCTCTTTGTTCCATCAAACAGCTTTAGATCCGAAGCCAAGCTGATAACATTATTCGGGTATGTTCCGTATTGCGAAAGAATATCCTGATACCCCATAACTCTAATCAGAATAGATGCCGCTTGTTCTGTTGTAATACTGCCGTCAGGCTCAAACTCCGTTTTTGTCACACCGTGAATATACCCTTTTTCATATGCGTACTCAATGCTGTCATATGCCCAGTAATCCGCCGGAACGTCCTCAAAGCTTTCTTTAACTGCCGTATACTCTGCCATTTCCATTTTTGCAATACACGTCACAAATTCGGCACGTGTCATACTGCCGTCCGGCAAAAAAAGTCCGTTTTCGTATCCGGCAATTATTCCGAGTGAATACAGCAGCATAACCTGCCTTTCGTAAGGTTTGTCCTTAACATCCGACGGAACAGATGTTGTATCTGACATATTATACACCATTCTGCCGGATGTGTTGTCAACCTCGTCCCCCTGCAAAACCGAGCTTTTATTTACAAACACTCTGAATTCCGCTATTGAAAATTTTTCCCCGTCCGTCTTTTCCGCCCTTATATATCGATATCTCTCCGTTGTTCCGACATCTTGACTTAGTAATCCGGTATAAACCTCGGAAATATCCGCCAACACCTTATAATCATCAAAATCCTCAGAATTTGATGCAATAACCCTGAAATTATTTCTTTCTGTTTCCGGCACATTACCGATTCTTGATTCAATTTCTATTCTCGAAATTACCTGCGCTGTCCCCAAATCCACCTGGCACCACGCTTCACTGTCGTCGTCGGCAGACATCCAGTACGTATATTCCTCATTGTCGTTAATATCATCATTCGCCAAACCCGGTGTATGATTTTCTTCATACGATGATGCAGACATCTGCTGATTCAATGCGGCATTTATATATTCATCTGCTGATGCTGCACAAGGCAAAGCGGTAAACAGTGTTAACACAGCTAACACGAGTGCAGTTCCTTTAATTTTCATTTATTTCTCTCTCCTCCTGCTAATCGGCTGTTATGTTCACCTTGGCTCCCGGCGATACGGTTCCGAGATATCCCGGTGACTTAATAGCACCTTCATAACTGTCGATAAAATCAAAGACGATTTCGCCGTTTACCTCAAACTTAATATGCACCCCGTCATCCGTGTTTCTTGTCGTCAGTTTGATACGGTTTTTCTGTCCAAATTTAAACGCATCTGTTTCTTTTGTCGCTCCGAAAATTGTCGGACAATCGGCCACAACGCCGTAGAATTGCGTACGCTTACCATTATTAAATCTGTGAAACTCTATTTTATCCTTCCCGAAAACCATAACATATGCTGCATTGTTTTGGTTATCAAAGCTCAAATCATTTTCCTGACTTCTAAACACAAGGCAAGGCCAATCATTCGGTTTTTCCGCGATTTCCATATCAAAATCAAGCGTTATATCACCGTAACATTCGTTTTTATAAAAACTGTTATTGAAGCTGCCGAATGTATTCCAGCCGTCTTTGTCATTAGCTGCCGAGACTATGCGATAATCATCTTCGCTGCTTGTTATGCTTTCTTTCACAACATTTATTGTCCATACCTTTTGTGCATCGGAATTCTTTGATTTTACGGTAAAAGTTACCGGTTGTGTATAATTGCGCAATCCCGTCGGATTGGGATATATTTTCACCAAATCATTCACTGTCGCAGATGCCGAGAGCTTGCTCATATCCTGACTATGCTTCACCTTAACTTCAACTGTAGCTGTATCATTGTTTATTTTTGCATCGCCAATTTGTCCGTCAACAACAAAATCTTTTATATCGTAATTGATTTTATTATCACGGAAATTAACTATGGCTGCTTCGAGCATCGTTTTGTCGTCCTCGCTCCGGCTCTTTTCGGCTATCTGCAAATACTTTTCCAACAGCTTGTAGTTTTCCGCTGTACTTATACCGGCACTATTCCCTGTTCCGGCATCGGCAAGCTCCTGCTTTGCGTTTTCAATTACCTCATCCATCGAAAAAACATTCCGTTTTTGTTTAAACTCATCTATTTTCTCTAAAATTTTCCAATAAGTCTGTGTAATTTCCTTGCGTGAAATGGGTGTTTTCTCGGCTACCTTTATGCACTCATCTGCAAAGGCTTTCAAATCGTCAACCGCAGATTGCGGGTACATTCCGATGCCATCTCCTATTTTGACCAAAGGCAGCCATTTTTCCATTGAGCGTATATAGAACTTTACGTAGTAATTGCTGTACCACGAATCGGCTGTATCGCCGTATCCGGCATGCACCTCAGAATTTTGCAGCATAAATTCCCGTGACCAATTAGAATAATTATCTCCTGCCTTTGTTCGGATCGATTTATACTTATCGTCAATGCCGGCATTATTCATAATTTCAAGAACATCGATCGGTTCACTTCCCGGCGCATATATTTCATTCGTTCTGTCAGCGCGGCTGTTTACACACTGTGTGAAATCAATACTGTCGGCAATCGATGTCGTATGATTGTTTTCCCATATATTATATCCGCCCATTGCGCAATGGTACGATGACGGAATTTTGTCCAGAACATTGTCCTTAAGCGTAAAATTTTTTGATCCCGCATCAAGATACAACGCTGCTAAATCATTTTTTTGATTTGTAATATAATTCCCGATTTGCGTAGAATTCGCCTGATTTCCGAGCATATATGTTGCTCCGCCGTCAAACGACACAAGCATACATTCGTTAATACGATTATAATTTATTTTGTTATCGCGACAATCGGTTTGATCGTAAAGCGTCCAGCCCCATCCGCTGCAAATCCCTGAATACGGCACATAATACACTTCGTTATGGCATATCGACGTGTTTTGTGTGTAGTATGCCTGTATGCCCGGTGCGCCCAAATTCACCAGTCCGATCCTTGTTATATAATTGTTTTCTATACTGTTGTTTCTGCAAATTTCGGTTTTGGGAGAATACTCCATACTTTCATTTATAACGCGAACATTTGCAATACACATATAATAATCTTTTTCAAATTTAATATACCTAAACTTTTTCTTTGTCCTGCACTTCAAAGAAATATTTCCATCCTTGTCCTTTTCAGTTCCTTTTGTACTTGCGGCAATAACCGTACTTCCCTTAAATTCCGGATTATCGGAGCCTAAAACCCTAATCCCCCACAGCGCGGCATCATCCTCCATATTATCACGCGGTTCAAACACAATCCTGTCAACACTGTATTCTTCCCCTAAATCAGCCTGAAGCCAGCACGGTCCATCCCCTTTGGGTGACCATACAGAAAATGTATCGTTATCCGACGCCTTTATCGGGTAATTTGCGCCGTCCCACGAGCTTGCGGTAATAACCGCGTTCTGCAGCAGATCCTTTCCCTTATACACATCATCGTCATACATAAAAAATTCATTTCCGAGCGTCATTGCACTGTCCGCTATATCGCAGAATACATTCGCACTGAAATCACAATTACGCACACCATTAAACAGACCTATTCCGACACATCCCATATCCCTGATTACATTATTTCTGAAATTAATTTTTTCAGCTCTGTTAATGCGAATATTTGCCGGAACAGTTGCCAGTGTCCCCGGCTCATCTGTCGGGTCAAGCGCCATCATTTGTGCCTGATCATTCACCAATCCCGCAATCGATGGTCGCTCCCAAGCACCGTTCTCGAAAATTATTCCTTCAAAATTTATATTGTGTACCCGATGATTTGAGTCTTCGCCCTCTATATTCATCAATACTTCAAGTTTTGCCGCACACACATCAGCACTTTTCATATCCTCGTCGTTTCTCGGGCAATAGTAAAGCATACTCTCATTTCTGTCATAATAAAACTCTCCCGGCTCATCAAGTTCCTCAAATACATTTTCAACCCAACAATTTATTCCCGGTTCGATATAATGCTGATTGTTTTTATATGCAGCCTCAAATGCTGGCTGCTGAAGTCTTATACGTGTCTTATCACCGTATTTTTCAATACTGTCAATATTCAAAAGGTATGATTTCCACCCTATTGCATAGTGAAGCTGTATATCCTCCGCATTACTGTATGTCCTCAGTACATTATCGCTGACAATAATCCCTGCGTGCTCATATTCGCTTTTCGGATCATCAAAGAAAGCCTCTGTTTTAATTAATTTGCCGCTTTGTGCGCGGACGGCTCTCCTACCGTTGACATACAACTGACGTACATACTCACTGCCGTCATATTTCGCACGCCACATTTTACCGTACTTTTCCCAGCCACTAATCTTATTTCCGCCCGAGATACGTACTTCCTCATTTTCATATGCGCGATATGTCACATAAAACCCGTTACTGCCGCTATCTTCCTCAGAAAATTCAAGCGTTTCATCAAGGTAATATGTACCGCCTCGCAGACTGACAATTATATCACCTTTCATATTCTCATTGATTTCGCGTACTGCATCTTTTGCTCTTTCAATAGTTTTGAACGGACTATTTATTGTTCCGTCTCCGCTATCATCACCGTCAGAAGATACATATATAAAATTCTGTCCCGCAGCAAAGGAACATGGTAAAAACGCGCATCCTATCGCCGCAGCAAGAAGTATTGATATAATTTTTTTCATAGCAGATCTCCTACTCTATGCATATGCTCTTTTCAATTACTCCCATATAGCCCATACTCCGCCACATAAATAATTTTGCCGTATATCCCGTTGTGTCGGACGGGAGCGAAATACAGAGATTTTCGGGCAAAAGTCCGCCAGGCTCTATCTCAACAACTTTTTCGTCTACATCGACAATACTGTTATCCGCATCATATAATATGAGCATCACCGCCGCTGTCTCCTTGTCATTAAGGCGGTTATTGCTCAAGTTGAACTGCACTGATAAATTCTCAACACCTTCAAGAGATGTAACCACACTGCCTGCCGATGTAAATATCGGCTGATCAACCGTAATCGCCGCCGGAGCCTTCAATGATTTTATAATTTCGCTTTTTACGGCAATTCCCCTCTTTGACATTACTTGTGTGGAAATAACTGTCGTTATTTTTGAATCAAATACCTGCCCCTCAAGTTCAGCAACATATCTTTTTCCATCCGTATTTCCCGTATACGAAAGCAATGTTTCGCCGGCATAAATTTTAATATTTTCTTCCGTCATTGTTTGGCTGTCCATTGGCTCCGAAAAGTCCAGTATTACCTCATTTCCGTTCAATGATATACTTTCAAGCATTGGATTTAATTCATAAATTCTTACTGCGCCAAGCTCAGAAAAACACGTCTTATCCGGTCGTCCGCTTGTCCTCTTATATATGAGATAGCGATAGGCTTCGTCTCCGCTGCACTTAACGGTATATTTTCCGTCAATCCACAGTGCATCTGCATTTTCTCCCACGGATGCAATTTGCTTATACTCGCTTCGCCCGGCGAGCGTACGATTATTAAACAAAACATCTTCATCATACTCATTTGACAGATAAAGATCAAAATTTGAGTAAAAATTTGCAATATCCGTTCCTGAACCTTTTACAGTTTCAAGCTCAATATAACCGACGTTTCTTGGCTGGTGCAAATCAATTATGAGGTATGTATAACCCTCTTCATCGCTTTTTTCACCATAATATGAGAGCCATCTGTTGTTGTTTGATATTTCATCATCCAGCAAATTTTTCGGTGCCATACCGTTCTCGCCAAGAGGATCATTCGCTTTGTCATACCAATCGCTCGCGATTGCATCGGCCCCATCTGATATTCTCGTCATATCAATCCCCGTCATATCAACGTTTACCGTTTGCTCAACATCGGCAAACACCTTAAGCTCACTGAAGAAAAGCCACCAATAAGGATGTCTCTGCGTTCTTATCAAACGTACATACCTGTATTTGGCTTCTGATGAATCACTTACAGTATAACAGCCTTGCGGCGGAAAAGCATCATCGTCCTGAGAATCCAGCCCTCCGATTTTTACATATTCAGAGAAATCGGCAGAGTTTGATGCTTGTATTTCAAAGCCCATTCTTCCTTCAGGCTGCTGAGTCTGATCCTGACGATCATACAGCTCCACTCTTGTAATGTCATATTCGTCAGCAAGATCAATAATGTAGTACTCATTGTCCGTCATACCCAGCATCAGCGACATAGTGCCGATGTCACCATCAACAAGATTTCCCTCATTAAATTGCTGTGCATCCTCTGTAAGTACGACATTGGTCGTCACCGTTTTATCCTGTGCAACATTTACACTTGTTGTTTGGGGCGCAGCATAGCCCTGCTGCGGCAATATCAACACCGCCGCAGCAAGAGCTATAATCTTTTTAAATGTTTTCAACATCCTGCATTCTCCTACTATTTCAATAATTCTTTTGCCTTTTGAGTCATCTCGTCGGTCATTGCCGTAAGATCTACTACAGTTTTCATATTCTCAACCGCTGCCTGCCACTTTGTTTCAAAGTCCGCATCATCAGTCGCCGTGAGGGTCAGTCTGAATGGATCCTCCCATTTTGAACGCGATGTCCAAAACTCATTTGTCAGCTCTATATCTGCATACGCTGCGTCCCACAGCTCATACGGCGGCGCTATTGTCGGCTCTTTTGCGTATTTACCGTTTCTAGAAATTTGAAACGCGCTGCTTGTATGGTATGCATATGATTTTACGTGATTATAAACCTGCGGATGCCATTTACTTGCCTGCATAAATCTTATAAAATATTTTCCGCAGTTATAGGATAAACCGTAACAATCCTCTTCCGCTATTCCCGAATCCTCACTGTTATATATAAATCTCTTATTTAACCGGTCATCCTTAAACACTCTTGTTCCATCTTCTTTATCTTCATAAAGTTCGGCACTCTCCGGTCCCCAATATCTGACTTCCTCCCACTCGTCGGTAAACTGTGTGTTTATCCAGTTCAAAATCTGAGGTAAATCAGCATCACTGACTGTTTTTAAAATTCCCACTGCATTTCCCCATGTTACCGGCTTTTTCATTGTGCCGAGTCCTTCAACAGCGGGGATATTGGTATAAAGCGGACGATAACGGAATGTCTTTCCGTTTTGTTCAAGATTAGAATTAAGCTGCGGCGCATAAATAGGCAAAGCTGTTACGGCATATAATCCGTTATACAGTTTCTCATTAAACTGAGTATCAGTATTTACCAAACTCTCCGGATCTATAACCTTATCGCGTATGAGTTTATTCTCAATTCTCGCAGCGTCCTTTACAACATCACCCAAAAGAGGCAGTTCGATTTGATTAGTCTCCGAATTCCAGGTGCATATGTAATCATGACCTACATATCCCTTCAAGACTGAACCGAACATATACAGCGGTGACCAGCAGTCTTTACCCGAAAATCCCATTGCATATACGGTTTTTCCGTTTTCTTTCATATCAAGGTTTTTAATATCTTCCAATAATTTCACTAAATCTTCCGTTGAATTTATTGGAATATCAAACAATTCATCACCTATCGGTTCGTTTCTTTCCTCTGACAGCTTGATAAGTTCATCGTATGTCCTCGCATTCGGATAAAGTTTTTTGGCAATATCATCTCTTATCCAAAGTGTTTGACCTACTTCTGTATAAACCGTACCGTTAAAAGCATCAAGTTCTTCATCTGTTACATTCGCATCAATTTCTCGATCCACCGGAAAATAATACGGAATACCGTAAATTTTGCCGTCTATCTTTATCTTATCCCACATCTGAGATGGTACCTTTTCCCAAACATCCGGCGCATACTTTTGAAGCAATTCCGGCGTCAGTTCGTGTATCATTTTCGCCTCTGCCAGCTTTTTAAACTGGGCAACACCCTGACCCTCACCACAGTCAACAAGGTCAGGAAAATTATTCCCCGCAACCATTCTTGCGAGCATAGACTCCCACGTTCCGCCGCCGTTTCCGTAAGCATCCTTGATTGTGACTTTCGTGGTATCTTCCAGCCACTTTTCAACAACGTTATTTTTTTGTGCGGTCGGCTGCACATAGTCCGTCCCTTGGGTGCTCCACACCGTAATTTCCATATTTTTTTCTGGTACAAATTTTCCATTAACAAAATCACCGCTGACACCGGTTTGTTTCTTTCCGCAGCCGGGCACCGCCGTCACAAGTGCCGCACATAACAATGTTGCTATAATCTTTCTTGTTTTCATATAAGTTCCTCCTAATCTTTATTATACTATTTTTTCTTTGCTTATTCAATGGGAAATTAATCCTTTACTCCGCCCAAAGTTACCCCCTTCACAAAATATTTTTGAAGAAACGGATACGCAACTACAATAGGCAATGTAGAAAATATTACGCCTGCCGATTGAATTGATTCACTTATCGGTTTTGTGCTTTCGGAGCTTACCATAGCCGAAGCACTTGCAGTCAGCTTTTGCACCTGTTCTGCTTGCTTAATAAGCTGCATTATAACATATTGCAGTTTAAAATTATCGCTGTTTGTTACATAATACAAAGTCGTCGTCCAGTCATTCCATTGTTCAACTATTGTCCATAACGCGACAGTGGCAATTACCGGCATTGACAGGGGAAGGATAATCATAAACAATATCTTAAATTCTCCTGCACCGTCTAAAAGTGCTGCCTCTTCAAGCGCCTCTGGTATTGAACTTAAAAACGTTCTTATAATAAGCATATTATAAAAAACAAATATTCCTGGGAATATATACACAAAAATGCTGTTTAAAAGATGCAAGTACCTAAATAATATATATGTCGGAATTATTCCTGCTGATATATATGTAGGGATAATTAGAAACCATATTATTCCATCACGGTAAGGCATATCTTTTTTTCGCAACGCATATGCAGCAGAAAAATTGACGAATAACACTAACAGTGTCTTTGCGACAACTGATATAACTGTAACCATTGTCGCTCTCAAAACCTGATCATTTGTAAGAATAGCCCTGTAATTCATAAGTGTAAATTCTCTGGGGAATATGGTTATTCCTCCGCGAAGCGTGTCACTTCCGCTGTTAAATGAGATCGCAACCTGATTTAAGTACGGATACACAAAAATTACCGCAAGAAGTATCATAAATATAATATTGCATACATCAAATATTTTTCCTGATAATGTTCTCTTCATACTATCACCTCTACCATATTCCTACATCAGAAACTTTTTTGACTATTTTATTCGTGATAAAAACAAGGATAAATGAAACAACTCCTTGAGCAATACCAAATGCCGTTGCCATTGAATACTCCGCATTCAAAATTCCTTCACGATATACAAGAGTATTTATTACCTCTGTTTTCTCTTGAATGTAAGCGTTTTGAAAACCATATACCTGGTCGAAATTTGACACCACCAATGATGCAGTCGCCATAATGAAAACTATTGCTATAGTTGGCATGATACTTGGCAATGTTATATAGAATACTTGTTTGAATCGGCTGCAGCCATCAACCGCCGCCGCTTCATAAAGAGATGGGTTTATACCTGTTATGGCAGCGAGAAATACTATTGAGGACCATCCTACATTTTTCCATTGCCCTGTCCAGAAAATTATACCAAGAAAATACTTTGAGTCCATCAGTATATTAACCGGTGTATAGCTGCTCCCAAAAATGTTAGAAAACAGAGTATTAATCGTTCCCTCAGAGGAAAACAAAATCTGAAAAATACCAATAACCGAAATCCAGGATAAAAAATACGGCAAGTAGCTTATTGTTTGAATTGTGTTTCTAAACCACCTGCATCTGATTTCGTTTAACAGTATTGCAAGAAGAATCGGAAACGGCGTGCCGAAAATCAAGTTAACACCACTGTAAATGAGAGTGTTTTTTATTGCCGAAAGAAACTTCGGCGTGGTAAATATCTTTACGAAATTCTCGAACCCTACAAACTTACTCGCAAAAATTCCGCCTATTATGTCATATTCCTGAAAAGCCATAACGATACCCATCATAGGCAAATAACAAAAAATGAATACGGATACTATTGCCGGTATAAGCAGAATGTAGTTCGTCTTATATTTTTTTATTAGCATTGATTTTTTGTCCATTTATACTAATGCTCCTTTATAATATTTATATAATAATTATATCACTACCGATTTGAAGCAACAAGTACACAAAAACAAAATTTATATCGGTATTTTATGTTTTATTAATATTACAATATCTGCGATAATGATGTGCAAAACCTCAGAATATGTCAGTTTTGTAAAGCTCTTATTTATGATTTTGTGAGATTTTTTAAAGAAAAATCTCCTTTACATATTTTGCATCTGCCAACTTTTATGTGAAAAGACGGAGCAATCATATTCCTGCTCCGTTTTTCTCAATATATAATCCTGATTACAACTCCCGGTTCAGATGTGTCGTCAATGCCGTTTTCGGAAGTCCCAAAGTCGTGTATTATCTTTCCGTCAATGACAATTCTATTATCAAAAAAATCAATCTTTTCAGTAATATCTGTAGCACTACCTAACGCAATATCCTGAATAAAAATTCTGCCTTTTGTCAATTTTGTATTGATTACAAGTTTGTCATACTCTCCGAATATTCCGAACAAATCAGCATTTGCGCCGTCTATCACCACTTCGCATTTCGGCAAAATGTATTCCCTGCCCCGCGTTCTTCCGAGCGTTGCCACAGACACTGCTCCGTTCGGATTTTTTGACGAAACCGCATACGGAACAAGACCGTTCTTGTCAGGTTTAATCTTTGGCAGCGGCATTGCGCGCGAAATTGCCGCCGGAGCTGATTTTTCAACCCGCTCGCCGTCTTTAGATCCCCACCATTTTTCAAATTCCGCGCTTTGCAGATTTATATCCCAGAAGTCGCTAAGTCTTTCACCGCTTATCTGAATATCCGTTTTTATAACTCCGAAAGCCGGCGCCATTCTGTGCCATCGAACCGCGCGCAGAATTTCCGTCGTTTTTGTTTTTATGTTTCTATGCATTTCAGGGAAGGATAAATCCGGTTCGCCGTTCGGCAAATTGCCACGCATCGGGTGACGCATAACTCCCATTACACACCCGAGCGCTGCAGCTATATATGCCTCGTCCTCACAGTTTATCATTCCGCCGTCGGTATATGTAAGACATTCCGCATTTTTTTGCATGGTCATAGGTATTGACATAATTGCGGGGACATCATATGTACGGAACACCTCACCGAACGAAATTGCACCTGGCAGCATTGCGTGTTCTATTAAGACATCCGGGGCGTATTTTTTCTGAAGCCTTGTAAGCATCTTTCGAAACTCCAAATTTTTTGACCTGTTGCCCCAGTCAACCTTCCAATAGGAAAATCCCGCATCGTTGCACCATCTGAGGCGTTTTGTCCAGTATTCCTCCACGCTTTTTTCCGGGTACAAGGGCGATTCCTGCGCACACACCCAACCTCCTAGACCTTTCCACCCTAAACACTTTACCGCCTCGGTAAGCTTTCCAAGACTCTTTTCCGGGTTATTTTCCATATAATATTTCGGAAATTTTTCCCTGTTGAGCACAAGACTTCCGTAATATTTTTCATAATCGCATATTGGTACATCCCAGCTGTCATCCATTACCAATAATAAATCCTTTCGTGCTTTCTCATAGAAATTTGCCCATCCCTGCGTAGGCCCGTTCCCGAACAGGTTCTCCTCTGTCATATATTGACGTTGCTTTTCCGGCCCGCCGTTATCGCATGCATAAAGCTGGGTCTGCCATGTACAATAATAGTCAGGAGTCGTATTTAGCTTTTCTTCAATTAAATTTATACTCATTATAATCATACTCCATTATGTTATTATTTTAGAATACATACCTGTTTGCACATTAAATCATTTTTTAGCTTTCACTGCGCAACGATTTCTCACAATTAATTATATACCCATACTCCCGTTTATGCAACCCAATATTTTCATGTTTTATATCGCAATTCTATGTTTTAGCTGTGCTGCATATGGTGCGATAATGCTTTAAATTAAAATCTCCAAAATGATATTTTTATTATACATTATTTTGGAGGCTCTGTCAAGAGTTTACACAAAATAAGGGATTGCCACACAAAATAGTTGTTTTATTTCCGCGACATACAAATAAAATCTTTATCATTCTCTTTTCCTCAATTTTATATGTTTTTATTATTGCTATTATATCACAAATATGTTTGTTTTTCAATTGTGCATATAATATTCTGTTTGCAATAACCCTATATTTACAGTGAGAAAGTTCTTGTGGGTTCATGATGAACCCACCCACGGTTCACGGTTGCTGCAGAGCAATCCCGTTGCAAAAACTATTTTTTTCAAAATTCAAACAGTTTTATTTCATATTAAGAAGATCATTATTTGTTTTTCAAAACATACAGATTGCTTGATTTCCCGCCGTTTTCACGATATCTTTGTTCTTTCAATATAAATCCTGCATCAGTCAAGTCATTGATTGCCCGCTTAACCGTACTGCGTGATAAATGAGTGTCCTTGCAAATTGTTTTTATAGCAGGAAAGCAGGCATCTTCTTTGTTGCATCGCTGATAAAGATACAGAAATACCGTAGTTGCTCTCGGAGGCAGTTCGGATGCATATAGCTGAATAAGGTTATCTGTTCTTGTGGGCATCTGATCTCATCCCCCTTTTCTCCATATCAATCACCGGCTCCTCTGCCTCCCACAAGTTGCCGCCAGGAGTTCTTGACGATGTTCTGCCGCTTACTCTGCCTGTTCCCTCTCGCCTTTCGATTTCTGCTATAAGCTCATCTTTCCCGGCATAATGAACTGTTTTGACGCTGTGTTTTTCCGCTTCATAATTATCATTGAGTTCAATTCCCCACTTGAAAAACAAATCCAATTTTGTACGCATAGGATTTGCACCTGTCTTTGCAACAATAAAATGAAATCTCGGCATTGTTTTAAGTTCGTCCACCGTCATCAGCGGTCTTGACATCATCTGCAAACTTCTTGAACCGTCATTCTTCGACTGTGTTACGGAACCTGACAATATTGTCTGCTCACCAAGGTTTTTGCTCATAGTTTCAGCCGTTTCGGAGTTTGGTGCAAATCCGCCGAACACGGTGAGCTGACAGTTATCAACAATGATTGACGCACCCTCTTTGCCATAGTTTTTTTCAAGCTGTGCAAGCGACTGTATGATAGCGATAATAGATATTCTTCGTGAACGCCCTGCCGAGAACATCATCTCTGCCGAATCAATTTTTGGTATTGTTCCGATTTCATCAAGGAAAAACATTACTCTGTTTTTTAGTTTTCCGCCTGTTTCATCAGCCACTGCAAGCATCTTTCGATAGAGCTGCTGAACAATCAATGATACAAGAAAATATTTTGTGTTGTCCTCCTCAGGCATTATAAGAAAAATAGCAGATCTTGTATTACAGAAATTTTCTGCGTCAACCGCCGTATCAAAACACAAAATCTGTTCCATTTCCGAATCGAGAAAAGCATTTAGTCTTGACAATGCCGTTGATAAAACAGACTGCATTGCCTGTTCGGAAGTATTAAGCGCTGCTCCCGCAAACCACTTTGCCTTATGTGTATCGGGAAGTTTTTGCATGAGCATCTGAAACTGTGTTTGCTTTTTATCGTCCTTGCCGGTTTTCGGCATCGGTGCAAGCAAGTCCTGTATCATCTTAAACACAGATATAATATGCCGTTCTTCCGGCTTGCAATATTCCGCCACAAGCAATATAACCGAGGTTAGCAGTCCCTCTGCAGCATCATAGAAAAAAGCGTTTTGCCCGTACCCCGACGCATCTCCCTCTCCGGAATAAATAATTGTTTTGGCTGTTATCTTTGCGTATTTTTCTGACTTTGCCTTATCGGATATTTCTCCCGAATTTTTATACATATCCATATACTTATTTACCATAGACAGCATATTAAAGCTATCGCTCTGCACCGGATTTCTGAGGTCAATTACGGCTATGTGGTGCTATACTAAAAAAGTAGACACAAATATGCAAAATATGATATAATAAAATAAACACAAAAACAGGAGGAAA
>CAKSSN010000025.1 GCA_934489015.1 uncultured Clostridia bacterium
ACACCTTTCTTTCTGTTTTTATTATATCAGATTTTTGGGTGTTTGTCGACTCTATTTATATTATACCATTCCATTCTTTATATTTCAATGTTCATACTAAACTATATTTATTTTTCAAAAACTACTTGACTTTTATATAGTTAGCTCCAAAATGATATTTTTATTATACACCATTTTGGAGGCCTTGTAAAGAGTTTACACAAAGTTTAGGATTGACTCGGTTGACTGTTTCAGAATTTTGGGTAAATTTCGACTGCACATTTATTGACATTTCCAAAGTCAAGGGTAAATACACGCCCTCTTATAAGGGCGTGCATTTACCCTTGACTCTCTTGTCAGCTCCGGGACTCCATCCATTTTCACGCGATTTGTTATGTACGATTTATATTATTTGCTATTTCTCTTTTTAAACTCACTCGGCGTTGTTCCGATGATTGATTTAAATGTTCGTATAAATGTATTCCTATTATTAAAGCCGACGGTTTCGTATACATCCTTAATTGTCATATCAGTTGTTTCAAGAAGTGTTTTAGCTCCATTTATGCGCAAAATATTAACATATTCCGAAAAAGATACTGAGGTTTCTTTTTTTATAAGCCGTGAAAGATAGGAGGCTGACGTCCCAAATTTTTCAGCGAGCTGTTCCTGATATATATCCTTGTTATAGTTCTGCTGAATATATGAAATAATACTGTTTATATCAATTTTTTTCGACTCGCTTTGCTTTTTCAGTATATCCAGCAGTGTGTTTATGCTGTTCCATATTTCGCTTTTGCTGCCCTTTAAAATATCTTCAATCAGTATGCTGTCACCTTTTCTTTTGGTATCGTAGTCAATATTTTTTAGTTTCATAACCTTAAAAATCAGACTGAAATAATGTGTGAATAACTGATAAAAATCCTTTGTTGAAGCTCCTGCTTTTATATATTCGGTGTACTTTTTCTCCATCAGTTGATATGATTTTTCAATATTTGATGCGACAAGATGATTATAAAGCGTTGTTTCATTTGCAAAAGTGAAGCTTGCTTTATTTTCTGCATCATCGTTTTCAATTTGTATATGTACATGGGTAAACGGATTGACGGAGGACAGCTCGTTTGTAGCTTCCTCGTGCGATTGCTTAAGCCCTGCAAGTCCCTCACGCACCGAGCCTGCCGAAATAGCAATATTTAAGTCAGAAGCGTCATAAGCGAAAGCATCCTCTATTTGTTTTATTGTTTCACTTATCATAGCTTTGGTGTCAATATTGTCGGGATTCAGGATTATGTATAACGTATGTTCGTTACTCGGAATAATGTACATATGTTCAAATTTCTGTGAAAATTCTGATTTTACAAGGTTATATATTCCGAGCTCTATAGTTTTTTCGGTAATGTTATCATATTTTTCGTAAAAGGATTTTGTCGGCGAAAGTTTTATAATAACCGAGCAGAAATAGTCGTTTACAAAGCCGGAGAAATTTCCGAATGCATTGCTGTCTATATCCGTATAATGCTCTGCGGAATTTAGGAGCCTTATAAGCTTTTGTTCTTCAATCAGAGGGAGTGAGTGTTCAAGCTGTTGCTGCATTTTCTTGTTTGAGCCGAGAATATCCGATATTATATTGTGCAAATCATCAAAACTGCTGCCTTTTCTGTTTGGAAACAGGTCGGCAATTTTTTTAAACGGCATATAAACCGATTCAGACTCTCTGAATGATAAAATGAGTATAATTATAAAAATCAGGCAGTTTACGACAAATAAAATATTCAGCGAAACAGGCATTGACTTTGACAGAATGCTGTACGGAGTTGAAATCAGATAAATGTATCCGAGAGCCGAATATGACGGAGAATATGATACAATAAATGATTTTTTGCCGTATATATTGTAGTCGAAGCACTCTGACATATCATCCGAAAGCTTTTCGAGAAAATTTGGATCGGACACCACTTCGGAAACATCCGAATAGAAATTCTGACGAGTTTTTTTATTGATCATGCTGACTGTGCTTTTACTGAATATAGCGTATGAACTGAAGCTTTCAAGAACAGATGAAAGATTTATATTTACTACAATCAGATTTGAGGTGTGTTTTTCGCCTATTTTTGTAAATAGGAGCGGAACTATAGTTTTTTCGCCATGCTGCGTTTTTACAATTGTGGGCGGAAGCGTGTATTTTTCACTTACCGGCGCAATATATGTGTTCCAATAGTTTACGCCATAGTTTTCATATTTGTAAATGTTCGTGAAGAAATCTTTGAAGTCATATGTGCTGTTTTGAGTATAAACTCTTGAGTTTGTTCGATCTACAACATTTATGCTGTCAACAATTCCGTAATTCATTGCAATTTTTTTTAGCATTGCCTGTGTGTATAAAATATTTTCTTCAGACGTGTCAAAACCGTTTACCGTGTCTACAAACTGACGGTCACCCGATAAAATACGGATTGAATAAGCTATGCTGGCGATAGACTTTTCTTCATTTTCGCTAAAATTTTTCAGTGTTGAAATATATGTATCCTTAAGAGTGTTCTTGTAGGTGTTTCTGAAAGAGAAAAGCGACATAAAAGAAAATAAAACGCCGAGCAGAGCCGGCAGAAGTATGAGCAAAAAGATTTTTTGCTGAGGGTTTTTATCAATTTTTTTGATTAGCTCTTTAATTTTTTTTGCCATAGTTAAAACCACTTTCTTTGCTGTAAATATACATTTATTTTACCATAAACGATGAAAAAAAGCAAGAGGAAAATGCAAAAAAACGGCTAAAATAACGGGTTTTTTATTCATAAAATGCAACTTAAACGATTGGTATTTAAAATAGTGTGACATCGTAAAAAAATGTTACATCTAAATTTAAAGCAATGTTACACATGGAATATCTTGTGTCTTTACATAAGGTTTGGCAAGTGTTATTATATATTTATCAAATGCATCAGCATGATTTATAAAACAGGCGGCGTTGCCGCAAAACAGAAAGGATATGATTTAATGAAAACAGGAAAAAGAATTTCGGCGGCATTAATGGCAGCGATTTTGTCAATCGGTGCGCTATGTTCATGCGGAACTCCGAAGGATGACGGCAGAGTGAAGCTTGAGGTTGGTGACTGGGTAAAAAAGACGGCAACCGATGAGGATAAAAAAATATGGGCCGATAAGCTTGAAAGATTTAAAAAGCAGTATCCCGACATTGATGTTATAGAAGGAAATACATATCAGTATGATGTAAAAACATTTAATGCGAGAGCGGCTGCGGGACAGCTCCCGACATTTCTTGAAATAGTTTATACGGAAATACCTATTATAAGAAGCGGAGGATATGCTGCCGACATTACAAAGGCGCTTAAAGATAATGATCTGCTTGATAAGATAAATCCCGAAATGCTTGCAATTATAACCGATGAGGACGGTAAAATCTGCGGACTTCCGAAATATGCGTATGCGCAGGGACTTGTTATTAATAAGAAGCTTTTCAAAGAGGCCGGTCTTGTTGACGAAAGCGGCAAGCCGAAAGTGCCTCAGACTTGGGAGGAACTCGGAGAGTATTCAAAAATTATAAGAGAGAAAACCGGAACTGCCGGATTTGTAATGCCGACAACGGATAACTGCGGCGGCTGGATTTTTATGAATATGGCATGGAGCTACGGTACTAATTTTGAGGAGCTTCAGAAAGATGGAAAGTGGAAGGCAGTGTTTGACAGCCCCGAATGCAGAGAGGCTCTTAAATATGTGTATGATTTAAGATGGAAATATAATGCGCTTCCGGATGATAAGGTGCTTAACTATGAGGGGTATATTAAAACCTTCGGTTCAGGTCAGGCTGCAATGACAATTGCCGACCCGGGTCAGGTAACACCGTTTGTTCAGAAATACGGAATGGATAAGGATGATATTTATTTTGCAAAGCTTCCGGCAGGACCTAAAGGCAGATATGTGCAGATGGGCGGCGGAATTAAGGCATTTTTCTCAAAGAATACCGATGAGCAAAACGACGCCGGTGTAAAATGGCTTATGATGGACGGCGTAACACCATATATAACTCCGGATGTTGAGCAGAATATCCGCAATACTTGTCAGCAGACGATTGACAACGGCGGCGTTGTGTTCCCGAAAGAGCTTTTCAGTATGTGGCAGAGCGATGAACGTGATGAGAAGATAGAGCAGATTTATGCAGATTACGCAAACGTTGATATGTCAAACTATGAGGAATATATGGATTTTACAGGCGTGATTTTAAGACCTGAAGAAACAGCGTGCTGCCAGCAGCTCTATTCGGTGCTTGACGGAGCTATTCAGGAAATTCTTACAAATCAGAATGCTGATATTGATGCCCTTGTAAAAACGGCTGTAAGCGATTTTCAGCAAAATCATCTTGACAAAATGGAGTAAAAGCAATGAAAACAAAGACAGAAGGCTTAAACATTAAAAGGAAAAAAACATCTAAAATACAATTGAAATCAAATATTGCCGGCTGGCTTTTAATTCTCCCTGCAATACTTGCGTTTGTTCTTGTGACATGGCGACCGATAGTAATTGCTATTGTGGACTCGTTTTATAAAATTCAGGGTGTTGAGAGAATTGAATTTGTCGGGCTTAAAAACTATATTGACGTTTTAACCGACACAAATTTTCTAAAGGCGCTTGTAAATACAATAAAATATGTTCTTTGGTCACTTGTAATAGGTCTGCCGCTGCCGTTTTTTACAGCAATAATGATAAATGAAATGGTGAAAACAAAGCAGTTTTTTAATGTTGCGGTCTATGTACCGTGCGTTATTCCGGCGATGGCAACTTATCTTATATGGCGAATGATTTATTCAGACAGTGCCGGCGGACTTCTTAATATGGTTTTGTACTTTTTCGGATTTTCGCCTATGTCGTGGCTGAGTAATGCAAAGCTGTCAATTCCGCTGATTATCATTACAATGACGTGGAATGGTTTCGGAGGCGCGGTTATACTGTTTCTTGCGTCGCTTCAGGGGATTGACAAGAGCCTTTATGAAGCCGCAAGACTTGACGGAGCGGGAATATTTATGCGTATGAAGGTTGTAATGATGCCGAATATGCTCGGAATACTCCTTTTGCAGACAATAAGACAGATTATAAGTGTGTTTCAGGTTTCGGAGCAGCCGCTCGTTATGACGGGCGGCGGTCCGAACGGCGCTTCAACAACGCTCGGTCTTACAAATTATTTCCTTGCGTTTAAATATGGTCAGTTTGACAAATCAATGGCGCTGGGTATAATAATGTTCCTAATGCTGATATGGCTTACGCTGCTGTATTTCAGACTTGACAAAAAAATAAACGATTAAGGGAGGTCTGTGCAGTGAAAAAACTAAGTGAAAAAACAGAGGGACTTATAAATTTTTCCGATTTAAAAAGCTTTAAAGTAAAGATAGCTTACGGCATAATATTTGTTTTGCTTCTTATTATAGCAATTGCCTGTGTGTTGCCTGTTATATGGACAGCGCTGTCGGCGTTTAAAACTCCGGAGGAGATGTATCGTATACCGCCTACATTCTTTCCGTCGAGCTTTGACCTGTCACGTGTTTTAAAGGTGGCAAATCAGGTTAATATATTTTCATACCTTCTCAGCACGCTTTGGATTATTGTGGGCTGCTGGCTGATAGATGTTTTGTTTAACGGCTTTGCGGGATATGTGCTTTCAAAAATAAGACCGATCGGAATACCGGTTGTTGAAACGCTTATATTCTGGTCTATGCTTCTTCCGGGAATAAGCATGGCACCGTTATATATGACATTTGTTGATATGCCTTTTATACATATTAATATAACGGGATCATATATCCCAATATGGATAATGGCGGGGTGCAATGCGTTTAATATTATGCTGATGCGTAATTTCTTTAACGGAATACCGAAGGAGTATATGGAAGCGGCAAGAATAGACGGCTGCTCCGATTCGGGAATATTTTTCAAAATAATGTTGCCGCTTTCAAAGCCTGTAATAGCTGTTATATCAATTTACAGTGTAATAGGCTCGTGGAATAACTTTATGTGGCCGTATCTTGTTCTCGGCGGAACAAATAAAGAGCCTCTTTCGGTATTGCTGTTCCAGATTTCAAACGGAGTTGTGGCATTGAGAGAAAATGATATATTGATGATTGCCATGATTGCGGCAATACCGCCGGTTATTATATATACTTTACTTTCAAAGCATATTTCGGGCGGACTGAATATGAGCGGAATAAAAGGCTGATAAGGTCGGTGATTAAAATGATGAGAAAAATAATATCTCTTGTGTGTGCGCTGTCTGTTGCAGCGGCGTGCACACCTGCTGCAATTGCAAAAACGGCGAAAAAGGATATTTTTAAGGCTAATTTTGATGAGGATAACACAAATTTTTTTGTCATGGATTTTGAAAAAGAAAGCGACGAAAACTATCCCGTAAAATTTGAGGGAAATTATCCGCCGTATACTCAGATAAAAACCGATGAAAATTCAAATAGGTATGCTGATATAAATGCATGGAAATATAAATCCGAAACATACGGAGTAATTACCGACTGGACGAACGGCGGATATGTTTTTAAGACGCCGATAACCGGCGGCAGATGGACTGTAAGCTTTGATTTTAACATTATTGAAAACAGCGGGAACTACGGAAATATATCTCTTTCATCAAAAAACGTCGCTGCGAGCGAGCTTGCAAATCAGTTTAGCCTTATAGGAATTTCAGGTGACAGCTTAACGATTAACAAATCCGTGCCTGAGGGGAATTTGACAGCAGAAAAGGGGAAATGGTATCATTACAGCATGGAGCTTGACAGGTCTTCGGGCGAATATTCCGCTGTTATAACGGATGAAAGCGGCGATGTTGCTTATTCGAGCGGTTTGATAGGCTATACAGGTGCCTTTGAGGGACTGATGTTCAGCCAAAGCATACATACTTATATTGATAATATAAAAATTTCGGGCGAACAATCATATATTCCCGATTTTGTGTATTCCGACGGTAAGGACAGCTATCTGACATATTCCGTAACGGACGGAGCGGCAAGGGTTTTTAACAGCGGTCAGTGGAGATACGGCGGCTTTGATTTTTCCGAACCGATAACGTCAGGTACTTACGAAATAGGCTTTGATTTTAAATTGTCGGCCTATTCTTCAAGCGGATACGGAACGGCGTATCTTACCGATGAAAAATACGGCGGAAATAATGAGCCGGGTGAATTTAGACTTATTGATATAAAAAAGCTTGATTCCAAGGATTGTATATATGCCGGAGATCAGCATGCGGCTGTGGATTTTCAAAAAGACACATGGTATAACTATTTAATGACGGTCGATAAGTTGACGAACAAATATGAAATAACAATAACGGATATGACGAACAGGAGCAACAAAGCGAGCCTTATAGGTACAAATTTCCCCGAAAAGTCCATAAGTGCTATAATGTTCGGAACGGCGTGTGACATTTATCTTGATAATATGTTTGTCACAAGCATTGAACAGTCGGCAGATATATCTGGTTTTATGTTTATCGGCGGAAACGGAGAGGTGCAGTCTGATGCTACGGCGGCGACTGAGGCAGTCAGAGTAACATTTGACGGAAAAGCTGATTTTGACTCCTGTGCGGATAAAATTTATGTTCTGGATGAAAGCGGAGCGAAGGTTAATTCATACGGAGAAACAGACAGAAGCGGCAAAATGTTTACATTGTGGTTTGATGAAGCTTTAAAAAGCGGAGAATATACATTTGTTGCAGAAGCCGGAATTAAATCTCTTACGGGCGGAGAAAGCGGGGAGGAGCTTAGAAAAAGCTTTTCCGTCAGTGATAAAGCAGTGCTTTTAAATGTTGATTATGACGAAAACAGAGCAGAGCTTGAACGATTTGAGGTCGGCTACGTACCGGAATACTCCGTGCGCAAAAGCGGTACAAACAGATTTCTTGACATATCTCCCAAGTATTCAAATTACGGATATTCGCTTTCTGAGGATATTCCGGCAAACGGTGGAAAATATAAGCTAACCTTTGACTTTTTAATGCCGGAGCCGGCAAATACATATGTATTGTCGCTTACCGATAAAGCATATGACGCAAAGGGCGGAAACAATGTATATAATAATTTCGGACTTTTAAGGGTTGAGGAAGGTACAAATTTGTTTTCCGTCGGCGGAAAAATGCTGACGGAGGAAATATTCAGGACAAACACATGGTTTACATATGAGCTTGTTTTTGAAAGACGTACAAGGCAAACAGAGCTTACGATAGCCGAAAAGGAAAACCCTGAAAAAAGGGCGCATATAAAAACCGTTTTAAACACGGGCAGCGGCTGGGGAGATGGTCTGCCGGAAAAAACAGTGCTTAATGCATTTAAATTTTCAAGAGCCGGAAGAATAATGATTGATAATATTTACCTTGAAAAGCTTGCCGATTATCCTGTAACCGTGAGCGCAAAGTCGGAGCATACGGGAAATATTTTCGCTATGTCTGACGATAAGCTCTTTAATGTGGATATAAAAAATGTGACCGGCACAGAAGCTTTATCTCAAATCGGATATAAGGTTTACGATGAATATGGCTGCATTAAAGAAAGCAGCAATGTGGGCGAATTTAATCTTTCGGCGGGAGAGCAGACGCGAGTGCAGGTGCACGCTGATACGGATAGATACGGAATATATAAAATCGTATTTGATATTTCATGCGGCAATATGAATTACACTTCCGATGAATACGCGTTTTCCGTTGTGAACAAAAGAAAAGACGGCGAAAAGCTCAACAGCGCCGTCGGAGTAAATACCGATAGACCCGATAATATAAAGCGGTGGAGCGAGCTGAAGGAAGTAATGCTTCAGGCGGGAATTTCAGGAATGAGAACCGATTTGCGCTGGGGAGATGTTGAGAAAGAAAAGGGTGTTTATACAAATCCGGATTATACGGAGTACTATAAGGACGCGGTAGACTCAGGGATAGAAAATCTTGTTATACTAAATGCGATAAACAGCATTTATTCCGACGGAAGCCGTCCGGATCAGTCTTCGGAGGATATTTATACCGCTTGGGAGGCCTATGTAAATTATGTGACGAACGCATATAAGGGCGAGGTTACGTATTATGAAATAATCAACGAGCCGAATGAGCGCATATCTGATTATTCGGTATATGCCGATTATATGAAGCGCGCTAAAACGATTATTTCAAATAATGATTTTAATGCTAAAACAATGGGATTTTCAACAGCTTCTCTGCCGTGGTCATGGATAAAGGGAGTACTCGGTAAAATAAGAAGCAACCCGAAAGCATATCTTGATGTTTTAACAGTTCATCCATATGATTTCGATTACGGCGACTTAAAGACAAGCGTACCCGGACTTGAATGGTGTATAAGAATACGCGACAGTAAATACAGAAGCAATGTAGACACGCTAAAAACATATATGTCAGGCTACGGCGCGTCTTCTGTGCCGGTACAGTCAACGGAGATGGGAATAACATCCACTCCGGGCGTGTGCAGCTTAAGAGCGCAGGCGGCAGAACTTTTGCAGACATATACAATAACGGCGGCACAGGGGAAGATTGATAAAACCTGGTGGTACTGCCTTGAAAATACGAGCGCAAGAGGAAGCGATGATGCTGTTGAAAACGATACCGAAGGCAATTTCGGACTTGTCGGGAATAAGGCGGATACGGTTCCTATGGCAGCAAAACCGTCATATGCGGCTCTTTGCGGATATAATAAAATGCTTACCGGAGCGACGTTTAAGGATGATATAAGAACAAACGACGGAACAAGTGTTTATCGGTTTAATGCAGCTGACGGGGAACAGGTAATTGTTCTTTGGACAGAGGTAAGCGAGGAAAATTTTGCGCTTAATCTCGGTGCAGACAGCGCAGAGATGTATGATATGTATACAAACAGTATCGGGAAAATATATGCCGATAACGGAGTGTTTAATATAACCTCGTCATTTGAGCCGATTTATTTAAAGGGAAATTTTTCGAGCCTCAGGCTCGGAGCCTGCGGAATATATGCGGATTTGCTCGGCAATAAAATCAGTCCGAGAGGAAGCGTCGGCTATGTTATAAAAGATGAGGCCGGACGGGATTTAAGACTTGAGATTAAAACGAGCGGCAATATAACCGGAAGTGTTTCGGGAAATATCGTTATGCTTGACGCGAGAAGCGGAGCGAAAAATGAAGAGCCTGTTGAAATAAAAGCATATGACGGCGATAAAATGATTTATATTGCACGGCAGAATTTAAGCCTTGAAAATCATACGCTTGCAAGACTTAAAAGCGAAAGCGGTACCATTACTTCATTTTCTGATATATCAGACGGAGAGTATACTCTTGTGATAAATTCCGAATATGTGACCGGCAAAAATCCGCCTTTGCTTTATATTGCGTATTATGATGCAAGCGGGAGACTGACAGGGCTTGACAGACAGACTGTCGAATTTAACTCAAGAGGTGCAAATTCGCTTTCGGTCACAGTTTCAAAGCCGGAGAACACTAAGCATATCAGGTTTATTCTGACAGACAACGGCGGAGTAAACCCGATTTGCGGAAGTCTTGATTTTATTTCCTATAATTAAGAAAAGAAAGGATGATAATGTGAAAAAACTAAAACACAGCATGGCATTGGCTTTATCGGTAATTATGACTCTTGCTTCGTTTAATTTATGTGTACCCTGCGCATTTGCGGAGGAAGAAGCGGACGACGGAATATTTCTTGACATAAATTATGATGATAAAACGCAGGCAATTTCCGATTACGGAAACGATTTTACAAAGTCTACCGAAAAGGGCAGCGACGGATATTATCTTAATGTGTCAACAAACTGGACTCAGTCGGGATATATTCTAAAAAAGCCGATTCCGTCGGATGGCGATGACTATAATTTGAATTTTGATTTTTCAATAACAAAACCCGGTGGCGGATATTATCTTTTAATGCTTTCTGAAAGAGAAACGGAAAAGGGCGACGATACATATCATCAGTTCGGTGTGCTTTCGGCAGGAAATGAAGGAGAAATAAAGGTTGCCGGAACATATCTCAGTGACATAAAGTGGGAAGCGGATAAGTGGTATTCGTATAAAATGACATTTAACAGAAAAACAAGAAAGATAAACGTTACCGTAACCGAAAAGGGAAATGAGGAAAATACATCATCAGCTTCATTTAACGCACCTGTTTCAACAACCTACGGTAACGGACTGCCGGACAGAAAATACGATGTTTTAAAATTTTCAGCCGGCGGCGGTCTTAAAATAGATAATATTCTTCTTGAAGAGTCACGCGAAAAGCCGCTTCTTGTAACGGGTGTGAAGTCGGAGCACGCAGGAAATGTTTTTGCTTTGAATGATGTAAAAACACTTGAAGTCGGAGTTAAAAATGCCTTGACAAATCCTGTTACCGCACAGATAAAATATACCGTGCGCGATGATGACGGAAATATAGCCGACAGCGGCTCTGTTTCCGATATATCCGCAGCGGCGCGCGAAGTGCAGACAGTTCCCGTTACGGTAAATCTTACGAAATATAATACATATAGGATATATTTTGATGTAACGGCGACTGATACGAAAACAAATGAAAAAAAGGAGTATTCAACAGAGGGCTATATGCTTTCGGTTGCAAACAAAAAGTCAAAGAGCGACAAGCCGAATAAATATACCGCCGCAAATACGGAGTATATTTATACCGAATCGGAATGGAAGCCTATAGAAGAGCTCCTTATTCAGTCGGGTATTTCTGCAATCCGAAAGGAAATATCATGGGGTCATGTTGAAATTGCGGAAGGCAAGTACATAAATCCTGATTATACCTTTTATCTTCAGGAGCTTCATGATGATGGGATTGACTATTTGGCAATCATTTCTCCGAACAACTCGCGATATGCCGGAAATTACGACAGAATGAGAGTAGATCAAATGGATGCGGACGGCATAAAAGGCATATGGGAGGCTTGGGAAAAGCATCTTGAATATATTGCTCAGCAGTATGGCGATAAGGTAAAATATTATGAAATATTTAATGAGCCTAACGAGCGCGTAAGCGTAGAGATTTATGCTAAATATCTTGAAATAGCTTACAGAGCTATAAAGAAATATGATCCTGACGGAATTGTTGTCGGTTTTTCAACAGCTTCAATGCCGTGGACATGGATTGAGCAAATGCTTGCAATTGTCGGAAAGGATCCGGGAAAATATCTTGACGCAATCAGTATTCACCCATATGACTTTGACTACGGTGAATACAGAACAAAGTCAAAAAGCGCAAGTCTTGCGTGGAGTACGCTTTTCAGAGATCAGTATTTCATCGAGAAAAACGACAGAATGAAAGCGTTGATGGAAAAATACGGCTGCGGAGATATTCCCGTACTCGGAACGGAAATAGGAATGACTTCAACTCCGCTTGTTTACTCAACCAAGCAGCAGGCTGCCGATATGATGCAGATGTTCGCTGTCAACCAGGTAAGCGGAATAATGGACAGAGTTTGGATTTACTGCTTTGAAAATACGTGGACAAGGGGTATGGATGATTACAGCCTTAGAGATACCGAAGATAATTTCGGTATTGTCGGTAACAGAAACGATACCGTACCGCTTGCCGCAAAGCCGTCGTATATAGCGCTTTGCGCATATAACAAAATGATGACGGACGCGGAATTTATAGACGAGATTGTCAATAATCCCACTCGTGCATATCGGTTCAGGCGACCGGACGGCAAGCAGGTTATAATGCTTTGGTCGGAAAACAGCAGTGAAAATATTGCTCTTAATATAGGCGCGGATTCTGTTGAAATATATGACCAGTATTCAAATAATGTTGCAAGTATACAGTCCGCAAGCGGAATATATGACTTTACAGCAACCTTTGAGCCGATTTATATTGTGGGCAATTTTGATAAAATGGAGCGTGCGGAAAGCACTATAGAAATAGATAACGGCAGAATAAACGCAGTTTTAAACGATACGTGTACCTTTAATGTAACAGATAAGCTCGGCAGAAATCTGCGAATTGAGGCATCAAGTACGCCATACGCAATCGTTGAAGAAAACAACGGAATAGAAGGCGGCAAAGGAAAAGTTGTTGTAAAAACAACAGAGGATGCCTTTCAGGAGGAGCCTGTTGAAATACGTGTTTATGACGGAAACAGACTGCTTTTCTATTCGAGAGTGCATATAGTAGTCGGTGATGAGGGTATTTCGATTAAATACGATCTCGGTTCAGACCCGAACGCACCCGAAAGAAATGTTGTAAACGTTTCCGTAACGAATAAAACGGCAGGAACAACGCTTTCCGGAGCTGTAAATGCAGATTTTTCAAAAGTCGGAGGAAAGCTTGAGGAAAGAACAATTGTTGATCTTGAGCCGGGCAAAACAAAAACCGTTTATATGAATGTTCCCAAAACATCGTATATAAAGTCAATCGGCGCACCGCTTAAGGTGTCGTTCGGCGGAGCTTATGATATTGAGAGAAATATTTCGGTTATAAATCCTATGACGGTTAATTATAACTCTACAGGAAAAACGGGGGTTGAAGCTTTAAACGGAGATTTGTCAAATTCGCAGCAGTTTGCGGCAAATGACGCGCTCGCTGCAAGCTCCATTGAAAATTGGGGCGGGCCTGAAGACTGTTCTCTTAAGAGCACACTTCGATGGGATGAAAATAATCTTTATATTTATGCAGAGGTAACCGACGATATTTTCTACCAGGACAAAGAAAAAGACGGCGTTTGGGAAGCAGACGGCTTGCAGCTCGGTATTCAGGATATTTCGGCAGTTGACCCGACCGACACATCATTTACAGAAATTGCGGTCAGCAAAACGAAAAACGGTGTTGAGGTCTGGAGATTTACAAATCAAAACGGTGTGTCAAATCAGGGCGGCGCAATGAAAGCCGAATATGCCGATATAGAGCTTTTGCACGGAAAGGCAGTATATAAAATGGCATTTCCGTGGAGCGAGCTTATCGGCAGAGAAACGGTGTCTGCCGGAGAAAGCTTCCGCTTTAATATAAGTGCAAACGAAAATGATGGCGGAGGAAGAAGAGGCTGGGTTGAGGTTACGGAGGGAATATGCGGAACTAAAAACGCACAGCTTTTCGGAACAATCCGCCTGGAAAAATAAGAATTTATTCAGGGTATATACCTTGATAAATTAAATAAAAAATATAGCGGCGCTTCGGGGCTGGGTTCGGAATTTCTTCCCGGAGCACCGCGAAAATGAAAGGATGTTTTTAATGAAGAAAACGAAGAAATTGTTAAGCCTTGTCTGTGCACTCGCACTGGCGATGTCGGTTGTTCCGGCAGCTTTGGCGGATGACGAAAACAGCGATGTACTGCTAAATGCGGATTTTGAGCCCGTTGCAGCCACACTGTTTGAACGTGATTTTGAGGCGACAAGCGGAATTGACTACAGTATGGTAACATTTGAAAACGGCTATGCACCATATACAACAATAGACAGCGATGACGCTCATGGCAGATATGCAATTGTTGACGCAGGTATGTATTGGCATAGCGAACGCGGTTTGGAGTCAGACTGGGTAAACGGCGGCTGGCTTTTTGATGAAGCTATTTCATCAGGCAGCTGGACAATAAGCTTTGACTTTAATATGCAAAGCGGCGGCGGTTATTCAAATGTTTCTTTAGCAGCTGCCAATGTCAAGGGAAATGAATACAGTCAGTTTAGATTGCTCGGAGCTGACGGAGATAATGTATTGGTAAATCAAGCAGCTCTCACAGGTACTCTTTCTCCTGTTAAAGGTAACTGGTATCATTATGAAATGAAGCTTAATAAGTCTGCAAATACATATGAAGTAACAATAAGCGACGGCGCAAATAAAGCAACCGGCAGCGGAACGATAAGTCAAACGTATGCTTTTGATGGACTTATGTTTGGAGCAGGTATGAAAACATATATTGATAACATCAATATAAGCGGTGAAAAAGTAAACGCTCCGGAATATATAGGTTTGCCCGATGGTACACAATTGCAGACGTACACAATTCAGGACGGATATGCAATAATAGACGATACTCAAAAAGGCTGGTCATACGGAGGATATAAGTTTAAAAATGCAATGGACTCAGACAAGTATGAAATAAGCTTTGATTTTAACATTATGTCTCTAGGGTCGACCGGCTATGGCTCTGTATACTTGACAGATGAGGATCACGGCGGAAACAGTCAAATGTACGAATTCAGACTTATAAATATAAAAGACTTTGATGGAGTTAAATATTTTTATGGCACAGATCCGGAGGGCGGCAGCAGTTGGATTAATGTGGACTATAACGAGAACACATGGTACAATTACAAAATGGTAGTTGACAACTCAACAAAGGAATATACTGCAACAATAACAAATAAAGCAACCGGAGCAAGCGGCAGCAGAACGCTTAAAAACTTCCCGACAAAGAATATAAACGTGATTATGTTCGGAACAAAGACAAAAATTGCGGTTGACAATATTCTTGTTCAGAAATTCCACGAAAATCCGAAGGTTTCAAAGGTTGAGTTTACGGATGAAAGCGGCGCAGCTTTGGTAAAGGCAACGCCGGAAACGGCAGCCGTTAAAATTTACTTTGACGAGGCAATGGACGCAGACAGCCTGAAAGATGCAGTTAAGGTATTCGGCATGACGGCAGGTGAGGCTTCACTTTCTTCCGACGGCAAGGTATACACAATTTTGGTTGAGAATATTTTATCTGTCGGAACAAATATAAGAGTGACGGTTTCAACAGATGCAAAATCACAATACAATAAAAATCTTGAAGAAAACTTTTTGCAGGTTTATAATGTGGGAGATCCTAATGTTCTTCTTGATATTGATTATGATTCGGCAGTGCCGGAGCTTGGAAGATTTGACGGAACGGCAACAGATACTTATCCGGAGGAAAACGGAAATAAGTATATGAACATAAAAACAAGCTATACAGGAAACGGATATAAGCTTTCGCGTGAAATCCCGAATGACGGCGGAAATTATTCCGTAGCTTTCGATTTCTCGCTTCCAGAGCTTACCGATGATAATACAAGATACCTCTGCTTAAATGAGCTTCTTCCGTCGGGCAACGATTCTGCGGAAGCTTCATACAATCAGCTCGGACTTTTAAGAACAAGCGGCGGAAAATTCTATTTAAACGGTGAGGCTTTAGACGGCAGCGGCTGTGAAAAGGATGTATGGTATTCATACAAGCTTAACTTTAACAGAGCAACGGGCAATTATACGGTTCTTATCACAAAGCGCGGCGACAGCACTTCTGTTGCCGGCTCAGCTTCCGGAAAGTTTAAGGATGAGGATTATTCTGACGGAATGAGATATGACAAGACATATAACTCAATAAAATTCCACTTTAAAAATACAATCAATATAGATAACATAAAGGTTGTGTGTGAAGATAAAAAGCCCGTCCTTTCGGACAGCAGCGTACAGTTTATTGATAACGGCGGAAACAAGCTTTCCGGAGCAAGTATGCTTACGGATAAAATAGCAATTGACTTCGGCGCATTTATAAACGGCAGAAGTGTAAATGACGATTCTGTTACGCTTTTAAAGGGCGAAGAGCCGGTCAGCTTTAAATATTCGGTTTCGGGCTCTAAGCTTATTCTTTCGGATATGGCGCTTGAGAGCAATACGACTTATGAAATAACCGTAAGCAACAAAATAACGGGTGTTGACGGAACAAGGCAGGACAGCGATCTTTATGACTGGACTTATGAATTTACAACCGGCAGCGATACGGTTACAATGACTCTTAATAAGCTTACAAATGAAAGCGGAGATATTACCGAGATAGCAGATGGCGATGTAAATGTAATAATTGACGCTGTTAATACTCTTACGTCTGCAAATAACGCATATCTGATCTTGGCATACTATGCAGATGATAACAGGCTTTTAAACCTTAATATCACAAATGTTTCTGTACCGTCAGGAACAAACGGTCAGATAAGCGTGCCTGTGACGGTTTCAAAGCCGGACGGCTGCAAGAGCGTTAAATTCCTTCTTTGGAAATCGTTGTCTGAAGCAAAGTCTGCTTCACCGGCGCTTGCTTATTAAAAATTTTAAAGCCTTTAATATGGGTGCTGCGGCATAGCAGCACCCGGAGGGCTTAAAGCTTTGTTAGCCTACGGCAGAGCTTTTTGCAAACATATGATGTAGGCAGAAAGGCATGGAAACTTTTATATGACGATTTTAAGAAAAATAGCAGCGGCATTTTGCGCACTGTCTATTGCCGCAGCGCCTATATCAAGTATTGTATGCTATGCGGATAATCAAAGCGATACGCTTCTTAGCATAGACTATGAAACAGACGATTTGCCTGTGTTTGATAAATTTGAGGGAAGCTATATACCGATGAATACGGTAGTTAAGGATGAGGAAACGGGAAATTCCTACGGTGATATTGACGCTTCTCATTCGGCAGACTATTCCGGTGAGGACTGGTTTAACGGCGGCTATGCTCTTTCGGGTGAAATAACATCGGGAGTGTGGGAAATCAGCTTTAAGTTTAATTGCTTGTCCGGAAATACATATTCAAATATTTCTCTTGTAAATATTAAAAATGTGCCGTCAGACCCGTACGGACAGTTTAAGCTTATCGGAATAAAATCAAATGAAATAACGGTCGGCGGAAAATCGTTGTCGGGCAGTCTTAAGCCGACAGCCGGCAATTGGTATGATTATAAAATGAAGCTTGATAAAAATGCAAACACGTATGAGGTTGAAATTTCCGACGGCGAAAATACAGCGTCCGGAAACGGAAATATTTCAAAAAGTCATGCGTTTGACGGACTTATGTTCGGTGCGGCAATGCACGCGTACATGGATGATATTGTAATAAAGAAATACAGAGGTGCGCCGGAGGTTTCGGTTGCGGAGCTTTTGGACGAGGACGGAAACGTTCAGGAGTACGCTGACCCGTCAACCGCTGCAATAAGACTGGTGTTTACCGAAGAAATGGACGGTGAAAGCCTTGCCGATACGGTTATATTATCGGGCGCAGCAGCCGGAGAGCGCATTTTAAGCAGCGACGGGTGCGAGTATATTATAAAGATAGACGATATTTTAAAGCCTGATACGGAGCTTTTGTTAGAGGTGACTGGCGAGGCAGTGTCCGCCGGAGGAATAAAAATAAAAGCGCCTTATTCAATGAAAATTAAAGTGTCTGACCCTGACATACTTTTAAATATAGATTATGAGGATAATGTGCCGCAGATAATAATGTGGGACGGCACGTCAACATATGACTACCTTACGGAAAACAGCGGAAATAAATATATGAAGATTGTAACAAGCTACAGCGGAACGGGTTACAAGCTGAAACAGGAAATACCTAAAGACGGCGGCGACTATTCAATAAGCTTTGACTTTATGCTGCCGGAGCTTACAAGTTCAACAACAAGGTATCTTTGCCTTAATGAAGCACTCCCGTCAGGGAACGGATCGTCCGACGCGGCGTATAATCAGTTCGGTCTTTTGAAAACGGAAAACCGTAAATTCTGCGTAAACGGCGAAGCGGCAGATGGGCTTGAAGCCGAAAAGAACGTGTGGTACTCCTATAAAATAGATTTTAACAGAAAAACAAGGCAGTATTCTCTTAAAATAACTCAAAGGGATGATGAAGAGGCGGGAGCTGCGGTGCTCAGCGGGACGATACAAGACGCTTCGTACGGCGACGGTATGCCGGAGAAGGTTTACAACTCAATTAAGTTCCATTATAAAAATACTATCTGCATAGATAATATTTACGTTAAGAAAACAGCAGGCTCTCCTAAGCTGTCAGACAGCTCAATAGCTTTCCTTGACAAAAACGGCGAAGCGATAAGCTCTCAGCAAAATGCGGTAAGTCTTTTGACGGACGCAATAAGTCTTAATTTCAGCGAAAGCATGAATATGAGGACGGTGCGACAAAACATTTCTCTTGCCGACAATGACGGAAATGATATTTATTTTGATTGTGCGGCTGACGGAACATATGTTTATCTGAAAAATATTGATCTTGAAGAAAACAAAAAATATACCATAACCGTAAACGGAGATATTTCAAGTTCTGCCGGAGCTAAGCTTTATAATGACGGAAAGAGCTTCAAATATGAGTTTAAAACATCCGGAAGACAGTTTGTTATGTCGCTCGGCAGCGTCAGCACGGCGGACGGAGCAGTCGAAAGATTTAAGGACTTGACAGATGGCAGCGCAAGTGTGGTTATCAACTGTGAAAACACATATGATGAGAGCAAAAATGCCGTTTTGATAATTGCGTATTACAGCGAAAACGGCAGCAGACTTTCATCATCGGCATATCTTGTTACGGCTGAAGAAAAATCAAAGGGTCAGCTGAATGCCGATGTCACGATTTTGAAGCCTGAGGGCGCGGTGAGCGTTAATTTTATGCTTTGGAAATCGTTTGCAAGCGCAGAACCCGTATCTAAAATGCTTAAATATTAATTGCTTGAATTTTAACTTATGGAAAGGATTACAGCTATGAAGAAAATTATATTGGCTTGCCTGCTTTCCGCTTTGCCGGTATGCATTGCAAGCGCGGATATTACGGAGTATTCGGCAGTGGTTGAAAACGGTGTATGCGTTGTTTCGGGCGCTGCGGATGAGAAAAGCGAAAATGTTGCACTTGAAATAATAGGTGCGGATTATTCGTTTGACGAGTCGGCGGCAAATTCCGTTAATCTGTCAAATTACAAGGAAGCATCCGTTTATGAAAATCAGACAGACTTTTCCGGAAGCTCGCATAAATTTTCATTTACAGTACCTCTCGGCGATATTTCCGAAAAATATAATGCAAAGCTCTCAGGGAAGGGTTTTTCGGTTTCAGAGGAATTTGTAATTAAAAATATTTCGGCGGCGGATTTTACGCGGACGCTTTCTGCCCTTAAAAATAACATGGGTGATTATGATACGTTCAGCAAATTTATGTCAGACGGCGACAATGCTTTTTATCTGATGTGCGATGAAGCGCCGGAGGCGTCAGACAGAAATTCGGCCGAAAGAGTGCTTTATAACTCTCTCAAAAGCGTTATTTCGGATATAAATACTCCGCAGGATATGGAGAAGCTCTGGAATAAATGTATTGCTGCGTCAATGCTTGCAGATAAAAAGGTAAACGATATTTCGCTGATTAAAAATTATCTTGATATGTCTGACAGCGCAGTGAAATCATGGTACGAAAACGCAGAGGGTCAAAGCGGTGCGCTTTCAAAGCTGACAGAACTTTTAAGAGGAAAGACATTTAATTCGGCAGAAAATTTTGATACCGAACTCAAACGCGCTCTTGTTCTTACAACGGTAAGATACCCCAACGGTGTTAAGAATATAGGTCTTGCGCTTAATGATTTTTCAAAGGTGACGGGTATTACGCGCTCTGATGAAATTTCAAAATATACGCAGATAGCCGGAAAGGATTATTCCGATTTCGATTTATTCCTCAAGGATTTTAATTCTCTTAAGGATAAAACAACAACTAAGAGTACCGGCGGCGGAGGTGGCGGAAGCTCGTCTTCAAAGCAGAATGTATTTTCGGTTGTAGGTTCCGGCTCGGAGTCTAAAGCCGAAACGATTGATATGAAATTTATTGACCTTGATACTGTACCGTGGGCATATGAAGCTATTTCGGCACTTTGCGATAAGGGCATTATCGCAGGCAGAAGCGAGGACAGATTTGTGCCGGACGAGGTAATAACGCGTGAAGAGTTTGTAAAGCTTTGCGTTTGCGCACTCGGTCTTGAAAACGAAGCGTATACAAATAAATTCAGCGATGTTCAAAGCGGAGCATGGTATGAAAAATACGTAAATATTGCTTTTGCACGCGGCATTTGCTCAGGTATCGGCGATGGTGCGTTTGGAATAGGTGAGAGCATAACAAGAGAGGATATGACCGTTATGCTTTATAACGCTTTGAAAACAAGCGGATATGAGGCGCAGCAGTCCGGAAATACTTTTGCCGATGATGAGCTTATCAGCGCGTATGCAAAGGAAGCCGTTTCGATGCTTACCGAAGCGGGCGTAATTAACGGCGTCGGCGACAATAAATTTGACCCGAAAGCAAATGCAACGAGAGCGCAGGCTGCAAAGGTAATATTCGGCGCTTTAAAATTAATTTAAAGAGGTGGATCGACTGATGAAAAAAATTAAACGTTTTATTGCATTTTTGCTATGCTTTTGTCTTGTGACAGGTTATTTTACAGCTGTTTCTGCGTCTTCTGTTACAGGCGCAGACCTTGATGAGAAAATAGAGCTTTTAAAATTTCTCGGCATTGCCGACAGCTCTCTTGATGTGGAATCTGTAAATCTGAACGAAACTGTTTCGAGAGCTGAATATGCGCAGTATCTTGTAAAATTTTTAAATATAACACAAAAGCCGAGCGGAAAGCTGTATTATAATGATATTCCGAAAACTCATTATGCTTATGATGAAATTACCGTATTGACCGATTTGGGATATTTCAAGGGTGTCGGTGCAAAAACCTTTAATCCAGAGGACGCTATGAAAACAAAATATGTTTTCGGCACCGTTTTGTCGGCTTTGGGCTACGGAGCTATTCTTTCGACAAATATTTCGGACGAAAATTATGCGCAGGCAATCTGTGCGCAAAACGGGATTTTAAACGGAGTTAAAACTCTCGGTGATGATCTTAATCTCGGTGCAATTCTTTCGATTATGTATAATGCGCTGCTTGCGAATACATATGGAATGAATTCTTCGTTTGACGAGCTTGTTGAAAGCGATGACACGCTTTTATACACGACAAGGAAAATGAGATATGAGAAAAAAGGCTATGTGACAGCCGTCGGTGATATTGATATTTACGGAAAAAATTCATCCGATGATATTATGATTATAGACGGCGTGGAATATGATATGCCTGACTTTAATGCGGAGGACTTTATCGGCAGAAAGGTTAAATTTATTTACTCTGAGGACAAGAACAATTATGTAACGGAGAAAAAAATAGAGTGGATGAGGGTGACTGATGAAGCGGACGCTCTTGAAATTTATGCAGACCCCGATACCGATTTTAACAAAACAACCGGCAGACTTTCGTATGAGGATGCAAACGGTAAAAATAAAACCGTTGATATTCCCGAAAGCATTGTTATGATTTATAACGGCAAGTTTTTAAACTCCGGTATAAAGGATGTTTTATCACACAGTCGCTACAAGCTTACGCTTCTCAAAACAAACGGCTCGGAATACAGCACAGCTGTTGTAAGCGAGTATTACAACATGGTTGTGGATTACAAAAATAATGATGATTTAAAGGTGTTCGGGAAAAATGCCGGAGAAAATCTGTCGTTTGACAAAAATGATTATGATAAGCTTGAAATATTCAGCGATTCCGGAAGCGCAATGACATTTGAAGCTATAACGGTAAATTCGGTGCTGAGCATTTACAAATCGTCTGACGGGAAAAATGTTAAGGTCCGCGTATCTCCGGCTCAAGCAAGCGGCAAGGTAACGCAATGCGATGACTACAAAATGAAAATCGGGGATAAAACATATGAATTTTATGACCCTGATGAAAAGTCGGAAGAATATCTCGGTAAACAGGTTACGCTTTATCTTGATGCGGACGGATATGCTGCGTACTGCACCGTTCAGAGTACTCAGGGCTCCTTTGTCGGGTTTATGATAAAGGGCAGACTTGTTGAGGATAACGCAAGCGGTGAGGTTATAAAATTCAAAATCCTTAAAGAAGACGGAAATATCGAAACCTTTGACAGCAGCGAAAGAATAAAAATAAACGATAAGTATTACAGAAACGACCCCGAAGGTGCGCTTAAATCAATTTCAGCCGGCGGAACGGGCGCAAAACCGCAGATGGTTAGAGTTGAACTGACAGCCGATAATAAGGTCCAGAAGCTCAGCACGGCTTATGAGGATGACGGAACTGCTCATGATCTTATAATCAGCAAGCGTCTTGAAAAGCTTGACGGTGATTCATCCGACGCAGACTTTTCTTATCACTCAGTCAGCGGCGGAAGAATAGGAAGAATAATGTCTGTTGACTCAAACACTAAAATTTTCTTTGTGCCTCAGGACAGCGATATTGACGGCGCAAGTGACAGGTATTTCAGAGTCGGAAGCCTGCCGTCAGGCAGTTATCCGAGCGCGATAAGCTACCGGACAAAGCTGGAAGCGGATTTCATGGAGGAATATGTTTTAATCAGAAGCAGCGCGGTTACCGATAAGCTGAATGAATATCCGTCCATGTTCGACTCGGTAAGGGATGTTCTCGACTCTGACGGAAATGTTATCAAAAAGGTTTTGCTTTACGATAATGAAGGAAACGAAAAGGATATAGAGATAGACAGCGAGTTTGACTTTATGTCATACGGACTTAAAAGAGGAGATCTTTTCAGATATGCTCAGAGCGATATGACGAACAGGATAACAAATATCGAGGTTACTTATCAGCCATCAAAAAATATTATAAAAACGCGCGGAACTCTTACGGAGGAATACAGAATAATGTTCGGCTATGCGCATAATGTCTGCGCGGACGGCATATGGCTCGGCTATGAAAACGGAGCAAATTATGATGAAACCATGAATATGAAAACTCCCGGAATAACAAAGGCTGTTGTTTACGACAAGGAGGAAGACAAAATAATTGTCGGTGATTATTCATATATCAAGCCTTATAAGAGCTACGGCGACGAATGCTCGGCGGTTGTTGCACTTACGTGGTATACGGCATTTAGAGGAATGTTTGTTTACAGATAATTTTTTATCGGGCGGCAAAGGATATGTTGCCGCCCGCATACAAAATTTTAAGGAGAAATTATTATGGACTTTAAAATTGATATTGATGAGAACCGCAAATTTAAAATTTTGCAGCTTACCGATATGCAGATTATTGACGGTACGCAGCAGCGATATGAGGGAAGACTGACACCGCAGTGCTATGAAAAATGGAATCCGTCTATGGACGAGGAAAATATTTATTCGCATATGCGTTATCTTACCGAAAAGACAAAGCCCGATCTTATTATTATAACGGGTGATATGATTTACGGAGAGTTTGACGACAGCGGAGAGAGCCTTAAAAGATTTATAAATTTTACCGACAGTCTTGAAATACCTTGGGCGGTTACTTTCGGTAATCATGACAATGAAAGTAAAATGGGCATTGATTGGCAGTGCAAAATGATTGAAAATGCGAAATATTCGCTTTTCAGGCGCGGCAGTGTTTTCGGAAACAGTAATTATTCTATAGGCTTATTCTGCGGCGGAAAGCTGAAAAGGCTTTTGTTTATGGTTGACACAAACGGCTGCGGAGATATAGGAATTGAGCCCGGAATAAGAGATAATCAGCTTGAATGGATAAAAAATGAAATAATATCCACGCGCGAAGAATACGGCAAAGTTCCGTCTTTTATGTTTATGCATGAGCCGACAGACGATTTCTTTGACGCATATATAAGTGCCGGCTACCAGCGCGAATACGATGCGGACGAAGAAAATTATGCTTCATATGTAATCGGTGAGGACGTCCCGGCCGTAAACGGAGATTTCGGAACAAAACATGAACCTATTTATGCGTGCTGCAGACAGAAAATAATGCCGTTTTTAAAGGAAATGGGCTTTGACGGAGTTTTTGCGGGTCACTGTCATAAAATAAACACGAGCGTTATGTATAACGGAATACAGTTTACATTCGGTTATAAAACAGGCTATTACGATTATCATGACGAAAAGGAAAACGGCGGCACGCTTATCACGATTGATAATAATAACGGTTTCTCGGCAGAGCATATAAGGTATGAAAAGCAGCAGGTGAAGTGAATGGTGAAACTGAAATTTAATCAAGAGGAAATAAAAGAGCTTTTACCGGGCATAGAAATTATATCAAAAATAAGAGGATTTGAGCTTTCCGACAATGGATTGCCCGTTCATGTGAAAAGCTCGGCAGACGGCTTGGCGATTGCTGAAAAAAACGGCGAATATTATATTGAATATTCAAGAAGAAATGAGTTTTTCAGAGCTATGTCAATGCTCGTTGGTCTTATCTGCATGGATAAAACGATGTTTGATATTAGGCAAAAAGCGTCGTTTGAAATGTGCGGCGTTATGTTTGACTGCTCGCGTGGAGCGGTTTTAAAAACAGATATGGCGATTGATTTTATCGCACGCTGCGCCATGATGGGAATGGATACATTCATGCTTTATACGGAGGACGTATATGAGCTTGACGGCTATGAGTATTTCGGATATATGCGCGGCAGATATACAAAGGCGCAGCTTAAGAAAATAAATTTGGTGGCGGATAGCTTGGGAATAGAGCTTATCCCGTGCATACAGACTCTCGGTCATCTTTTAAAGGCACTCAGGTGGAGCTATGCAAAGGACATAAAGGATGTTCCCGATGTTTTGCTTATAGATGAAGAAAAAACATATGAGCTTATAGAAGCTATGTTTAAAGCCTGGCGTGAGGTATGCCCAAGCAAAAAAATCCATATAGGAATGGATGAGGCGGAGGGAGTCGGACTCGGAGAATATATGAATCGTCACGGAGCGTGCAACCGGTTTGATATTATGAGCCGTCATGTGAACAGAGTGTGTCAAATTGCCGAAAAATACGGTTTTGAGCCTATGATGTGGAGCGATATGTTCTTTAAAATCGGCTCAAAAAAGAGAGATTATTACGATTTGAATACTCAAATCCCCGATGATCTGCACAAAAAAATTCCTGACGGTGTTTCTATGGTCTACTGGGACTATTACCATGAGGACAAGAACTTTTACAAAACGATGCTTGAAAATCATAAAAAGCTCGGCAGCAACATAATTTTTGCCGGCGGTGTATGGACATGGCGCGGACTTTGCCCGCAGTATCAAAAAACATATGATACAACATATCCGGCGCTTGAAGCGTGTTGTGAAGCAGGCATAAAAAATGTAATTGCAACGATTTGGCGCGACGACGGAGCAAATGTGAGCCCTTATACAATGCTTCCCGGTATTGAACTTTTTGCCGAATTTAATTATTGCGGCAGAGCGCCGCATGAAGCATTGAAAGAGAACTTTTTCCTCTGCACGGGCTACGATCTCGAAGCGTTTGAAGCGCTTGATTTTGATAATATTCCTGCAAAGAAAAAAGATGCTTTGGCAACATCAAAGCAAGTTTTGCTTGAGGATATACTATGCGGCTTGTTTGATAAAAATTTTGCCTGCTATGACCTTGAGGACTATTATTCCGGAATAATCAATAAGCTCGGCAGCCTGAAAAATCAGGGTGATTTGGAATATCTTTTTGATTACTACCGCACTTTAGCGAAAATTTTAAAGAAAAAGTGTATGCTCGGTGTTAAAATCAGAAAAGCGTACAAAGAACGTAGTACACAGCTCCTTAGAAAATATATCGTTGTGCTTGACGAATTATATAACGATTATCAGCGCCTTGATGATGTTCTTTATGATTTGTGGAGCAGGGAAAATAAGCCGTTTGGTTTTGAAATTTTTGAAGAAAACATAGGCGGTATGCTGTTAAGGTTTAAAACGGCAGGGAAAAAGCTTTCCGCATTTTGCAGCGGAGATATTTCCCGCATTGAAGAGTTTGACGAGGAGCTTTTATGGTATGGCGGCGATGAAAGCTGCGGCGAGCTTTTGTCAAATCATTTTATGAGTGAAATGAGAGTGTATATAAATGAAGAATGATAACACGGTTTTATATCAGCTTACTGAAACGAGTGAATTTATGATGTCGTTTGTTATAGTGACAAAAAACGACAATGTTATAATCGTTGACGGCGGAAGAAGCGAGGATATGCCGCTGCTTAAGAAATATGTGGGCGGCAGACATATAAGCGCATGGATTTTAACTCATGCACATTCGGATCATATAGACGGCTTCGTGTCGGAAATGCAAAAAAACGGTGCGGCGGATTTTGATATTGAAAAGGTGTATTATAACTTCCCGCCGTATGAGATAATTGAAAATCATGATGTTGAATGCTATGAATACTATGTTGAGGAGCTTAATGAAATTTTACCGGCGTTTTTAAAGGAACAGCCTAAATTTGAAAAAATTTCTCACATAGCACATCAGGGAGAAAAAATACAGATTGACGAAGTAAAAATAGAGTTTATTTTTTCTTACCACGAGGGGCTTACGAGTAATCTTATGAATGACAGCTCACTTGTTTTTAAATTGTCAACACCTGAAAAAAGCGTAATGTTTTTAGGTGATATAGGACCCGAAGCGGGTGATATTTTATATGAGGAGTCAAGAGGAATTTTAAAGGCGGACTATGTTCAGATGGCTCATCACGGTCATATGAACTGCGGCATGGAGGTATATGCGGCAATTGCGCCGAGCGCATGCCTGTGGTGCTGCCCGGATTGGCTTTATGACGAGGAAGAGGTTCCGTATTATCTTGAAGACAGAGTCGGGCTGAGAAAGATGGGGCGCGGCCGTATGTACGGCACTCTCCTTACGCGCAGCTGGATGAATTCATTGGGGGTCGATACACATTATGTCACAAAGGACGGAACAAATAAAATAATTTTGTGAGGTGTTTTAATGAAGTATTATCTGGCGTTTGATGTCGGAACAACGGCTATGAAGGCTATCTTGTACGATGAAAATTTTAATGAGGTGTTTGTAAGCAATGACGAATACACGCTTCTCACCCCGCGCGAGTGTTATGTTGAGCTTGACAGCGAGGAATACATACGCGGATTCGGGCGCAGCGTGAAAAAAATATCGGAAAAAGGTTTCTGCATGGACGATATTGTTTCCGTAACTTTTACAACGCAGGGAGAAACGTTAATTCCGATTGACAAAAACGGAGATGCTCTTACAAATGCTGTTGTATGGCTTGATATGAGAGCGCAAAGTGAAGCGGAGCATATAAAAAATGCTATTTCGGAGGATGAATTTTATCGTCATACGGGTCTTTGCACAATTGACGGTGCTCTTCCGGCGGCAAAGCTTTTGTGGATTTATAATAACAGACGGGATATTTACGATAAAACATATAAGTTTTTGCTTTTGGAGGATTTTCTTATATATCGTCTTACGGGAAAAACGGTCAGTAATATGTCGCTTTTGTCTTCAACCGGCTGGTTTGATATTTTCTCCGGAGCTTATTATGATGATATTTTAGACGCGTGCTGCATTGACAGAGAAAAGCTAACCGATATTTTAAAGTGCGGTAAAATTGTCGGTAATGTAACCGAAGAGGCAGCAAAGCAGTTCGGATTATCCGAGAAAACAATTGTTACAACCGGAGCAATGGATCAGATTTCTTCTGCGCTCGGAGCCGGAAACATAAAAGAAGGTGTAGTAACGGAAACCACCGGAACAGCACTTGTTGTCGGTGCCTGCTGCAAAAATCCGAATATGAGCGCAGCAGATAAAATAACGGTGTATCGCCATTTTGATGACAGCTATATTTATATGCCGTTTTGCCGTGCCGCAGGGATTGTACTTAAATGGTTTAAGGACAATATGATGAGCGAACTTTCGGCTAAGGCGGCAGAAAAGGGAGTCAGCACGTATTCGCTCATTGACAGGCTTGCCGAAAAAGCAAATGCCGGGAGCGGCGGCGTTATATGCTTTCCGTATTTTGCCGGATGCGATGATATAGAAAATTCAAACGGTGCATTTTTCGGACTTACTCTGAAAACGTCAAAAGCGGAGCTTTCAAGAAGCGTGCTTGAGGGTATTGCATTTATGCTTCGTGACTGCATTGAAGCTTTGCGACGCTGCGGTGTAAACGTGTCGGAAATTCATTCTCTCGGCGGCGGAGCTTACAGCGATATATGGACTCAGATAAAAGCGTCCGTATGTGATTTGCCTGTAAATCGGCACGGATCGGGACAGTCTACGGCTCTCGGTGCGGCAATTCTCGGCGCATCTGCGGTAAGCGGAGTGCCCGCCGGAGAAATTACAAAAAGCATTAGCGGTGCAAGCCTTGTTTATCCGAAAAAGTATGATGCGGCGGTATATAAAAAAGCATATAAAAATTATCGCGCTTTATATGAACTGGCGAAAAATTATTATGGAAAGGAATGATTAACATGAAAAATATGAAAAAGGTAAATGCAATAATTTTGAATGTCGGAGAGCAGCAGTATCCGCAGGATTTTCTGGCAAATGCGGCGGAGGAAATCTGCGCGGAAATAAGAAAAATGGATGTAAATGTTACGGAAATATTTTCTGTAATGAATTTTAACGACGCTGTAGTTGTTTCGGAGAAAATATCGGGGATAGAGCCTGATTTGTTCATTATCAATTTTTTCTCCTGGCATATAACGCCCAATGTTATGCACATCATAAAAAATTACAGACAGGTCCCGCTTCTTATATGGGGAATAGGTGGCGTTACGGATAAAACGGGGAAGCTTCATTCTCCTGCCGCTGCTGCCGGAATAACGGGATTTTTACCGGTTGTAAAAGAGTTCGGCTTTAAATATAAGGTAATTCTCGAAAAGCCGGACAGTCCTCATGCATATAAGGAAGCGGCGGATTTTATTCACTCTGTAAGTGCGGCAAAAACAATCCGCAGTTCAAGAATAGGTCTTATAGGATATGCCGACATGGGACTTTACACGTGTGCGTATGATAAAACGCAGCTTTTCAGGAAAATAGGAATTGATATTGAAAATTATTGCGGCTACGAAATTGCAGACCTCATGACCGCTTTTTCGGAGGATAAGGTTAAAGCGGCAATGCAGGAGATAAGAAGCATAACGTCGGCACAGAATGATATTCCCGATAAAGCGCTTGAGAAAGTTACAAGACTTTATCTTGCAATGAAGGATAAGGCTGACGGCAGAAATCTTGATGCAATTTCGGTAAAATGTGTTGACGGAATAACAAAGCTCGGATTTAATCCTTGCCTGGCGCAGTCGCTTTTGGCAGATAAGGATTTGTCGGTTATATGCGAGTGTGATGCATACGGGCTTGTAACAAGCATAATTTTATCAAGCGTTACCGGTCAGACAAGTGCGTTTGTTGAACATTATGAGGTTTTCGATGATGAAGTACTTGTTGGGGTCTGCGGCTTTATTCCGAGAGATTTTATAGACGGTGATTTTAAAATCAAATCAGCAAATCTCGGTGAGTATAATACAGGAATAAGCAATGTTTCAAAATTAAAATGCGGCAGCGTTACGTTCGGAAGATTTTTTGCGTCGAATGGCAAGTTTAAAATGTTTCTTTCAAAGGGTGAAACAACGCCGTCGCCGAAATGGACAGAACTTGGCTGGGAAGAGCCGACGCCTGATTTTCCGGCAGTGCTTTTGAAACCGGATATGGTAATGGACGAGTACATAGAAAAAGTACCCGGTCAGCATATCATTATGGTATACGGCGATTATTTTGAAAAGATAAAAGAGGTATGCGGCCTGCTTGATATTGAGGTTGTAGAATAGGGAGATAAAAATATTATGGATAAAAATTTAAAACGATTTGAAAGGGGTGCCGAAAAATTAAGCGTGCTTCCCGACGGTATGCTTAAGCTTGCGTTTTTTGACGTGGATCTTAAAAGCTCAGAGCTTATTTATTCGGCTGACAGATATGACGGCAAAAAATTTGAAGAGGATTTTGTTGTAAAATCAGGTCAGTGGTATACTGATGACGGCTGGGTGGTCGGGAAAAATCCGAAAATGGCACCGGGAATGATTGTTTCAAAAAATGACTTTTTCGGAAATGTCATGGTTGAGATAACAGCTAAAATGGAGGGAGGATCAACTCATGATATAAATGTTATGATAAACGGAGAATGGGACGAGAAAAAGAACGAGAGAGGGAACGCATATGTTTCCGGCGTTGAAGCTTTCTGGCATGGAAATGTCGGATTTGAAAAGTCACCGGAATACAAGCTGACTGCCGCAACTCATCTTTATAAATTTGACCCCGATGCGGAGCATAATTTTAAAATGGGAAACATAGACGGAAAAATATTTGTTCTCGTAGATGATATTCTTTGTCTTGAGATAACGGATCCAGATCCGCTTGATTGCGGGAAATACGGGAAGATAGGCTTTGAAGCATATTCAAGCTGGTGGAAATTTAAAAATTTAAGAGTTTATAAGCTTAAATACGAAAAAATTGAGGAGTACTATAATGCTGAATTTTAGTACGTTTTGAATTTAGCATAGCAGAGGAGATTTAAACATGATTTATATATTAGACACTGCGGATTTAAACGCCATAAAGCATTGCAATGAGTTTTACCCAATATCGGGCGTTACAACAAATCCGTCCATAATTGCAAAAGCAAATACAGAATTTTGGGGACTTGTAAAGGAAATAAGACGTATAATCGGAAATGAAAAGATGTTTCATGTTCAGACGACTCAGGATAAGGCTGAAAAAATAGTTGAAGAAGCAAGGCTTTTAAAAAAAGAGCTCGGCGGAGATTTTTATATTAAAATTCCGATAGGAGAAGAGGGTTTAAAAGCGGCAATGGAGCTTAAAAACACCGATATAGGAGTTACTATGACGGCCATATTTACGCCGGCGCAGGCTCTTCTTGCGGCAAAAGCCGGAGCTGATTTTGTTGCGCCTTATGTAAACAGGCTCGATAATATAATAGGAAACGGATGCAATGTGGTTGCGGATATAGTTGAAGAATTTGAAAATTACGGAATTGACTGCCACGTGCTTGCCGCAAGCTTTAAAAATGCGCAGCAGGTTCACGAGTGCGCAATGTGCGGCTGCCACAGTGTTACCGTTACATATGACGTTTTGAAAAGTCTTGTTTCGCATCCCATGACCGATAATGCCATAGAAGGCTTTAAAAATGACTGGAAAGGCGTATACGCGGATAAGACAATACTTGATTTTTAACTTGAAAGGGAAAAAATGAAAAACAAATCTATCATTGAGGCAAAAAATGTTTACAAAATTGAGAGCGAATGTATAGAAAAAATGCTTGATTTTTTTGACGATGACGCATTTTCAAAGGCTGCGGAGCTGATGAAAAATGCCGAGCGGATAGGCGCATCCGGATGCGGACATTCGGGGATTATGTGCCGTCATGCAGCACATCTGATGTGCTGCATAGAGCGCCCTGCAAGATTTATTTCACCGTCTGAGGCGCCGCACGGAGCGATGGGCTTTTTGAAAAAGGGCGATGTTATGATTCTTGCCTCAAGAGGCGGAAAAACAAAGGAGCTTTTTCCGATTTTGGATATATGCAAAAGGAAAGGAGTTTTTGTTATAACAATAACAGAAAATACCGACTCCTATCTTGCCGAAAATGCGGATGTGGTCCTAAAGCAATATGTAAATCGGGAAACCGATCCGTACAACTCGCAGGGGACTACGTCAACAACGTCGCTCGGCATAATATTTCATGTTTTGCAGACAATTCTAATTTCGGAAACAGATTATAAAAACGAACAGTTTGCGCTTATTCATCCCGGCGGAGCTGTTGGAGAAAAATTAAATAAAGAAAGGAATTTTTAAAAATGGAATTTAAAGTTTATCAGAAAGAATTAGAGCTTCAGTCAAGAGGTTGGATACCGACTTTTCATGATATTTCAAAGGAGGTAAATGAAATAGTTGCGGCATCGGGAATTAAAAACGGAACAGTAAGCGTTGTATCTCATCATACCACTTGCTCCGTTATGGTTCAGGAATGCTCGCACGATATTGATACATTTGATCTTGAATATCTTCAGCATGATCTTCTCGATATTATGAGAAAGCTTATACCGGATTTTACCGAAGAACATCAGTATCGTCATCCGGGACCTATTCATGCGCAGTACGGAAGATATGTTGATGAGCCGGGCGATTTTTCAAGCATGAATACGGACGGACATTTAAGAAGCTGCCTGTTCGGAAGAAGCGAAACTTTGACAGTTAAGGACGGAGAGGTTGACGGCGGAAGATTTGCACATATTTATTTTATAGACTGGGATCATGTGCTTGCGCGTCATCGCCAGGTGAATATAACCGTTATGGGAACTGCTGAGGATGTTGGCGACAGAAAGTGGAATAACGGAGAGGTTATAGACACAAAACATAAGTTCACTGAAGAAGAAAAAGCGTTTGATATACATTATACGTTGCAGCAGGAAAGATAACGGTGCATGAATATGAAAAGAAAAATAAGAACACCGTATTTTGAAATAGGAACAAAAAATTACATATACGGCGACAAGGTGCTTGAATATGCCCTTGCCGCCGACGCGGCAGCGGAAAAATACGATATTGATGTGCTTTTTATAACGCCTGTTATAGAAATAAGGAGAATTAAGGAGCACACAAAAAATCTTATTCTTATAGCGCCTTATATGGACACTTTGAGACCGGGCAGGGGAATGGCGGATATTCTTCCCGAAGCCGTAAAGGCAGCAGGAGCTGACGGCGTTGTGGTAAACCATTGCGAAAAACCGATGTCACTTCCGCAGATAAAGAAAACAATAGACAGGGCAAACGAGCTTGATCTTCTTGTTTTTGCTTGTGCGGACACGGTGGCTGAAACAAAAGCGATTGCAGAGCTCCATCCCGATATAATAAATCCCGAACCGTCGGAGCTTATAGGCGGCAGTGCAAACGGAGTGAGCGACATGGGCTATGTAAGTGAGGTTATCCGCGAGATAAGAAAAATAGATGAAAACATACTTATTGAGCAGGCAGCAGGCATTACAAACGGCAGTCAGGTCTATGATTTTATCATGGCCGGATCGGAGGCCGCCGGAGCGGCTTCGGGGATTATGAATGCCGAAAATCCGCTTGCCATGATTGATGAAATGATTGCGGCGGTAAGACATGCGGCAGACGACTTAAAAAAGAGAGGACAGTAAAAATGGTATACAGAAAATCGTTTAAGGTACAGTCTAATGATAAAATATGCACATTTCACAATGTAACCGATGAGGTTAAAAAAATATTGAATGAGGCAGGAATAAAAAACGGTATAGCGGTGGTATATTCACATCATACGACTTGCAGCGTTATAACGCAGGAGTGTGCGTTTGATATGTCAATGACAGGGCTTGAAACTCTTCAGCAGGATTTAATAGAAGTTTTTGAAAATATTATTCCGACTTGCAGAAAAGAAGGAATGTATCTTCATCCGGGACCCAAAGCGCTTGATTTTGCCGAAAAGCATGATGAGGACGCACGCGGGTGCCATAACACCGACGCTCATTTGCGCTCATCAATTATAGGCAGAAGCGAAACAATTGCCGTTGAGGACGGAAAGCTTGATTTGGGTGAGTTTGGATTTATATACTTTATAGATTTTGACCAGACAAGAGCAAGAGAACGCACAATTCAGGTTATTGTAATCGGAGAATAAAGGAGGGAAAGCTATGTCTTGCAAAATTTGTATTATAGGAGCCGGCAGCGCCATATTTTCGTTAAATCTTATAAAAGATATATGTATAAACGAACATTTTAAGGGCTGTACGGTGTCTTTGATGGACGTTGACGAAGCAAGGCTTGACGCAATTTACGGGCTTTGCACAAGGTATGCCGAAGAAATGGATGAAAATATAAACGTAATTAAAACAACCGATCGCCGCGAGGCTATGCAGGGAGCTGATTTTGTTCTTAATGTTGCGCTTGACTACGGTCATGACAGATATAAACAGGGTATAAAGGTTGCATATGAAAACGGCTATCGCTTTGGAGGAAGTCTGCACGTTCTTCATGACGAGGCTTTTTATATAAACTTTCATCAGCTCAGGCTTATGGAGGATATTTTAAAGGATGTTTTGGATATTTGTCCTAATGCATGGTATATAATGGTTGCAAATCCGGTGCAGGGCGGAGTAACATATTTGCAAAGAAAATATAAAAATGCAAAAATTATCGGAATGTGTCACGGATATACAGGCGTCTACAGTATTACGGATGTTATGGGGCTTGACAGAAAAGATGTGGGTTTTGAAATCTGTGGCGTAAATCATTTTATATGGCTCACAAGCTTCCGATATAAAGGAGAAAATGCATATCCGCTGCTTGACAGATGGATAAGCGAGCATGACGGGAAAATTGCGTACAACGATGAAATTGTGAAGAGAATAGGTCTTAAAAGCGATGAGGTTTCTCCTAAGGCAATTGACCTTTACAGGAAATACGGTCTGTTCCCGATAGGTGACACAGCATCCGCAGGCGGCGGAGCGTGGGGCTGGGAATATCATGCCGATGACGAAACAGAGGAAAAATATCAGAGTAAGCCTTATGAGTGGTATAAGGATTATTTTGCTGAGTGTGAGAGAAACATAGCTCAGATAAAGCGTGCAGTTGAAGATAAGAGCGTTAAGGTTAGCGAGGTATTTTCAAAAATGCCGTCTGATGAGCCGATGATCCCGCTTATTGAAGGTCTTGCATTTGACACTTCAAACAAGGTTGTTGTTAATATTTTAAATTCCGGTGGATATATGAAGGGACTTCCTACGGATTATGAAGTTGAAATTGCGGCTATGGTTGATAAACATGGTGTTCATCCGATTCATAACGATGGACTTCCCAAGCCTATTATGGCACATCTTATGCGCGATAGAATTGCAAGTGTTGAGATGGAGCTTGCGGCTTTTGAAAATCATAGCATAGAATATCTCACTGATCTTGTTATGATGGACCCGTGGACAAAGTCAAAGGCGCAGGCACAGAAGCTTATAAAGGATATATTTGCGCTTCCTTGCAACAGCGATATGGCGGAATATTATAAATAAATAATGAGTAGTGCCGCGATTTGCTAGTGAAAATGGATTTTTTTATATTATATACGGATAGAATTGTTATGGGGTGAACAATATATGAATATCGTTGTGCAATTGATAGGCGGACTTGGAATTATTGCAAATGTGATTTCTTTTCAATGTAAAAGCCATAACAAAATACTTTTGTTTAAAACGCTTAACGAGCTTATCTTTGCAGTACAATATTTTTTGCTTGGAGCGTATACAGGCGTTGCAGTAAACATTATCGGCGTCGTGAGAAATGTTGTATTTACAAAACAACTTGAAAATAATAAAAAAACGACGATAACAGCAATTATTTTTAGCGTATTGTTTTGTATTTTCGGATTGTTTTTTTGGCAGGGATCAAGAAGTATTCTGATTATCGTTGCAAAAGTGTTATCCACATTAGCATACGGAAATAAAAACACTGCGATTATGAGAGGAATTATCCTCACTACGAGCGTTAGCTGGTTGATTTATAATTATCGTGTTTGTTCTGTTGCCGGAATTTTATGTGAAGCACTCACATTGATATCATTAATAATAGGTATTATAAGGCTTGATATAATTCCGCTGTTATCAGTGAAAGAAAGATTAAAATAAAAAATGGGGTGGAGAGCGTATGTAGCCGATGTAAGACAGATAGGAAAATATTACTTGAGTAGATCGGGATAATCTTTGTTAATCCGTCAACATTATTGTCAATGTACGCTATCCACTCAACTATACACGAGCAGGAATTTTGGTGACCGTAAAATGTTTTACAGATTTTGCAGCATATTCGGAAGTGTGAAATTCCGGTGCAGTATATAGTGTTAATCTTGTTTATATTAAAATGGAAAGAGTCAATCCTAAATTTTGTGTAAACTCTTTACAAGGCCTCCAAAATGGTGTATAATAATGGAATGGTATAATATAAATAGAGTCGACAAACACCCAAAAATCTGATATAATAAAAACAGAAAGAAAGGTGTTA
>CAKSSN010000026.1 GCA_934489015.1 uncultured Clostridia bacterium
TTTACATAGATTATGTTCGGTCTGCCAAGCCCTTGTCGTTTGCGTTCAATAAGTCCGATTCCGTTTTCAAGCTCGTCCAAAAGCTTTAATGCTTTTTGCTTTGCACAACCGAAATCACTTAAAATATCTTCAATGGTGTAGATGATATATACTCGGTTTTCTTCATCAAACCAGCAATTCTTTACCGACAGACTCATACGGTCAAGCATAAAGCTATACAGCACCTTTGCTTCAACAGAAATTCCGGAAAGCGTTTCATCGGTAAATAGGATTTTCGGAATACGATAGAATGAAAACTGTTCCGCTTGACTTCCGTAAAAGTATTCAAATTGTACTGCCATAAGTTATGCCTCCTTTCAACAAAATTAAAAAGTACCATACCTTTTGCAGTATGGCACTTTATAAATATTTAAGCATATAGTTTAACAACAATCAACATTTCCGGTTTTTCTTTGATCTTTTTTTGTACGTAATCAGGGCTTGTACCATACTTATAACATCGTTCAAATATGGGGATTTCAGCAAGTTTTATAGCATTTTTATCAAAAGGAGCATTATGTACACGATGTGGGTACTGAGGAGCTGGGACATCTTGAAATGGTGGGAACGCTTGTTGCGCAGCTTGGAGGAGGTGCTCCGCCGAAGGAATGGACCAATATGCAGTCATGGGAGTATTATGCCGATAACGGCGCTTCCGTTGGTGTTCAGAGCTCGCAGGGATCGCCCTTTAATGCGGCAAGCATCGGCGTGACAGGTGATCCGCTTACAAATCTTTATGAAAATCTGGCTGCTGAACAAAAGGCACGCACCGCATATGATAATATTCTCAGGCTTTCCGATGATGCTGACGTAAATGAGGTTATAAAATTTTTGCGCCAGCGCGAGGTCGTGCATTTTCAGCGTTTTGGTGAAGCATTAGACAGATTACAGTCAAACCTTTGCCGCAAAACATCAATTGCAGTTTCAAAGGAATAATGCAAGCAGCGCTGAAAAAGAGTTTTTAAACACAAAGAGCAGCCGTTTTGTTCGGCTGCTCTTTGATTAAATATGCCTTATTTGGTTGTATCCATCATGCAAAAGCGCATCAGAATTGCCGCCGTTTGAGCACGTGTGGCTGATGTTTTCGGAGATAAAGCGCTGCTGCTTATTCCGTTTACTAGGCCTGCGGCATTTGCCCATCTGACAGCCTCAAGCGCCCAAGAGGCTATATCATTCGAGTCGTCAAATTGAGATATGTCAGCTTTTTCGTTGGTGTCATATTTTTTAAATTCGGCATATCTGTAAATTACAGCTGCCAGCTGTTCGCGCGTAATGCTGCTGTCCGGAGCAAACTCCGTATCGCTTATGCCGTTTACAATTCCGTTTTGCTCTGCCCATATAATTGCGTCCGTATACCACCGATCGCTGCCAATGTCCGAGAATTTATTTGCGGCTGTCGGCTTTTCGGCACCGTCAAGTCTGTAGAGAACGGTTACGAGCATTGCTCTTGTCATTGTTTCCTCCGGAGCAAATTCCGTTTCGCTTACACCGTTAAACAGTTTATTTTGAACAGCGTAGCTTATGGCATCTGCGTACCATGCACCGGAGTTTACATCTTTGAAGCTTATTTTGTTTTCGGGTGTGTTTGGCTTACTTTCGGTCGGCGCGCTGCTGTTGCTGCCGCCCGTTGATGATGAGCCGCCGCTCGTATTTGGCTTTTTATCCGGCTTTGTATCGTCATCGGAATTATCGAGAGCCTTAAGCCAGCGGTTATGAAATCTTCCGTCACCGATAGGTGCGTATTCACCTGTCGTTTTAAGATCGGCAACCTCCTGACGATAATCGTCAACATAGTGCCATATAATATCCTCATCTCCCGACAGATAATATTCGTTCAGCCCCACGTCGGGATGATCTCCGTTTACAGTATACATCCAGCCCGAATATTTACCGTTTGTAAACTCTCCGAGCCATTCTCCGTCCGGACTTTGAATACTCGATACATATCCGCGATCGGCGCCCTGATATTTCATGCCGTTTTCATCAAGCACATCCTTAAATAGCTCTCCGACAGAGCTCCCTTTTTTAACCGTATACGTCTTTTTTGAAATCCATACGGAATAGGTGTTTTCCGTATTATCGTTAAGCACAAAATTCTTTCCGAGATTTTCCTCGCCTATAAGCGTGAAGCTTACGCTTACGTCTTCTGCATCATCGGGATTTTCCGCAACGGTTATGGTTTCTGCGGAGTATGTATACGGGTTAGACCTTGCATATACATATGCTGTGCCTGCGCCCTGAGCTGTTACAACGCCGTTTTCAACCGTTATAACATTTTCGTCGCTGCTGTGCATTTCCTCGTTTGATGTTGCCGACGCGGTTTCATTTACTTTAAGCTTTGACGTGCTTACCGTAAGGCTTACCTCGCCTCTGCCGAGATCCTCGCAGTCCTTTGTCGTTATAAGCTCTATGCCGTTAAGATCGCCCTTTGCGCAGTCGTTTTCATCTGCTGAAGTGTCACAAACCCATGTGTTTTCGCAAATGGTATTATCAAGGTTATATTTAGAATTTATATCTCCTATAATTCCGTATTCCGACTGAGAAGTGCTGTAGTTATATCTTACATAACATTCTCCGCTTTCGTCCTGATAATAGCCTGCTATGCCGGCGCTGACCTTCCCGTCTGCCGATGCATAATTCCTGCAAAAGTCAACGGCCGATGCTCCTATGTTGGTTGAGCTGTAGTTTCTTCCGCATATGCCGCCCGCGTAGCCTCTGCCTGTTATATCGCCGTAGTTGTCGCAGAAATATATAAGGCCGTTAATCATCTCTCCGACAATTCCTCCGCTGTAGCTTCCGTCAGCGTTTATCTTTCCTCTGTTTGTGCTGAACTTTATTCCGCCTGTGCTGTAGTTTGCCGAGCTTCTGCCTGCAATTCCTCCGGCGATTGAGCCCGTTACGCTGCCGCTGTTTTCACATTCGCAAACAGAGCCGTAAATGTAGTTGTCCGCCGTAATTCCGCCTGCGTCTGCCGTTGCGGAAATTTCGCCGTTGTTTTGGCACGCTTTTATTTCGCCCTTTAAATCAAGCTCTGCAAATTTGTCTATCAGCAAAACGGGGAGGTCGGTGCCTGTGCGGTTTTCTGCCGTTATACCGCCCGAATAGGTCGCGCCCGAAATTTTGCCGCTGTTTTGACAGTTTCTTATAACAGCTCTGTTATGACCGCAGATACCTGCCTTGATTGTGCCTGCGGCGGTTATGTCGCTGTTGTTTATGCAGCCGTCGATTACGCCGTAATTAAATCCGCAAATACCGGAAAGGTATGTAACTCCGGAAGCGGTAAAGCGCATATTTGTGTTTGAGGTGCAGTTTACTATGCTGCCGAAATTTACTCCGCAGAAAGAGCCTACATAATGTATGTTGTTGTGCGCCGTCATTTTGCAGGAGCTGTCGATTGTAAGGTTTTCAACGCGTCCTCCGACCCCTATATATGAAAACAGACCGTAATAATCGGATTGTGCGTTAAACACCGCATTTTTAAGAGAATATCCGCCGCCGTCAAATGTGCCGCAGAAAGCTCGGTTTCGCTCATCCTCCCACCATGCGCCGCTGTCGTCGGAGTGCAGGCCGTACCATGCTCCGATAGAGGTGAATACGTCGCTTTCCTTCATATCAATGTCGTTTGTCATTTTAAAGTATGTGCCCGCATATGTATTTCCGTATGAAACATATTCGCCGAGAGCCTTTAAATCATCGAGCGTTTTTATTTCAAAGGGCTCATCAGCGGTACCCTTTCCGCTCCATGCGGCTTCCGCGCACTCTGCTTTTATGGAAGCTATTATGCCGCCTACGCTGCATTCTACAGATATTTCCGTACCCTTCGGAGCGTCGTCTTTTATGACAATAACTGTTTCTGCCTTTGCAATTCCTTTATTTACGACAAGTTCGCTCTGCTTTGAATTAAATGTCACGCCGTCGGATGCGCTCCAGCTTACTGACTTTATTTTATCTACATTTTTGCCGTAAACGGTTAAAGCAAATTTATGCTCCGCGCCGCTTTCAAGCTTTTCGCCAGGTGCTGTGAGAGCAGCCGATATAACGGAAAAATCCGTATAGCTGCTGTTTAGCACAGGATAATCCTCACTTACGTAAAATACCGGATCAACCTTAACCGTTTTGCCGCCGGATTTCTTTGTTTTGATAAGCCACAGATCGTATGCAAAAGCGTCCGACTGCATATATTCTTCTGTTTTACCTTCGGCAAGACTTGTGTTATCCGACGCGTTTTCGCCTGCTGCACCGATGTTGCTGCCGGTGCGGTAATACAGGTTTTTAACGCCGACTCCGTTTGAAATATGACCGAACAGCATACCGCTGTTTCGTGCTTTTGAAAAGCCTGCGCTGTAGCAGTTTGTCACGCGGCAGCCGCTTTGAGCATAGCCTATCAGACCGCCCGAATATTTTTGTGCGCTTACGTATGCCGCGCTGTAGCAGTTTTCAAGCGTGGTGTCCTTTGCGTTTGCAATCAGGCCGCCAGAAAAATCGCCGCTCGTTCTCGAAAGGCCGCGTATGCCGAGCATTTTTATTTGCGCACCGTCAGTATATCCGAATAAGCCCGACGCTTCATATGCTCCGTCTGCGTTTAGCGTTATTTCAAAGCCGTTTCCGTCAAAATGTCCTTTAAAGGCGTTATCCTTGTCACCTATCGGCGTCCACAGCTTTTCCGTAAGGTCAAGATTATCCGCAAGCTCATAATACAAATCCTTTGTATTTTCGCCGCTGCCGGTTAATTCTGCAAGATACGCAAGCTGAGCGGGAGTTTTTATAATATAAGGCTTCTCCTGAGTTCCGTTGCCGCTTTCAAAGGCTGCTGCCGAGCAGCTTTGCCAGTTATCCGCAGCTGTATATTCGGGAGCTTTTGAAAATCTGTCCGCGTCTATAACAAGAATAGCCGTTTTCGCTTCGTTCTCTCTGAAGCTTACGCTGATAGAAATGGTCTGCTCGTTTTCGTTTGCTTCAAAGGCTTCAAAGCCGAGCTTTACAACGGTTTTGTTTGCTTCGTTTTTCTTTGAAAAGCTTATAGGTACAGCTCCCGTAACGCTGAAGTCGTCTGCTGACAAATTAGTCATTACAAGAAGCTTATTCATTATGAGTGTTATTTCGCCGTTTGTAACCGAAATTTCGGAAATGTCAAGTCCGGCGCTTTCATCTGTAAGTCCGCCCTGATTTTCATTTTCCCATTTTAAAACGGGGAAGCTCTTCGAGCTTTCAAAGGCTGCTCCGAGCTTTTTTGCAAGCTCCTTTAATTCCGTATCTGATTTTGCTTCAAAGCCCGTTCCCTCATTTTCAGCATAAGGCATATCGGCTGTTGTGTCAAGATAATAGCAGTTTTTTGCATTATAATCGCTTACGGTAAATCCTAAAATTCCGCCGGCCTTTCCGGAGCTTGCCAAGACAATGCCGCTGTTATATGAATTTTGTATTTTCGAGTTATACGCCTTTCCCGAAATTCCGCCGGCGAATGTAGTGCCGTTTACGGCTGCGCTGTTATATGAATTACTGAGCAGAATACTGCCCTCATAGTTATATCCGACAATACCTCCGGCAAATTCACCCGTTGCAGTAACTTCACCTTTGTTATAACATTCGTCCACAGTACCGGAGTTGTATGCCGTAATACCTCCGGCTTCCTTGTCTGCGGTGACTGTTCCTTCATTTGCGCAGCGGTAAATATAGCAGGTGGTAACGGTTTTGTTTACCGCGCCGTTCATTCCGACAATACCGCCTGAGGAATTTTCGGAATATATGTCTGCATGATTTATGCAGTGAAAAACGCTTCCGTAGCTTACTCCGGCGATACCGCCCGTATTTCCGTAGCCGGATTTGTCGGTGTTTCTGATCTCTCCGTACAGGTATACATTTTTTATAACGGATTTTTCTCCTGCAAGACCGAAAAGACCGGCTGCAAATTTGTCAATGCTTACGTTTATATCGGTAATTTTGTGATTTAAGCCGTCAAAGGTTCCGTTAAAGGCTTTTCCTTTATATTTGTTTTCAAGATATGTCTGCGCATTTCCTATAGGCACCCACATTTTGCCGCTTAGGCTTATGTCGTCCGATAGGGTAAAATATTTGCCTGTCATGTCGCTGCCTGCGCCAACCTGATATGAAAGCAGAGCAAGCTGCGGGGTGTTTGAAATTATGTACGGATTGCTCTCGCTTCCGTCACCTCCGCCGTAGGAGTATGCACGATAATCCGTCCATTTGTCAGATTGCGGCGTTATAATGCTTCTTTCAATTCCGTTTATGTTTACGGTGAGATTTTCCTCCGCATTAACAGGGTCAAAATCAATGATAACGGTTGTAATGCCGCCGCTTACAGACTGCGATATTTTCTTGCCCGTAAGCTCAAAGCCCTCTCCGTTTAAAAGCGCGTTAATCGGAAAATCGTCGCAGGTAAGGTTTGTTCCCAAAAGCTCCTTGCCGATTGTAATTGTAAGTCTGCCGTTTTCGAGAGTAAAGTCGTCAACGGTAAATTCCTCATTATCTCCGCTCGGTGCGCCCGAAAAATCGAGAACAGGCAAATCGTCGGTGTCAATAAAATCGTCGCCGAGCATATCTGCGCTAAGGCTGTCAACGCTGTAGGCTTCAACTTCTTCTGTTGTTGAATTTTTTTCAATTCCCACAAGCTTGTTGCTGCTTCCTGCAAAGTATGCGTTTTTTACGGCAGCGTTTTTAAGTTCTCCTACAAGCTCATAGCCCGAATACGTTGAAACAGGCTCGCTGCTGTAAGCGTTTTCAATGCTTCCGCCGATAACAAAGCCTGCAAGACCTCCGGAATAGTTTGCTCCCGTAACCTTTCCGGTGTTGTAAACATTTGAAGCTGTTGTATTGTAGGAAAGTCCTATTATTCCGGCAATATAGTTCCCGTCGAGATTTCCTATATTTCCGTCGTTATATGCTCTGTCAATAAAGCCGCTGCCCTTTATATTAACGTCGCTTCCGACAATTCCGCCGAGAGAAACAATTCTTACGCTTGAGCCGATTACGTTTTCTTTATACGGCGCAAGTACATCGCCGTGATTTGCGGCATAAGATATTGTTCCCATAGAGAGCTGACCTGTTATACCTCCGGCATGAGCCGAGCTTGAAGAGGTTGAAACTACACTTCCGTTATTTACACAGTTTATAATTCTTCCGCTTACTCTTTCCTTGCCGGAAAGCTGTATTCCGACAGCTCCCGATATTCCTCCGACGTTATAGTGTCCGGTAATATCCGCGTTATTTGTACAGTTTAATATAAGTCCGGCGTTTATTCCCGATATGCCGCCGACAAAATGCGCCGCTTCAACATATTCGTTCCCTCCGGCGCGGGCGTTTACATTGCCGCTCACTGTAAGATTTTTTACCGTACCGCTTTTGCCGATAATTCCGAACAGTCCCTGACAGTATGTGTCGTAATGCTGCTTGCCCTGAATAGTATATTTTTTTGTCAGGATTTTCAGGTTTGAAACAGTATGACCGTTTCCGTCGAAAATACCGTTATATGCGGTGTCGCCGACAATGCCGTTATCCTTGTAATCGTAGCCGTCGCCTATCGGCGTCCATTGAACACCGTCAAGATCAATGTCGTTTTCCAGAAATGCATTAATGTCATATCTGTTATTTTCGTTTACTTCATTTGCAAACCATAATAAATCCTCGCTGCTGCTTATCCGGTAAAATCCGTTAATTTCCTCCGGAGCAGTCCCTTCAGCTTTGGCATAGGCAGCCGGAAGCGCTCCGGCTGTCATGCACAGCGCAAGAATTGCACTGAATAATTTTTTTAGCATTTAAAATCCTCCGTTTCCGTAATTTAATTGCTTGCTGCCGCAGATAAAGGCATAAATGAGCTGTTCCACAGCATAGCTTTTACGTAAAATTCTCCGCTGCCGTTTGCCGAGACATTTTTAAAGCTTACTATATTGTATCCCTGCTCTAAATCGCACGGCTGCTGCATTACTTCAAGCAGCTTGCCGTCGGCGCTGTAAATTCCCAGAAATGCTTTTGCCGATTTGGCATTTTCGCTATTGTTGTTTATGCACAAGCTGACGCTGCCGGAAATGATGCTGCCGGAGGCGGTAAGAGTGTTATTGAGTATATCAGCCGCGCATTTCCCGTCAGCACATTCGCTGAGTTCTTTTGCCGTACCTGTTACAAATGATGATTTCTCCGGGTAGGTATTAACGGTGCAGCCCTGCTTGCTGCTGCCTGCAAGATATATATTCCCCGATACCTCAACCGCATCTGCCGGAGTGTACTTTATTTCCGTAGAAGCTCCGGTCATATTTCTGTAATCGTCAAAGTGGTTGTCCTTATTGTTTATGTAAGCTATAAACGGGTCCGTATACGCTCCGCCGCTTATTTGTCCGAGATTAATGCAGTCTTTAATTACTGTTTTTCTGTATGCGGTGTAGTCCCAGTCATACCATGCTGTTCCGCCCCAGCCCCACGTTTTTTTCTGATATGCGGCAAAGCCCGCAATATAGCTTTTATTTCCCGCATTTTCATCGGCAGTAACATTTGCATAATTCACGCAGTTTTCAAATGTGCAGCCGTCTTCATATGCTGCAAATGCGGCGGCGCAGTAGGCTTGACTATGATAGTCTGATTTGCATATAACCTCACCCTTTGCCGTTACATTTTCAAATGTAACGCTTCCGGCGTTTGCCGCAACAATGGCCTTTGTGTTTGAAGGACCGGTTATAACGCCGTCAACCGTAAGATTTTTAACATATGTTTTTGTTGATGACAAAGCAGAGCCGGTAATTGCCCATCCGATATATCCGAATAAGCCGGCTGCCGGTTTACTTTCATTAATATAAAGTCCGCTTATTGTGTGGCCGTTTCCGTCAAATGTAAAATTGCTTGCGTTCGGCTCGCCCGTATTTCCTATAGGCGTCCACTCGCGGCTGTTTAAATCAATATCTGCCGTAAGGATTGCATTATAAACCGGAGCAAATTTATTCGGATTTTCTTTCTTGCTTTCAGCATCTATTTTTTCATTAACGTAAGCAGCATACCATGCAAGCTGTTCGGGTGTGCCGATTTTGTATGTCATTGTAGTAAAATCCAGTTCGGGTTCGTCATCATCTTCAAATGTTCCGTCCCAGCCGTCCTTGCTGTAGGAGGGCACAACCGAAACCTTTATACGATTACTTGATGCAATATGCTTGTTGCTGTCCGTTACCTGAACATAATACCAGCTCTCTCCGTATTCATCGGCCGTAATTGTCAGCGTATCGCTCGTTTCGTTTTCAAGCTTTATTCCGCTATAAATAGCTGAAGCGGATTTATACCATTGATATGTAAGCTTATTATCCGGGAAAAACTTTGTATCACAGCTTGATATTGATTTCAGAGTGATTTCTTTGTTTTTCTCGGTATATAAATCCGCATCGCCTGTTATTTCGGCGGTCGGCGCAGCGTAAATGGTTATTTCCTTTTCCAGTGATTTAAAATCCTTGTTTTCCGCAGAAACCGTTGCCGTAATATCGGCTCTGTAGGTGTGCTTGCCGACAGGCTCATCGGTTAAGCTGTAAGAGCTGCCGGTTGCTCCGTCAAGCTTTACTCCGTCGCGGTACCACTGATATGTTAATTCCCCCGTGCTGTTTGACGTCCTCACAAATACAGAGGCAGATGATGAACCGGATACGTATAAGTCCTTTCCCTGATATGAGTAAATTGAAGCATCTCCGACGCTTGCCTCTTTTTCTCCGAGCTGTGATAAAGCATCTCTCAGCTCATCTGCCGCGTTTTGCGCGTTTTCCGTAAAATATGATTCAAGTGCTGCACTGTAAGCGCTTTCGGCACTATCCATGCCGTCGGTGTTTTCCGCTAAAAGCTCATAATAATCTCCGATTGATGAGATAAGCTCATCGCAGGCAGGCGGCTGATACATAAAAAGTGTTGAAAAACCTTTATAATCACAAACCATACGAAAAACATCTTTTTGAGAAATAGTGCCGTCCGAAAAGCTGTAATATGACATACCGTTGTCCGCAGGCGAGCTTCCCTTAAAAAATGCCATGATTGTTGAGTCAAATTCACCCATGCAGGCATCTGTAACGGAGCTTATAAAGCCGTCGCTTGCTGAGTAATCGTTAAGCATTATTTCACCAAAACCGTTGTTATCTGAGTCTGTCATGCTTGTTGAGCCATTATTATATTTATAATACGCCAATATAATATATACCGCATCATAAACATTATCAACTTTAACGGTGTTATCATAATCAGGTATATAGCTTGCAAGATTTTCATCTTCATGAGCAAAATTTGAGCAAACCTCAATGAAAGATACAAAATTTCCGCTCAAATCGTAAAATCCGTTTTCATATACCTTTACGGGATTCATAATTCTGTATTTTTCGGGATAATCGTTAATTAAATATTGTGAATTTTCTTCTCCGTCATAGTCAGTATATTCCATAGAGAAATAAAAATACTGCTCTATATTGCTCGGCTTTTCGGCGGACGACACGGATATTTGTTCAAATGACAAAATACCCGCAAAAACGGTAAGTGTAAGCATCATGCTTAAAAGTTTTTTTAATTTCATCTTCTTCAATCCTTTTTAGTTTTATTTTAGTCAGATAACTGACTTCTGCCATGCAAAAGCAAACAGGGTTAGTTATTCACCTCCGTTTTCCGGCCGCAGTAATAAAAAAACTGCGGCAAATTTTTATTTAAAAAAATTTACCACAGCTGTGTTTTTCTGTGACAGGTCACCCTTTGTGCACAAAAATAAAACCCCTATTTTAAATAAGCGCAGCAAAAAAAGCCATTCCTATGCCAAAATTATAAAGACACATACGGAACAACATCAAAGCAGGTCTTGTGGCTCGCGTTCTTTAAGGGTTAATCCCTTGTGCTTTATGCTCTGCCTTCTCAGTTTCCCAATGACCGGCTTTCACCGTATGCATAAAGCTTCGGACGCATACACCGACAGTTTCTCGCAGGGGATTCTCACCCCATTCCCTTTTCACCGACTATGCCTTGACAAAAGCCTTTTGCAGCATAACCGACACTTTGTGTGACATATTCGTTTTTACAGATATATTTTACCACATATGTAATTGAAAAGTCAACAGTATTAAATGTATTGATTTGGTTTTAGAAAATTTTTGTATGTTTTTTATAATTCGTCCTATATATGCGGTGCAATCAGGCTGCAACGTTGCCGAAAAGCATTATAATAAGAAAGCAGCCGCCCGAAAAGCAGCTGCCTGATTTATTATAGCCAGTTATAGATTTTAGCTTTCGGACGCGGCATATTCTGGGAAAGATAAAGCCTGTAGCCGTCAAGCTTTTGGATTACCTGCGCGGCAAAGGTATTGTAAGTTTCGCTGTCACCCTGATATAATGCACATTTGGCGCATATAAAGTCTATATAAGCCGTGTCATACGGAGAGGGAAGAAGTGTCTTTTCCGTTATCTCCCTTTTAATATGAACATTTTCCTCGCCCGTAAAGCCTGCCGTGCCTTCAAAGGTAAATACATTGTTTTCGGATTTTGATATTCCGGTTATAAAAATAGTATTTGTTTCGCCGTTATATGTAATATTCAGCGTATCTCCGACAAAAATGTTTTCATTACATTTAATTTGAGAGCCGTTTATTTCGGCTGTCGCGTCCTTATCTATAAGCCTGATCGAAACATAAGGCTTTGTGCATATTATTTCAATATCGTGCGCTGCGTCCGACTCCTTTTTAAAGTATCTTCCGTTTTCGCCGTATGATATTATATATCCGTAATCCTGCAAATCGGTTTTCCTTATCAGCTTGCCGTCTGCGTATATTCGGAGAATATCGCATATGTCAATGCCGTTCGGAAGTAATATTTCATCTTTGCCGCCGAAATTTAAGCAAATGCAGTCAAATTCAAAATTCTTTGACAGTTCTGCGGAAAATTCATTGCACCAGTCAATACATTCGGATATTGAATATTCATTTGGATGAAGGCTTTTGGCTTTTTCGATTGCTTCTGTTATATACATTTTTGCTCCTTTCGTTTAACTTTTAAAATATCATCTTAACTATAACTCCGCACATGGCAGTTCCGACAGCCGCAAGTACGCTCAGCACAATATTCAGCTTTGTGTTTATAACCGCAAAATTTGTGCTGCCGTGATTTAGCTGTTCCTCGTGACGTTTAACAATTTTTTTAAGGTCACGCACCGCCTCGCACGGACATTGTGTTTCCGATACCATTTTTAGTCCCCCTTACATTCCGGAAGTCCCGCAATGCTTGTGAGCACCGATAAAATTCCCGACAGTGCGGATGCGGAAACAACCATCATCCAGTTTACATCACCTATTGCCGCGCTTGTGCCGACTGTAGCTATTGCCGTCTGCGCAATCGTTTTTGCGGCACGTATAAGCGCGCATTTTAACCATGTTTTCATATAATTCCCGTCCTTTCAAAATAAACTAAGGTTTTCAGAGAGTCTTCGGATATGTTTAAATCTCCCTCATCCGCGCCCTTAAAAATTCCTTTTTGCTGTGCTTTGTAAAGCGCCGATTTTGCCCAGTCGGGTATTTCGGCTCCGTAATGATAAATTTTCGGCTGTTTTGCGCTGATTTGCTCAAGCGCCTTGCTAAGCTCATCAATTTTTGCCGACAGCCTTTTTAATTCCTCCATGTCAAGCTCCTCCTCGCTCAGTCTGCTTTTAAAATCCTGCCAATACGCATTATTATCTCCTATAAACGGCTTCGGACATTCCTTTCCGGTTACATCCCAGTGGCGTATAACGCGCTCCGGCACAATATTATATTTTTTCATAAGCTCGTGTACAAGTTCGGCGCATTTTATATACACATCCTTTTTTACATTGCCCTTTTTGTCAAGCAAACACATTTCAATTCCTATTGAATTTGAGTTTGTGCATATTTTGTAAAATAAATGACCGCCGCTTGTCTGCAATCCGCCGCCGCAGTGGTATGCGGTGTCTGTGACAGGAACGCTTGAATATATGCTGCTTTCGTCTACAAAGAAGTGTGCGGAAGCCTTAACCGCATTGTTTGCGAAATACTTTACATTAGCAAGTGCCGTATCACCCTTATTGGCGGTGTAGTGAATGACAATGTATTTTATTTTCGAGCTTCTGCCGCGCTTATAGTTACTGCTGTGGGGCAGTGTCCCCGTCAAAATATTCATAGCTGTTCACCTCAAAGCTTTCGGTTATGCTGTCTGTTTCGTCTATATATACCGATGTAATATACTGACTGCTTTCATCATATTCGGGCATATCCGCCTTAACAATCGGTTTAAATCCGACAGCCCTTAAAGTTTCCTCTTTCGGATTTGTGTAAATCCTGCCGCCAAGTACCACAAAACCACCGTCATATTTTTTAACCTTGTTTTCGTTTATAAATTTGTAAAGCTCCATTTTTTTCTCCTCCTTGATATTACTGTAGTATTCCGCCTCAAACGCTGACGGACTGACCTCTGTACCAACGCTTATTATGTTTGTTCCGTCCGATAATGCAATATCGTGCAGATTATCCGCTTTGTATTCAATGCTTTCGCCTATTTTCAGCGGCGCGGAAATGAATATGTTTGTTGTCTGCGCATTTGATAAGTTTTCGCCGCTTACAGTGACGGGAATTTTATATTTCCCGCTTGCGCTGTCCAAATCGCCGACACATTTATACGGCTCATATTCCGGCATTGTTTCCGCTGTATAACTACCCTTTACAATCTGTAGATTGTGTATTCTTAAAATAGCACCAGATTTATTTATACCATATAATATCAGAGTATAATAATTGTCAGTATTAAAATTCTCCGGTATGGTTATCGTGTCTACGTCCTTATTAGATGCGCATAATGTGAATGGCGAAACACCATTGACTTTTGAAGCGAATGAAATTCTTCCGCTGATACCGGGATTGTAAGATTCTTCACCTTTAACAATCTCGACCGTTCTTGATGTCGTTATCGTATCACCTGCTTTTAACCCGAATGCAGACAAAAACTTTTCCGGTGATATTCCGGTTCCGGCTCCATACATTATTACATCAATATAATTCTCATCGGGATGAATTTCATAAGCTGTTGAATTTGTTATTAAATTCATATCAAATAAATTTGTGCCTACATTTCCGCTTATTTTATAATTAATCAAATTCCCCGATAAGCAATTTGTTAGTGTAAGAGGCGGCGCACCGCTTTTTGTTCTTATAAATCCGTATCGCCTAGTCACAACCGACATAAACGCTCGTTTTTTAATTTCTAAGCTGTTCATGCTTCTGCCTCCGTCGGTACGCTGTAGCCGTTTACAAGTCCTACAAAATTTGCACCGTTAAAATAAAATACAATGTCGTAGACCTTGTTCGCAATAGGAGCAAAAACAGAGCTTGAGCCGCTGACAGAGCATTCCGACCCGACCCATACAAGCGTGTTTGAATTGGCGGTATATGACGTTTCGGGCGCTGCTGAACCTGTTTTAAATGATAGGCTTGCTGTGTAATCAGTAGGGTATTCGCCGTCGGAAATAGCTATAGATAGGCTTGACGCATTAACAGAAACAAAGCTATCTATATGATTGTTTTTTTCATAAAGGTTGAATACTATTGATGTGTTTGTGTATTCCGTTGCAATAGATTTATCTGCCTTGCCGCTAACAAGCGTTGATACCCCTTTAGCCGTTAGAACATCGACTTTGTTCCCGGAATTTGTATCTATGTTGATACTTTCCGTATCGCTTGATAATGTTGGTTTGTCGGTTTTTTTACTCAGTAATGTATCTAATGTATCCTGCTCGTAAAAAGTAATATTTTTGTATTTATCATTCTGGTCGATAATGGATATATTTGTTATCCATCCTTTTGAACCATCATCAAGAACACAAGGCTGTTCTGCCTTGCTAATATTTTTTATTTTTGATAATCCCATATCAGAAATCTTATCAACCTTACCGCTTTTTAAATCGGATATATCACTTTTAACATCTGCGTCATCATAGTTTGAAAGCTCGTCAAGCTTTATTTTATAAGCGTCGGTAAAATCATTTGCGGATAGTCCCTTGCCGGTTTCCTTGTCAACTTTGCCGCTTTTGAGCTGCTGCTCAATTGCTGTGGCTCTGCGCACTTCATTGTTTATAACTTTGCTTATCTCATCATCTGCCGACTGACGCGCCGCAGCCTCTGTGCTTACCGCCGAAAGAGCGCCCTCAATTCCCGATTTTCTTTCGGCGGCCTCGTCGCAAACGAGCTTTCTTGCAAGAGCGGACGAATAGCTCTCGTCAGTGCTTTCGGGATCCGGCTTTTTTGCAAAGCTGTATTTATCTATATTAATTTCATATCCCATTTAATAACCCTCCAATCAAAATTTTTATGCTTTTTCCGTTGTAAATTCCATTTCCATATCCGTAATACAAACCTCGCCGCTGCCTTCAAAGCGAATAATCAGAAAATCGCCGCTTTTGTAGCGTATCGGTATTTTGCTTTTTCCGCTTTTTGAAATGCCTTTGTGGGCTGCACTTTCGTTGCCGTCGGTTTCGGTGTATATATTTAAAAAGGAATTGTCCTTCATAATGCAGCGAATATTCAGGTTTATAACAGCCTGATTATCAAATGTGTCAAAATACATCGGCACGGTTTCTGCGTAAAAATCACCGAAAGAGCCGGAAAACATTTTTTTGACAGAGCTGCTGTTCCACAGATAAATATTTTTGCCGTCACAATCTCCGCCGAGAATACCCTCTGTTTTAAGCTTGCTCCACAGTCCTTTTTCGGTGTCATAAACAAGAAATTCTGTTTTATCTCCGTTTTCACACTCGGCATAATATTTCCCCTCATGAGAAAAAGCCCTGCACGAAGTGAAGCTGCCCTTTAGCTTGTCGGAAACTCTGCTCGGTAAGCCGCCGCTGAAAATGTAAAAACCGTCGCCGCCGAGCCACATAACGGAGTTACCCACAACGGAAATACTGTTTTTGTCTATGCAGCCAACATAATAGCTTTTTTCTATTGAAAAATCAAGCGGAGAATTACCGTAGACGATATTCATGCTGTTTCTTTTAAAAGCGATAACGCGGTTATTCCATGAAACAATACCGGTAAATTTTCCGGGAGTGCCGACTCCGCCGTACCATGATGATGTTGCAAGGGAGTTCAGCTTGTAAAATTCAAGGGGCTTTCCGAGTGCGGAGGCATATATAAATTCACCGCTTTTAGAGGTTGCCCAAAGTCTGTTTTTGTGAACGCATATGTGTGAAATCTGCGGAAAGAGAGTAGTAACCGTTATACCGTTTTTGCTTACCTCATGTCGTGGAAAGCAGGTCATTTTGCCTTCTGCATTATATACGGCAACGCGTAAAACACCGGAATCTGATGCTAAGCTGATAACCTTTACAACAACGGGATTTTTCTTTGAATAGTCAAGACTGTTTTCCGGATACCATGTGTTGTTTTCTTCAGCAAAATCCGTGCAGCCGGAAATTGCAATACATTCTCCGAGTTCTATACCGCCGAAAAAGGTCGGAAAGGATTCCACATAAATTGTCTGCTCCTTAGCTTCATCGTTGGTTTCTCCGAAATGTGCAATATATTTTGTTGTTGAGCGCCTAAATGGCCCGACATATGCACTCGTGCTTGAATAAGCGCCTTTGGTTACATAGTTGTAGCCCAAAAATTCCGGCACGGTGATAATAGCGCCTCCGAAATCTACGGCGTCAATAAATTCGTTTATACCTCCGCGCTTTTTTTCGCCGTTTACATAAATCGAATAGGTACCGTCGGTCTCTTTTGCAATTCCGGAAAACTTAGTCGGATCAAAGTCTGCAAATTTCGGGATTATATATTTTATGAATTCAACCCCTTCAGGTGCAGTAACCTCCGTTGTGCAGCCTTTAACCGATGAAAGAGCGGGATAGTCGCGGTGGGTCATGTTTTCCATATCGGAAAATTCGCCGATTGTGCTTTTCGGCTGACGGTTTAAGCCCTCAAATGAGCGTATTGCGGCAGAGCCGTTTTTGCTTTTCATGTTTGACGCTATCATATCAGTATGCTCCCAGCTCGCTTGCGCCGCCCGAAAGCGCATTCATTTTTTCACGCACCTCCATATCGGCTTTAAGGCTGTTTTTGATTATATCGGCTACCGCTCTCGGAACGCTTACCGTTTCGCCGAGCTTAATTTCATAAACCTTGCCGTCGTATGTAACGGTTGTGGATGTGCCGAGTCTTTCGCTGCCGAGCGGAATACAAACAGGAACTCGCTCCGATAAATATTTTTCATATTCTCTGTGATTATCTTTTCTTCTTTCTTCAATTGATTTTGCCATTGTTTTTTCCTCCTTGAATATTAATTTTTTTGGCTGCTTAAAAAGTCGGCAGACTTTTTAAGCAGCCTTTGCCCATTTTCGGTGGATAGCAAGAAAAGTAAAATTAGATTTTTTGATTTTTCCGCCTTTTTGCAGCGTTTATATTTCCCATAATCCGTACCTTCTTTTCCCGATTATCCCATTTATTAAAACGGACTGAATACTTCCTTTGCCTTTTGCGGCTTTTCCGACTGCGACGGCAGAGGGTTTCTCATAAAGAAATACCGCATTGCATCATAGTCGTGATCCTCGCCCGTAGTGTCAATATCCTCAACCTTATCCTCATCGTAAACAAGGTTTGGAATAGTGCGTATAAAATCCCTGCACGTGTCAAAAACATACATCATCGGAAAGCCGTTTTCGTCGAAAGCCATTCTGTGATGCACCTGCATTTTACCGGGAATACGCTTGTTGTCACCCTTTTCAAAATAAATCCCCTGTTCGTTGAAAAGGTTTATAATCGTGCCGGCGCTTCCGCGACTTTCGTCCCATATTGCAGGGTCGGCAATACCGATTATCGTTTGCCCGGCTTCCTCGCTGTCCTCGATTTCTCTTATCGCCTTAGCAACAGCTGTCGGCTCCATTTTAAGACCTGTGTTAGCAGTGTTTGTGCAGCCGTAAAGCTGACGGTATAAATATGCCCGTCCGTCCTCATCAACCGCCCACCACTGAACAGCAAACGGGCGCGAATAGCCGTAGTCAAAGCTTCTGTATCTGCGCCAGTGACGCGGAATAGGAAACGGCTTTATAACGTGCGTGTTCCGCCTGTCCTCGTTTTCGGGGTGGTTTTTCCATTCGGTGAATACCTGACCAGAGAACGTGTCCCAGTCGCCGTAAAGCAGCGCGTTTTTCTGCGCCTCCGGCAGTGAAGCAAGATTTGCAAGGTAGTTCGGATCGTTTTTAAGCAGAGCGTCGTTATCGAATACAGAAGACGGAATAAATATTCTTGTCCGGGTAACCTCTTTTGTCTTGCCGTCAGGCATTTTAACCTCGCTTTTAAAGGAAATGGTCGTGTTAGGCGGAGCGGGCGTTATAAACCGTTCCTTGACCCAGCCGTGACCTATGCCGCCGGGATTTGCCGTTGCGCGTATGTACACTCTTACGCCCTCGCCGTCCGCACGGTTACGCGATATGAGGTATTCGTATTCCTCGCGCGTAAAATGCGTCAGCTCGTCAAATCCTATGAAAGCAAATGATAAGCCCTGATAATTTATATAGCTGTCCTTGTTCGGCATAGAACCGAAATAAATTCTCGCGCCGGAGGGAAATTTCCAAACGTGCTCGGTTGAGTTGTAAACCGCACCGGGAAATGCCGCCGAATAAATGCGCTGCGACTTTAAAATAAGCTCCCTCAGCTGCGGGAATGTTTTACGGAATATAATTCCCTTGTAGTGCGGTATGTGTACCTGACGGAGCGCTTCCGCAACAAGCGCATCGCTTTTTCCGCCGCCTGCCGCACCGCCGTAAAGCGCTTCATATTCAGGGCGCGACTGAAATATAGCCTGTCTCGGCTGCGGCTTCCATACTATATTTGTTCCCGTTTGATTTCACCTCTTGGTCTGACAGGGCAGGAGACTGCCCCGTCATTATTAAATATAAATCAGTCAGAGCTTTTCTTTGTCAGAGTAGAAAGCGATTCAAGACGCACCATGTAAAGCTGCTCAAGAATTTTTGCCATGTGAAACGCCTTCCATGACATTGTACCTCTCTGATTAAGCGGATCGGAGCTTCCGGCAGAGCCGAGCGCTTTTGTTATGTTCTCTATGTTGTCGCGCGGACTTGTAACGCCGTAAGCGTCCTTTGCGATAAAGAGCGTTCCGTAAACGGGGCTGTTATTTGATCCGCCGCCGTCTGCCGGATAAATTTTCATGTCAATTTCAATTGATGAGTCCGGAGCGGTCGAAAGCGTAAGGTAAGCCGCTCCGTTTTCTCCGGAGGTGGCCGATGAAACGGTGTAAATAAAGTCGTTTACAATAATGCTTCTGCTTGCAAGTGCTGTTGCTTCGCTTGAGGATATGTCCTCCATTACGTAAATTCTTTTGTTTGTCGCGTCAAGCTTCTGAACGGTAAGCTCGGAGCGGTTTTCGGCAAGATTAGTGCCGCGAAAAACCTTAGCGTCGGGAGTTTCAACAAATCTCACGCCGTAAAGCTCACCTATTTCTCCTTGATATATCTCCTTTGTGTCAACGTATTCGTGAGGCTTTTTCCATGCCTCGTCCGACTGAATATCGTATGTAACATCCGGGTGAACTATAGCAACATAGTATCCGTCCTCAAAAGGAACGGCTTTGTTGCGCTTGAGCTGGTTTACAACCTTTCTTATATCCGTAACGGTAAGACCGTCCGCAAGAGTAGCTCTGCTTGTTTTTCCGCCGGCATATAATACGTTTGTGCCTGCCGCAAGAACGTCCTTTGTAATGTCGTCAAGCGTTTCGGCGGCATTTCTTGCAAGAAGCTCATTCATTTTAAGAGCCTCCGGTGACGGATCATGCTTGAAGAAATCAAATTGATCGGTATATGAAACATAGTTTCCGTATTGGAGCGGCTCTGCGGTAATACGTGTTATGTTAATGTTGCTTCCCTTTGGGGTTATGCCTTCGGAAAGCGGCTTTGTCGCTTTGGGGAGCGGCGAAAGTCTGTCCCACGCAATTGTTTTTGCCTTGCCCTTAGGTACCTTAACCTTTTGGCCGAACTGGTCATGAACAAGCTTTGCTTCCGCGCGCTTTAAAATGTGACGGTTAAGAACGCCCTGAAAAAGCGGAGCTGTTCCCGCACCTGTTGTTTTTTGCAAATTAAGTATCTTTTCTGTTTCTGTCATAATTCAAAATCCTTTCTAAAATTCGTTTTCAATTTTTTTAATGTACTTTTCAAACTCTTCATCCGAAAGTCTTGAAGCGTCTGTTTCCACACGTCCTGCGGAGGAGGGAAGAGTAGCAGCGCCCTCTTTGAAGGTGCGTTCGTGAATTTTCCTGTTTTCGCCTGGAAAATCATTTTTTAAAGCTTTTTGCTGCATACTCTGCGTAGCTTTTTGCTCCGGTGCATTGCTCCTGACTGTTCTTTTAATATAGTCGGCATAGGCAATGTATGGCGAGTTTGTGCGATGCAAAATGCTTTTAAACTGCGGATCGTTTGCATATACTTCGTTTGCCGAAAAATTCGGGTCAAACTGCTGCAAAGAGTCAAGCTGATTAAACATTCTTACATAGTGCTTTTCGGGACTTTCCGGTTTATCGGCTTCCGGATACAATCCCTGCGGCACGCTTTGAACTCTTCTTGACGGAGCGGCGGTGCGGCGTATGTTTTCCGCTTTGCTTCTTAACATATTTGCGGCTTCAAAAGGTGTCTGAACGCCGTAAATATCGCAAAGGTTTTCAAGCAAATCCGCATGATCCGCTTTGGTACGCTTGTAGTCGTGAAAGCGCTTTGAAAAAATTCTGTCGATTTCGCTCTGATATTCCTCCGCGGATTGGAATGTCTTAAAAGGCTTTTCGGAATTTAAATCGCTTTCAAGGCTGTCATCGGAGTGTGATTGTTCATCATCGTCCGCGCCTTGCTCTTCGTCGGAAGCGGTGCTTACCGCTTCATCTTCTTCGCTCTTGTGTGGCTCATCGCCCGACATAATTGAATTGATGTATTCATCAAATTTCTTGTCGGACATGTTTTGCACATCGGCTGGCTGTGCAGTTGTTTCGCCGTTTTGTTCGGACGGGGCTGGCGTCCTGATTTCTTCGCCCTGTTGTTCGGGGGCGGCTGATTCCCCGTAATTTACGCCGTTTATATTAACGTTGTCGTTAATATCGTTTAAAGTGTTTGTTTCCATGTTTTTAATCTCCTTTCGTTTTGTGAGAATATAATATCACATACCGAAAGAAATGTCAAGCGTAAACTAAACAAATTGTGAGATTATACAACAAAAAGATAAAATAACTTTCGTAATGTGAGCAAAATAAACAACTAATCCAAACAATTTGAAAGAATAAACACATAAATTTTTTATTTTTTTAAATCAAAATGCTGCAAGTGCGTTATAAAATAATTAAGAAAACAAAAAAGACTGCATGGAAATCCATGCAGCCGATATTATTCGGATCTTATAAAAGTCCCTGCTTTTTCATTTCAGCCTTAAGAACAGCCAGATGCTCATCGGTCATATCGCAAAGCGGAGCGCGCAGCTCGCCTACATTAAAGCCCATAAGGCGCATTGCCGTTTTAACCGGTACGGGATTAACTTCTATAAATAAGTCATTTATAAGCTTTAGAAGCTTAAGCTGAAGCTGTCTTGACATATCCGTTTTTCCTTCAAAATAAAGTGCGCATATATCATGAGTTTCTTTAGGCATAACATTTGCCAGAACGGAGATAACGCCTTTTGCGCCAAGACTGAGCATCGGAACAATCATATCATCATTTCCCGAATAAATATTTAATTCCGGAATTTCTGCGGCAACCTTTGCGGCATAGCTTATATCGCCGCTTGCTTCTTTAATTCCGACAACGTTAGGAATTTTTGCAAGCTCTTTGAGCGTGTCTATTGAAATTGCCATTCCCGTTCTCGACGGAACATTATAAAGTATAACAGGTATGCTGATCGACTCGGCAATTGTCTTAAAGTGTTTTATAAGCCCATGCTGAGATGTTTTATTGTAATACGGTGTTACGGTAAGTATTCCGTCTGCGCCGTATTCCTCAGCCTTTTGAGAGAGGTATACCGCATGAACGGTATCGTTGCTTCCCGTGCCTGCGATTACCGGTATTCTTCCGGCGGTTTTTTCAACTGCATATTTTATAGCTACCAGATGCTCGGCGTCCGGCATTGTTGCCGCTTCACCTGTTGTTCCGCAGACTATAATTGCGTCCGTGCCGCCGCTTATCTGCTGCTCGATAATTTCTCCGAACGCTTCATAGTTTGTTTTATTGCCGTCAAACGGTGTTACAATAGCTACTCCGGAGCCTGTAAAAGGTGCCTTTTTCATAAAAACTACTTCCTTTCATTAATTACATATAGAAGCTTAATATCAGTCCATATATCCTTTTGCGGTCAAAAGCTCTGCCAGTAAAACAGCGCCGCCTGCCGCACCGCGAAGTGTGTTGTGTGAAAGTCCCACAAATTTGTAATCGTATTGTTTATCCTCGCGCAGTCTGCCGACAGAAACAGCCATACCGCCCTCAAGCATACGGTCAAGCTTAGCCTGCGGTCTGTTGTCCTCTTCAAAATAGTGTATAAACTGTTTCGGAGCATGGGGAAGACCAAGCTTTTGCGGCTCACCCTCAAATTCTGCCCAAGCCTTTTTTATTTCCTCAATTGACGGCTTGTTTTCAAAGCTTACGAAAACTGCTGCCGTATGACCGTTTGAAACAGGCACTCTAATGCACTGAGTTGTAATTGACGGGCTGTCTGCTTCAACTATTTTGTCTCCCTCGATGTGTCCCCAAACCTTCAGCGGCTCAATTTCGCTTTTTTCTTCTTCTCCGCCGATAAACGGGATAACGTTGTCAATCATTTCGGGCCATGTTTCAAAGGTTTTGCCTGCACCGGATATTGCCTGATATGTTGTTGCAAGAACCTTTGTTATGCCGAATTTCATAAGCGGATGGAGAACAGGCACATAGCTTTGAAGCGAGCAGTTTGACTTAACCGCAATAAAGCCCTTTTTCGTTCCGAGACGTTTTCTTTGCGCGTGTATAATTTCGGCGTGATCCGCGTTGATTTCCGGAATAATCATGGGCACGTCATCGGTGTGGCGATGTGCAGAGTTGTTTGAAATAACGGGGCATTCAGCCTTTGCGTATTTTTCTTCAAGCGCTTTTATTTCGTCTTTTTTCATGTTTACAGCGCAGAATACGAAATCAACGGCAGCGGCAATTTTTTCAATGTCAGCCTCCGCGTCCATAACGACCATATCCCGAACCTGCTCCGGAATTTCCTCGTCCATTGCCCATTTGCTTCCCACAGCGTCGGAATATTTTTTTCCGGCACTTCTCGAAGAAGCGGCAAGCGCCTCTATTTTATACCAGGGATGATTGTAAAGAAGCGTTATAAAACGCTGTCCGACCATACCCGTTGCTCCGATAATTCCTACTTTATATTGTTTCATTTTTTTTCTTCTCCAATCCGCCGCTTTGGTAAAAATTTAGTATTATATATTATAATAACACAAAGCGGCTTTATTGTCAATGCGGAATTTATATAATTTTTATAATTTATTCGCCGTATTAAGCGCAAAATGCACAATTTGACGCCTATTCGCTCTCAAAATAATCTGCGAGAATAATTTCGCTGCCTATAACCGCAATGCTGCTCCAGGGTATTATGTAGTCCTCTCTTTTGAAAAAAAATATTTTGTGCTTCGGAACGATAAGCCCGGAAATGCATCCGCTTTGCAGGTCTATTTCAACGTCGTCTACAAAGCCTATTCTTTCCGCTGTGCGTATGTTAATTACTTCCTTTCGGCAAAGCTCTTCACTTTTCAGCATAAAAATCACCTGCCCGAATGAGCTGCAACTAAATGTAAGCTCAAAAATGCTTTATAATATTCTATGCGTTTTCAGCTGATTATAACACATATTTTGATACATAATCGGAAGTGAAGTCTGAAAAAAAGAGCCCATAGCACAGCTTTTTGCTCAGGGCGGTACACTACGAGCAGTAGTGTTACCCAAATCAAAGATTTGGAACACTGTTGCATGGCTCTCGTACATCAAATCAAAGATTTGAACTCGGGCGCAACAGCACCGTTCGCTGCAAAGCAGCTACTTGTGACCGATTTTCTTATAGACTTAATTTTTGTGCCTTACAGTATGAAAGGAATGATTATAAAAATAAAATTTTATTATATTATATCTCACAAAATGTAAAAATAATAATGCATTTTGTGAGTTTAAATTATATAATACTCACAAAGCGACAAAAAATATATTGACAAATTGCAAACTGTATGATACTATTTACTCACAGAGCGAAAGAACGACAGAGACGTTAAAGTAAGGAGGATAAGAAAATGATTAAATTTACACCTGAGCCGCCGCCGGAAATAAGCGGCGATACCGACAGCGATTTGCAGGCATTGAGAGATTATTTGGACGAGCTTGTAGATGAGCTGGAATATTTGATTAACAAAGGAGATACGGAAAATGAGTAAAATTTCACAGGAGTTTTTAACGTCTGCGATCAGGGAATTTGAGCGCTATAGGGGCGATAAAAAAGCTCTTAATGACAGAGTAAGGGAAAATGATTACTGGTATAAGGCGAGATACGGTAAGCTGATAAAACAGTCATCGGGAGAAACGCAGCCGGTAACGGCGTTTATCTTCTCGGCAATCGAAAATAAATATGCCGATGCGGTGGATTCCTATCCGCAGCCGAATATTCTCGAAAGAGCGCCTAAGGATATTTACCTTGCAAAAATACTTTCTTCAATAGTCCCGGCGCAGCTTGAAATTTCAGATTTCAAATCGGCATATAAAATTAACTGGCGCCGTAAGCTAAAGCACGGAACTGCGATTTACGGAGTGTTTTACAGCGGCGGAGAAATAGTTATAAAGCCTGTTTCAATTTTGAATGTTTACTGCGATATGCATACTCCCGATGTGCAGGACAGCCGCTTTCTTTTTATTACAAATGCGGTTGACAACGAGCAGCTGAGGCGGGAATATCCGGAGCATAAGGAAAAGTTCAGCGGAAATACCACAGTCGAGGGCTTTGAGGGAACGCATGAAATGACGGATAAAACGGAGATTGTCGATTGCTATTATAAAAAGGACGGCAGGGTAGAGTGCATGAAGCTTTGCGCAAATGAAATTATAGCGTCAACTGAAGATGACGACTATCCCGACGGGCTTTATGCGCATGGCAAATATCCCGTTGTGTTTGACACGCTTTATCCGGAGGAGGATTGCCCGTTCGGGTTTGGGATAATTGATGTTGCAAAAAATCCGCAGGTTTATATCGACAGGCTTGACGGAGCGATAATTAAAAATTCAATTCTTTCAAGCAAGCTCCGCTTTATGATAAAGGATAACGGCTCGGTGAATGAAAATGAGGTTTTAGATTACGATAACGATATAATTCATGTTGCCGGCAGCGTCGATACTGATTCGATAAGGGAGCTTAGAGTTTCGGGGCTTAGTAATGAGGTTATGACTCACCGCACGAAAAAAATTGATGAGCTTAAGGAGGTTATAGGTAACCGTGATTTTCAGCAGGGCGGAACAAATAACGGAGTTACGGCTGCAAGCGCGATAACCGTTTTGCAGGAAGCCGGCAGTAAGCTGTCAAGGGCGATGATTGACGACTCGTATGACAGCTTCAGAAAAATTGTTGTAATGGTAATAGAGCTTATGCGCGAGTTTTTCACCGATGACCGCATTTACAGAGTAGCCGATGAAGCAGGCGGAGATAAATATGTAAGCTTTCCGGGAAAAGCTTTCTCCGACGGCGGATTTTCGGCGGATTCATGGAAAACGGGAGAGCCTGTAGAGCTTGATATTTCCATTGTGCCGCAAAAGAAAAATCCATTTCAGCGCGAGGCGAACAATAAAACAATTATGGAGCTTTGGAAAGCGGGATTTTTTGAGGCGCAGAATATAAATTCCGCACTTATAGCAATTCAGACAATGACGTTTGACGGTAAGGATAAGGTGACGGCGCTTCTTAAGGATATGCAAACGAACAGTATGCAGCAGGGCGCTGCGGCGCAGCCGGGTGCGGCTCAGACGGGCGTACCGGCAGGATATGTTAATGTAAATCAGGCAGTAAACAGTATGGGAGGAATGTAATTTGAAGAACACGGAAAATATAAATAATTCAGGCAAATCAACGATTTATCACCCTGATGCGAATATGTCAAACTACGCAAACGAATATTCGGGCGGATATGACATAGGCGTGAGAAAAGCGCTTGTAAATGCAGGCCTTGACAATGACAGAATAGGCTGGGACGGGCAGAATGTAACGTATGACGGAAAGGCGATTTTAACGCCGGAGCGCAATGATAACGGAACTACCTATGCAAGCGCAAGAAATATCTTTTCCGGCTACAGCCGTGCGACAAATCAGCCGCTCGTTGACGTGACGCATCAGGCGGCAATGAGCGGAATTTCAAATGCCGTTGAGTACGGCGAGGGAGGAACTGTTTTTGTAGGCGGAGTGCCGGTCAATAATACGCTTATTATCGGCGGACAGGCGTATGCGCCGGCAAGCGCCGTTTCACAAGCGCTCGATTATGCAAAAAGCGCAAAAGGCTATATGAGCGCGGCAGATGTTTATAATAATTATTTAAACAGCACAGCCGAAGCGAGAAAAAATCTGATGGATAAATATGAAAATTTCAAGGATTTTTCTTATGATCCCGAATCGGACGTCAGCTATCAGGCATATAAAAATCAGTATGAAAGACAGGCAAAAAAGGTGTATGAAAATGTAATAGGAGGTGTGGCGGCAGCAACGGGCGGCTATGCAAACAGCGCCGGAATAGCCGCAGGAGCGGAGGCATATTATGATCATATGTCGGCGCTTAACGACCGCGTACCGGAGCTTGCAAGAGATGCGTATGACAGGTATAAATTTGACTATCAGCGCCTTATGGATGCCCTTGAACTGTACGGAACACCCAGACAGATGTATGAGTACGGACGTGATGCATATACGCAGCACAGACAGGATGTAAACGAAGCGTTTAAAGCCGATTATCAGAGAAGCCTTGATACGAGGGAATATAATATGCAGAATGCTCTTAACAATGCGAAAATCAGGGAGATTGATAACGGTATTAATTATAAAAATGCGCTTCTTCCGTATGAGCAGGATATACAGGCGGAGGCAGCACGCGGTCAGCGCGCCGAAAATGATTATTATATAAGAACGGCTGCGGCGCGTGCGCTCGGTATTGATCTTGAAAATGAGCTTACAAGATCGCAGATAAATCTGAATAACAGGAGATAGTTTTATTTGTCTAAAATGCCGAAATTCGGTTAAAGCGCTTGAATTTAATATAGGCTCTGTTATAATTAATTCATATTAATATTTATAATGTGCACAGAAGCACAGACGGAGGATTTTATGAGCAAATATACATACGAATCGGAAAATAAAAATTATAAAACGGAAACATATGAGTGGGATGATTTGTGGCTTGAGCATACAAACGATAAGGATATTAACCGTGTGCTTTATATAGGTGATTCCATCTCCTGCGGAACGAGAAGAATTGCAACGGAGATGTCGGAGGGAAAATATTATTTTGACGGACTCGGAACGTCAAAGGCGGTGGATAACCCGTTTTTCAGACAAACTGTGTCGCTTTTTGCGGAGCAGGAGAAGGAAAGAAAGCTTGTTATTTTTAATAACGGCCTGCACGGCTTTCATCTCAGCTCAGATGAGTATGCAAAGTATTATGAGGATATTGTTAAATTTCTTATATCCGAGTTCCCCGAAACAAAAATTGCAATTGTGCTGACAAATTATATAACGAGAAAGAACGATATAGAAGTTGTTTGCGAAAGAAACGAAAAAGCGCTTGAAATTGCAAAAAGGTATAATATGCCGGTAATAGATTTGTATTCCGTTTCAAAGTCAAACAGCGATCTTATTTCCGATGATGGTATTCATATGCTTGAAGACGGCTATAAAAAGCTCGCCGCCGAAATACTGTGCAGAATTGATGAAATACTTTAATAAGAGCTGTTTAATTGTTTAAGCTGCATCATAAAAAAACCGGAGGCGTGACTGCCTCCGGTTTTTGTGCCTTGCAGGATAGTCGAATAAAAATTCATCTGTCATAATACACAAAAAATGATTTGTGACTTGATTTATGAAATGCAATGTGATATACTGAAATTATGAGGTGAACAGCTTGAAAAATAAAAAACCGCCGTTTGAAATAACGGAGAGCATGATAGCGGATATTGCCGATATATGCGAGCTTGTCGGCAGAATAAGTATAAGCGGCAAGCAAAGTCCGCAGCTTAGAAAAACAAACAGAATACGCACAATTTATTCGTCACTTGCAATTGAACAAAATTCGCTTGATATAGAGCAGGTGACGGCGGTGATTTCAGGCAAGCGCGTGCTTGCACCGCCAAAGGATATAGCAGAAGTAAAAAACGCTTATGAGATATATGAGCATATGGATATGCTTGATCCGTATGACATAAACGACCTTTTAAATGCACATAAAATAATGATGTGTGGTCTTACAAATGATGCCGGAGAATTTCGCTCAAGACCTGTCGGAGTTGTTGACTCCGACGGAAAAATACTTCATTTCGGGACACTGCCGCAGCATGTTCCGAAGCTTATAGAGGAATTGCTCGACTGGACAAAAAAATCTGCTCTGCATATGCTTATTAAAGGCTGTGTGTTCCATTATGAATTTGAGGTAATACATCCGTTTTCAGACGGCAACGGAAGGTGCGGAAGGCTGTGGCATACCCTGCTGCTGTCGCAATGGAATCCGGTTTTTGCATGGCTGCCGATTGAGTCAATCATACATGATAATCAGGATAAATATTACGAATCAATCAATATTTCAAATGTACAGGCGGAATCGACCGTATTTATCGAGTTTATGCTGTCGGTTATAAAGGCGGCACTGAAAGAGTCGGACAGAGTGCGAATGCCTGAGAAAAAATCGCGTATGGATATGATATGCGAGTATTTAAAAGGTAATGAGTACATCACAAATAGCGATGTTCAGACGCTTTTTAATGTTTCGTCCGCAACTGCAACAAGGATTTTAGCCGAAGCGGTTAAATCGGGTATTGTGGTAAAGGTGAGAATTGGAAGTCATTGGGGTTATAAAAAAATATAGCACAAAACCGGAGCTCAAAAGCAAAGAACTCCGGTTTTTTTCGGGAAATATAATTTATATTATTTACACAGAAGAAGCAAAACGTCGCGCACAGCGATAAGAAATGTCCTTTTTTCAACGCGTTCGGCGGCGGTAAGAGAAACCTCGTCTATCACCTCGCCGCCCTTTAAAATCTGCGCTTTAGCAATGCTGTCGCCCTTATTTATCGGTGCGGTTATGTTTTCGTTTTCCGTAATCTGATATGTTATTTCGGCGCTGTCGCCTTTTGATAAAAGAATACTTTTATCCTCCGCCGCGCAGACTCCGACCGATTTTTTTGTTCCGCCCTTTACTGCCGCTTCGCCGATTATCTCTCCGGCGGTTAAAACAGGCTTAACCGAGTACGCGGAAAAGCCGTAATCGAGAAGAGCCCTTGCGCCTGCAAACCGTTCTTTGGAATTTGGCGCGCCGAGAACAACCGCAACAAGCTGCATATCGTCGCGCTTTGCCGAAGCGCTGAGGCAGCAGAGCGCCTTGCTCGTTGAGCCTGTTTTAAGACCGTTTGCGCCGGGATAAAAGCGTATCAGCTTGTTTGTGTTTGCAAGCTGATATTTTCCGCCGCGCATTGTGTCGGTCCATATTGTTGTATATCCGAGAATAAAGTCGTGCTTTAAAAGCTCGCGTGACATTATTGCAACATCACGTGCGGAGGAGTAGTGTCCGTCCGCGTCAAGACCGTTTGTGTTTACAAAGGCTGTGTTTTTCATTCCGAGCTCTGATGCGCGCTCGTTCATTTTCCGTACAAATTCGCTTTCGCTTCCCGATATAAATTCCGCCATTGCAACAGCTCCGTCGTTTGCTGACGCTACGGCTATTCCTTTTATCATTTCATCAACCGTTATCTGCTCGCCTGTTTCGAGAAACATTGTCGAGCCGCCCATGCTCATGGCTCTTTCGCTTACGCTTACCTTGTCATCAAGCGAAATTTTACCGCTGTCCACACTTTCGGCAATAAGAAGAAGCGTCATAATTTTTGTAACGCTTGCAATCGGCAGTTGTTCGTCGGCGTTTTGCTCGTAAAGCACCCTGCCGCTGCCCGTTTCCGTTAAAATGCATGATTTTGCATTGATTGAAAGCTCGGCGTTTTCCGCAAATGCCGGATTTGAAAGAAGTATCATAGCCGAAATAACGGCGCAAATTATTTTTTTCATATATATCCTCCGTTTTTTATGTTCTTAATATTTTTATATTAGAAATTTGTGCTGTTTATTCGTTAATTTTTGGAATTGCGGTAATATGCTTATAAAAAAATAACATTTCAGCAAAATATTTAATAAGCGCTGCAAATAAAAGCGGTGTAATTGAAGAGGGATATTATTTATCCGGAAAGGATGTAATTATGAGTGGATTTTATGAAATAATTGACGTATATGCGCGTGAGGTTCTCGACTCGCGCGGAAATCCGACTGTTGAAGCGGAGGTTTATACCGAAAAGCTTTGCAGGAGCGCTATAGTGCCGTCGGGAGCGTCAACGGGAGTTTTTGAAGCTGTTGAGCTGCGCGACGGAGATAATAAGCGTTACGGCGGAAAGGGCGTCAAAAAGGCGGTTGAGAACATAAATACTGTTATAGCCGAAGCGCTCATCGGAATGAACGTTCTTGATCAGGGAGGCATTGATAAAAAGCTTATAGAGCTTGACGGCACAAAAAATAAGTCAAAGCTCGGAGCAAATGCCATACTCGGCGTGTCGCTTGCGTGTGCGAAAACGGCTGCGGCGTGTCTTGATATGCCGCTTTACAGATATGTCGGCGGCGTAAACGCAAAGAGTATGCCCGTCCCGATGATGAATATTTTAAACGGCGGCGCCCATGCCGGAAATAATGTTGATATTCAGGAGTTTATGATTATGCCTGTCGGTGCCGGGACGTTTAAGGCGGCGCTCAGAATGTGCAGCGAGGTGTATCACACTCTGAAAGGAATTATAAAGGAAAACGGTCTTTCAACCTCAATAGGCGATGAGGGCGGCTTTGCGCCGAATTTGCCTACCGATGAAAAAGCGCTTGAGCTTATTGTTGAGGCGATAAAGAAAGCCGGATATACAACGGGAGAGGATTTTAAAATTGCGCTTGACGCGGCGTCATCCGAATGGTATATGCCGGACGGAACATATCGCTTGCCGAAGGCTCAGATAGTGCGTTCAAAGGAGGAAATGGTTGATTATTGGGAAAAGCTTTGTGAGAAATATCCGATAATTTCAATTGAGGACGGCGCTGCGGAGGATGACTGGGAAGCGTGGGATATGCTAACAAAAAGGCTCGGCGGCAAAATTCAGCTTGTGGGTGACGATTTGTTTGTCACAAACACGGAGCGCCTTAAAACAGGAATAGAAAAGGGAGCTGCAAATTCAATTCTTGTAAAGGTAAATCAGATAGGAACGCTGAGCGAAACTCTTGACGCTGTTGAAACGGCGCACAGAAACGGCTATAGTGCGATAATGTCACACCGCAGCGGAGAGAGCGAGGACACAACAATTGCGGATCTTGCCGTTGCGCTGAACTGCGGACAGATTAAGTCTGGCGCTCCGTGCAGAAGCGATAGAGTATGTAAATATAACAGGCTTTTGAAAATCGAGGAGGAGCTTTGCTTTTATTCAAAGTATTCGCCGACATCAATTAAGAATTTCAGTAAGATAGGCTAAAATAAGCAGACTTTAGGCTGCATTAAAACAATTTTAAAGCATAAAAGAAATGACTCAATTCCGAAAAAGGTTGAGTCATTTCTGCTTCTGTGGTATAATATAATTAACAAAAAACAAGCGCTGAAAGGTGATGTAAGTTACTGCTTATATATTTAAAGCATTTTCCTGAAAAAATTTTTTCTTAAAATGAAACCTTTTTAAGCTTTTCGGGATATATAAAAGTGTAAAGATTAAAAGCTTTTAACTTTGCAAAGGAAAGTAGGTTTAAAATGGCAGATGAAGCGAAGCTGCTTATGCAGCTGAAAAACAGAGAGAGAAATTCAATAGATAAAGCAATCGAGGTCTATACTCCGTATTTGAGCACGGTTCTTTATAATATGGCAGGAAACAGACTCCCGAGAGAAGACATTGAGGAAATAGTATCTGATGTATTTGTTATGCTTTGGAAAAATGCAGAGTATATAGATTTGCAAAAAGGCACAATAAAATCATATATTGCTGCCGCAGCACGAAATTTTGCATTAAAAAGATTAAATAAAAAAATTGACAGTACTTGCCTTGATGATATTGAAATTCCGGACGGTGAACAAAAGCTTGAAGAGAATTCGGAAAACAGCGCCGTATGGGATGCTGTTATGAGTCTGGGTGAGCCTGACAGTGAAATATTTGTGAGATATTATAAATATGATGAAAAGCTGAAGGATATTTCAAAGGCAACCGGAATTAACATATCTACCATAAAAACCAAGCTTTCAAGAGGTAAATGTAAGCTGAGAAAAATTTTATCAAATGCGGAGGAAATGTTATGAAAAAGAAAAATGATTTGTTTGAAGAAATGAATATTGAAAAAAATGATCGTGACTTTTACAGCCCCGATATTCAGACAATCAAACGAAATGTCCATGCCAAAATTGATTCCGCATATTCGGAAAGGAAGTCTGTTATTATGAAATCGAGAAAGAAAATATCACTTATAGCCATTGCCGCAGCATTTGTTTTGGGTATAACGGTTTTCGCTGCAAACGGGATTGTATCAAGCTGGTTCAGCTCATCGTCGTCAACGCCCGACTATCAGTCGCTTCCGACGGCGCAGCAGGTTACAAAGGATATAGGCTATGAGCCGGTTCTCATAGATAGCTTTGAAAACGGCTACACATTTAAAAACGGAAATATAATAAATAATAATCTTAAGGATGAGGGCGGAAGCTCGGTTGAAAAATTTAAGTCGGTGTCGTTTGACTATGAAAAAGACGGCGATACGGTGATTTTTACGCAGGATAAGTTTAGCTCCGAAATGCAGCTGCCTGGCGAGCTTGTTAAAGCGGCGGGCGGCGCCGATATTTATTATTACAGCTACACAAATAAGAGCGTCCCGGCGGATTATAAGCTGACCGATGAGGATAAAAAAGCCGAAGAGAGCGGCGAAATTATTTTCAGCTATGGCTCGCCCGATGTCAGAGTTGAAACGGTTCAGAGCGCTTCTTGGGTAAAAGACGGCGTGCAGTATCAGCTGCTGCAAATAGGCGGCAGGCTTTCGGAAGATGAGCTTGTGAAAATGGCTGAGGAAATTTTAAATAAATAAAAAAATCTTTGCGGCGGTGAAGCATAATATTTGAGCGGCGTTTGTAATATTTCGCTTTAATATGCTTTACCGCCTGATTTTTTTTACCAACCTTTTTTTGCTGCTGCGTGTAATAGATTGAAAAACAAAATGCAGGAGTGATATTTATGAACAGTATGTAAGCCGTGATAAGTTCGATACGGATATTCTTTACAGAACGTAACGAAAATGCAGCAAAATCAGTTTGCAAGTGTGCCGCAGGCACAAATCGCAAAAAGGTGGTAGCGACAGTGAGCCGTCAGTGCGCGCGCTTGCAAGCGCATAGGTGAGCCGAGCGTGCCTTTTTGCGAAAGAGGAGCGGCAGCCGGTAAAGCGTAGCCGTATTTTTTGCAAAAAAATGCGGCAAGCCAAAAGGCTTGCCGCGACGTGGTACGGGTGTTCTTACAGGACTTAACGAAAAATGCAGTAAAATCAAGGGTTTCAGACAGTCGATAAACGGTATTAACCTAAAAATTAAATATTTTTCTTTTCAAAATACGCTTCGATATTAAAAATCGGAGCTATTTTTTTACCTCAAAACAGATAGATACAACTACAAAATTTTTGAAAGGAATTTTGAAAATGAAACAGAAAAATAATGAGCAGCTATGCCCTAAATGTCAGACGGGCTATGACACATATTTACTCGATAACAAAAATCCATTCTGCCCGTACATTCATTGTCATAACGGCACAAGCTGCGCAATGTTCAAACCGTTAAAAGAAAATACAGACCGAGAGCGTCAGGATTGATAAAAAATCCCGACGCT
>CAKSSN010000027.1 GCA_934489015.1 uncultured Clostridia bacterium
TCGCTTTTGTTGCTTCATTTGGCTTTGTTGATATTTTATTTACTTTTTATTTCATGTATTTTGCACCTCTCTATAATTTTTTTATGAAAGACAAAGCTTTATAAGCTCGTCAATCTTTCCCTCCGCAAGACCGATATTTGTATCGGCAGCTCCGTAATAAATTTTAAGCGTTCCGTCCTCCTCCGTAAGCGCGTTGCACGTAAATACGACATTTGTCACTCTGCCGCGCATTTCGTAATCATGCTCCGGCCAGAGAATAAAATCGGTGTGCCCCAAAACATTCCACGGCTCATTTAAATCAAGCAGACACGCTTTTAAGCGGTAGATAAAGCCGTTGCAGGTTGTTGAAACGGTGTGATAAATTTCAAGCCAGCCCTTATCCGTTTTAATCGGAACAGCTCCCGCACCCATTTTAAAGCCGTCCATAAACGGTTTTCCCTTATACATTATCGGGCGCGCATTGCCCCAGTAAACGAGGTCGGGCGAAAAGCTCATCCACATCGCGCACGGCTCAAGCTCGTTTCCGAACGGTCTGTCAAGACGCATATAAAGTCCGTTATACTTTCCCGGGAAAAGCGCGCCGTTTCTGTTTCCGAGCTCACTGCCCGTGCAGACTCTCTCAAAGCATTCAAAATCCTTTGTTTTTAAAATTCCGAGCCTTGCGTCGTTTTGCTCAAGGTCGCTTGCGTAAATTATAATATACTCATCGCCCATTTTCGTAATTCTCGGATCGTATGTGTTCATTTCCGGATGAAACGGATCGGGCGGCGGCATTTTAACCGGCTTATCGTCCGGCGTAAAATTATATCCGTCCTTGCTCCTTGCAATCCAAAGCCTGTGAATATCGTCCGTTGTTGTCGCGTCCATCATAAGAATGTATTCACCGTTATGCTTTATTGCGCCGGGATTGAATGTGTAAAGCACATTATCCGGCATTTTCTCCGGTGACATTACCGGATTATTTTCATATTTTTTTAATACTCTCATTTATTTTCTCCCAACATAATTTTTAAGCTCTTCTTTTCTGCTTTTAATATAATTTATTCCCTGCCCGATGCCCTCTTCAAAGTTATCCCAAAGCCAAATCTCCGTATGCTCCTTTATGATAAAATCGGATAATTTGCAAAGCTCGTCAGCTTTTTCCTCTGAAACTGCTGCGTTTATTTTAACAATGGCATATTCTGCTCCGAGAATATTCATTTTTGCGTTTACCGTAATTTCGCGCTTTAGCTTCTCCGAAGCGTCCGACTGCTCAATCCGCCTTATAAGCGCTGCTTGTGCGTTTATTATATTATTAAAATAGTAGCTGTCGCCTATCTCCTCTAAATTGAAAAACGGTGAATAATCCATATCGCAAAGAGGTTTTTTGAGCATCATGGAGCAAATCGTCTGCCCGTGAATACGCTCCGGCTCCATAAGATACAAATTGCCGCACATATAAAGCAGGCGCGAAATTTCAGCCTTAAACACATATTTATCCGCATAATTTTCCGCCGCATGAATAAATTCCGGCTTAAGCCAGCCGCCGTGCTGCTTTATCCCCGTATTCCAGCCGTACTGACCGCCAAGAGCCGCCGGCACAACGCTCCACACGAAATTTGCCATGTGACCTCCGTCACCCCAGTCGGTAACGAGGTATCCCTTTGCGCCGTATTTTTCGCCAAGCTCCGCTGCCGTTCGCATATTAAACGACATCACGTCAAAGCGCCCCGTAAAGCTATAAAAATTCATAACGCTCGGACAGGTGTAAAACGGTATATTATGCTCGGCAAGCACTCTGCAATGCTCCTCCATCATTGAGCTGAATATAAGGTCATATCCCCATTCAAGCACCGTTGTGTTTTCGGGAAGCCTTTTAAAGCATTCGGGGTTATTTATTATCATATCACCCCAAATCATAATATCCTTGCCGTACTTTTTTGCAAGAGCGCTGATTTTCAAAAGGTAGTCACAGAAAACATTTTCCCTTCCGCGCTCGGCGCAGGCCTTTTCGTTTTGGAATTTTCCGAGCCCCATTGCCTCGTCAAAGCCGATGTTTGCTTTCTTTGACTTAAATAGTGGAAAAAGCGACAAATATATCCTGTCTATAAGCTCCGCACTTTTTGGATTTTCCGGGTCTAAGGTATCGGTTTTTTCTTTTCCGTCCGTTATTTCAATGTCCTTAAATTCGTCAGTATCGAGCCATGAGCGCATATGCCCGAAGCCGTTTTGACACGGAACAAGCTCTATAAACCTATCCTCGCAGTATTTTTCGATTTCCTTTATATTCTCCGGAGTCAGACAGTCAAAACCCGCCGTAAATTCGGGAAATGCGCTGTATTTAAAACAGAAGTTTTCCATGTAAAGCTGAAATTCGTTATATTTAAGAGCGCACAGGAAATCTATAATGCGCAGAATTTTTTCTTTTTTGGGTATTCTTCCGCGACTTATATCAAGCATATATCCGCGCCGCGAAAATGCGGGCTTATCGTAAATCAGGCAATACGGAACGGAAGAGCCGTCCGAAAGCTGATAAAGCGAGGTGAGGGCGCGGAATTTACCCTCATCCGAAGAATACTCAATATAAATTCCGCTGTCACCTATTTCAATTTTATATTCCTCTTTTTCAAAAGAAGCATTTTTATTATATTTAATATCGACGCCGTCCTCTTTAAGCTCCTTGCAAAACTCGTATAAAGCACCTGCGTATTTTCCTTTAAGAGTATATCTTCCGCTTAAAATTTCTTCTTTTTTCGGTTTCGGAAAAATCATTGCTTATCCTCCGTAAAGGTATCGAAAAATACCGGTATTCTGTTTTCCCAGTCGGTTATAAATACAACCTCCGCGCTGTCTGCTTCAAGCGGTGAAATTTCAAACACAGTGCCGTCCGACGCAATCGCCTGCTTCCCCGTTGCCGAAACGCCGACCGCCGCGCCGTCCGAATTTTTAAAGCACATTGCCATAACAGCGCTCTTTTCGCTGCGAAGCTTATTTACAACAGTTGCCGACGCGCCTATTTTGCCGTCTTCCTTTTTAAATGTAACATCGGCAAATAAGCCGTTTTTCAGCGTGTAGCACTTGTAGTCCGTACCGTTTATCGTGATAAGCTTTGCTCCCTCTCCGAAATCGCCGACAGGCACTGCTTCTTCAAAGCCCGAAATCAGACCCGACATATCCTCAAAGCTTTTGACAGATGAAAAATCCGTCCAGATTGTGTCGCCGTCAATTAAAAGCTCATCGCAGTCCGCTTCAAGCTCTGTCGGTGCGTAATATGACGGATAATAATATCCCCTGTAAAATTTCCCGTCACCAAGCGCATAAAACCCGTCCGAGCTTCCGCCGTCCGTTCCGTACACAAAGCACGTTACATCTCTCCACCACGGCGACGTATCTCTTGAAATAAGCTCTCCGTCAAGATATACTATTACTCTGTTTCTCTGCGCACTGTATGTAAGCGCAAGCTTATGCCAGTTGCCGCGCTCGGCATTTGTAACCTTTACAAAGCTGCCGCCGTCGTTTATTTCAACAGAGCCGTCCGGGTACCATTTAAAAACGGTCCTGTCATTATCACCCGTATACCGCGCGTGAGCAAACGCCGTAACATTACCCTCCGCATATATGTTTATCTCCGCCGTGTAAGTTGTTTCAATGCCTGCGCCCTCATAAGACGGCTGTGCGTTTACGCCCTCGATTTTCGTGCTGCCGCCCGACGGAGGAGTTATAACATATGAATTGTCGCTCCTGCCGCATATATCACTCTTTGAGGACTTTGAGCTGCCGCCGCTGTTATTAAAATAAAAGCTGTTAAGGTCAAATTCCGTTTCCTCCGCCTTATACATCACTACCGGGATATACATTACGTCCTCAGAATTTCCAACGTGCTCCGCGCGGATATAGCCGTCCGTGAAAAACTGCTTATCGGTTACATTTTTGTCCGCGTCGGTATAGGAAAGCTTATAGTCGTATGACACTAAGGCGTTAATCAAATCAACCGACGTCAAAGAATAATTATCAAAGAAATACGGCATTTGCTCAACTTCTATTTTGTCATCGCCTATATGAACGCGTCCCGATTTGCTCGTTATGTCAAGACTGCCCTCCGCTCCGGCGCAAAGCGCCGAAGCAGAAAGAATAATGCACAAAGCTAAGAGAATATTTTTTAAATTTTTCATTTCTTTCTTGTCACCACCATTTCAGTGTAGCTGTTCCAGTTTTCTCCGCCGCCGTTTGAGTTGCCGTTACATTCAATTTTTATGTAACGTGCATCCCTGCCGCCGAGAGTGTAAAATTCATAGCTGTCTGTTGCCTGAGATTCTCCGTCAAACACCTTTTCATACGTATTGCCGTCAGAGGATACGGAAATATTAAAGTAATATTTTCTGTCGCCTGACTTCATAAAGCCTATTGCAATATCGTCAACTCTCTGAACGGAGCCTATATCGAGAATTACCCAGTTTCCCGTTCCCTCAGCCGACCAGCGCGTTTGCAGATTATTGTCAAAGAGGTTAAGCGCCTTGTTTGCCTCCTGCGGCTCATCACTTACGGAGTAGGCTTCAACCGGGATTGACTCTCTGCCGTCAAACTCGACAGGTTTTAAAATTTTCTTAAAGTATATTTTATATACCGCTTTATTAAAGCTGTCGTTTTTATCGGTAAGAGTAACGGTTGTAAAATCGTCAAGGCTTGTGGCATTTTTAATATCTATATTATATAAGTCGCTTAAAAGCTCTGTCTGCGGAGGAGCGCTCAGACTGCCCTCAACATAAACATAGTCGATTGATTTTTTGCCGCTCGTTAAAATTTCTTTATCTCCGACCTTTATTTTGTCAACCGACGGCTCCGGCGGAACATCGCCGTCAGGCACTGTCCACTCGGAAATGCTCTTATTGTAATCGGAAACCGATGACATTTCCTCATCAATATCCGAAAGCTTAACGGTAAGATTAACTCTTCCGCTTCCCGTAAGCTTAATTGCAAACCTGTTTGACGTTTCTTCAGCGTCATCGCCCGGCTTTGTTTTCGGGCTCGATGGCAGCGGTGCTGCCTTTTCTATGCTAAGCGCCGCATTTGCGCCCTCTGCTATATAGTCAAGCCTCATTTTTCTGCCGTTATAGGTAAATGTTGCGCCGCTGTCATCAATCTGCGCATCCGCATCCGTTATCATAAACCAGTATAAGTCCGACTGACCTCTAAGATCTATTTCGTCGCGCACAACAAGGCTCTTTCGGTTATCCGTAAAGAAAAATCCGCGTTTTGCGGAGGTAACGTTATCCTCCAGAAGCTCCGTCATGTCAACCGTTACAATCGAGCCTCTCGGCTTTGACTCCTTAAGCTCCATCTTCGCATATGAATCAACTTTGTGGTCGGGTCCGTCATTCGGATTGATAACAAGCGTATTATGCGACTCCGCTCTCGAACGGAAATGGATCCAGCGCTTGCCGTTCGGCGAATCGTCCCAATAGCCTTCAGAATTATAATTTCCCATTCCGAGATCCTTTGCCCAGCGAACGCCCTGATTTTCAAATATGAAGCTGCCGCCGTCAAGCTGCGAATGTTCCATTTTCGTTTTACCTGCGTGTATTCCGACAAATGTAGGCTCAATATTATCCCATGAATCGCGCATAACAACAACGTCCTGCGAATCGTCAAAATAATCGTTTTCAAGCTCTATTTTACCCTTTTTAATTGACGTGTCATACCACAAAAGCGAAAGCGCCAAATCTTCGGAGTCGGAAATATTTCCGTTCGTGAAATATAAAACCGCCTTTGTAACGTCCGCATTATTATAAATGTCCGACAGCCAGAACATCTCCGGCGTATAAATTCTTGCCGCAATACTGTCCGCATAAGTGTAAATGCCTATCGGCGACTGCATATAAAGCTCCGACACCGCCGATGTAGACAAGCCCTCACACTCCTCAAGACCCATGTCACTGCCGAGAACTGTCTGCATTGTCGAGATCATTTTTGCAGTATACTGCATTGTATATTCCCAGTAATGCGCACCCTCATACCACGTTCCGTAGGGCGCGAAATGATACATCATAAGGTCAAGACCTCTTATTGCGTTTGATGTCAGATAATACGCTTCATCCGGATAAACGTCAGCCATAGCAAGCGCACCCATCAGAATACCGCCGTTGCACACAACATTATGATTGTTTGTTGCAACCGCCGAATTTGTCATTGCGGAATTTTCGCTCTGATATGAAAGCCACGCATCATAGAAGCAGTTGTTATACATTCCCTTTTCTATAACCGCTCTTTGCTCCGGCGTGAACGCGTCATACATCCAGTCATACCCTATCGCAACAGCTGCCGCCATTTCGCACGGGTCAAGGTGATGCGCCGGGTGCCAGTCGCTGAACAGCGAAACCGTTTCAAGCTCCGTATATGCACGGTCTGCATACTTTTTATCGCCTGTCAGCTGATAAGCCATTCCGAGCGCATACATTCTCGAAAGCACATCTCTTGCCACTCCGAGCAGACGCACTCCGTCACGCAGCTCATATTTAACCGGCTCTGTCGTAAGAACTATATCCGCATTTGAAACAACCGTTTTAGCCCAGCGCTTTTTATATTCATCGGTTTTAACCTCTTCGCGAACGCGGTCAAAATACGCCTTTGTTGCCTGTATTCTCGGATGCTCGGCATATTGCGGCGAGCTTTCATAATAGGACTTTATCATATCCTTACCCGGCCGCAAATAGAACATATAATCGTTAAGCGCCTGCTGCGCGTCGGCGTCTTCGGGCGCTTTAAATGATGTATCAAGCACATAAAGCCCGGAATTATACTGCACGGGTGATTTTACATAACTAAGTCCTGCCGCACCGAAAAGCTTATCTGCCGCCATATAAAGCGTGCCGCCGTGAATAACGCTGCCCTCTGTCTGCGCGCTGAGCACCGCTCCTCCCGCAATTTTAAGCTCGCCCGTCTTTTCCTCTGTGTATGATATTTCAAGCTTTTCGAGCGTTTCTCTTACCGGAAGGTATTCAGCTCCGTTTTCCGTAAACGGTGCATTTTTCATAAGCGTTTTTTCGCCGTCTTTAAGCACAACGCCGCTTCTTGCATGAACGGCGCTCATGCCTTCAAGCATTTTTGCATATGATGTATCGCTTTTGAAAACGCTCTTTTTTATGTTCGTATCTATTTTTCTCTCTGCCATTTCAATCTCGTCTTTAACTTCATTTCCCTCATAAACTCTTATATCGTCAAGCAAAAATTTAATATTGTCCGTATCGGCAGCCCTTGACGGTGTATAAGACTGATAAATTGTTTCGTGAAAGCGCAGTATATCGGCGGTTGCGCCGTTTGCCGCAAAATTTGACAAAACCTTTCCCGACCCGATAAAACGCTTGTCAAAATAATATTTTATTGTTCTGTCGTAGTAGTTTTCAATTACAGACACCCTGTACCACTTATTAAGGCTCAGATTTATGCTTTCACCCACCGGGAAGTACCAAACAGCACCCTTTCCGAGCTCACCGAGAGTCTGAAACTGACTTGCGCTGTCCTTTTGCACAAAATTGAATATCGAATCGGCGTCAAGCACCTTAAATCTGAAATCATAAACAAGAACATCGCTGTCAGATTTAATTCCGTTTACGCTTTCATGAAAGTCGGACGTTGTCTGCCTTTCAACAAGCAGCGCCTTATTGCCGTCCTCTTCTTCAAACAAATCAACCTTGCTGCCGCCGTCCGCTATGCTAAGAGGTCCTATTCCTCCTTCAAAGTCAAAAACCGCAACAGCGCTGCTGCCGACGTATTCGCCGAACGTGAAGCTGTTTTCATCGTCAACCTGCTCGTTAAATTCCGCTGTCGGATAAGACTTTCTCGGCTTTTCGCCGTCTGTAACATTTACATTGTCAAGTATTACAAAATCCTCACCCGTATCGGAGGCAAACATAAACCGAATACGTGAAACCGCCGATATTTTACATTTTGCTATTTTAAAGTCTGAAACAACTTTTTTTCCGTTTCTGTAAACATCGCACAAGCCGTCTGCGGCTTTAAAAACAACCGAATAGCTGCTTTTTGCTTTTCCGAAGCCGCCGAGAGGAAAACCGTTTTCCGCACCGACATCTCCGTTTTCCGAAAAGTTCAGAAGCGTTTGCGCCACTCCCGACGAGTTTACCGCCTCAAGCTCGCCGGACGGATTTTTGCCGCCGGTTAAAATATCAAACGAAACACATATATTTTTGCTTACCGGAATATCTATATCAAGGCTTGATGCCGCCGTTCCGGCATAAAGCTTAAGACCCTTGTTTTTATCCTCATACTCGCTTATGCAATACGCCTTTGCGCTTATTGCCAAATCGCTCGGAATTTCATTTGTGGCATACTCGTTAAAGCTTTCGTTTGCAAGAAGATTATCGCTGTCCGCCGCAAAAGCATATGTTCCCAAAAGTGAAGCGCTTAAAAGCAGGCTGACCGCTCTTTTAAAAATATTCATGATCTTTCCTCCTCCCGATTTACTTGTATATTACCGCAAATTCCGGCCGACCGTCGCTTGTTCTTATAAATATTGTGCTGCTGTTTTCCTTGCCCGCCTGAAGATAAGGAAGCATTTCGCTCGAATCGGAAACATAAATAAACTTTCCGTCGGGCTCAACTACGTAAACGTCACTGCTGAACCTGAACGAGAAACGCGCCGTTTCATCGGAAGCGTCGGGCGTAATTCCCGGTACACCTGTCGGAATTATCGTTATCATGTTTCCGTCATAGTCATACAAAATTCCGCTGTAGAGCACACCCTTTGCAAGATGAGTTCCGTTTGTGTTATCGGGGAGCGTATAATTAAGCTTCTTCTCCGACATATCATAGTCGCACGAAAGAGCCGAAATTCTGTTGTCGCCTGTCAGCACATAACGCATTAAATCGCCCTTTTGAACGGAATTTATTCCGCCCTCATCAAACTTTTTCACCGCCTCATCGGTAAGATAATATTTTTCATATCTGCCCTCAGTAAACATGGTTATTGCATACGTTGTTTCCTCGTCGGGACTGACAGCCGTGCTTATTTCGTAAACAATGCCTACCGGTGAATTATTTTCAACCTTTGGGTCGGAAGCCGCATTATCGTAAACAACCATTGCCCCGACAACTCCGTTTGCCGTCACGTCATAAAACTCCGTAACATTTTTAATCTGCGCACTCGGCACAATCTGCTGATTTCTGTTATTTTCAAAATAATTGCTCGACTTTAGCGCTGCACGCTTATCGTCATCCGCATTATCCGAATTGTCAACAACAAAAATCTTTGTCTGCGCACTTAAATAAACATACGGATGAAATGAATTTGTATCCTTTATCCAGTAAAGCTTTTCATATGCACTCGCCGGGAAAACAAATCTTGTAAGCATATCATACGGATTTGCATTTTTGTCAGTTCTGCCCTTTGCGCCGCAGGTGTCGATATATTTTATTTCACCGCTGTCATCTGTCATAAACCTTATCAGCTGACGGCTTGTATTTTGTCCCTTGCCGAGAACTGACGCAATTTCACTGCGCTTTTTAAGCACATTGTCAAGCTTTATTTTCTCCGCTCCGTCAAATACCTCGTTTTTTCCGTCCTCAGTATAAAGCTTTATTTTTAAAATCTCGTCATCCTCATTATATATAACCTTTACAAGATATGCATATCTCATCTGAAGCGACGCCTTTGTGCCTATTGCCTCAACAACGCCGGAATCGGTAAGCAAAAAGGTATATTCCGCTCCGAGAGCAATATTTCCTATATAATTTGCCTTGAAGTAATACGAATAATCATATACCTCGCCGCCGATTTTAATTTTCATCTCGCCCGAATTTATGCTCTCTGCCGCACCTGATACGGAATTATTGTTAATATAAAGCCTGATAAGCTTTTTATCCTGCGAAACATAAGCCGACACAAGAGCTCCCGAACGAATATCGGAAAGCGAAAGCGTGCCGTCTGCCGACTCAACCGTAAGCTTCACATCGCTTGCCGACATATCTATAAATGAATTATCTTGTTTGCCGCTGTTTTCTCCGACAAGCTTTTTATCTGTCAGATTAACGCTCTTTACAACAATGCTTTTGTATTCGCTTACAACAATAACCTCATATTTCCCGTCATTATCGTTATCAATAAGCTCAAAGGAAGCCGTATCGGTCAGATCGTCAAGCTCATCGAGAGCTGTTTTATTTGCCGCCTTGCCGTTATAAATTATTGCCGCCGGCTCATTTACCGAATCGCTTCTGTCAGCATTTTTATCATCGGTATATTTAATTTTTCCGCTCGATACCTCAATATCCTTTACCCGGACCGACCTTGTCTTATAAGGCTCTATGTATACTATTTCCTCATCGCCGTCGCTTTCGCGCACATAGCCGCAAACGCGAAAGCCCAATGGTGCGCTGCCGTCATACAGATACGGCGTGCCGTCAAGCATTATATATCCTTCGGGCGCGCTTTGCTCGGCGTCGTAAAGCCCCGTGTTTTCATCAGCCGTTACAACAGCGCGGATATAGTGTATATCAAAATTATTTTCAAAAAGTGTTTTATCTCCGGCATATGTTTCCCCGTCCTTTATCTCAAACAGCTTGCACTGACCAATATTTACAAGCATCCTGCACATATCCGAAAAGCTGAGCTCACCCGTGCCGGTGATATTTTTTGTAATATCAAGTCTTGCGGCTGCCGCTTCATAGCCCTTAGGATAGCCGCCGCCAAGCTCCGCTTCGTTTTTTCTGCCGAGAAGCTTAACCGCCATGGTGTAAGCCTCCGAGCTTGTCACAGCGTCGTCAGGTCTGAACTCGCTCGCCGCAGATATAACTCCGGCAGAATACGCATACGCAATTTTGCTCCTTTGAGCATAGTCCTCCGAAATATCCGAAAACGGCATTTTGACAGCTGCCGCCGCATTGTTTCCCGTCAAGTCCATAAGCGCCGAAACAAATTCCGCTCTTGTAACGCTGTCGCTGTCTGCCTTATCGGGAATTTCAACTCCTATTTTTCTAAGAAGCTGCACATTACCCTCGCCGCTCAGCTGAGAAGCCGAATAATCGGCATACACTCCGCCGCACGCAAAAAGCATGAGCGCCGCAAAAATTAATATACTGATTTTTTTCATTCGCCTTTCACCTCCGCGTTGTATAAAAGCGCTGCCGCTTCGCCTCTTTTAATTTCGCTCTGCGGACGGAAATATCCGCCGTCGCCTATCATAACGCCTGCTTTTGACAGTGCACATACGGCTTCTTTTGCATAGTCCGAAACCTCGCCGAAGTCGTAAAACTCCGCACTTTCTCCGCCGGCAAATTTGCCGAGTCTGTACACGATAACAGCCGCGTCCTGTCTTGTTATGGGGCTGTTCGGCATAAAGCGCCCGTCATAGCCGCTTACAATTTTTTCGGCATTGCTTATGCATGAGAAATACCAGTCATTTTCGGACACGTCCGTAAACTCGGCTTTTTTATCCGATTTTATATTAAACAGCTCCGTCAAAAGCTTAACAAACTCCGCTCTTGTTACGCTGCTTTCGGGCCTGAAAGAATTATCTTCATAGCCCGAAATAATGCCGCGCGAAGCAAGCTTATCAACATATTCGCGGCTCCAGTGATTTGCCATATCGGAAAACTTATGTTTATTTTCTGTCGGCTGCGGCTGCTTTTCAGGCTCCGCCGCACCTATAACGCCGACTCCGCCGGACTTGCTGCCGGAGCTTCCTCCCGAGCCGCCAGAGCCGCCGCCCTGATTTCCCTTTGACGATTTGTTTTCGCTCACTGCCTTGTCAAAGCTTTCTTTTATATCAGCATAACCTGTAAAATTGTCACGCACCTTAAACATTGCAACAAAAACCTTATACCTATCGGATGACGAAATTTTACCGTATGCAGAGCCGGAGGAAATATCAATATCCGCCTTATCCGCAATCGCCGTAACATTCTCCTGAAGATAAGACCATGTCTTTGATGCGCGCACTTTTGCAACATCCGCCTTTTCCGCATAAATTTCCGCCGGAGAGCCCTTTGAAAAGTCTGCCGACTTTAAAAGCTTATCCAAAATTTCTTTGCCGTCCGATTTTATATATTCATCATATGTTGTTCCGAAGCACTGCGCGTATTTAAGCATTGCTTCATTAACCGATATATCCTCATCTGACAGCATTGCGCAGGCAACCGATCCCTCAAAGGCGGTGCAAAACGAATTTATATCATATTTTCCGGCCGCACCGAAGCACTGCTTTGCTATATATTCAAGCTTTTCGCTTATGAAGTCATCGTCCAAATCAACTCCGACTTTTTCCGCCTTTTCGCTACAAAGCAACTTATACAGCTCGTTTGCGCTTTGAGTGCCGTTTATCTCGCCGATTACCGCCTGCGTACCCTCGTCCGCACTGTTTACTATCATAACCGCGCTGCTGTCATGCACGCCCTCGCCGTCAAAGTAAACGAAATATTTTCCGCTTTCAATATCCGCTCTGAGCTTTATTTTCTTATCTATTGTACCGTCTGTTAATTTCAAAACAGAAATATACTCCGGCATATAATCTTCCCCGAGCGTGCCGCCGCTTTTTGCCACCGTAACGGTTACAGCTGCCGCAGGCTGTGCGCCTTGCATGGTTATTTCATTTAAGCTGCGGTCAAACGTTACCGACATATCGCCGGCATATGCTGATGAAGCCAGCAAAAGAGTTAAAATTCCCGCACAGGATAATAATTTAAGCTTCATTGATAATCTCCTTTCTTATCCCTTTACAGCGCCGACCATTATTCCGTTTACAAAATACTTCTGCAAAAACGGATAAACAACCAGTATCGGCACGGTTGCAACCATCATAACCGCATACTGAACGGTTTCCGCCATAGTTTCGGCGTCCGCATTTGCGGAGTTGTTCATATTATCGGTATTGTTATTAATAAGAATTTCTCTTAAAATAAGCTGAAGCGGATAAAGTGTTTTCTTTCTTATATAAAGCATTGCGTCAAACCATGCGTTCCAGACCTCAACGGCGTAATAAAGAAAAATTACCATAACCGTCGGAATAACAAGCGGAAGCATTATTATAAACAAGCTTTTTACGCAGCCTGCGCCGTCAATTGCGGCAGCCTCGTCTATCTCTCGCGGAACGGCTTCAAACGCGTTTCGCATTATAATCATATTAAACGTGTTTATAACCGACGGCAAAATAAGCGCAAGCATTTTATTGTCAAGTCCGAGCGAACGCACATTAAGATATGTAGGAATCATTCCGCCGGAGAAAAACATTGTAACAATAATCAAAAACATCAGCTTCGGGACCCAAAACGCGTCCTTTTTTGAAAGCACGTATGCGCCGATTATTGTAAGCAGCATAGCAAGCGACACCCTTGTTACGAGTATGATAACTGTGTTTATAAACCCTCTTATAATTCTGTCGTCGCGGAAAACTATTCTGTAGGCTTCAATATTAAAGCCGAGCGGCTTATACAAAAAGCCCTGATACATCATAAAATCCGCCGACTTGCTCAGCGACGCTATAAGCACGTAATAAAACGGATAAAGCGTCAGAAACGCGACTATCAGCATAAATATAACGTTAAACACGTTAAATGCCTTTTCGCCCTTTGTCTTTTTCATGAATTTAATTCCTCCCCGTTACCAAAGACTGCCCTCACCGGTTTTCCGGCTTAAGCTGTTGGCTATAATCAAAAGTATAAAATTCAAAACTGAATTAAACAGTCCTACCGCCGTGCTGAAGCTGAAGCTTCCCTCCGTTATACCCTTTCGGTACACATAGGTTGTTATAACATCGGCAGTTTGATATGTAATCGGGTTATATAAAAGAATAATCTTTTCATATCCTACATTAAGCAAATTTCCTATTTGCAGAATAAACATAATTATTATTGTGGACATAATGCCCGGAATTGTGACATGAATAGTCTGCTGCCATCTGTTTGCGCCGTCAACAACAGCCGCTTCATAAAGCTGCTTGTCAATTCCCGTCAGCGCGGCAAAGTAAATTATTGAATTCCAGCCGACATCTGTCCAAATTCCCGAAATAACATAAATCGGCACAAAATATTTCGGGTAGTTAAGATAGGATTTTCTCTCTGCGCCGAACACGGAGAGAATGTTATTTATAATACCGCTGTCGGAGGTAAATTTGGCAACAAGACCGCATACAACTATAATCGATATAAAATGCGGAAGGTATGCCACAAGCTGAATACCCTTTTGAAATCTCTTGCTCGACAGCTCATTTAGCATCAGCGCCAGAATTATCGGCGCAGGGAACCCGAAAATTATATTGCTTACGCTTATCCAAAGCGTGTTACGCATAAGGCGCCAGAAATACGGATTTTTCAAAAAGCTTTCAAAATGCGCAAATCCGACAACCTTGCTTCCGAGTATTCCCTTTGAAACGGAATAATTTTCAAATGCAATTGCAAGTCCGCCCATCGGCTTGTAGCGAAACAATAAATAAAAAAGCAAAACAGGGATAAACAATACATACAGACCCCAATGCATTTTCCAGTCCTTGACTATTGACCTTTTGAGGCTTTGGCTGCTCTTTAAACCTTTATTCTTCTTCATTAACAGGCCTCCTAAAAAATTTCCTTTGCAGCTGCGCGGCAAAAGTCAACCAACCTATGCCGCGCAGCCCTTGCTCACTTCTGATGGGAGGGGAAAAAGCTTTTAACCTCCCCCGAAACATTTACTTTATCTCTTATTATATCTTTCAACAGCGTCGGAATAAATCTGTATAGCCTCGTCAACTCCGAAGCCCTTTATTGTATTTATGAAGCTGTCGTAATTATCAAGCGGCTCTATGCCCATGATAAATTTAAAAATCATCTCGTCCGCGCACGTTTCAACATCGTTCATTATTGAGCTTATTCTGCTGCTTTCCTCAGCTGTAAGCGAAACCATAGGAATATGCGTGTCGTAAACGTCGCTCTGCCATACATCAAGAGCGGTCTTTTGCTGCGGTAGCGCATAATACTGCTCTATGTATCTTACGTCCTGAACAAACGGACCTGATGTAGATGCGAGCGTATATTTTCCTATAGCGTCCGAAATGCTGAGTCCGTCTGGATTATTCATAATCCAATCGGTGTATTTCGGGTAATCGCCCTCCATTTTATAGCTTTCGCCCTCTTTTCCGAAATTCATCATCATATGGCCCTTTTCGGTGTAGCCGTAATCGAGAAATCTCATTGCAAGCTCAATATTTTTGCAGCTTGTTGTAATAAAGCCGTTATTGTTTATATTATACGCAAATTCCTTTGTTCCGAATTTTGACGTATCGCCCTTTTTGAGTACCGGGAACGGTGCAGGTTCAAGGTCAAATGACGGATTTTTATCTTTCATGGCATTCATATATTTTCCAAGACCGCTTCCTGCCCACATACAGCTTGCGCCCGTTACGGAATTTAATATGTTCGCGTCCTTGTCGGCTATTTTTACAATGTTTTTATCAATAAGCCCCTCGCTGTACCACTGATTAAGAGTTTTAAGACCCTCTTTAAATTCCGGCTCAAGATAGCCGTATGTAACCTTGCCGTCCTTAAGATAAAAATCTGCCTTTGTGCCGTATGCGCCCATAAATACTCCGGCATATTTTTCCCAGTAAAGCAAATCATAGCTCAGCGGCGCGGAAACGCCCTGACTCTTAAACGCCTGAAGCGCCGTGTGCCACTCGTCAATTGTTTCGGGAATGTCAAGCCCTGCCTTATCGAGCATATCTTTTCTTACCGCAAGACCGCTCGAAACGGTCAGCTTCTCGTCGCCTCTTAAGAACGGAAACGAGAAATATTCTCCGTCGTCACTCTTTGACATCTTGTCAATATCTTTATTTCCATCAAGGTACTTCTTTAAATTCGGAGCGAATTTATCCATATAATCGGTTATCGGAATTATAACCTCATCGTCAACGTATTTTTTAACTCCGCCCGGCTGATTATAAAGATTTGTAAGAAGTATATCCGGCAAATCGCCCGACGCGAGCAGAATTGTCAGCGCCTCTTCCGAGCCGTTCATCGGCTGGATAAACTCAACGTTTACTCCCGTTTCCTCCTGCCATATGCTTCCGAGCGGATTTTGAGTAATATCTCCGCCCGGCAGTGTGCTCGACCAAACCTTGAGAGTATCGTCACACTTTACCGGATAAACATCGCTGCCCGAATACTCAACCTTGCTCGATTTCTGCTCAAGCTCCTTGTAATCTCCGCAGCCGGATAATGCAGCCGCTGCGGCAGCTGCCAAAATTAATAATGTAATTGTTTTTCTTTGCATAACTCTTCCTTTCCGTGCCGCAAGGCACAACCGCATACCGCACTTTCAATCCGCACGGTATGCCGCGTATTTTTTGCCGCATATTTTATATTTTAATTTTAACATCCGCCCGCCTGTTTTTCAAGCGACAAAATTTGAAAGTCGGCGATTAAATCAAAAAAATCCCTGCTTTATAGCCAATAAAGCAGGGTTTTGCCGCGCGACAAAATTAAAATGCCGCGTCTTTTTATCTGTTTTTTATTAATCTGTACTCTGACGGCGAGCAGCCGACAACGTTTTTAAATATTCTCTGAAACGTCCGTATATTATCAAAGCCGGACATTTGTGCAATATCGTTTATCTTCATTTCCTCCGCACCGGCAAGAAGCTCCTTCGCTCTTCCGACGCGCAGCTCGTTTATAAAGCTGCCGAGCTTAAATCCGCTGTTTTCCTTAAAAATATGAGATATATAAAATGCGCTCATGCCGAATTTGTCGCCTATTCCCGAAATGTTAAGATTTGTATCGCTGTAGTTTTCCTCAACAAAGCTTCTCACGCGCATATAAATATCCTTTGCCCTGTTATTTTCCTCCTTAGCATTTGAGCATACAATTTCAACCGTCTGCATAATAACGGCTTTCATGCTCTTTATTGTCGGATTTTTGCCTATATTTTCGGCAAGGCTCATGATTTTGCCGCTGTCGTCGGCGCTCAGCTTACCGGCAAGAATATTATTGAGTATGCTGTACATTATGCTTTCGTAATACCACTGATTGCGGTTATTTCCGCTTGCCGAGAATAGCTCCTCCGTTATTCTCCGCGCCTCATCAACATCGGAGCGCGAAACGGCTGCCATAAGCTCATTTTCCCTTTGTATAAACGACTCATAATCGTTCTTTGAGTATATCTGCTCTATATCGTCATAACACACAGCAGAATCGAGCTCATAAAAATCCGCGTTTTCAAGCGCTGCCGCAGCCTCTCTGTAAAGCTTCGGCACATTCTCAAAGCCCTTTTCAATATTTGAAACTCCGGAGAAAACCGATATTTCAAACAAATTCCCCATAAGATCGCTAAGCCGTTTAAGCGCGTCAATGCTTTTTTGCTGTTCTTTCCGCCCGTCAGTCGGACAATTTACAATATACGAAAGCATTCCCTCCGCTTCGGCGCGCTGCATATGCTCCGTATCGGCAATATCCTCCATAACATTGTTAAGCACAAACAATATATCCTTTCGCGGCAGATCATTTAAAATTCCGTCGTCACTGACGCATATGGTTATAACAAAATAATAGTCATACTTAAACACTATTGCGTAATCGGCAAGTTTTTCGGAAATATTTTTATAGTCCGTAAAGCCGAGCATATAATTCGTAAGAAAATTATTTCTTATTATTTGACCCTGATTTTCCATTCTCTCCTGCATACTTTTCGCGTTTTCCTGCATGAGAGAAATTTTTTGCTTTATGTAATTATACTCATTGCCCTCCGGCATTGTATCGTCAAAGCCGGCAATAACATTTTTAATCTTGCTGTAGTTCCATCTGCCCGTAATAAGCATTATCACCGCAAGCAGAACAATACACAAAACGCTTATAAACACTCCCGTTAAAACAACCTTTTTAAAGTTTTCGGTAAAGTAATTGCTGTCGGTTATGTATATATAATGATATTTGTGCTTAAAGGAATTAAAGTAGCTGACATATGACTTTTCGCCGTCATGCTTCCAGACCCTTATGGCATACTCCTTATCAAAAAGCGTTTCGGAAAAATCATAGCTTTTATCATCGCTCGAAACAAGGGTATTATTTCTGCTGTCGGTTATAAGCAAAATATCGTTTTCCCTGCGCGCCACGTCAAAAATACTGTTTTTGTCGATATATATCCTGATTATAAACGAAAGCTCCTCCGAGCTGTCAAAAACAGGATATGTAAGCTCTATAACGTTATGCTCCTCTCCGTACATCGTTTTTAATATCCGTGAGGTTATGTCGGGAAACCTGCACTGCGAAAGCTCCGCCGTCCATTCTCCGCAGCCGTCGCCGGAATTATCGAGATTATTTGTGTAATATTCCGCGCTTTGCGAAAATCCCTTTGGAGTTATAATCAAATCGGTTTTCGGAAAATAGCAAATCAGTCCCAAAAACCTGTCGTTTGTATTCTCCGTTTTCGTCAGCTCATCAATAACCTTTGCCGCCTCAAACCGATTTTTCTCATCAAGCACACTCGCCTTTGCAAAATCCTGCGCAACGCCGTTTTTCTCTATATCGCCTTTAAGGGTCAGCGCATCTGAAAAAAAGCTGTCAAGCTGCAAATTAACGTTTCTTAGAAAATATTTATTTGTCGTTTCAAGCTCAAGCCTAAGCTCGCTGCGTATTCCGCTTATCATGTATATGTTTGTGAAAATTACAATCATAATCATAACAACATACGAAAGCAGCCATATTTTAAGAACCGATTTATTTTCAAAAAGCTTCATTATATATTCTCCGTTTATAAGATAATGAGTTTATTATATACTTTTCCCGCTTCTTTGTCAACAATTTTCTGAAAATTGACGTGTGTTTTGATAAATGACTATAATTTTTTATCACGAAAAAGCGTCAGCCGAGCCTTTTTGAAATTTTTAAAAGATAGCTTACAACATAGCTCTGAACCGATGTGCTTGCAATTTCCTGCACAAGACGAGGAATATAAAAATACGAAAAGGCAAGCTTTGAAAGCGACGGTACAAAAATCATTAAAATAAATGTGTTAAGCGTTGTTACAATAATATTTACCGTCATTAAAACGCACAAAACGTTTAAATAGCCCTCCGAATAAAATTTTGTCCTTTCAAGCAGCTTATTTACCAAAAGAAAAACGCACGAAACCGCTCCGAAGGTTATAGGCGCACATGTAAGAAACGGCGTGTTTTTCTTAAAGCTCTGCAAAAAATGAGAATATGGCGTATCGCCGCCGACAAAAAACAAATTAACCGCACCAAAGATAATAAACGCCGCAAAAACAACCCAAAACGCCGAATAAGATATTTTTTTGTTTTTTATCATTCTCCAGCCGAAGCCGCGCATTGCGCCGCCCAAAACAGCCGTAACCGTAAGCGGAAACAAATATGCACCCTCCGGCTTTATAAGATACGAAAGAATGTCGCATATACCGTTTGTCATTGCTCCCCAAAGCGGGCCGAACAAAAAGGACGGCAGCGTTGTTATATATCCCGAAACGCTAAGGCGCATACCTCCGCCACCGCCGAAATAAACCATTTGCCTAAACATTGACAAAACAAGCCCTATGGCTATAAAAAGTGACGTGATTACAAGTTTTTTTGTCTGATTTTTTTGCATAAAAAAATCCCCTTTCAAAATTTATCGCAGGGGCTGAGAAAAAAATATTAAGTATGATATTTTTCCGACAGCGGATGAAATATTATACCGCAAGCCTTTCCAAAGCTTTTTTGCTTCGGAAGAACTTTTCGTTCAGAAACTCTACTCCCATTTTCTGACACTTAACGCATAATATCTGCTCTGCATATACCTATTATACTATGCACACTCCATCTTGTCAATAGCAACAATAGACAAAATTAAACACAAAGTCACATAATAATAAGTAAAAAGTGTTTTCCATTATATGATTTTTTGTTGTTTATTTTGTTTATAAATTGTGAATTTCACATATGGGGCTTGACAAAGGGCGATAAAAAATAGTATAATAAGATGAGAAAATTCTGCGTGGAGGGAAGTTTATTATATGCAAAGGCTTCGCATGGGTATAGATGTCGGCTCTACAACCGTTAAGGCGGTTGTATGCGACGAAAACGGTAAAATAGTTTTTTCAAGCTACAAGCGGCATTTTTCAGATATTATCCTTACCGTAAGGGAGCTGTTTGAGGCGGCAAAGGAAAGCATCGGTGATGCTGAGTTTTCAGCCGTTATAACAGGCTCCGGAGGACTTCTTATTTCGGAAATGCTCGGAATAAGCTTTGTTCAGGAGGTTATAGCAACAAAAACCGCCGTATCAAAGCTTTATCCCGATATTGACGTTGTAATAGAACTCGGCGGAGAGGACGCAAAAATACTTTATCTTACAAACGGACTTGAGCAAAGAATGAACGGAACCTGCGCCGGCGGCACGGGCTCGTTTATAGACCAGATGGCAATACTGCTTAAAACGGACGCGGCAGGAATGAACACGCTTGCCGAAAAGCATAAAACAATATATCCGATTGCCGCACGCTGCGGAGTTTTTGCAAAATCGGATATTCAGCCTCTTTTAAACGAGGGTGCAACAAAAGAGGACGTTGCGGCTTCGGTTTTACAAGCGGTTGTTGTTCAGACCATAAGCGGCCTTGCACAGGGGCGTCCTATAAAGGGAAACATACTTTTTCTCGGCGGACCGCTTCATTATCTGCCGCAGCTGAGAGCGCGCTTTGAGGAAACGCTTGCGGGCAGCGCAAAAAGCTTTTCAGCGCCCGAAAACGCGCAGCTTTTTGTTGCAATCGGCGCATCGCTTACAAACGACGATAAGGTGTACACGGCAGACAGCATTTTAAAGCTGCTCAGCGAAAAGCATGAGTCAAAACACCAGATTACAAGAATGGAGCCGCTTTTTAAAACCGACGCGGATTATGAAGAATTTAAAAAGCGCCATGACAGCTGCAAAGCTGAAAGATTTGATATAAAAGATGCAAAAGGCGAGCTTTTTCTCGGAATGGACGTCGGCTCAACAACGCTCAAAGCGGTGCTTTGCGATAAGGATGGCAGAATTTGCTACAGCCACTATGCAAAAAATAACGGAAGTCCGCTTACAATAGCGGTTGAAATATTAAAAGAAATTTACTCTCTTATGCCAAGCGGTGCATTTATAGCAAACGCCGCCGCAACGGGCTACGGAGAGCAGCTTTGTAAGGTTGCTTTCTCAATTCCCGAAGGAGAAATAGAAACAATTGCGCATTACACGGCAGCAAACCATTTTGTTCCGAACGTTGACTTTATTATAGACATCGGCGGTCAGGATATGAAATGCATGAAGCTCAGAGGCGGCGTAATAGAAAGCATTATGCTAAATGAAGCGTGCTCATCGGGCTGCGGCTCATTTATTCAGACCTTTGCCGAATCGCTCGGCATGAGCGCGCCGGAGTTTGCAAAGGCGGCAATAGGTGCCGAAAACCCGGTAGATCTCGGAACGCGCTGCACGGTGTTTATGAACTCGCGCGTCAAGCAGGCTCAAAAAGAGGGCGCAAAGGTAGGCGACATAAGCGCAGGGCTTTCATATTCCGTTGTAAGAAACGCGCTTTACAAGGTTATAAAGCTCAGAGATACATCACTTCTCGGTGAAAATATAGTTGTTCAGGGCGGAACGTTTTATAACGACGCCGTTTTGAGATGCTTTGAAGCGGTTTCGGGAAGAAAAGTAATAAGACCTGATATTGCCGGTATAATGGGCGCATTCGGCGCGGCTCTGATTGCAAAAAACCGCTACAGCGGCACTCCCTGCAATATAATTGGCAGGGACGAGCTTGAGAGCTTTTCATTTGACAGCAAAATAACACGCTGCGGCGGATGTGAAAACAAATGCCGCCTGACCGTTACAAAATTTGCCGACGGAAGAAGCTTTATATCGGGAAACAGATGTGAAAAAGGCGCAGGAAAAGAAAAATCAAAGAAAAATCTTCCGAATATGTACGAATACAAATATCAGAGGGTATTTGACTATAAGCCGCTTGACGAAAAGGAAGCAAAAAGAGGAATAATAGGTATTCCGCGCGTTTTGAATATGTATGAGGATTATCCGCTTTGGTTTACATTCCTCACAAAGCTCGGCTTCAGCGTAAAGCTTTCGGGCAGAAGCACACACAAAATTTATGAAAAGGGCATAGAGTCCATACCGAGCGAAAGCGCGTGCTATCCGGCAAAGCTTGCGCACGGGCATATAAAGGACCTCTTGGATAGCAAAGTAAAAACAATCTTCTATCCGTGCGTAACTTATGAGGAAATGGAATATAAGGACGCAGGAAATCACTTTAACTGTCCTATGGTTGTATCTTATCCGCAGGTTATATATAACAATGTTGACGAAATAAGAAGCGGAAACGTTAAATTTATTTTCCCGTTCGTCAACCTGGACGACAGAAAATCCTTTGAAAATCAGCTTTATAAGGAATTTTCCGCCTTTGGAATAACAAAGGGCGAAATTTCCTCTGCTGCGGAAGCGGCATTTAAAGAGCTTGCAGCATTCAAGGCTGATATAAGAGAAAAAACAAAGGAATATTTAAAAATAGTAGATGAGCAAAAGCTTCACGCAATCGTGCTTGCAGGGCGTCCGTATCACATTGACCCCGAAATAAATCACGGCATACCGGAGCTTATCACATCTCTCGGCTTTGCGGTTTTGTGCGAAGACGGAGTTGCTCCTTTAGGCCACCTGGAGCGCGACATACGCGTTGTAGACCAGTGGGCATATCACACAAGGCTTTATGAAGCGGCGGCATATGTAACAAAAAATCAGCGCCTTGAGCTAATTCAGCTAAATTCGTTCGGCTGCGGACTTGACGCCGTTACAACCGATCAGGTGCTTGAAATACTCGAAGCAAAGCAAAAGATATACACAACACTGAAAATAGATGAAATATCAAATCTCGGAACGGCTAAAATCCGTATACGTTCGCTCAAAGCGGCGATAGAGGAAAGGGAAAAATCGCAGATAAATCATAATAACGACAAATCGTATACGTTAGAGCGCGTAATGTTCACAAAAGAGGATAAGAAAAAGCACACCGTAATTTTTCCGCAGATGAGTCCTTACCACTTTACAATGTTTGAAGCGTGCCTGAAAAAAGAGGGCTACAATGCTCTCCTTCTCGACAAGGTTTCGCCGTCGGATGTTGAAATGGGCTTAAAATGCGTAAATAACGACGCGTGCTATCCGTCAATAATGGTAACAGGCCAGCTTGTAAACGCCTTTGTCAGCGGGAAATGCGACCCGAACAACAGCTCGGTTATGATAACGCAAACGGGCGGAGGCTGCCGCGCTACAAACTATATTGCATTTATAAGAAAAGCTCTTCGCGAAATGGGCTATGCAAACGTGCCTGTTATTTCGCTTAACCTTTCGGGACTTGAGGGAAATCCGGGATTTACGATAACCGCTCCGCTTGTTCACAATCTTGTAAGAGCTGCGGTTATAGGCGATGTTTTGCTTGCACTTACAAACGCAACGCGCCCCTATGAGGCAAGCAAGGGCGAAACGGACAGACTTCATAAATCAATTGAAGCAGAGCTTTGCGACAAGATAATAAACGGAAAATCGTTTAACGTAAGAAAAACGGTTGACAATATTGTTTCGCGCTATGAAGCAATTCCGATTATCAACACTCAAAAACCGCGCGTTGGAATTGTAGGAGAAATTCTTGTAAAATTCCACCCTGACGCAAACAACGATTGCATAAGAGTTGTTGAAGCGGAGGGCGGAGAAGCTGTAATGCCGGGAATACTCGACTTTATGCTTTACTGCCTGTATAACACAAAATTCAGACGCGATAATCTCGGCTTTTCCAAAAAGGCTGCCGCGCTGTCGCTTTCCGCTATTTCACTGCTGCAGCGCTACAGAAATTACGCCTGCCGCGCCATGAAAAAGAGCGCACGCTACAGCCGCGTTGCGCCGTCGGAAATAGAAAAAACGGCAGAAGGAGCAAAGAAAATTCTAAAGCTCGGTCACTGCAGCGGAGAGGGCTGGTTTTTAACAGGCGAAATGATTGAGCTTATAGAGCACGGAACAAAAAATATAATATGCGTTCAGCCGTTTGCTTGTCTTCCAAATCATGTGACGGGGAAGGGAATGATTAAGGAAATACGGCGTCAATATCCCGACTCTAATATTGTACCGGTAGACTACGATCCCGGCGCAAGTGAGGTAAATCAGTTAAACCGTATAAAGCTTATGATGGCAACGGCATTTGACAACCTGAACAAGCAGAAAAAAGAAGCGCCGTCAAAAGCAAAGGAAAAGACTCCGGTAACGGTTTAAAATATTATTTTGAAAGGCGGAAAGATATGAAAAAGAGAATAATTGCACTAATCCTGACAATTTCGGCAGCGCTCGGCGCGCACTCTGCTGTATTTGCAGGCGACGAAATAAGCGTCATGCTTGACGGGAACAAAATAGAATTTGACGTTCAGCCGAAAATTATCAACGACAGAACAATGGTGCCTATGCGCAAAATTTTTGAAGCATTCGGCGCAAATGTAGACTGGATCGAGGATACGCGTATGATTTTGGCTTCAAGCGGAAGCAAATTCATTCTTATGCAGATAGATATGCCGACAGTAATAATAAAGGACATAAAAGCGGACACGGAGCAGAGAACGCCGCTTGACTGCGCGCCGCTGATTTCTGACGGCAGAACACTCGTTCCGGTGCGCGCCGTTTCCGAATCGCTTTCGGCAGATGTGCAATGGGACGGAGAAAGCCGAACGGTTTATATTACTACGGGAAAAAGAGAGGCGAAATAAATGTTCTTTTTCACAAGACGAATTATCGAAAGCATTATAATAATGCTGATTTCATCGCTGCCCGTTTATATTATTTATAAAATGGGATTTATTCCCGATACACGCCTTGCATATTTTATAGCATTTGCAATAGACGCGGTTATATTTTTAGTGCTGAGCTTTTTTGTTCTGCCGGCGCATCTGATGGCGGTAATGGGCAGCATTGTAAGATATTTGTTTGTAAATGTTACGATTTTAGCCGCATTTGCCGCCGCAAGTATTCTTATGCTGCATTACAAGGTAAGCGGAGATTTATACACAGCGCTTTTCGGATACACAAAGGTTTTTGCCGCCTTTGACGTATCAACGACAATATCCGCCGTTTTATTCTGGTTTATATACCTTGCCGAAATAGTGCTTATTCTCGCAATGGACGGTAAAGGAATAAGGCAGTTTGCAGGAAATATGGAATAAAACAGTATGATGCTAAAACGGACAGGCTTGCAAACAATATGAAACATGGCAGCTTGCCGAAAGTTAAACAGCAAAACGGCTTGCAGCCGCAAAACAACTTGCAGATAAAATAACAAAACAGACAGTCTTTCAAAAAGCTGCCGCGCATGACCGATAAGCCGGATGCGGCAAAAGCCTTTGAAAGCTGTCTGTTTTTAATATTCTAAATTTTTAGCACTCGCCTTTAAGAAACTTTTCAAGTCTTGAAAGTCCCTCAATGCAGTTTTCCATGCTCGTTGCATAGCTCCATCTTACATATCCCGGTGCCGCAAAACCTGTTCCCGGAACAACGGCAACCTTTGCCTTATCAAGCAGAAGTTCCGCAAAATCGTCCGCACTCGTAATTTTCTTTCCGTAAAGCGTTTTGCCGAAAAGCTCCGAAACATTCATCATTATATAAAATGCGCCGTGCGGCTTTATACATGAAACGCCGTCAAGACTGTTTATTTTATCAACCATATAATCGCGGCGCTTTACAAACTCGCTCTTCATTTTTTCAACGCAATCGAGTCCGCCGCTGAGCGCTGCCGCTGCTGCCGCCTGCGCAATCGAGTTTGGGTTTGACGTTGCGTGCGACTGAATACTTGACATTACCTTTGCAATTTCCTTGTTTGACGCGGTAAATCCAATTCTCCAGCCTGTCATTGCATACGTTTTTGAAACGCCGTTTACAACAATCGTAAGATCCTTTATTTTATCTCCGAGAGATGCTATGCTTGTATGCTCTCCCTCATATATCAAATGCTCATAAATTTCATCCGAAACAACATATACGTTATGACGAACGGCAACTTCAGCAATAGCTGTAAGCTCTTCCTTTGTATAAATCATTCCTGTCGGGTTAGACGGGCTGTTTAAAACAATTGCTTTCGTTTTATCCGTCATCATAGCCTCATATTCTTCGGCTGTTGCCTTAAAATCGTCCTCTTCACGCGTGAGAAGCTGAACGGGAACGCCGTCGGCAAGCTTTATCATTTCCGGATAGCTTACCCAATACGGAGCCGGAACAATAACCTCATCGCCGGGATTACAAATAGCCATAAATGCGTTTACAAGGCTGTGCTTTGCGCCGTTTGAAACAACGATTTGTGACGGCTCATAGTCAAGTCCGTTTTCACGTTTGAATTTTTCACAAACAAGCTTTCTCAGCTCCATTGTACCCGCTGCGGGAGTATATCTTGTTTTACCTGCCTTTATAGCCTCCATTGCCGCAAGGCAAATATGCTCCGGAGTATCAAAATCAGGCTCACCGGCACCAAATCCGACAACGTCAATCCCTTTTGCTTTCATCTCCTTAAATCTCGAATCAATAGCAAGCGTCGGAGACGGAGATATTGATAAAGCTTTGTTTGATAACATTTTAATTCAATCCTTCCTGTTTTTATCGCTTAAAGCAGAATATGCTGCAAGACGTAATAATGTGAATAATCTAATCTGCTTATAATGCAAAAAATACTTACCCTTATATAATACTACAAATCCGCACAAAATGCAAGCTGTTTTTACTAATTTTATTAAAAATTTTTCATTGTTTAAAACCAAATATTATATGCAATTTTTACAATAAAGGTATCTAAAATGAAATTCAAAAACAAAAATTTTCATTGACAACCCAGAAGAATTATTATATAATATAATCACAAATTATAAATCGGGAGGCGAAAAATCATGATTAAATTATTAAAGTATATCCCTGTTTTGCTTGCCGCCGCTTTTACAGCAGCTCCGGCATTTGCCGAAACAGGTGATGTAATAGGTCATATTTATTCGACAGACATAATAGCATACATCGGCGAGATGCAGGTTCCGTCATACAATATAGGCGGAAAAACGGTTGTAATTGCGGAGGATATGGACGTCAGCGAATACGGCTATGCGTTTTCATGCAGATTTGATGAAGAAAAAAGACTGCTTACCGTTATCAGCAAGGGTTCCGGCAAAAACGAAACCGCTATTGAGCGCGGAAAGGTCGGGAAAATTGTCGGAGATGTTTTGGAAACCGATATAAAGGTTATCTTTAACGGCAAAAGCATAAACGGATATAACATAGGCGGCAAAACGGCTGTATGCCTTGAGGAAATAGGCGACATGACGGACAGCCCAAACGAAAAATACGGATATTCCGCGTGCGCCGCACAAACGGAGTGGGACGAAAATTCAAAAACAATCAGGCTTCGCTTTGCCGGAAGCGAGAGAAATTTATCGGAGATGACAGCTGTCAGCCGGTATATTTTTACGGTAGACGAAAACGTCATTACGGCAGATTACAGCGATATGAACCCGTACCACAGCCGCGTCGACATAAACGGTTCAAAGGAACGGTATATTATAAAACCGTTTTATCTTAAGCTTGGCGACACACAGGATGAAATCGGAATTTGCTACAGAAATGACGACGGATTTATCAGCGTAAGCGCAAATTCGGATTATGTTACGGAAAAGCTTAAAGATTATAAAAAAGCGCACAAGAAGCAATATACATATGACGAAATAATAAATATGTTTAATGACGGCGAAAATTATACAACGCAATACAGCATAGAAACGGAAAATTACGTTTTTCTTATTGCAAAAAGGCTGAAAAATTTTGATCCCGATTACCCGAAAGAATGTGTGGATCATATAGCTGTCGCAAAAAGCGGAGATTTTGTTATAATCGCTGACAAATATACGGAATATGAGCAGGTGAAGCTCGAAAAGACGGATAAGGACATGATTAAGCTATCGGTATATCCGTTCGGAGGGCCGCACGGAGCGGTATGGCTTTCAACACCGATTATATTAAACGAATATTTTGACGAACAATAACGGAGGATTTATTTAAAATGGAAAAATGGCTTGCATGGGCAATGGAAATTCAGGCACTCGGTCAGAGCGGACTTGCGTATACGGATAATGTATACGACATAGAGCGCTATGAGCGGCTAAGGGAGATAGCGGCTGAAATGATAAGCGAGAAAACCGATATACCGCTTGAAAAGGTAAAAACGGTATTTTGCAACGAAACGGGCTATCAGACGCCTAAAATAGACACAAGAGCAGCTATTTTTAAAGACGGCAAAATTTTGCTGACGCACGAGAAAAACGGTACATGGTCGCTGCCCGGCGGCTGGTGTGATTGTCTTGAATCAGTAGGCTCAAACACGGTAAAAGAAGTCAAGGAGGAAACGGGGCTTGATGCAAAGGCTGTTCGCCTTATAGCCGTGCAGGACAGAAACAAGCACAACCCTCCGGTATATGCATACGGAGTCTGCAAGGTTTTCTTTCTATGTGAGGTTACGGGCGGAAAATTTGAAGAAAATATTGAAACAACCGAAATTAAATATTTTGCACTTGATGAGCTTCCGGAAAATCTTGCAACGGAAAAGACAACCGCAGAGCAGATTAAAATGTGCTTTGAAGCTTATAAAGATGAAAATATGCAGGTATATTTTGATTGATATTTAAAAGCTTCAGCGGCACCGGCTTTAATAGTCAGCGCCGCTGAAAACAGGCATTGCAAACGGCAGAAACCCGTACTGCAATGCCTGTTTTTTAAGCATCATTTTCAAGCTTTTTAAGCGATTTTCTAAACGACACCGTAAACAAAATCGCTGTGCAGGTTACCGCAACCGCATCAGCTACGGGCTCTGCCATATAAACCGCATACGTTTGATTTTCAATAAAATGCGGCAGAATATAAATCAGCGGAATAAGCAGAACAAATTTTCGCAGCACCGCAACAATTATAGAGCATGGCGCATTTCCTATCGAAACAAATGTCATCTGGCAGGCGATTTGTATACCGAACAGGAAAAGCATAGCACAGTAAATTCTAAGCGCTTTTGCGGTAAATTCAATAAGGCTGCTGTCGGGCGTAAACATTCTTGCAAAAGCATTCGGAAAAAGCATAACAGCCGCCCAAAGTATAACCGAATATATAAGGCATACTCTGACGAGCAAATAAAAACTCTTCTTTACACGCTGCGCATTTTTCGCACCGTAATTATAGCTCGTAATCGGCTGCGAGCCCTGCGCAATTCCCTGAAGCGGAAGCATTGCAAACTGCATAACGCTTGTAAGAATAGTCATTGCCCCTACTGCCGTATCACCGCCGTATTTTAAAAGCGATGAGTTAAAGCAAACCGATATAATACTTTCACTCGACTGCATAATAAATGCGGCAAGACCGAGAGCAACGCACGGCATAACAAGCTTAAGCCCCGAAAAAAGATTTTCTTTTCTGAGCCTTAGCGTCGTTTTCTTACCCAAAAGAAACGATATTACCCATACGCATGATATACACTGGGAAATCACCGTTGCAAGTGCCGCTCCGCGAACACCCATATTGAAGCCGAAAATGAAAATCGGGTCGAGAACAATATTAATCGCCGCGCCGATAAGCACCGTAACCATTCCGGTATTTGCAAATCCCTGAGCAGTTATGAAAGCGTTAAGTCCGAGCGTAAGCTGCACAAATATTGTGCCGAGCGCATATAATTTCATGTAATCCGCAGCATACTCTATTGTATTTTCGCTTGCACCGAAAGCAAGCAGAAAGCTACGGCTTCCTATAAGCAGTACAGCCGTCAATACAACCGATATAATTATCTGCATTATAAAGCAGCCGCCGAGAAGCTTTTCGGCGCGTTCTCTGTCGCCTTTGCCCATTGCAATGCTCGCAAGCGGCGCACCGCCGGAGCTTACAAATGCCGCAAATGCCGACACAATCATTATAAGCGGCATACAAACGCCCACTCCCGTGAGCGCCATATCACCGCCGCCCGGCATATGACCGATATAAATTCTGTCAACAATATTGTAAAGCATATTTACAAGCTGTGCGATTACGGTCGGAACGGCAAGCTTCAAAAGAAGCCTGCCGATCGGTGCGGTTCCGAGAAATTTATTATCCTTATCCATTAATATTTATACTCCGTTTTTTACTTAAATTCGCAGCCCGCTATCATGTTTTCAACATCCGTATCCGTGCTGCCGCCATAGTATATATCCTCGCGCGTATAGTCAAAAATATACGCCGTGTTTTTCACTCTTACCATGTATACGGTTTTGTAGGAGCAGTCTGTTTCGCCCGTAAATTTAAGAGTTTGTGCATAAAATTTGTGACCGTTTTTACTTATAGTTTTCATTTTTGACACTACAGTCATTTCATCTGTATATTGATCTGTATATTGATCGGTATATTCCTTAAACAGATTGTTAAGCACGGTGTCATTTTGAATATTTCCGACCATTGTCGATACAACGTATGCATTAGTGCGCCCATCACCTATAATCGCGTCGGATATTGCCTGATACCAGTTTGACGGAGCTTTCAGCTTAATACCCGAAAGACTTAAATTAGATTCTGTTCCTATATCGGATGATCTCAAAATTTTTCCGAGCTCATCAGATGACGGAGCCTCAACTTTAAACGACAGCATTATTTTATTAATCTCCTGTTCGTTTTCGGCGCCTACATTTATATTATATATATAATCTCCATATTCAACAAACAAATCCTTTGAAGAAAAGCTGTTATTTTTAACTCCGTTATATCGCAGCGAATAGCTGTATGCTTTCGCGCCGCCGAGCATCTCCTCCTTAACCTCTTCTACCTGAACAAGCTCGCTGTTTACTGTCGCCTCGCGCGTTTTCATATCCTTTTCGGCATAGTTTTTCGCTGTCATACCGTTTTTTGAATAAATCTCTACAGCAATTCTATGATTTATATTTTTCATATCGCAGAAATAGAAAAGATTGGGGCTTGTTTCATCATTCTGAATCCAGCCTGCCGGAACATCAACCGAGAAACAAAATTCCTCATTTTCAAATTTGTGCATACCGCCCTGAACATCGGATAAGTCATAAAAATCACGCTTTTGCGATATTGAAAAGCTTTCGGCTAAAGAAAACATCTCATTGTCCATTCCGTCCTCAAACGCCGAAAAAGCAAGCACGGCAAAGCTGTCTTTATCCTTTATATGCTCATAAGCATCCCATGTGCCTTCTTTATTCTTAGCTCTGAAATGAAGGATTGCGGAGCCGTCGGGCTGCACCTCTTTATCCGCAATTGAAATTGTGCAATCGGAAAATGTATCCTTTATATAGTTAAACCGCTCTTCAACGTCCATCGCTTCATCATCTGAATATATTATTACCTCAAGGCCGCTGTTTTCGCTGTCGGATATAAATGTTGTATCACTTCCGTCAAACGACCGATCAGCCATAGTAAGATTTTTGGGATTTTTCATTGTCCAGCCGTAAAAGCTGTCGCCTATATACTCGCTGTCAATTGCTCCCTCAATCTGAGAAGACTGCTTCGGAGCTTCCTTTAATACGGTTATAAGTCCGTTATCATATGATACCTTTGCGCCAAAGGTTTCGCTTATAAACCGCAGCGGCACCATTGTTGTATCATTATAAAGCTCAGGCTCTGCCAAAAGCTCCTCAGTGTGTGTATTAACAAGCGCTGATTTTGAACCGATCTGCAGCGTAATATTAACCTCAGGATATTTGAGATCTATGCTTTTTGTTTCTCCGTCCCAGCTTACCTCTGCCCCGAATGCCTCCGTTATAACGCGCAGCGGCACAAGGGTTGTACCGTCACCGACTATGTATGGAGCGGTAACGCTCATAGCCTCACCGTTTACAGTAAGTATGCTGTCACCAACCTTAAAGCTGATTTCCGTTTTTTCGGGGATTTGGGCCGCATATGCCGGCAAAGCTGCTGCCGCGAGCATAGCCAGAATAAACACCTTGATTTTTTTCTTCATTTTTATAACCATTCCTTTCTGCGTTGTAGGGTATAAAATTTAAGGCTGAAAGAAAATCGCTTGCAAGTAGCAGCTTTGCAGTGAGTGTTCAATGAAGCTTCAAATCTTTGATTTGATTAGCTGAATTAATGCAATCGGCAAGCCGATTGTATTCCTTTACGCTTTTGCCTCGAACAAAAAAATGTGCTATGGGCTCTTTTTTTCAGACTTTAACCCGCCTTACTTTTATTTTAATATATAGCTTACATTAATATTTTCTTCCGCTCCGTTTCTGCTTACGGTCATAGTCAGCGTATCGGTAAACAAATCACGCACCGCCCTGTTATAATCCGAAATGCTGTGCACCGGTGCACCGTTCACGGCAGTTACAACATCTCCGTCCTTCAGCTCGGCAGATGATGAATTTTTAACCGTAAGCCCTTTTTGAGTCGGCAAACCTATTCTCGCCTCCCACGATTCTTCAAACGATGCTGAAATATCGGGTCTTACCGCTTTCCCGTTAGCTTCAAACTGATTTAAAACATAGTTTACCGTTTCCGCAGGGATTGAAAATGCCATACCCTCAATGCCCACACCGGAATATTTGCTTGAATTTATTCCTATAAGATTGCCGTTTAAGTCGATAAGCGGGCCTCCGCTGTTACCGGGATTTATTGCAGCGTCCGTTTGTAGAAGCGGATAAAATGAACCTTTAACGGTAACATCTGTTCCGCTTATAATTCCTTTCGTTGCGGAATTTCGCATATTAAGAGAAAGCGGCGTTCCGATTGCTATAACAGTGCTGCCGGGCATAACCGATGATGTACTTTCAGCTATTTTCATCGGCTTAAGACCGAGCCTGTTAATGCGTACCGTTGCCAGGTCGGAATTTTTATCAATACATTCCACGCTTGCGGCATAGCTTGTACCGTCACTGAAAATAACAGTTATGTTTTCCATATCCTCAACAACATGAGCATTTGTCAGAATAAGACCGCTCGACTTTATGACAACACCTGTTCCGTGCGAAACCGAGTCATTATACTCTGAAACGGCGGATGAGCTTTTTCCCTTATAGTTTCCCGCAACGGCAACTACGCTTTCACTTGCCTGCGCTATGAGAGATGAAATAACGCTGTCCTCCTGCATCTGAACATGAACACTTTTCCCGTCCCAGTCTACAGCCGCGCCGAGATTTTCGATTACTGCGCGGATAGGCACATAGGTTGTATCGTTTTGTATATATCCCTTTTGAGAAATTATTTTGCCGTTTACATATATATCAACTCCGCCCTCCGCATGAGCCGCCGCTCCGAAAGCAACAGTCACCAGAGCAGCGCATATTATCTTTCTTTTCACTTTTATAACCATTCCTTTCTGCACTGTAAGACACAAAACTTAAGTCTGATACCACCATGAGTAAAAGCTATGTTTTTTCACTCGCCTTTTAATTCTATTTAAACATTTGCAGATAAATTTATGTAAAATAATTATAACATATAAAAATGCAAAAGTCAACATTTTTACTAAATAATGAAATACAAATATGTCTTGATATGCTCTTTTCTGATTTTAACTGATTTATTTATAGCGATAACACTTAGGTGAAAAAAGCAATCCGAACTCCGATTTTGAAAGGTGAATTTCCGCTTTTGTTGTGTTAAATTACTCGTCAATACGATAGTATTAAATGTGCTTTTGTCTTGTCTTAATTACGGAGACCCGGAACATTTATGGAATGGTCTTGGCATGGGCTACACGATGAACGGTTTCAGGAATGATGTCTATAAA
>CAKSSN010000028.1 GCA_934489015.1 uncultured Clostridia bacterium
CCGCATTTTCTTTAAATTCCTGCGGAATATCTGCGTTTTCCGATATAAATTTAAGACTTCCGCCCAAAATCCGCTCTCCGCCGAGTTTCGCCGAAAGACCGCTGCCGGCAAGCGCCGGCGTTGTCGGTAGCGGCTCGGCGTCCATTACGGAAAACTCGTCATCGGGATTATCCAAAATTCTTGCAAGCACATATTTATTTTCTATTTTAAGCACGGCCGACCGCTTGTCATTCGATACAATTACAGACGCGTCCGTATGAGCAAACCAGTAAACCTCCGACGGCTCCTTAAGCTCCATTTCATCTCTTACAATAACCGTTTTCTGTCGTCCGTAAGCATAATTCCGCGCTTTACGCTGTTTGCGTGATCTATATATGCACTCGTCAAATCGCTTATTGCAAAAGAAGTGTCGCCGAAGCTGTGATTTATGATTTTGCAGTCTGCGTTTTGGTTTTGGTCGACTCTGTCGGACGGATTTATAACAAGCGTGTTATGCCCCTCCGCACGGTTTCTGTACGCGTTAAATTTAGGCGTAAGGCTGTAATCGTCCTTTCCCAAATCCTTAACAAATCTATAGCCCTGCGAATTGAGCACAAATGTGCCGCAGTCAAGCTGCGCATGAGATACATTGTTTTTGCCGTTATGAAAGCCTACATATGATGTGGTGGAGCGCATTGTAACGGTGTCTATTTTCGAGCCGTAATAATCGCTCGGATAATTTATGCTCGCCGTTTCGCAGCTTCCGTCATACCACAAAAGCTCCCAGGCATCAGACCATGCGTAATTTTGCATAAGCTCTCTTCTTGTATACGCCATCATGTTTCTGTCGTTAAATTCCTTTGAAAACCAGTAAATCGTTCCCATAGCGCCTATGCTGCTCTCTGTTTCATGGAAGTTAAACGCGCCTGCCATGCCGTGCATTGCAAGGATAAAGTCAAAGCTTTTTCTCACGCCGCCGACCGATGTATAGCCATAATTTCCGCCTGTTGAATTTTCAAGCGACGTCATGATTTTATTCAGATATGACGACGCATAGCACCAGTATGTAACGCCCTCTTCCCAGTCACCCTCCGTTTCGTAAAGCTCTATTCCGTGAATAAGATTTTTCATGCCGTATGAAAGAACTGTTTTCGCCTGCTCCCTTACGCTGTCATTATCAAGAAACGCAAGTGCCGCGCACATAACGCCGCCGTTGCAGACAAGGTTCCAGTTGTTCGCAAGCTTCGGAAGCGACCATTTAAACGTGCGCTTTCTGTCGGGATTGTCAAGATAGTCATCCATAATAACGCCGAACGCTTTTTCGCTTATGGTTTTCGCCATCATTTCCTTTTGTTCATCGGTGAGCCAGTCATAAAGCCAGTCGTAAGCAACCGCATAGCCGTATGCCATTTCGCCGACATCAAGGAAATGGTTTGGATTCCAGTCGGGGAAGGTGTTGCTTACAATGTCAATCTGATTCCACATTTTATTTGCCCATACCTCGTCACCGGTGACCTTGTAAAACATTCCCCAGGTTATCATCATATCCTTAAATTTTCGTGAGGTTGACAAAATCGAATATCCGTCCCTCATTTCATATTTGAGATTTCCTGCATTTGTAAGATAATTTGAATAATATTTAAGCTGCTCATACTCGCTTTTAATCGTGCTGTTGTTTTGCACCTTGTATTTTACGTTTTCAAAATCGGCAGCATTTGCGCTTATTCTCGGATGAACATTATCATTTCCGAGATTTTTAACCATATCCGAGTATATCTTATCGCCCGTCGGCGGCACAAGCCGCGTTACGTCAAAGGCAGACGCCTCACCCAGAGGATGCATTCCCGAAGTATTATCCCATACAAGTATTTTTGCATATCTTATTTCGGGTATAAGCTTTGTTTGCGTCGTCACAACAGTTTTTGAATTTCCGTAAACCTTACATTCCTCTCCGCTTAAGCTTATGAGCTTTCCGCCGTTTGAGTCATATCCGGCAACGATTACGCTTACGGTGTCGGCTTTTCCCGTACTCTACGACAGCTCCGCCTCCGCAACAAGCGTGTCCGCAGCCATGCTGCTGCCGTCTGCACCGTCATACCAGTGATTTATTCTGTCAAGCACCGTGTCGGAGGAGCCTATTTTAAGGCTTGACGTGTACATTTTATTTTCGGAATTTGAGTATATTCTGACAGGATAAATCCCCTCTTTTTTCTCTTTAAATTTCCATTTTATGCTGTAGCGCCCCAGACTGTCGGCATCGACCTGCTTTATGTATGACAAGTTTGCCGCAACCGATAAAATCGCCGCGTTATCGGTTACGTTTTCAAAGCTTCCAAATTCGTTTAAAACCTCAATTGTAACCGAGTCGTTTGCAACAGGGACCGTGCCCGATATATATGCCGTTTCTCCGTCATACTCGCAGACGCTTATAACTCCTCTGTCCGCCGCGATTGACTCAGCCCTTGCCGGCAGACTCATGATGCCGTCTGATAAGGAAATTACCAGCGCAGCGGAAAAAAGCTTTTTATAGGTTTTCATATTCTCCCTCCGTTTTGCCGACATTCTGCGGCAGAAATCGTAACAAGTAAAATGCTCAAACATTCCTACTCTTTAAGATTCGACGGCGTATTTTTTATACTCCGAGCCTCGATAAAGGGTAAGATGCGCAGCGGATTTTTCGCGTCAACCTTTCTGAAGGACGGATAAATCCAATATACCCGAAAGCTTTCCGTCCGTATCCATTACTCTGAAATAGAATGCAGCCTTTGAATCGGGCGCAGGCATATATACAGAGAAGCCGACTACCTTTTTATGAACATCGCTGTAGGTTGCCTGTGACGCACCGCCGGCGAGGTCCTCTACAGCGTTTATTTTAGCGCTTGTTCCGTGCTCCGCATCAACGGTTGCCATTTCAATATCTGTTGAATACTCGCTTGTTCTGAACATTACGCCGTCTATTGTTTTATCGGCATCGCCGACCTTAAAGGTTTGTCCCGAAAACTGTTCAAAGTCCTGAACATAGCCCTTTACCGCAGACATCTTAACATCCCTTACTATATTTTCGCTCTCAAGACCGGATACATCCTTAATGCCGCTTACCGTAAGCGTGTATATGCGTCCCGCTTTAAGCTCTGACAGAGCTGTTACGCTTAAAATATTACCGTTTGAAACCGAAACCGTTCCCTCAGCTTCATTTCCGTAATTATCCTTATAAACAGCCTTTATTCCACTCGGCATCAAAACATTGTTATATTCGGCTCTTATGCCGCTATTTAATGTCTTAACGTCCTTTGCCGCTCCGACATTTCCCTTAAGCACCTTTTCTCAGGCAAACTCGCCCTGAGTAAAATTAGTTGCGCTCCAGTCGGCCGCGCTGCCGAAATACCAGTTATAATACGAACCGCTCTTTTCCGCAACACTGTTAAATTCGTCGGAGTAAACGCCTGCCGCACCGACTGAAACGGCAGATACCAGCGTCCCTGCTACAATCGCAAGGGACAAAACGCCTGAAATAAACCTTTTCATTTTAGACCTTCCTCTCATAAAATATTCTTTATCGGATAAACAGATAAAAAATTTTGTTATCCGACATTAACTTTTCCACGTTGGATAAAACACTGAATAAACCGCAAATTCAGCTTCACGATTGTACGATTATGCAGAATTTTAGTTTACTGTGATAATATCCGCCGCAAAAAATTAAACACATTATCTATTAATAGGATAATTTTGTATATACCTTTTTGGACAAAAAATTTATGTTTTCAGACATTTTATAAAGTTCCTTTTGTTTTGGTAAGTCAAAAAGAGCAATTGAGAGGGGAAAAAATCGAGTAACGGTAAACGCGGGGCTTCATACATTTGACAAAACCGCATAAGTTGAGCGTGTAAAACTTTTTCTGTAAATATTGACATCAGAGGTCTTCTGTGATAAAATGATAAAAATCATAGAAGGCCTTTAGATATGGCAAAAAAGATACCGAACAAATTTTTACGCCGATTACATGAAACCGATTTCTGCCGAAGAATTAGAAGCGCTGCAAACCGCAGGTTGCATTTTTTGCAACACGCGGTTGGTTGAAGAAATTGCTTGTATATGCTATGATAACCCTATAAAAAAGGAGAAGATGATATTATGGAACTTAACCGAATGATTTACAAAATACGTACCGAAGCAAAAATATCTCAGGAGCAATTTGCCGCACTTTTCAAAGTATCGCGCCAATCGGTACAAAAATGGGAGTCGGGGACCGCAATTCCGGAGCTGCCGAAAATAATTGAAATATCAAAATATTTCGATATTTCGCTCGATGCGCTAATCTTCAACCATGACAACCGCCTTGTTGAAGAAATGAAATACAACAAGACAATGAAGCCGCAGTATTCCAATATTCATGACTGGGAGTTTTATACATCGGCTATACTGTATGAATATCAGCAATCGGTCGAAGAAGGGCTTGATATTGAAGCATACAAGGATATTTTCACAGCTGTTGCGCGGCTGCCGAAGGATGAAATAAAAAAGAAGCTCGGCGATGTATTATTTGAGGTTGTCATGAGCGCAGAGCAAAAGGAAGGTTATAAATATACAGAGCCGTCCGACCTCGCCGGAATTAAAGCCTTAAGACGTGAATACCATATCCCGATGAACGTAGACGAAAAAGGTCTGAAAGACAAAATACACGGTGCATGGATGGGAAGAATTTGCGGCTGTATGCTCGGAAAAACGGTTGAAGGAATAAAATCTGAGGAGCTTGTTCCGCTGCTAAAGGAAACAGACAATTATCCCATGCACAGGTATATTTTCAGGTCTGATATTACCGATGAGATGTGCGAAAAATACAATTATCCGCTTGCAAACCGCGACTATGCGGACGAAATTAACGGTATGCCGGTAGATGACGACACTAACTATGTTGTTCTCGCACAAATCATTATCGACAAATACGGCAGAGATTTCACTCCGCACGATGTGTCACAAACCTGGCTGTGTTCTCAGCCGAAAGACTCGTATTGTACCGCCGAAAGAGTGGCATTTCGCAACTTTATAAACGGTTATGTTCCGCCGCAGTCTGCAATGTACAAAAATCCATACCGCGAATGGATCGGCGCACAAATAAGAGGAGATTATTTTGGGTACATAAATCCCGGCAACCCTGAAGCTGCCGCCGAAATGGCTTGGAGAGATGCTTCAATTTCCCACGTCAAAAACGGAATATACGGAGAAATGTTTGTTTCCGCAATGATCGCCGCCGCTGCGATTACCGATAACATTGAAGATATAATCATGTGCGGCCTTGCTGAAATTCCGCAAACCTCAAGACTTTTTGAAAGCATCATGTCGGTTATTGAGGACTATAAAAAAGGTGTTTCACAAAAAGATTGTTTTGATAAGATACACCGTAAATATGACGAGCACACCGAGCATGGCTGGTGCCATACGATTTCAAATGCAATGATTGTTGCAGCGGCGCTGCTTTACGGTAACGGGAATTTTGACAAAACTGTTTGTGCAGCAGTCGAAACAGGCTTTGACACCGACTGCAACGGCGCAACCGTCGGCTCAATACTTGGTATGGCAAACGGCATTTCAGGCATCGGCGAAAAATGGACAAAGCCGATAAACGATACTCTCCATACATCTGTTTTCGGTGTCGGCACCGTCAAAATATCCGACAGAGTATCTTTAACAATGAAGCATATAAAAGAAATTTGAATTTTGCAGCACTCATTTTTTGTTTAGAAATATGGCTCTGTAATTTAAAATTTTTACACAAAATACGAGATTGCCCTGAAAATTCATAAAGGTTGAATTTTACGAACTTTCGTTTACAGTCCATGATATAAAAAGGAAAACGGAGTAGTTCTGCAGATTTAGAACTACTCCGTAAAAAACTTCCTTATGTATCTGCTGCTAATGCAACACCCGATTTTTTAAAAGTCCGAAAGAGAAGCTTCAGCCTTAGCAATTGCCGCCAAAACAGTCTGCTTTGCAGGTCCGCCCGTAAGCTTTCTGCCGCTGACGCACGTTTCCATGCTGATAGCCTCGTAAACGTCCTCTCCTATAAGGCTGCTAAAGCTCCTGAGCTCATCGAGCGAAAGCTCGTCAATAGCGCAGCCCTTTTCTATGCAGTGGTAAACAATTCTGCCGACAACCGCATGAGAATCACGAAAAGGCATACCATGCTTTACAAGATAATCCGCAAGGTCGGTTGCATTTGTAAAGCCGCCGTTTGCGCCTTTCCTCATATTTTCCTTGTTTATTTTCATTGTCACAAACATTTTTGTGAACACATCAAGGCAAAGCTTAACCGTATCAACAGAGTCAAAAATCGCTTCCTTATCCTCCTGCATATCCTTATTATATGCAAGCGGAATACCCTTCATCATTGTAAGAAGCGTCATAAGATTTCCGTATACGCGGCCTGTTTTTCCCCTTATAAGCTCCGCAACGTCGGGATTTTTTTTCTGTGGCATTATTGAGCTTCCGGTTGAATATGCGTCATCCATTTCAACAAATTTAAATTCATCTGACGACCATAAAATAAGCTCCTCGCAAAAACGGCTAAGATGCATCATAATCATGCTTATGCACGAAGCAAGCTCTATGCAAAAGTCTCTGTCGGAAACTCCGTCTAAGGAATTCATCGTAACAGAGTCAAAGTCGAGCTTTTCGGCAACAAATTCCCTGTCAAGCGGATAAGTCGTTCCGGCAAGCGCTCCGCTTCCGAGCGGCATAACATTTGTGCGTTTTTTGCAGTCTGACAGCCTCTCGCTGTCGCGCTTCAGCATTTCATAATACGCCATAGCGTGATGCGCAAATGTAACCGGCTGCGCCTTTTGAAGATGGGTATAGCCCGGCATAATAGTATCGGTATGCTCCTTTGCAGTTTTAACAAGAGCTTCTCTTGCCGTATGCAAAAGAGCTGAAATTTCCTCAATCTCGTCCATAAGGTACATTCTTATATCGAGCGCAACCTGATCATTTCTGCTCCTGCCAGTATGCAGCCTTTTGCCTGCGTCGCCTATTCTCTCGGTAAGCAGCTTTTCGATATTCATATGAATATCTTCCGCGTCAATTTCAAATTCAACCTTGCCGTCTTCTATATCTGATAAAATATCCTTTAAGCCCGCAATTATTTTTTTGCTGTCTTCTTCAGGTATAATTCCCTGTCTGCCGAGCATTTCGGCATGAGCCATGCTGCCCTTTATGTCCTGCTTATACATTCTCGCGTCAAATCTGATAGACGAATTGAAATCATCAACGGCCTTATCGGTATTTTTCTGAAATCTTCCTCCCCACAGCTTTCCCATAAAACAAATCCTTTCTGTTTTCGCTCTTCAAAAAAGCGCAAATTTATATAATTAATCCTAACGCAATTTTCGGTACGGCCGTTTTCGACCGTACCGATAAAATATGCATATATTATTTCTCGTTTTTAGCTTTCATCATTGCACGAACCTTAAGCGGCAAACCGAACAGGTTTATAAAGCCCTCTGCGTCCTTGTGCGAATAAAGCTCATGGCTGTCACCGAAGCTTGCAATTTCCTCGTTATAGAGTGAATACGGGCTTGTTGCTCCGGCAGGAGTTACGCTGCCCTTGTAAAGCTTAAGCTTAACTTCACCCGTAACGGTTTCGTCCATTGAATCGAACATTGCCGACAGAGCCTCACGAAGCGGTGTAAACCATTTTCCGTCATAAACAAGCTCGGCAAACTTAATTGCAGCCTGTCTTTTAAATGCCTGCGTGTCGCGGTCAAGGCAGAGATATTCAAGCTCACGGATAGCGGCATAAAGAATTGTTCCGCCCGGAGTTTCATAAACGCCTCTTGACTTCATGCCGACAAGTCTGTCCTCAACTATATCAGCTATACCAACGCCGTTTTCTCCGCCGAGCTTGTTGAGCTTTTCAACAATCTGCTTCGGAGTAAGCTTTTCGCCGTCAACGGCAACAGCTTCGCCCTTTTCAAATGAAATTGTAACATATGTCGGCTTATCCGGTGCCTTTTCCGGAGAAACGGAAAGCTTCAAAAGGCTGTCGAGCTGCGGCTCGTTTGCCGGATTTTCAAGGTCCATTCCCTCATGGCTGATATGCCAAATATTTCTGTCACGCGAATAAAGGTCTTTCTTTGTAACAGGGATTTTTATGTTGTGCTTTTCAGCGTAATCAACAGCGTCCTCACGTGATTTAATATCCCAAATTCTCCAGGGAGCAATTATTTTAAGCTCCGGAGCCAACGCCTTTATTGCAAGCTCAAAACGAACCTGGTCATTTCCCTTACCCGTTGCGCCGTGACAAATTGCCGTTGCGCCCTCTTTATGTGCAATTTCAACAAGCTTCTTTGCAATAATCGGTCTTGCGTGAGATGTACCGAGAAGATACTTACCCTCATAAACCGCACCTGCTTTAACTGTCGGATATATATAATCCTTAACATACTCATCAGTAAGGTCTGCTATGTAAAGCTTTGAAGCGCCCGATGCCTTTGCGCGCTCCTCAAGACCCTCTGTTTCCTTGCCCTGGCCTACATCACCACATACCGCAATTACCTCATAGCCATAGTTCTCTATAAGCCACGGAATAATGATTGATGTATCAAGACCGCCCGAATATGCTAAAACAACTTTTTCCTTTGCCATTTAAAAAACCTCCCGAAATTTTAAAATTCCTCTTGAAATTTTGTTAAATATATTATATACTATTTCTATAGCAAAATCAAGAGGTAATTTATAAATTTGTGGATTTTAATATAAATTAATTTTTATACATTATTTTTTGTATATTATGCATAATTATTAGTGGGGGTTTTTTGAAAATGATAATACTCGGAATAGATCCCGGCTACGCTATAGTCGGAGTCGGAGTCATTGAATACAAGGGAAACAAATTCAGAACAATTGATTACGGAGCAATAACAACAACCGCAAAAACCCCGACGCCGCTGCGGCTTCAGAAAATATATGCCGAAATAGGCGAGTGGATAGACAAATATCATCCAGACGCAGCGGCAATAGAAGAGCTGTTTTTTAACTCCAATCAAAAAACAGCAATTCATGTTGCACAGGCGCGAGGAGCAATTATAACCTCAATTGTGAATAAGGGCATAAGCCTGTATGAATATACACCGCTACAGATAAAACAGGCTGTAACCGGATACGGCCGCGCCGACAAGGGTCAAATTCAGCAAATGGTAAAAATGCTTCTCGGTCTTAACGCAGTTCCGAAGCCCGACGATGTTGCCGACGGTCTTGCCGCCGCAATATGTCACGCGCATTCGGGAATTATGAATAACGCGCTGAATTTGAATAAAATGTAATAATGGGGATGTTAAAAAACTCCGGAGCACAAGGAAAAGAAAAGAATAAACAAAGACTGTTTAAAAGTCAACTGGCTTTTAAACAGCCCTCAGTTACATTTTCACCGTTTATTAAGAAACTGCTTTCCGCCGGAAATCAATCAAGCTTTATTGTTTCGCCCGGCTTTACGGAGTATAATTTCCCGTCATAGCCAAACCAAACCTCAAGCGCTGACGGATTATGCACAATTTTATTGTCAAAGCTTGTATGAAGCGCTTCAAAAGCCTTTACATAGTCATAAATTTCAATATTCGTCGCATACCATATATTATCATTATGGCAAACCATATCGGCAAAGCGCTCTATTCTGTCCCAGTTATTATTTTTGTCAAATTCATAGCTGTGACCCCACACGTAAAACATTTCACATCTGCCCCACGCCGCACCGGCGCTTGTAAAGCTTTCCGCAAGCTCAAAAAGGCGCGGATTATCATGGTGACACGTAGGATCGAGCTGCGGCCAGTTTTTCGGCATATTAAACCTTTCGGTTGAATTTGTTCCTCTTGAATATGCTATATTCAAAAGACGCATTGCGGACAGTGTTGCCTTATTATAGCAGCCGAACGGATAAGCCATGCCGCGAACAATAACTCCGAGATTTTCCTCAATCGCCTTTTTGTCCTCAATAAGCTCCGTCAAAACGTCGTTTGCTCTGAGCATTTCAAGATACGGATGCGTTAAGGTGTGAAGCGCAACCTCATGACCTGCGTCGATATAGCATTGTTTCGCCTGCTCCCACGTAAGATAATCCTTTCCGTCGGAGCCGTTAAAGCGGCTTGAATTAATATTAAATGTTGCCTTCAGCCCTCTTGACGTAAAAATATTCGAAAGCCTTTTGTCAAAAACAACTCCGTCGTCATAGCTGAAAGTCAGCGTTTTCTGCTTTCCTCCCGGAAATCTCATTTCTAAATTCATTCGTTTTTCCTCCTATTATATTATTTATTTTACTGTTCAAAGCCCTCATCGGGCAACAGTTATTAACTTCAAATATAGGGAAAGCAGACAGCGTTTTTATTCTGCTGACGGATAAAAATAGCTTGCCGTAGCTCCGCCGTCAACAAGGAAATCCGAGCCTGTTATAAAAGCGCCCCTGTCGCTCATCAAAAGCTCCGCAACGTTTGCGACCTCATCAGCCGTACCCGGTCTTTTTGCCGGGCATTTGGCAAACATATTTTTATAAAAATCGCCGCGTATTCCGTTAAATTCATCTATCGCAAACGGAGTTACTATAATTCCGGGCGAAATTGAATTTATTCTCGCACCTTTTTCTCCCCATTTAACAGCCTCACTCATAACTCTTTTTTCGTTGCACCGCTTTGCAAGCTGATAAGCGTGAAGTGTATTCTTTATGTTTTTCGGCTGAAGCACTTCAAGCTCCAAAAGCTTTTCGGTCGGCTCCGTTGCAAGAAGTCTGTCCGTTTTCTCACCGAGCTGCTCCATTCGGTGACCGGACTGACTTGAAATTGTCACACCGACTCCGCCCGGAGCAATCACCTTTCCGACTTCTTCAAGCAGAACAGCCGTACCGTATAAATCAACCTTCAAAATCGCTTCTATCGGCGCCTGGCTCGGAGATACGCCTGCCGCATTTACAAGCATTGTTATATTTCCCTGTTTTTTAGCTTCATCTATAAGAGCTAAAACAGAGCTTCTCGACGAAATATCTGTTTCAAACGCTTCCGTATCAAACCCTGCGTCATTCATTATTTTTGAAATGCTTTTTGCATTTGCAATATTTTTATCACCGATAACAATTTTCATTCCGTAGCCCATTCGTCTTGCAATCGCCATTCCGATCTGACCTGCTCCTACTAAAATCATAACCTTTTTCATTTAAAAACCGCCTTTCATTATCTCTTTAATGTAATTATAACGCTTTTTAAATAAAATTTCAATTTTAGTTTTGCCTGCTTTGCATAAGTTTTTCTTATATGAAATTTATTTTCCAAATTGCTTTTTCAGAATTTCCGCAAATTCTTCTATATAATATCCCGAATTATCCTTTTTCCAAAAAGCACAGTAATTTCTTTTTACCTGTCCGCCGCCGTTTTCAAGAGGAATACGCGTTATAGGAAGCTGCGAATTTTCACTTTGCCCCTCAACCGGCATAAAGCCCTTTCCGCCGATTACCATAAGTCGCGCTTCTTCAAGACTTTCGGCATAAATAATCTCGCTTTGAATACCGATTATACGGCTGTAATAATCAAACTCCGCTTTTCTCTGCTGCTTTGATGCAACAAGAATGCACGGAATATGCTTCAGATCCTCCGGAGAAACGCTCTTTGCGGCAGCTACAGGATTTCTTGACGAAATTTCCGCATACGCTTCAACCGTTTTTAAAAGAAGATTTTCAAACGTATCCGAAAATGCACATCTTTGGTCGCTGAGTGCCAAATCTATTTTTCCGCTTTCAAGCTGCTCATACAGCTCCTCGTGGTTTCCGTACCCGATTTCAATATTCACATCGGGATATTTCGCCGAAAACAAATCTATGGCATTATAAAGCTCCGCTCCGCTATATGAACGCAGATAACCTATGTACAGCTTTGCGCTTCGGTTATCGGCAATTTTTAAAGCCTCACTGCAAATTCTGCTGAAATCATCAAGAAGAACAAGCGTTCTGTTATAAAAATATTCTCCGGCGGGCGTCAGCTTAAATCTCCTGTTTTTGCGCTCAAGCAATTTAAAGCCCAGCTCATTTTCAAGCGCCTGTATTTGCTGTGAAACGGCAGACTGCGATATATGACATTCCTCAGCAGCTTCCGAGAAGCTGTTATTTCGTATAACAGAATGAAAATACTTTATTTGCCTTATTATGCCAATTCCCCTTTTATATGCAAAATTAAACAAACACCTTTAAACAGCATACCATAAAAATACGCAAAAAGCAACCGTTTCCGATTGCTTTCTCCGTTTTGCACAACAAAAAATATATTACCATGTCATTGCAAATTCCGTTTTTTCGGGATTTTCGGCATTTCCGATAGCTGCCGCTGCGGCATCTATAGCTTCAAGCGCTTTCATCTCGTCATCTGTCAGCAAAAAATCAAAAATATTGATATTTTCCTTTATCCTGTCCGCGTGCACCGACTTCGGAATAACCGAAATTCCGCTCTGAACAAGAAATTTTAAAGCTATTTGCGCCGCCGTCTTTTCATGATTGAGCGCAATGCTTTTCACTGTTTCATTTGCGAGTATCTCATTTGCCCTACCCTGTCCGAGAGGAGCGTATGCCTGATGTGCCAGGCCGTATTTTTCCAACCATTTGCGCTCCTGCTTCCTTTGGCACAACAGATTTGTTTCAATTTGATTTAAGCACGGCGCTATGTTGTTAAACGTTATAAGATCAATCATTCTGTCAGCGTCAAAATTTGAAATTCCTATAGCTCTTATCTTTCCGGCTTTATAAAAACGTTCGAGCGTTCTCCATGCTTCGTAAACATTCCCGTACGGCCAGTGCAGAAGAACCATGTCAATATAATCAACCTGCAACTTTTCAAGCGACCTGTCAAGCGATTTTTCGGCATCGCTCTTTTCGTAATTTCTGAACCAAAGCTTTGTTGTTATAAAAAGCTCATTTCTCGATACTCCGCATTTTCTGATTGCATTTCCGACAAATTCTTCATTTCCGTATGCCTGCGCCGTGTCTATAAGTCTGTACCCCGAATTAATTGCCGAAATTACGCTATCCTCGCACTCCCTTGCGCCTGTAATCTGAAATGTACCAAATCCGACAAGCGGCATTTTCACGCCTCCCGATAAAGTTAAATACTCCATAAAAAACCTCCTTAATACATATTGAAATTTTAATTAACCTGTGATATAATCATTATATCACATTCGAGTAACTCGAAGTCAATACCTTTTTTAAAATTCGGAGGATTTTTTTATGAAATATACAATTAGGCATGAGGGAGTCGAACCCCATGCGCTTTGCGTTTGTTAAATTTTAGCCTTTTTACTTTGTCGTCTTTGCAAGGAGCGAGCCTTGCTGCATCCTTCGCAGCAAAAATCCAAAAATTTTTTCTAAACGCAAGGTTGTAAAAGTTTTCAGGAAAAGAATTTTCGTAAGACAAGGCAAAAGCGCAGTTAATACTATCGTATTGATGAGCATTTTAACGCAGTATTATGGGAATTATTTTTCTGAAAACCGCATGAGTTCAACTCTCTCATGCCTTAACAATTCGCGGACAAATTTTCGGTTTCGGAGCATACAATAAGATACTATACAGACATCGGTTTGCTGCCATGCAGCCGCGACAGCGGCAACCGCCGTATATTTGATGACAAATCGGCAAATTGGATGGAGGGAATTTGCTGTCTTAAGGGCTGCGGTGCGTCAATTGAGGATATAAAGGAATACTGCCGCTTGTGTCTTTTGCTGCAAAGCGAAAAAAATCTTAAAGCCCGTTACGCGATTATTCTAAAGCAGCGCGATAAGGCTTACGAACGCTTAAAGAAAGCGGAAGAAACGGTAAAATACATGGAAAGCAAGGTCAGATACTTTGAAGCTGTTTTTTCGGGATTACTCCCGGCCGACACCAACCCTAATAAATGGGCAGAAAATAAAAGACCCGAAAATCATAGCTGAACTAAAGTAAATCCGGCAGGGTGATAAATGCCGCCCTGCCGGATTAAAATATTTTATTATCTGTAAACAATTCCGTTTCTCTCGGAAATATTTTTCAGCACAACCGCAATTACAAGGCAAATACCCTCTGCTGCCGCAACTGAAAACCAAACAAAATTATACCCGAAAATGCGCGGCAGAGCATTAATGCAAATCGAATTAAAGATAAGACTGCGGCAAAGATTTAAAACAACAGCATACGGCGTGCGCTTTGTTGAAAACAGATACGCGCCGATAACGGAACTGCTTGCGGCAAACACATAATTAAGACAGTATTTCGGCAGCGATACCCTTACAATTTCCGCAGCTGCTTCCTTTGCGCCGAAAAGTGCACAGATTGGTTTGCCTAAAACAAACGTCAGCGCAAATATACACAGGCCGCCTATAAGCGCAAATCTCTGACCGTTTTTAAAATAATATCTAAGACTTTTATCATCCTTTGCGCCATAGCTGAAGCTATACAGCGGCTGAAGACCGCCTGCAAGGCCGTACATCAGCGATGCGAAAAGCGACGCTACATAGCATATAACCGAAAAGGCGTTTACGGACACATTTCCGAGATAATTAATAAGCATTCTGTTCATGAAAAAGGTTGTAATCGGATTTGCAAACTGCGCTATCATCTCCGGCAGTCCGCGAAGCATTACCTTTCCGTAAAGCGAAAAATCAATCCTGAATTTTCTTATACGCAAATTCCCCTTTTTAAGCACAAAGTGACTGAGCGCCACCAAAAGCCCGATACAGTTTGAAAACCCTGTTGCAAACGCCGCACCTGCAACGCCTTTTGAAAGCGGATAAACAAGCAGCCAGTCGCCGAAAATATTTACAACCGTACAAGTTATTGATGTTATCATTGAAATATTTGGATTTCCGTCATTTCTTGCAAATGAATTTAAGCAATAGAAGAGAGTTGTCGGAAGCAAAAACACCGAGTACCAGCGCACATATGATGAAACCATATCAATGTATGTTTCATTCGCACCGAGATACACTGCAATTTTTCTGCTGAAAGCAATTCCAATAATGCTTGTAACCGAAAAAACAGCCGCATTAACCGAAATAGAATGCATAAATGCCCGGTTTGCGCCCGTTTTATCACCACGTCCGAAGCGCACTGCCGCAACGGCAACGCCGCCTATGTTAAATGGTACAGAAAACGCACCGACAAGCATAATAAAAGGCATTGCAAGACTGACAGCGCCCAAAGCATCCGTTCATACACCGTTTCCTACAAACATTCCGTCTACAATGGTTAAAATAAACATCCTTACATTGCCCAAAAGAGCCGGAATAATATAGTGATAAAGATTTTTTCTCTGCTCGTTCATTTATTTTTCTCCCCTGTCATGCTCTTAATCTCACCCTCAAAAACGGTATAGTGCTGCTCAAAAAGTTCCAAAAAAAGCGCGAGCCTTTTATCGCTTATTTTCAAAAGCGCCCTGTTTTCCGCTTCCGTAAGCGGCTCTATACTGACGCGGCACTTTTCAAGCCCCATATCCGTCAGAAAAACAAGCTTGCTGTTTTTTGCCTCCGCGCCCTTAACCAAACTCACAAGCCCGTCGTCAACAAGCTTCATAACCGCAGAATTAACCGTCTGCTTTGAAAGGCAAAAATCATCCGCAAGCCTGTTTTGCGTTACCGCCGACTTTTCTATGTACAGTCTGTAGAGAATTTTAAACTGACATTCCGAAAACCCGAAATGCGCCGCCGTACTGCGATACAAAGCATTATACCTGTTTGAAATTTCCGAGTATTTTTTATTCCACTGATATATATCCATTTCATACCTCCAAAAGTCCGAAAACAGACTTTATATATTATATCACAACCGAATAAAAAAAGCAACCCCGAAGGGTTGCCCGAATATAAATTTTATACAATTTACTTAAAAATCAAACAGATAACAAGATTTTTATGCGCATTCATTACTGCCAAATGAGTTCTTCATAGGCTTATATCAATTTAACCTTTTTAAGAAATGCGCAGAGTTTATCGCCTGCCGGCAGCATTTTAATTTCATCATCGGTCATTATATGCATTTTAAACACTGCAATGCAGTATATAACAGCTGCAAAGGCAATTGAAGCTATTGCGGCAGCGGCATTTGAAACCCAGCCGCCCAAAGGGAGCTTTTGCAAAACGAAATATGCACCGGTATAGACTATAAACGCGGCAGCAGCCATTATAAGACCTGCCGCAACAGGCTTAAACACATATTTTTTCAGGCTCATTTTAAGGCTGATATTTTTTGAAAGCACCGCAAAGCACACGCTAAACGACACAATCTGACACGCAACCGAGCTTATCGCCGCACCGTATATGTTAATTGAGGTTTGACGAATAAGCGCAATATTGAGTATAATTTTAACAATGCAGCCGCAAAGCAGTCCCGTCGCCGGAGTAAAAACCTTACCGAGTCCCTGCAAGGAGCCGGAAATAGTCTGATTAAGCGCCGTGAAAATGAGTGCAACAGCGCTTATCTGCAAAAGGTCATAGCCCATTTTCGCATTCGGGTAAATGATTTTATAAATCGGCTGTGCAAGAGATATGTAACCGAAAGCGCATGGAAGAATAAGCAGTATTGAAATAAGGAACGAATAGTTTATCTTTCCCGCAGCTTCCTTTTTGTCGCCCATCGCCAGCGCACCGGAAATTGACGGCACAAGAACGGTTGCGAACGCAATATTAAGTGCAAGCGGCATATTTATAAGAACGTCGCTTTTGCCGAGTATTCCTGCAAGCCTGATAGCTTCCTTATTGAGCTGCGCGGCTGTAGGGAACAAAATCTCCTTGCCGCCCATCTGCGCCGGTATAGCAGAAGCGAATGCAATTTCAATTCCTCTTGTAATTGTTGCAGTATCTATAATTCTGTTTACCGCAGTTATTATAGAGCCGAGAGATATAGGAATTGAAATCATAAGAATACTTTTTATCATAGCTCCCGTCGGGATTTTTCTGTAAAGAGAAAGATCCGTTTTTCTTAAACTTTCATCTATGCTGCTCTTATTTTTTCTATAGAAAAGCAACAGATATAAAAAGCTCAGAACGGTTGCAAGCGAGGTTGCGAAATTTGCCCACGCTGCCATAATTTCGGGCTTTTGACCGACCGCCATAATAACAAGAATAATGGTGAGAGAGCATTTAAAAATCTGCTCAAGCACCTGAGAGGAGCTCGTTGCCTTCATGTTTTGAAGCCCGGTAAAATAACCCCTTATAACACTCGACACGCAAACAAAAAATATCGACGGTGCGAGCGCACGCATTGTATATTCCACTCCGTTTACGCGGACAACGCTGTGTGCTATGAAATCCGCACCGAGATAAAGCGCCGCCGACGCCGCAAGTCCGACAACGGCAAAAAGCTTAAACGCTGTCTGAAAAACCTTGTGCGCGCCCTTATAATCGCCGAGCACGGCGCGTTCGGAAACCATTTTGGCAATAGCGTTCGGCACACCGACCGACGAAACGGCAAGCAGCAGCGTGTAAACCTGAAAGCCTGCCGTATAAAATCCGTTTCCCTCATCGCCGAAGCCCTTTATGTTTGTGATAACCATGCGGTAAACCATGCCGAATATTTTAACAAGAAGCTGAGCCACCAAAATCATGCTCACGTTTTTCATAAACGACTGTTTTTCTTTATTACCCATAAAATCTCCATTCCGCCGCCCTGCCGGCATAGCTCTTATCGGCAGGGCAAAGCTGATAAGAGATTTTTTTAAACAGAATTTTTATTTTAAACCGAATTACTAAACAGAAACGAGCCGGAAAAGCTCCGCCCCGTTTCATTCGTTTTACTGTCGGAAAAATTCCGGCAGTTATTTATTTGATTTGATCATTAGGCACAACCTGCCCGTCAACCTTAATGTTAATATCCTTGTAAAGCGGCATACCCGTACCTGCCGGGATAAGCTTACCGATAATAACGTTTTCCTTAAGACCTACAAGCGGATCGACCTTACCCTTAATTGCAGCGTCGGTAAGAACCTTTGTTGTTTCCTGGAACGAAGCTGCCGACAGGAACGAATCCGTAGCAAGCGAAGCCTTTGTGATACCGAGAAGAACAGGAGAATATGTTGCATACTCACCCTTGAAGCCCTCAGGGATTTCCATATAGTCGTCGCTGTTTATAATCTCGCCCGTTTCCTCATCAACTTCCGGAGCCGGAGCAACACCGCCGTGCGCTTCAAGATATTCAGCCTGCTTAGCAACAAGTCTGTTTGCTTCTTCAAGCTCAAATATATCAACAAGAGAGCCGATAAGAAGATTTGTATCTCCCGCTTCCTCAACTCTTACCTTTCTGAGCATCTGTCTTGTTATAACCTCAACGTGCTTATCGTTAATATCAACACCCTGCATACGATACGTTCTCTGAACTTCACGCGTGATATAGCGCTCAACCTCATGAGGACCGAGTATACGGAGAATATCGTTCGGGTTAATTGAACCGGCTGTAAGGCTTGCACCCTTTTCGATCACGTCGCCGTCTTTAACCGTAATGCTTGACGAATACGGAATAAGATATGTTCTTGCTTCTCCGCTTTCCATATCCGAAACGGTAATTTCGCGCTTTCTCTTTGTTTCCGAAACGCTGACCGTTCCTCCGATTTCCGATATAATAGCAACACCCTTAGGACGTCTTGCTTCAAAAAGCTCCTCGACACGCGGAAGACCCTGCGTAATATCGCTTCCGGAAGCAACACCGCCGGCGTGGAAGTTACGCATTGTAAGCTGAGTACCCGGCTCACCTATTGACTGAGCGGCGATTATGCCGACAGCCTCGCCGACATTAACAAGCTCACCTGTTGCAAGGTTATTTCCGTAGCACTTAGCGCAAACGCCGTTTTTACATTCGCAGGTAAGAACGCTGCGCATATCAACGCTTGTAATTCCTGCCGCAACAATTGCGTCGGCCTCATCCTCCGTTATGATAGAGTCGGCAGCAACAATCAACTTGCCCGTTTCCGGATTTACAACATCAAATTTAGCCGTTCTGCCTATAATTCTGTCCTTAAGCGGCTCGATAACCTCGTTACCGTCCATTATAGCCGTAACGGTTTCGTATCTGTCAGTTCCGCAGTCGTCCTCGCGAACAATAACATCCTGAGATACGTCAACAAGACGTCTTGTAAGGTAACCCGAATCGGCAGTTCTCAGAGCCGTATCGGTAAGACCCTTACGAGCACCGTGAGATGAAATGAAGTATTCGAGAACATTAAGACCCTCTCGGAAGTTTGCACGGATAGGAATTTCAACCGTACGTCCCTGAGTATCAGCCATAAGTCCACGCATTGCTGCAAGCTGTCTTATCTGGTTTACGCTACCACGTGCACCGGAATCCGCCATCATGAATATCGGGTTAAACTTGCCGAGATTATCCATCATTGCTTCCGTTACCTTTGCCGAAGCGTCCGCCCAAATCTTGATAACAGCGTTGTAACGCTCATCGTTTGTGAGGAAGCCTCGTCTGTACTGCTTAAGAACCTTTTCAACATCGCTGTCTGCCTGACGAAGAATTGACTTCTTCTCCTCCGGCACCTCAATGTCGGAAACGGCAACCGTAAGCGCACTTCTTGTAGAATACTGATAGCCTGTAGCCTTGATTTTATCGAGAACCTCAGCGGTTTTTGTAAGTCCGCATACGCGTATGCATTTATCTATAATCTGTCCGAGCTGCTTTTTCTTAACTATAAACGCAATTTCATAGTCAAGGAAAGTTTCGGGGTTTGTTCTGTCAACAAAGCCGATATTCTGCGGAATATTTGCGTTAAATATAACTCTTCCGACGGTTGTATCAACAAGCTTTGTATACTTTCTGCCGTCAAGCACGCCTGTTTTTCTTATTTTAACCGGTGCATGAAGCTGAACAACATCGTTTCTGTATGCCATCATAGCCTCATCATCGTTATAGAATACCATTCCGGCACCCTTTTCGTCCTCTTTTATGATTGTAAGATAATAGCTTCCCAAAATCATATCCTGAGTCGGAACGGTAACAGGATTACCGTCCTGCGGCTTCAAAAGGTTATTTGCCGAAAGCATCAAAAATCTTGCTTCCGACTGTGCCTCCGGTGAAAGCGGCACATGGACAGCCATCTGGTCACCGTCAAAGTCGGCGTTATATGCGGTACAAACAAGCGGATGAAGCTTAAGCGCACGACCCTCAACCAATACCGGCTCAAATGCCTGAATACCGAGTCTGTGAAGCGTCGGGGCACGGTTTAAGAGAACGGGGTGCTCCTTAATAACATCCTCAAGCACATCCCAAACCTCTGCACTGCCGCGCTCTACCATACGCTTTGAGCTCTTTATATTAAACGCAAGCTTTCTTGCAACAAGCTCTTTCATAACAAAAGGCTTGAAAAGCTCTATAGCCATCTCTTTCGGGAGACCGCACTGATATATTTTAAGCTCCGGACCTACAACGATAACTGAACGACCCGAATAGTCAACACGCTTACCGAGAAGGTTCTGACGGAAACGTCCCTGCTTACCTTTAAGAAGGTCTGAAAGCGATTTTAAAGGACGATTACCCGGACCTGTTATAACTCTGCCGCGTCTGCCGTTATTTATAAGTGCATCAACAGCCTCCTGAAGCATACGCTTTTCGTTTCTTATAATAATGTTCGGAGCGCCGAGCTCAAGAAGTCTGTTAAGTCTGTTATTTCTGTTAATTACACGTCTGTAAAGGTCGTTAAGGTCACTTGTGGCAAAGCGTCCGCCGTCAAGCTGAACCATAGGACGAAGCTCCGGCGGAATAACCGGAACAACGGTCATAATCATCCATTCGGGACGGTTTCCCGAAATTCTGAACGCTTCAACAACCTCAAGTCTTTTAATAACCTTTGCTTTTTTCTGACCCGGTGCAAGCTCGTCGAGCTCTTCCTTAAGCTCTGACGCAAGCTCTTCAAGGTCTATTTTCTTAAGAAGCTCCAAAACAGCCTCCGCGCCCATTCCGGCTTTAAACGCATCGCCGTACTTTTCGCGCGCGGATGTGTATTCGCTCTCTGAAAGAACCTGATTTTCGTTAAGGTCGCTGTCGCCCTTATCCGTTACTATATAGGCTGCAAAATAAAGCACCTTTTCAAGCTGACGCGGCGAAAGGTCCAATATAAGACCCATTGCCGACGGCACGCCCTTGAAATACCATATATGAGATACAGGTGTTGCAAGCTCAATGTGACCCATACGTTCACGTCTTACCTTTGCCTTTGTAACCTCAACTCCGCAGCGATCGCACACTACGCCCTTATATCTGATTTTTTTATATTTTCCGCAATGACATTCCCAATCCTTTGTCGGCCCGAAAATCTTCTCGCAGAACAAGCCGTCACGCTCCGGCTTAAGCGTTCTGTAGTTTATGGTTTCGGGCTTCTTAACCTCACCGTGTGACCATTCACGAATTTTTTCGGGAGAGGCAAGACCGATTTTTATTGCTTCAAAGCTGTTAAATTCTAACATTTATTAACCTCCGTTTGAATTTGTATTTATTCCGCAATTACTTTTTAATCAATCATCGAATGAGTCATCGTCATCACTGTCAGAAAAATCATTTCCAAGCTCTTTGTAATACGTATCGAAATCATCAACATCGTCATCGTCCGAATTGCCGTCGTCATCAAGCTCATCAAGCTCGTCGAGCTCGCTGTACTCGTCATAGTCGGCAATCATTCCGGCGTCGGCCGCATTTTCGTCCGTCAGCTGATTGTTCACGCCGTCGGCGTCCTCCATAACGTCGGAATATTTATCTCTCTGATAATCATCATCTTCATCATTGATTTCGTCAATATTAATTTCGCCGCCGTCCTTGTTGAGTATACGAATATCAAGAGCAAGCGACTGAAGCTCCTTAACAAGCACCTTAAACGACTCCGGAATACCCGATTTCGGAATGTTTTCGCCCTTAACAATTGCCTCATATGTCTTAACACGGCCGACAATATCGTCCGACTTAACTGTAAGAATTTCCTGGAGAGTATAAGCTGCGCCGTATGCTTCAAGCGCCCAAACCTCCATCTCACCGAAACGCTGACCGCCGAACTGAGCCTTACCGCCGAGCGGCTGCTGAGTAACGAGCGAATACGGGCCTGTCGAACGCGCATGGATTTTATCGTCAACCAAGTGGTCGAGCTTGAGGTAATGCATTACGCCGACTGTTACGGCATTGTCGAACTTATCACCCGTTCTGCCGTCGTAAACAACCGACTTAAAGTCTTTTCTAAGTCCCGCAATCATGAACGCGTCAAGAATATCATCGTCCTCCGCACCGTCAAATACAGGCGTTGCAAGTTTCAGGAAGTTGCCCGGAGCAACTTTTTTCCTCGCGTCTATGATAGCGTTTTTATAATCTATCGAATAATCTATAATTTCCTCTATAGCCTTTGTTACCTCTGCAGAAATCGGCGGAACCGAAGAAACAGCTTTCATCATAGCTTCCTTTGAAACATCGCTTCTGTCCATATCCGTAAGCGCACGGCTTACAGCCTTCAGATATTCGTCATCTGCACCGAGCTCCTCATTTGAATGAAGCGCTTCAACGCGGTTTGCGGCAACTCTCGGAGTATTTTTCTCAATATCCTCCGGCTCCATAAAGCTGAGCGTTCTGTAAGCATAGCCCAAGTGCATCTCAAGCACCTGACCTATATTCATACGTGAAGGCACACCGAGCGGATTGAGCACAATCTGAAGCGGAGTACCGTCCTCAAGGAAAGGCATATCCTCTCTTGGAAGAACTCTTGAAACGACACCCTTGTTTCCATGACGGCCTGCCATCTTATCGCCGACAGAGATTTTTCTCTTCTGCGCAATATAGCATCTTACAACCTTGTTTACACCCGGGCTGAGCTCGTCGCCGTTTTCTCTGAGGAATACCTTAACGTCAACGATTATACCGTTTTCACCGTGCGGAACACGAAGTGACGTATCTCTTACCTCTCTTGCCTTTTCGCCGAATATCGCACGGAGCAGTCTTTCCTCTGCCGTAAGCTCAGTTTCGCCCTTAGGCGTTACCTTACCGACAAGTATATCTCCTGCACGCACCTCTGCGCCTATTCTGATTATACCGTCCTCGTTAAGATCTCTGAGCGCATCCTCCGAAACGTTTGGAATATCACGTGTGATTTCCTCAGGTCCGAGCTTTGTATCTCTCGATTCGCACTCATATTCTTCTATATGAACGGATGTGAACACATCGTATTTTACAAGCTCCTCGCTGATTAATACAGCGTCCTCGTAGTTATAGCCTTCCCAAGTCATAAAGCCTATGAGAATATTTTTACCGAGCGCAAGCTCACCCTTTGACATAGCCGGACCGTCTGCGATAATCTGCGATTTTTCAACGCGTTCGCCGACCTTTACAATAGGTCTGTGATTTATGCAGGTGCTCTGGTTTGAACGAACAAATTTTGTAAGCTTGTGTGAATGAGCCGTGCCGCTGTCGCCGCGAATCACAATTCTGGTTGCGTCAACCTTTTCAACAACACCGCCCTCACGTGCCAGAATTGCCGAGCCCGAATCCTGAGCAACCTTATGCTCAATTCCCGTACCTACAATCGGCGAATCGGTTGTAAGAAGCGGAACAGCCTGACACTGCATGTTAGAGCCCATCAACGCACGGTTAGCGTCATCGTTTTCAAGGAACGGAATACAAGCCGTAACAACCGAAACAAGCTGACGCGGCGATACGTCCATGTAATCTATCTTAGAGGCAGGAACCTCGATTATTTCATCACGGTAACGCGCCGAAACACGGTTATCTATAAATTTGTTATTTTCATCAAGCGGCTCGTTAGCCTGCGCAATTATATACTCATCCTCAATATCTGCGGTCATGTATACAATCTCGTCGGTTACGCTGCCTGTTTCCTTATCAACTCTTCTGTACGGAGCTTCAACAAAGCCGTACTGATTAACGCGTGAGAAGGTTGCAAGTGATGTGATAAGACCGATGTTAGGACCTTCAGGAGTTTCTATAGGACACATTCTGCCGTAATGAGAATAGTGAACGTCACGCACTTCAAAGCCTGCGCGCTCTCTTGAAAGACCGCCCGGACCGAGTGCGGATATTCTTCTCTTATGACGCAACTCTGCAAGAGGGTTCGGCTGATCCATGAACTGCGAAAGCTGTGAAGAGCCGAAAAACTCGTTTATTGCCGCAATTATCGGACGTATATTTATAAGAAGCTGCGGAGTTATAATTTCAAGGTCCTGAGTTGACATTCTTTCGCGAACAACTCTTTCCATTCTTGAAAGGCCTATTCTGAACTGGTTTTGAAGCAGCTCGCCTACGCTTCTGAGTCTTCTGTTTCCGAGATGGTCAATATCGTCAACCGTACCCACGCCGTTTGCAAGATTAAACACATAGTTTACGGAAGCGAACACGTCGTCTCTTACAATATGCTTCGGATAAAGCTTCGCCATGTTTGCCGAAATAAGTCTTACCGTTTCTTCGGCTTCGTTTGAAGCTTCGCCGTTTTTAACATTTTCGCTCGCTTCGTCCAATACAGCTTTAAGAGCCTTTCTTGACACCTTAAAGGAATATAAATCCTTTTCGCTGTGACAGTTGTCAACGTCAAACGCGCTGTCGTGGTCTGCTCTTTCGGGGTTTATGAGGTTAATTACGTCCTCGCTTACGTATTCCGTAAGGTAAACCATGTCATTTGAGAAAACCTTAACCTCTTTTTCCTCAACGTTCAGATAAACGGTATTGACGCCGGCTCTTTCTATAGCCATCGCCAAATCCTTTGACAAAACGTCGCCGGCAGAAGCGATAATCTCGCCGTTTCTCGGATCGACAGCATCGCGCGAAAGCTGCTTTCCTCTTATTCTGCTGTACAAATCAAGCTTTATGTTATATTTAAATCTTCCGACTTTTGCAAGGTCATATCTTCTCGGATCAAAAAGCATATTGAATATGAGCGACTCTGCGTTTTCAACGTTAAGCGGCTCACCCGGACGAAGTCTTTTGTAAATTTCAAGCAAAGCTTCGTCGCGGTTATCAATCTTGTCCTTTTCAAATGTAGCGGTAAGCTTCGGATCCTCTCCGAACATTTCTATAATAGAGGAGTCCTTTTCAAGCGCGTGCGGATTATCGTCCGTGCCGAGCGCTCTTAAAAGCACCGTCATAGGTACCTTTCTTGTACGGTCAATACGAACGCTGAACACATCGTTTGAATCCGTTTCATATTCAAGCCATGCGCCTCTGTACGGAATAACTGTTGACTGATAAAGCGGCTTACCCGATTTATCTCTGTCAAAGGCATAATATACACCCGGTGAACGAACAAGCTGACTTACAATAACACGCTCTGCGCCGTTTATAATAAACGTACCCTGCTCTGTCATAAGCGGAAAATCACCCATGAAGATTTCCTGCTCCTTAACCTCGCCTGTTTCATTATTAATGAGTCTTACGGTAACCTTAAGAGGAGCTGCATATTTTGCGTCGCGCTCCTTACACTCATCAACGGAATATTTCGGATTGTAGTCAAGAGTGTATTTGTCAAACTCAAGAGAAAGATTTCCGGAATGGTCTGTTATGGGAGAAATGTCCTCAAACACTTCCTTAAGACCCTCTTCAAGAAACCACTTGTACGAATCCTTCTGCACCTCAATCAGATTAGGCATTGGCAATGCCTCTTTAATTTTTGAATAACTCAGACGGGTATTTTTACCTGCTGTTACCTGATGCACCATTAAATTATCACCTCAAAAAAATTTTAATTCTCCGCCGGAAAGCACCTGCATTTCAGCCCCTCGCACTTTGCTGCACAAAGCTAAAAATACATTGTTATTCGCGGCATAAAGCCGATTTACCTCCGATAATACGACAAGCCTATCAGCTCTCAGCCGCTAAATCAGGCATTCTATCCTATTATACATTTTCTATTATATATCAAATCTATAAAAAAGTCAAGATTGTTTTTGACGAATATACAAGCTTTTTTTACCATTTCTTTATGCATTTTGACATATAAAAAAACGCCGTAAGGCGCTGAATAAATTTATATTGATAATAAATCCGGTGACTGTAAAATTCAAGAAAAACTATTAAATATTATTGTATCAGATAAAATTAAAAGTCAATATCCTCATTTTTCACATTATTCGCCGCCATAACATACCCCACTCCGCTCTCGGTTTTCAAAAGCTCCGGATTTGACGGATCTCTTTCTATCTTTTTTCTTATATTTGTTACATTAACCCTTAAAATTTTATTATCGAGCGGAACATAAGGTCCCCATATATTTTTCATTATGTACTCATGCGGCAGCACTCTGCCGGAAAAGCGGCACAAAAGCTCCGTTATTTTATACTCAACAGGCGTAAGTCTGACATTTTCTCCGTGCGCACGGACGCATCTTTTTGAAAAATCAATTTCAAGTCCGCCGGCACTGTAGCGCTCCGCTCCCTCCGTGCCGAAAAATCTTGCGCGCGTCACTGCACGCTTTATCCTTGCAAGAAGCTCATCATCCGAAAACGGCGGCTCGATAAAATCGTCAGCACCGCTTTCAAAGGCAAGCACCTTTTCCCTTTGCGGCACATTTTTGCCGAGCGCAAAAAAAGGAATACCCGAAAAAGCGCGTATTTTTTCCACTATCTGATGAGCCTTCATATCCGGGCAGTTTCCGCAGATAACAATATCCGGCACATTTGAAAAAGTGAGACCTACCGCTTTTTCTCCGCTTTGCGCCGAAACAACATCATAGCCGCCCTTTTTTAAAAGCTGCATAACGCTTTTTTTTAAATTTTCATCCTCCTGAGCCAAAATAACGGTATCCTTCAACTAAAAATCAACTCCGTAAATTTTTTTCTCCGCCGAGCAAATAAAACAGGAGCTGCGCCAAAAGCGGCAGCTCCTGTTTGTATTTTATCGCGGCAAGATGCGGCCTTGCACAATACATAAACCAATCGACAGTCAGTCATCTATATAAACGCCGCCGCAGCCTGCCGCCCATACAGGAAATTATTCTACCGATTCAATGATAGCATATTTTCCGTCATTTCTTTTATATACAACATTCATGCTGTTATTTTCACTGTTTTTAAATACAAAGAAGCTGTGACCGAGCAAATTCATCTGCAATATTGCCTCTTCCGGAGTCATCGGCTTAATTGCAAACTTTTTGACCTTCACGATTTCAAGCTGCTCGTTGTCCTCTCCGCCCGAATATTCTCCTCCGCTGATCATGGTGCTGTCCCACTGACCGCCCCTCAGCTTTTTCTCAAGTCGTGTTTTATTTTTTCTGATCTGGCGCTCTATAACGTCAACAATTTTGTCCGCTGCCGTGCATACGTCAACGTCCGACACCTCTGCTCTGAAAACAACGCCCTGCGAATAAACATGAGCCTCAACATATTCGAGGCTTTTTACCGTACCGACTACTACCCTCGCCTGAGCTTCATCGCTGAAAAACTTATCAAGCTTTGAAAGCTTTTTCTCGATGTAATCCTTAGCCTGAGGTTTCAAATCAAACTTTCTTGCTATAATTGTAAACTTCATAAACGTCACTCCTGTCTATTTTTGTCGGCAAGTGAAATGCATTATTTTCACTGTCAAAATATTAATACCCCTTTTTTTCGTTTTTAAACATTTTTTTCTTGAAATTTTTTAAAATATGTAGTATAATATAAAAGGCATATAATCCGGTTGTGAAATATTTATGCAACCACATAAAACATATAAAGGAGTAGGATTATTTTGACAGGTGCAATTATATCCGTTTCGGCGGCTTCGGCGCTGCTTTATGCGCTGATTTATCATATATTTATAAAAAAAGAGGAAAGCGTTTATATAAAAGAGCCTCCCTTTTATCCGTATCTTATAATTATAACGGCGGCTTCGGCGCTGCTTCATTTTGTGCTCGGCAAGCTCTATTACGGCTATGAAACGGATATGGGCTGCTTCTCATCATGGGCAGATATGATATTTAAAGGCGGCTTTTCGGCGTTTTACAAATCTGACGCGTTTACCGACTATCCGCCGGGATATATGTATATTCTGTATATAGTAGGCTTTCTGCGCTCCGTTATAGGCACTTCAAAGCTTATTGTTAAAGCGCCGGCAATGTGCTTTGATCTGCTTTTGGGGATAATGACATTTTTTGCGGCAAAGAAAAAATTTTCAAATCTTGCCTCCTCACTTCTCTGCGCATTTATATCGCTGTGCCCTGTTTTGCTTTTAAATTCGGCTCTTTGGGGACAGGTTGACTCGGTGTACACATTTTTCCTTGCATTAGCAATAATTCTGCTCGGCGCGAAAAAATTTACGCTGTCGTATTTTATGTTTGCGCTTACAATTTTTATAAAGCCGCAGGGACTTATATTTACTCCCGTATTTTTGCTCGGCTTTATAAGCGACTGCATCAAAAACAAAAGGAACCTTGCAATGCATATAATAAGCGGCGCGGCGGCGCTTGCGATGATTGTCGTGCTTTCGCTTCCGTTCGGTCTTTCTGAGGTTGCAAAGCAGTATGTCGGCACACTTGCTTCATATAAATACGCTACAATAAACGCATTTAACATTTACGGCGCGCTCGGAATGAACTGGTCTGAGCTGACGCCGCTCGTTTCGGCAATCGGATATGTATTCATCGTTTTAACTGTTGCATATGTTGCTTTCATTTATTTAAAGGGCAACAAAAACTTCTTCTATATTGCCGCAATGCTCGCCTTTATGACGTATATGTTCTCAACAAAAATGCACGAGAGATATGCTTTTGCGTCGGTTGTATTTTTCCTTTTTGCATACATCAAGCTTCCCGACAAAAAAACGTTTTACGCATTTGCAATGTCGGTATTTTCTCAGCTTATCAACACCGCGTGGGTACTGCTTGTGTATTCAAAGGATATAAATTACTACTTTAAAAGCAGCTTTGTAACGGTGTTTTCATGCATTAATATTGTCATTGTTATATATATGCTTTGGGCAGGGCTTGCGCTAACAAAAGAAAAAGTCACCGAACGCGAAGCCGTAAAGGCAGAAAGAAAAGTAATGTTCGCTTTTGCGTCGAGAAAGCCGCACCCGATAACAAAAAAGGACGCGATAATCATGCTTTTAATCATGGCTGTCTACAGTGCTATATCATTTTACGATCTCGGCGACACAAAGGCGCCGCAGACGTATGTTGACATAGCAAAAGATCCGGTAAAAATCACTCTTGACGAGCCGACCTATGTAGACAAGCTTATAATTTATCCCTCATGCAACGATGTAAACGAAACAAGAAAAATAAAGGTTGACTACACGCTCGGTGACGGAAAAGCCGAGAGCATGGAGCTTGACGACGCGGATGTATTCTGTTGGGATTTTATTGATTTCGGGAAAACCGTAACCGATATTACGCTTTCAACCGACAATCGCCGCATAATGCTTATGGAGGTCGGGCTAAAGGGCGAAAACGGCATTATAAAGCTATCGGGAGATAGTGCGGCATTTGATGAGCAGGAGCTTGTGCCGGGGAGAAAAACATATTTAAACAGCACCTATTTTGACGAAATATATCACGCGCGAACAGGCTACGAATTTGTACACGGCTTTCATGTTTACGAATGGACGCACCCGCCGCTTGGAAAAGTGCTTATCTCGCTCGGAATACGAGCGTTCGGCATGACTCCGTTCGGTTGGAGATTTGTCGGAAATATATTCGGAATACTCATGATACCGGTATTTTATATATTTGCAAAAAAGCTTTTCGGCAAAACAAGCTTTGCCTGCCTTACAACGATATTGTTTACGTTTGACTTTATGCACTTTGCGCAGACGCGCATATCAACGGTAGACGTTTACGTGACTATATTTATCATAATGATGTATATGTTCATGTACGGCTATTATCAGTCAAGCTTTTACGACAAGCCGCTCGGCAAAACGTTTGTACCGCTGCTTTTGACAGGTATTTCGTTCGGACTCGGCGCCGCAAGCAAATGGACGGCAATATACGCGTGCGGCGGAATTGCGGTTATATTCTTTGCGATAATGTACAGCCGCTACCGTGAGCATTATGTGTTCGGAAAAACGGGCTTTACAGAAAAATTTATTAAAACCTGCCTTTTCTGCACGCTTGCGTTTATAATAATTCCGGTTATTATATATGCGCTTTCCTATATTCCGTATCTGCATACAGAGGATACGCACGGAATTAAAACAATCATAAACAACCAAAAGGATATATTCGTTTACCACTCAAAAACAGTGCTCGGCTCAACTCATCCGTACGCTTCAAAATGGTATACGTGGCTTATAATGAAGCGCCCGATATTCTACTATTCGGGGACGGTGAGCGATACGATGAAAGAGGGCATAAGCTCGTTCGGAAATCCGGCTGTTTGGTGGACGGGTCTTGCGGCGGTGTTGTTTTCGATATATCTTGCAGTTGTAAAGCGTGACAGAAAATCGGCATATCTGCTTGTCGGATATTTCTCATGCCTGCTGCCATGGATACCGGTTGAAAGAACAACGTATATTTATCACTACTTCCCCTGCGTTCCGTTCATGACGCTGATGATAGGCCGCTGCTATGAATATTTTTATTACCGCTTTAAAAAGCGCACAATGAGAATATTTATAATTCATGCGGCAGTCGCGGTTATACTGTTTGTCATGTTTTATCCCGTTTTGTCGGGTCATGCGGTAAACACATGGTATGTAGACCATTTTCTCAGATGGTTTTCGTCGTGGACGCTTGTGCTTGACTGATTAATGCGGAAAGGAACGTAAGTGTAATGTATATTCCCGAAAATATAAAATTCATTACAGACCGCCTGGAGCAAAACGGCTTTGAAGCATATCTCGTCGGCGGCTGCGTGCGCGATATGATTATGGGCAAAGAGCCGCACGACTATGATATTACAACAAACGCGCTTCCCGAAAGCATTATAAAATGCTTTTCCGACTGCCGCCTTGTGCTTTCCGGGCTTAAGCACGGGACGGTTGCGGTGATTTGCGGCGGCGAAGCGATTGAGGTTACAACCTATCGGATTGACGGCGACTACTCCGACAGCCGCCACCCCGAAAGCGTTAAATTTACTAAAAGCATTGAGCTTGACCTTGCACGCCGCGATTTTACAATGAACGCTATAGCCTGCTCCACCGGCGGCAGGCTTATAGATGTATTCGGCGGAAAAAGCGATATTGAGAAAAAAATAATAAAATGCGTCGGCGACCCGGACAAGCGCTTTGGAGAGGATGCGCTCAGAATTATGCGCGCCGCACGGTTTTCATCCGTTCTCGGCTTTGATATTGAAGAAAAGACCGCTGCGGCAGCGGATAATAACGCCGTGCTTTTAAAAAACATTTCATCGGAGCGCATATATTCGGAGCTTTGCAAAATGGTCTGCGGAGAAAACGTGTTATCCGTGCTTACCGAAAGAAAAAAGGTTATATGCGAAATAATACCCGAATTTAATTGCTGCGTTGATTTTTGTCAGCATAATATTCATCATTGTTATGATGTTTACACACATACGGCTCACGCGGTGCAAAGCTGCCCGAATGACTTGTATCTGCGCCTTGCCGCACTTTTTCACGACATAGGCAAGCCGCAGATGTTTTTCATGGGCGAGGATAATCAGGGTCATTTTTACGGCCATGCGAAAAAAAGTGCCGAAATTGCGGAAGGTATTTTAAAGCGGCTGAAAGCTCCGAACGACGTAAAAGAAAACGTGATTTTGCTTATCCGTCTGCACGACCGCGATATAGTAAACACTCCGGCGGCGCTTAAACGGCTTCTTTCGCAAATCGGCGCAGACGCTGCCGATCGGCTTTTTGAGCTTAAAAAAGCCGATACGCTTGCACAGAGCGATATTTGCCGAAACCGCATAGCTTTTCTTTCTCAGGCGCAGGAGCATATGAGGGAAATTGTAAATAAAAAAGAATGCTTCTCTGTAAAAAATCTTGAAATTAACGGACGCGATTTAATAAGCTGCGGCTGCCCGCAGTCAAAAAAAATCAGAGAAATACTTAATGAGCTGCTTGCGCTCGTAATAAACGGAGAAATAGAAAACGAGCATGAAGCGCTTGCTTTAAAAGCAAAGGAATTAATTAAAAAAAAAAAAAAACGATTAAACCGACCGGCCGTAAATTGCATAAAAATGAGGTGAGTTAAGTGACGGAAGAAGAAAAAATAAAAATTGCAAAAACTTATATAACAAAGCTGGCAAACGGAATAAACCCTCTTGATGATATGATTATTCCCGAAAGCGATATTATCAATAATGTTCACATATCAAGATGTTTGTTCTATGTGGCTGATATTCTGGAAGAAATGACAGACGACAAAACAGAAATTCAAAAAGGGGAATTTTATATTTCCGATGAGGATATTCAGAAGTTCACCTATTCCGAAACTCCTCTGACTTTGACAAAAATAATAAAAAAAAATAAATGCCATAAATACAAACAAAAATGTCAAAAAAATAAGAAGCCGTGCTGTCATCAACCGGCTTATCGATTTAGAATTGCTTTATTCAAAGATTGACGAAAACGGAAAAGAAATAAAAATCCCCACCGGAAAAGGTGTTAAAGCCGGAATTACTATGAAATCATGCTATATCAAACGCAAGGGAATGTCTTCTATCATTTTATATGATAAAAATGCGCAAAAATTTATAGTCGACAACGCAAATTATATGTATTAATAAAGAGCAAAATTTTCCGAAAAGCAAAAAGGCCCTAATATAGAGCCTAAATTATTTAACATATTTTATCGGTATGAATGGTAAAAAACCGAAAATCAAAACGCTTTGAGAAAATGGCAAGCAGATTTAAAATTTGTTCAAATTTATAAAATTGATGAGTAGGAACAGTATTGGGAGACTAAAATAAAAAATTATAAAAGTTAAAAATTTTTCCAAAAAAACACTTGACAAATTAATAATTATATGTTATAATATATATGTTAAATATCTTAGCGAACTCTGTTTGAGTTTGTAATAGGGAGCTGTAAAAGGCTCCCTATTAATTTGCTCTATAATAAATGTTGGGGTCAGAAATTTACAAAATATTTGGGGCAATCCCGTATTTTGTGTAAACCTCAAATTTAGCTCCATGAAATGGTATAATATAAATAGAGTCGACAAACACCCAAAAATCTGATATAATAAAAACAGAAAGAAAGGTGTTAAAAATGACAAAGTTGAACCATAGTCAAGTAAGTAGACACAAAAAAGCACAATTTTTTAGGGGATCGGGCTATTTTGTCTGTTCCCAGTATAAAGCTTCCGCTTCACTTGGCGTAAGCATATTAAGCGTCCCGTGTGGTCTTTT
>CAKSSN010000029.1 GCA_934489015.1 uncultured Clostridia bacterium
AATGCTTATCTTTTGGTCTTTGGTTCGGAATAGTGTAGTGCTGGCGGTCTATCTCTTGTTTTCGGTTGCTTGCTTCTTTATTATAGCATTGAAAAGAGCTTTTGTCAATGATTTGCCCATACATTTACAAATTTTCATCATTATGCACTAAAAAAGACATAGCTTTTAGACCAATGCTATTTTAATTTTTTACATTGGTCTGCTTTGCTATGCCTTTTTGCACAAAAAAGTTTTGAATTTTTTTATTATGCAGCGTTTTTTTGTTTCGGATTTATGAAAAAATCACTTTGCCCGCAACATAATTCTGATTATGTTGCAGGCATATTTTTTTGCGACCGAATAAAACAGTCGCTCAAACCTATTTCGGAGGTGATTATAAATGAACACTGCCACATATCAGACAACGGATAAAAACGAGCTTTCGGAAAGAGTTTTCCCATATCTCATAAAGCGCGGACTTGAAAACATTAGTATTCGTGAGCTGTGCAAAGGCACGGGAATTGTGCAGGGTACGCTCTACTATTGGTTTAAGACCAAAACAAATATTGTTTGTGAAACAACCGAATGGGGCTTGAAAAAAGTAACAGACGAAATATTTGAATATGTGTTTGACAGCCTTGACGATTTACGCGGCTTTTTCTCAAACTGCCTTGACGAAATAAGCAAGTATAAAAAAGAACTTCGCTTTATTTATCAGCTTGCGGCAAGCCCGGTTTACGGCGAGAAAATGAGAGCTGACGGAAAGGAATTAAACTTCATCTATGACAAATACACTCGCAAACTTTCGGCAAGATTAAATTGTGACGAACAGCTTTTGAAACCGCTTGTGTACTTGTTCATATCGGCAGTGCTTGACTATGTGATATGGGACGAAAAAGAAAAATCGCAAATACAACTTGAATTTATCTATTCCGCTTTGCCTGAAATAATGAGAGCACAGCACAATTAAATTTGAAAATATATTACAAATATATTTTACAACTACATAACAGGAGGTACAACCTTATGAAACACACTTGGAGGGCGAGAATCGGGACGCTTGCGATAGCGGCGTGTCTTGCATTTTCGTCAATGCCCGTCTTTGCGGACGGAGCAAAACAAATAACGGTACGCTTTGAGGACGTCACCGCCAGCGACACTACCACACAATACGGCGAAGCAAAAATCAAGGTGAGTATATCGGGAGCAAACGGAAATACAACCGTTGTTCAAAATGCTTTTACCTTTGACGGAATGGATTATAAATCCGCTCGTTTCTTAAAAGGCGAAAATGATCCGCCGGCCGGCGTTTGGTATGCGCCGACAGATATAGCAACAGTCAATTCCGACAAAAAGTTTACTTTGGGAATTGCGTCAAGCGGTATAACATTCGGCGACAATGAAGAAGTGTATATCATAACATTTTCCGGCGAGCCGGGCGAAGAAGTAACGCTCAATGTTGCAGACGACCTTGATAAAACATACTGTGTAACGGACGGCGACAAGATAACCGCTGCTGCGCAGGAAACGGTCAGTGCAACGGCAAGCGACAAAGGCAATAAAAGCATTGACGCCGTTGTCAAGCTCACAATGGATAAGGTAACAGGCTTTAACGCAGCAGCAGACACCGGTATAACGCTTAAAATCACAAGCGAAAACACACCGGGATATGTGGTAACAAATACGCTCAGCAACAAATCGGTACAGGAAAACGGACACCGTGAAAATACGGATATTCCTACATTCACAGTTAAAAACAGTGTTCTTGCAGGTGATAAATATACCGTTGAGTTTTTTGGCGCAGGATATGTTACATACAAAAAAACAGGCGTAACCTTTGACACAGCTCTTGAAATCACAAATGCCGAGTTTATTCCGGGTGATGTGAACGGCGACGGCAAGGTTGACGCAGACGACAAGACAGCAGCGGAAAAATCACAGAATGAGGAATTTAACGAGGCGGCAGACTTTGACCGCAACGGGAAAACCGATTCGGCGGATATGAAAGTATTTGACGGTATTTCCGATAAAACGGCTCCGGCAAAAATGGCAGCACCGACCGTAACAGGCGGCAGCAAGAAAATAACTGTTAAATGGACGAAGCCGGCAGACGAAAGCATTACGGGCTATACCATAAAATACGGGACAAGCACAGACAAGCTGACAAGTACAAAGGAAATCGACAAAGCCGATACCGTAAGCACAGATATAACAGGCCTGTCCGCAAACACAACCTATTATTTGCAGATGGCCGCAAAGAACGCTGACGGAACGAGTGAATTTTCCGATATTGTAAACGCTAAAACAGACGCCGAGAACACACAAGGCGGAGGCGGCACCGGTGGAGGTGGCGGTGGCGGCGGCTCAACGGGTGGCGGCTCAACCGGCGGCGGTGGCGGCGGTTATACCCCCTCGAATCCGGGTACAACAACACCGACAAATCCGACAAACGGCGAAACCTTTACAGACCTTGAAAATCACGCTTGGGCGAAAGACGCTATTTACACATTAAAGAATAAAGGTATCATAAGCGGAATCAGCGACACGGAATTTGCTCCTGCAAACAATATTAAGCGCGGCGATTTCATTCTTATTTTAACAAGAATGCTCAGTGTAAACAACGAATTTACCGAAAACTTTGCAGACGTTCCCGAAAGTGCTTATTACTATCAGGCAATCGGCAGCGCAAAGGCGGCAGGCATTGCACAGGGCAGCGGCGAGAACTTTATGCCCGAAAACAGCATAACAAGACAGGATTTAATCACGCTTGCCTACCGTGCTTTCCTTGCAAAAGGTTATATTACCGAAACAGACGACTTTACCTCGCTTGACGCATTTGCGGACAAGGGCGACATTTCAGACTATGCACAAATCGCAATGGCTTCTATGGTAAAGGCGGGTATAATTCAAGGCTCAAACGGCAATGTAAATCCGAAAGGCAATGCAACAAGAGCAGAGGTTGCCGTTATGTGCGCAAGATTGGTTGAGCTGATGAAGTAATGGAACAGGGCGAAAACGAAATATTTTTGTACGGTATTCTGTTAGCTCCGCTTATCGTTTTATGCACCGCTGCTTTTTATGTGAATATCATTCGCCCCTTTTCAGAGGGCAGACGATATATAAAGGCAGAAATGCACAGAGCTTATACCGAAAGCGAATACCGTTATTGGAAACGGGAGCTGAAAAAACTTTACATATCACAAATCCCGATTTTGGGGAATTACATTGTAAAGTATATGCGATAATTAGCCGGCGGCACCGGATAATTATATATCATTTTGGAGGAAACTCCTCATTAAAGGAATTGTGCTCGGTAGATTTAATCGGCTTGGCAAGGAGGGGCGGCACAAAGCAAAATCGAACGGCACACAAAATTTTCAGAAAGAAGGAAATTAAAATTATGAAAGGTAAAAAACTTTTGGCAGGCGTTTTGTCTGCCGCAATGGTACTTGGTACTATGGCGCTTCCTGCTTTTGCCGATGAAACTAATCATGTTACAATCGGCGATAAAACCGAGATGTACGATACTCTGCTTGATGCTATAAATGCAACGAAAGCAGAAGATGCAGTAGACAGCGTTATCACTTATAACATCACAGGTAAGGTCAGCGCAGGTAATGGCTATATCAACTTTGCAAAAAATGTCGAAGATAATACAACAATAGTGTTTGCCGGAACTGACGAAAATGCAGAATTGGCATTGAACGACAATGATGCAAACGGAGCAAACATATTCTGGAATGACAGCAAGCCGATAACGGTTAATGTAAAAAATCTTATCTGTTCAAGAGACGGCGGTGTCTGGATAGGAAACGCAGCACAGATGAATCAGTATTTTTCAATATGTGCTAACGGTGATGTAACATATACTGATTGTGTATTCCCGGATGGCGCCGGTGCGGGATATTGGAAAAATACTACTTTCAGTGGTTGCACATTTAAGAATGACAACGGCGGTGAAACTTTTAAGGACACATACGGACTTTGGTTTAGAGGTGTCAGCGGAAATAAAGTTACTGTAAAGGACAACTGTGTTTTTGGCAGCCCGAAAGGTATAAAGACTTATAGTGACGACCAAAGTGCAATTCTTGATACCGAAGTATCAGATACTACATTTAACTGCACAGACAGTCCGGCTATTATTGCTTCAAATCCCGGAACAATTACAGCAACGGATATAAATGTAGATAACTGCGCAGGTGGTGTTGCAAGAAATGATAAGGGTGCTGAAATTACAGTTGACGGAAAAGCACCTGTTTATGCAGCAAAAGTTGACGGTAAGCTTTATACAGATAAGGCTTATGCCAAAAAAGAAGCGGCAGAAAAAGGAAAAGATATTGAGACTCTTGTAGCTATGGTTGGAGATAAGTATTATGCTACTATTGACGAAGCAGTTGAAGCAGCTCAGGCAGCAACAACCGATAAATGGAGCATTGCGAAAATTACATTGCTCACAAATGACGCTCTTGATATTTCCAAAGGTCCGGACAACTACGTTTCTTACAATATAACAAAAAATGATACTGTTGTTAAAGGCGAAAGAATTGCGGACGATGCGCATAAATCATATTATAAACTTACAAATGCATCTACGCTTTACATTCCTGCCGATGTAGACAGTCTTATTTTGGAAAATGTTAAAAACCTTTGCAGCATTGAAATTGCAAAAGGCGCTGATGTTACATTAAAGCTCAATGGCGACAACGAATTGGCCGGAAATATTTTTGTTCCCGAAGGTGCTAAACTTACCATTGAAGATGTAACAGCAGACGGCAGTGGCAGACTTGCAGTATATAATACTGCGGATAAAAAATATATTCCCAGAGGAATGAATGCTTTTGGTGCAGGTGACGGTTATAGTGCTGCTATTGGCGGAAGTCAAACTCAAAATGGCGGCGAAATCGTTATAAAGAGCGGCGAAATTGAAGCATATTCTAACTACGGCTCAGCAATCGGTGGCGGTCAGCAAAAGACAGCAAAGGTTACAATTCTCGGCGGAAAAATTAAAGCAGAAGCAAGCTACGGTTGTGCAATCGGCGGCGGTCAGCAGAGCGTAGGTGATGTAACAATCAGCGGCGGTATCATTGACGCAAAATCGGACAGAGGTGCTGCAATCGGCGGCGGTCAGCAGGCAACGGGCGATTCAAATATTATTATCTCCGGCGGTGATATTACTGTTGCAAGTGATTTTGGAGAAAATCTGCTCGGTAATTCAACGGGAGAGCCTGCCGGCGCGAAAATTTCCGGTGGTACATTTAATGTAGCCGTATCAGATTATTGCGAAGATGGTTTTTCACCGAAACTTGTTAACGGCAAGTATGTTGTAGATGACAGCGCAGATACATTAAATCTGTTCTTCAAGCAGCACTCTGATGATAAAACAGTATATGACATCGTATTGAACGGCGACGGAAAAGATATTAACAGACTTAACGCTGCTGAATTTACATTCAAACTTACAACAACAGATGCTATAACATACGAAATTGCGGCTGCTGAAAAAATGGCACTCATACCGCAGGAAAACGAAAAATATGAGTTCCACTTTGACGGAAAAGACGCTGTTGCCGATACAGGCGCTGATATAACAATCGGTACAGTTAAGTTTGACGGATACGGTGCATTTACTTTTGAAGCAACAGACGGCAGAGTAACGGCTACAACGACATCAGATAACCTTGTTACAGAATTTGTTACAACAGCTACACCGGGCAAAGGCACTTTGAACATTGGCTATGACGCAAATAAAATCATTACAGAAATTGAAGTACCTACCCACATACTCACAATCAATGTTCTTATGGATCAATCTGTTACTGCACAAACGGCTGATTATCAGGATATGACCGTTGCAATTTCCGGCGGCGACCTTGCAGGAAAGGTATTAACCTACAAGCTCGGAGACGCTGACGCAGAAATTGACGAAACAACAAAGACGGTTGCAATGACAGCAAACGGATATGAAATCGCAGCAAAACTTACTGAAAACAGACTTTACACAGTAACAGTAACAGGCGCAGGTTACAGAACAGCCCGCTATACTGTTAATATGTCCGCAGATAAGACAATGAATGTTTGGAACAACGTTAAGACTAATGAATATGTTGTTGTTGACGATATAAAGGCAACAAAGAATTTCTTGGCAGGCGACATCATCAAGGACGGAACTATCAACATCTATGACCTTTCGGCAGTAGTTGCATACTTCGGCACAGATAATCTTGTGGCAAATCACAAGAACTATGCAAAGTATGACTTAAACCGTGACGGCGTAATTGATATGATGGATATTTCTATCGTTCTTGCATCTTGGGGCGAGTAATAACATTCGAGGGGGCGGAGCAACCTCCGCCCCTCTTTCAAAAGGCATAAAGCGCTCTTTGTGCCTTTTGAAAGAGGTAACATACTCTCAAAATATAAATAGCATACATAAAAGGAGAAAGCGAAATATGTCAAAAAAACGAATACTGTCATTTATATTGAGTGTGGTAACACTATGCTCCATTATACCGGGTAATATTGTTTCGGCGGACGATACCGATAAAAAAAGCCGTAATCTGTATATACACGCACAGGGCGAAAACCCGTCGGCGACCGTAACCGGCAGCACGATTTATACAGACGAATCGGCAGATATATATTTTGCCGTTGACAACCCGAACAAGGGCTTGTTTGAGAACGGCGAGCATAAAGAGCCGCAATATGATATGAACGGTTACAGCGTGACGATTTATTATGACCCGGCATATCTCGAATTGGCGGACGGAACAGACGCAGATTCACCGATTGACTGCACCATTCCGAACAAAACTATATCGGAGGGCGAAACGGGCGAGTTTGGTTATTATCTTTACCGTCACGGCGGTGAAAGCGGCATAAGCATAAACGGAAAGAGCTATAATTCCGCTTATGTTACGGTATTTTTCAGCGGAATTTATCTTCCGCAGAAAAAGGACGGTACACTTTGGTACAATCTCTGTAAATTGCCCTTAAAGCCTAAAAAGACAGGAAGTACACAGGTATTTTTTGATACAGAGGGCAGAGGAAATTATATCAAAAACGGTCAGGTTGGCGAAAGTTTGGAGCTTTTTGCGAAAGACGAAAGCGGCGAGCTGGAAAATCAGACATTCAGCTATAATGTTGTAAACGGCGGTTATCATAATATCACGATAAAGGACAGAACAAGACCGGGTGCGCCTGTCGCAAATCCCGGTGAGGGCAGCTATACCGAAACGCAGTATGTTAAGCTGTCTGCGCAAAGCGGCTGCGAAATATGGTATTCAACAGACGGCGGCAATAACTATTATCTATATGACGACAGTACGCCTATTGAAATTGTTACCACAACAACGATAATCTGCTATGCAAAGCGTATTACCGACCGCAAAACAAGCTCGGAGGTCAGTTATACATATAAAATCATTCCGAAAGCGCCGCACCTTTTTGTTGACGAAAGCGGCACAAAAACAATAATACCGAACATTTACAACGAGTACAGCGCATTTAGGGTATATGTTTCGGACAAAGAGATTTTTGAAAATTTTGAAGATACAAACAAGGTTTATTACACCTTTTCCGATATATCGGACGAGAATATCACAAGCGGCACAAATCCCGAAACTGAATGGGTGGAAATTCAAAGACAAAATCCGTATATCGCTATTGACAGAAAACGCACGGTACGCCTTATAACCGTAAATATGGCAGGCGAAAAATCCGATGTTTCGGAATATCATCTCGGCGTTAAGCCCGCAAAGGTAACAGCAGATAAGCCGTCGGGCGATTACGATAAGACAATCAGCGTAACACTTGAAACAGCTACGCAAAACGCCGTTATATATTACACCACCGACGGCAGCGATCCGATAGTTTACGGACGGGAATATATATCCCCTGTTCCGATTGCGGCAGATACAACGCTCCGTGCCGCTGCAACATATGACGGGCTTTGGAGTGAAATATCATCATACTACTATGTTTTCACAGGGTACAATGACTATCACATAGACGCATTTTATCCGTCGGGAGTTTATGACGGCAGCGTAAATGTAACACTTACGGCAAACAACCCCGAAATCTCTATTGCGTACAGTACAGACGGCGGTAATAATTGGACGCCATATACAAAAACTCTGCTCTTTGAGGAAGATACGGAGCTTTATGTCCGTGCGGTTGATAAAGACGGTGTTCCGCACGAAAAGCAGCAGCCCCCATATACCTACAAAATAAGACCGCAGCCGCCGAAGTTCGTGCCGGAAAGCACACAGTTTACACAGACGACCGAAATATCCGTTTTCTGCACAGACAGCAACGATGATACAAAAGACCGCTACGAGCTTTACTATACGACAGACGGCAGCGATCCGCTGACAAGCAATACAAGAAAAAAAGCACAGAACGAGTACAGCACGGCTCTTATCACAATTAACGATTACACCGTTGTCAAAGCGGTTGTAATTAAAGACGGAACAACACCGTCAAGAGTGGTTACGCAGACCTACGACATTGTAAACAAAAAGCCTGCAAGACCGCTTATGACCTTAACACCCGGTAATTACATAAGAAAAATCGGCGACGAAATCGGCTTTTCTACAAAGTTTATGCCCGTACCGACAGGAACGGAAATCTATTATACAATAAGCTATAACGGAACATTTACCGCCGATCCCGTACCGGGCGCGGCAGGTACAAGTAAATTTGATTTTGACAGTGAGCCGATAGTACCGATAACCGTTAAGGGACACACGATTATAAAGGCGGTTGCGGTCAATGCGTTCGGAGTGAAAAGCGACGTCGGTATATTTGAATATATCGTAACGCCCGAAGCTCCGAAAGCTGCTCCCTCTGCCGTAATCAGCGGCGATACGCTCCCTGTTGTTCCCGTGAGTGCAGTTAAGGGCTGTACGGTGAAATATGATGTAAACGGTTTTGAAAATGAATTTGTTTGCGAGGACGGCAGCTTTTATATTGATACCGCAACAGGAAACGCCTATAAGGACGAGGCTTGCACAGAGCCTTTGGGAACGCAGAACGCTGACACGATAACCGCTCCGGCGGAGCTGAATATCAGTGCAGAGCTTGACGGTATCGAAAGCGGACAGAACAGATACACATATAAATTAAGTGCTGACGCAGGAACGCTTGCACCGCCCTACGCCGATAAAGAAACGGGCGAATATGAGGAAATAAAAGCAGACGAAAACAATAATTTATTGCTTGTAAAGCTGTATTCCTTAAATAACGGCGACACAATTCAATACACGACCGATAACGGCGCAAATTGGATTGACTACACCGACACAATAAAAATCAAAAACGACACCGTATTGCAGATAAGAAGTGAAAAAGACGGCAATTACAGCAAAATTACAAGCTATGTATATAACTTTGTGCCGCTTGCACCGATTATCACGCTTCCATCGGGAAGATACTTAAAGAGCGCTAACAAATTCACAATGATAGAGCTTGACGGCCGTGCGCCGGACGATAAGGACTATACGATTTGGTATCGTGAGAACGGCGGAAAGCAGGACGTTATATATCAGAATCAGAAAAGATATATAGACCACACTATGTCATTCAAGGCATATGTAAAAAATAACGAAACCGGCAGAGTGAGCAAGAACACAATCAACTATTACATTATAGAGCCGGAGGGTGCGGCAACGGGCAGAGTTTTTGTCGGCACACCGTATGATGTCAGCCGTATCAGCGCAGATGTTCTTGATACGGGCGAATATGCAAAAGGAATTAAGCTCAAAACGCACAGCTCCGATACGGTGATACATTATTTCTACACCTACACACAAGAGGGCTTGCAGGGCAGCGTAAAATCGCCCGACGATATGGTTTATGACAATATGCCGATAATGGTAAACAAAACTATGATGTCAATTACAATTACGGCTTGGCTGACAGACAAAAACGGAAACGAAATCACAGGTAGCAAAGAAACGTTCCCGATTGAGTTTGTGCATTTGAAAGTTCCCGAAACCTCGCTCGGCAGCGATAAGGTGGAATTTCCGAAAGGAACGGCATACACAATTAAAAATGACTACGAGGGCGACAAAAACATTCTGCTTTATTACACTTTGGACGGCAGCGAGCCGAGCATTGAAAGCAATGAGAACAGAAAGCTGTATAACGGCGAATCGCTGACCTTAAATGCAGCAGTAACCGTAAAGGCTGTATATTTGAGCGTGTGCGGAAAGTGCGTATATTGCAAAGACGACAAGCCGGAGCTTTGCACGGACAAGGTTTACGGAAAAACAGGCGTATATAAATATACCGTTCCGACTGTCATCAGCAGCGGCGGCGGTGGTGGTGGCGGACGCACCACAATAGACAATACAAGGAAATATACAAAAGATATTTTCGGAACAGAGCACCCAACGCATATCGGATATATAAACGGCTATCCCGACGGCAGCGTTAAGCCCGACGGTGAAATTACCAGAGAGGAAATGACCTCTATTCTCTATCGTATTGTAAATCACGATTACGAAAAGCCGTTTGTTGCAACGGGCGAAGCGTTCCCCGACGTGAGTATGGAGCGTTGGTCTGTACACGATATTGAATATATGTCGGATAAAAATATTGTCTACGGCTATCCCGACGGCGAATTTAAGCCGGGAAACAATCTGACAAGAGCCGAGTTTGCGGCGCTTATAAAGCGTTTTGCAAAGCTCGAAAAAACGGATAAAGAAAACCCGTTCCCCGACCTCGATAAATCCCATTGGGCGTATGAGGATATTTTAAGCCTTAACGCTTCGGGACTTATGCAGGGATATGAGGACGGAACATACCGACCTGAAAATCAGATTACCCGTGCGGAGGTTATGACGGTTATAAATAAAATTCTCGGCAGAAATCCGTCAGAGCCATATGTAAAATCGCTTGACTTCAACCCGTTTAGCGACCTTAAAAAAGATAAGTGGTACTACACAACAGTTCTTGAAGCAACGGTAACGCATAACTATTATCTTGACGATAAGAACGTTGAAATCAAGTGGGAGGACTGTAAGTAAAACATTATATAGGTATCGGGGGCTTTAATGCTCCCGATATTTGATAAAATTCTACAATAAAGGAGTACAGCGATATGAGAGAAATATTGATATTTTTAGGCGGAGCAATGTTCGGCGGTTTTGTTGCGTTTCTGACCTTCTGTATGCTTGCCGGCATCCGTATGAAAAATGAAACAAAGAATAAAAAAGGATACGGCGAGGGGGATAAAGCAAATGTTTAGAAGAAAGCTATGCCCTCATTGCAAAACAGGAAAATATACATACGAGCTTGATAGCCGTTCGCCGGAGTGTCCATACCTTGCCTGCCATAACGGCAGAAAATGCGCTATGTATGAAAAACTCGATGAGTCCAAAAAACGCAGCTTTTTAAGCCGTATTTTTAATAAGGCATCTGTACTCCACCTGAAAAGTTGAGCCTGTAACGGCGTTTTTAAGCTGTTTATATGTCGTATGGAACGGAAGTTATTAGCCTTTGCGTACGAGAGATACAGCGGCTTTACCGTAATGAACAAGTAAGAAAATTTTTCTTGTGCATATTGATGATTTTACATATGCATTATTGAAAAAATAGGGAATTTGTGATATAATTTAATATATAAAAACAAGGGAGTAATCGAATGAAATATTTTTAGCAGCATTGGAGTTGATTTATATGTGAATATATTTTAATTTGCAAAAAGTGAGATATTAAGCGCATAGCGCCTATCCTTACTCTTTGCTTTTTTTATTTTATTTTTATTATGTTAGGAGCAAGACGATGAAAAAACTTAAACGAATTACCACGGCAATTCTTGCGGTATATATGTTGTCGGCTGCGGCTTTTGCGGAAGAAACACATACTGCACAATTCAAAGTCAATGTTGATAATAAACAAAATGTTACTGCAACCGAAAGCTGCTTAATATCCGAAAAGGATAATTCGGATTTGAATGTCAATGTTGTAAAATACAGCGGCGGCAGCAAAGACTTGATTTATTCCGGCGTTTTGGGCGGCTTTGATAACGGCGCTTGGTCGAATATGGATTTTTCGGAAATTCAATGTGCCGTAATATTTAATTGGGATAATGCAAACGAATATTATTGTATTACACCTGTAACGGACGCACTTTCATATACAGACAGTGTAAATGCAAAAACAAACGCGACTGAAAACAAAACGAATTTGACTTCATATTCCGTTGGTACTGTAACCTCAAATATGAGCCTTGTATATAACGGGAAATACTACGAAAATGTACTTATGCCCGGACAGGAGCTTACTGTTCGGATTTCGGTAACAAACAATGAAAACACATTAAAAAATGTTGTACCGTATATCGCACAATACAATTTAAGCGGAAAACTGATAAATATTAAACAAGGTGCAGATATACCTGCGGCAGCAAATGCAACAACGACAGGAACGGTAACAGAGAATTTAACGGCTGATACCGCTTATACGGCAAAGGTATTTTTATGGGAAAAGGCTTCGTTAAAACCTCTGCATACGCCTATTGCAATGCAGATCACCGCACAGGACTATTATGCGGACGATTTTGCAAATGCTGAAACGATAAAACTTGACAAGCCCCTTTGCGGTATTATCAATACAAGTGATGATGTGGATATAATCAAAATATGCCCGACGGAAACGGGACTTTATGCTATGAGATTGAACGCAGGTACAAACACGGCAGCGGCGTTATACAATTCAGAGCAGAATTTATTAAAAGCAACCTCCGCAAATGATAAATACCTTTTCTATTCTCTCACGAAAGATAACGACTATTATATCCGCTTTAACGGAAATGCAAACGATAATTACGAAATATCACCGGCAAATAAAGTAACGGCAACAAATGTACTGAAAAATGCGGGGCAGACAAAAAGTATCGGAGCTGATGAAGTTTGTAATGTATATTCTTTCACTCCGTCAGAGGACGGAACATATATCATTACGGCTGTGGGAACAGCAGGCGTAAAAGCCTCTTTGTACGGCAGCGGTTATGAATATATTTCATCTGCACAAATGGCGGATAATGATGTCAGTTTCAGAATAACAAATACTATGCAGGCAGGACAGACCTATTATATATTGGTTTCATCTAAAACTGATAACACCGCAGAAAATTATACTTTATATGTTGAACAGCCGTTTGATATAATTTCGGTGAATTAAGGAGGGATTGCTTGTGAAAAAGTTTTTAGCGATAATTTTATCTGCCGCTTTGCTATGTCAACCGGGCATAACGATATTTGCGGAAGAAAATACAGAGGAAATCCCGGAAGAAAACTTCGGGCGCGGTTTGGAAAGTATGACAAGTGAGCAATGGTCTGAATTTAAGGCTAAACTTCCTTTAATTACAGATGTTAAACCGAACAGCATAGCATTATCAAGAACGGAAACAAATTCCGAAAATCAGATACAGGCGCTTGCGGCAGATACGGACGATATTCAAGCGGCGGATTTGGGCGACGAAATGACATACGCATATCCGGGTGAAAGTATGGGCGGAGCAACAGCACCGAGCACTTTTCCGCTAACAAGTGCGGTAGATGTCAGCAGTTCGCTCACTTTTCCGAAAATCGGAAATCAAGGTAGCTTAAACTCCTGTGTTGCGTGGTCTATGGCTTATTATCAGCTCACAAATAATAATTGTGTTGTGCGGGGACTTAACGCAAAAACGGCTTCGGGTACTGCTGTAAATCAAAATGTTATGTCGCCCCGTTTCATCTACACATTGATAAACGGAGGACTTGACGCACCTACATATTATGACGAGGCGTGTGCGGCCATTATGAGCTATGGCTGCCCTGCGGCAAGTGATTTTTCGGTTGATATGACAAGCTCGAACATTCGCGCTTGGTGTACTTCAACAGATGTATGGAACAAGGCAATATACAACAAGCCGCAAAAAATAACATACGGATATATCGACACATCAGCAACGGTAAATTCCGAAACGCAAGGTGTTGTAAATCTTAAAAGAATACTGTCAAACGGATATGTTGTAACAATCCCGACCTTTGTAGATTCCTTTAATTACACAAGAAACACGACGGGCGGCGTGTGGGGTTGCCGTTATGCCTCAAACACTGACCTCGGCGGACACGCAATGACTGTTGTAGGTTACAATGATGATTTTTGGGTTGACGTAAACGGAAACAACAGACAAGACAGCGGCGAAATCGGAGCCTTTAAGATAGCTAATTCTTGGGGCACAAGCGCATATCATTATACAAACGGCTATGTATGGGTGCCGTATGACGCATTAGGCAACACAAGCGCTGTATCGGGAGCTTCTTCAAGCAGGAGTCCTGTATTCAGTGATTACTATTTCATAGAGCCCCAGAAAGACTATATGCCCCTGCTTATCGCAAATGTAACATTGAAAACAAATAAAAGAAATCAGGTAGCCGTAAAAATAGGTATTTCGGATGCGGACAGCACGACAGAAGAAAGCTCAATCAGTGTAGTAAACTACTACAACATAGCGTTTAATACTATGGCGAAAAGTTTTCTTGTGAGGTACAGCAATAAATCCCTGCTTGACAGAAATTTTTCCGGCGGAACATCAGAGGAAACAATAACCGTTCCGTTTGACTTAACACCTGTTATCAAAAAAGCCTACGCTTCAACAGGCTTTGCAGCTAATTCAACGAAAAAGCTGTATATTGAAGTAACAGACGACGTTAGTAACGGCTCTACTGTTACTCTGGGTAATGTTACAATAGTTGAGCCGATTACGGGGAAACAGGTTGCCTGCTCAAACACAAGTAATCTTGTTGCAAATAACAGCAGCGTCAAAAAAACGGTTGATTTTCAAATCACCCCGTTTGTTGGGCACAGCGAAACACAGGATATAACATTGAGCTTTAACAGCAATTTGCAGGCGGATTCCGTATCAGGAAATATTACGCTAAAAACGCCTGATAATCAAACGATTATACCGAACTATTCAGCAAGCGGGAATAAAATTACGGTGTATTCTCCGCAGACAGCGGGATATGCCGACGACGCAAAATATGAATTGCATTTAGGAACACCGATAAAATCACTTGGTGGGAATCATTTATCTGCTGAAAAGGTTATATACATTTATATTCTTGACGATTTTTATGTATATTGGTAAAGAACGAAAAAGTAAAATGATTTAGGAGGTTTTGAAGTTGAAAAAAATACTATTCACATTAACCTGTGTAATTGCTATATTGGCAAACTGCCTTACGGCGTCTGCCGCTAATCGTTCGCTTGTAAACACATATACAAAAGACGGTGAGAAAAAACATAGCGGAATAAACGTTATAACAAATTGTATCGGCAATGATGATGCGGAAATACAGCTTAATGCCGATCCGCAGCTTGACGATCCGGCAGAGGATTTATTCAGCGTTTGCAGCGATTACGATTATATGCTGACATACGATTTTAAGACAAATGACGAGAACGCACTATACCCCGATATAAAAGAATTACAAGTCAGAATTACTACACCGCAAGTTGGCGGCGGTCGCAGCTCGGCACTTGGAAGAAATTTTAGACTATACTATATCGGTACGGAATCTGCCCCTAAAAAAATTGAGTTAAATACTGACGACAGCTCTTTTATCGTTGGAAAACTCGGCAGATATGCATTGTATTTCGACGAGGCTGTATATGATGTTACTTTCTATTCCGATTTGCCGTCATACGACGATAACGGAGATTTAATCGAACAAGAGCCGTATGCGGTCTTAAATGACTTAAAAGCAACGGACACGGTTGTTTTCCCGAAAGTACCCGAAAAAGACGGATATGTATTCACGGGCTGGAAAGCCGGGAACAGTAACGGCGGCGGTTATTATTTTGTATCGCCGCAGCCTCAAACGGCCTTAAATTCTGCTGTCTACTATGCATCGTGGTGTGAGGAAAAAGATTATTCACCGTTTGAAATTCAGCTCACGACAGATAACACTATTACAAAGGGCAAGGAAAACGGTCAAACGGTAACGGTAAAATTATCTGACGGATTTTTTGACGGAAGCAATGAGGATTTATTAAATACAGAAAAATGGAAACTTACAGGGACAGACGATATTACAATCGAAAAAATTGAACTTGTTGACAGCAAGACGATAAAACTCACCTTGTCGGGCAACAGCAAAGAAATATATACAGACGGCAAAGCAGGTGTTGAGTTTTATAACGAATTGATTATCTTTGAAATGACAGGCGAGGACGGTCAGCCCATAACCGAAAATGAAAAAATACAGCTTGACGCTGACGGTGTAAAAGCGGCTTGGTATAGTACAACAAATACAGTTACATTTAACAGGCAAGGCAAACCGTCAACCGGCGGCGGACACACTTCAAGAACATATTCGGTTAAATTTGATACAAACGGCGGCAGCGCCATAGCCACAAAAACAGTCAGACGCAACGGGACAATAGGAACGGTTGCGGAGCCTGTTAAGGAAGGATTTAGCTTTGGCGGCTGGTATACCGACAAATCACTTACAAAGGAGTTTGACATAAACACAAAAATCGTTTCGTCAATTACACTTTATGCAAAGTGGGTTGAAATTCCCGTTGACAATACAAAAAATGAAATTGTACTGACAATCGGTAAAAAAGACGCTTTGATTTTCGGTGAGACGAGGACAAATGACGTAGCCCCTGTTATACGGAATGAGCGCACTATGCTCCCGTCGCGCTTTATAGCTGAAAGTTTAGGTGCGTCTGTCGAATGGAACGAGGAAAAACAGCTTGTAACAATTAAAGGCAAAAACGAAAAGGACGAGGATATAACAATTCTCATTACCATAGGCGCAGCCTATTCATCAGTGAATGGTGAAAGCATTAGACTTGACAGCCCTGCATTTATTGAAAATGACCGCACCTATACGCCGATCCGCTTTATTTCGGAACAACTCGGCGCAAACGTCGATTGGAACGAAAGCGAGCAAAAAATTACTATTACAAGAAAAACGGCGGACAATAAATAAATATAGTACAACTATAAAGAGGTATAGCATAAGCGGTCGTAAACGATCACTTAAATGCTGTACCTCTTTTCTTTTTTCAAATTATATGTAGTGACAGTGCATAAATCTGCCCTATGCGTTCTGTTCCCGACGCTTAAACAATGATATAATATATTTGCCGCTATGATATGCCTGCTCTGTATCGAAAAAGTTTTCTTTTTCCGACCGCAAAATTTTATATATGTAAAAGACGTTTGGAATAATACGCCGCCGTTTTCCTCGGATTGCTGCCGTATATAAAATTAAGTAAATATAAAAAACCAAACAAGTCTTTTATCCGGACTTGTTTGGTTTTTTTCTTTTTATGCAGTGCTGAAATAAAAAAGTTAACTTTTTTGAAAAAACGGTTGTATTTTCGGACTTTTTATTGTTCATAAGGTGAAAGGGAAAAAACACCGACTTTCTGTGTGAAAGGAGGTGAGAAAAATGACTCAGGACGATATACGTATATCAAAGCAATTTTGTAAATTCTGCGTTCGTGTATTAAAGAATGAAGCTGTTAATATCGAGGCGGAACTTGCAAGGCAAAGGAAACGAGAAAAATCCCTTAACGAGCTGACAAATGATGAAATTATCAGGCTATCGGTATGCGACGAATATTTTGCGGGCGAGCATATATTCAATGTACTTGACAAGGAAATCGTTGTAAATGACGCTGTGCTGGCGGATGTTATATCAAAGCTGCCGCAGGCAAAACGTGATGTTATTCTACTTTCCTTTTTTGCCGGAATGACCGATAAGGAAATCGGCAGAGAGCTTGGCGCAATTCAGCAGACAATTTCAAAAAGACGGCTCAGCTCACTTTTGCAGCTTAGAAAACTTTTAGACGAGGAGGGTTTTGAATGACAAAGCAACTGACAGAAATTCCGAGACATACCATTGACGGAGCCATCAGTGGCAATGCAGAGGATTTGGCGTTCATACTCGGTTATTTCAGCGGCTACATAAAGAAACTTGCCACTCGTACATTAAAGGACGAATACGGTAATGAATATCTTTATGTTGACGAGGATATGCGTTTGCGGTTGGAATCAAAACTTATGAAAAGTATTGTTTCCGATTTTGAAATACGCGGGTAATTGAGTGACGGAGGGAGTGCGTTCCCTTTCCGCACTCCCTTTTGTCTTATTATTCTTTCATAATCGCATTTTATATAAAGTGCGATTATGAAAGACTGATAAAGTCTTTAATTATGTTCTTTGACAAATACGCTCTGAAATAACGGCGTCATAAACAAAAACGAATACAAAAGAAATATGCCGAGCTTTACGGCAAATACGCCACGACTGCTAATAGGGCTTTTAGTCGATTCTTTATCCTTCTTTCTGAACGAAACGAAAACAGTCCGAAAACAAGAGCGATAAAATATTTGTACCGTAACTGCGGACAAGCAGCTTGCAGGCAATGACGCATATTTCAGATAATGATACTCCCGTCTTGAACGCGTCACGGCATTGGACGGCAGGCCATAAGAATGGGCTGGGGTGAAATTCCCGTGAAGCCGCTGCTAACGGCTGTTCGGTTTTGTTATTTATCTTTACTTTGGCATATACAATCATTTACTGTTTAGCAAGGAGGAACAGTTTATGGAACTTAATATAGATGTTCCCGTTTGGGAAAAGTACACTTTGACTATTGAGGAAGCCTCAAAATATTTTCGTATAGGCGAAAACAAATTACGGAAACTTGCGGAAGAAAATCTAAATTCGGGCTGGGTTATTATGAACGGTAACCGTATTCAGATAAAGCGCAAAAAATTTGAAAAGATAATTGACGATATTGACATAATTTAATAAAGAGCCTTGATTTTTTACTCAAAGCGCGGTAAAATATTTATAAGTTATATCAAAGGCTCTTTCCGTTGCGGAAAGGAGCGTTGCAAATGTCAGAAAAAAGACGCGATAATAAAAATCGTATTTTGCAAACGGGTGAGAGCCAGAGAAAAGACGGACGATATGTTTATAAATATAACGACAACTTGGGACAAGTTAAATTTGTGTATGCGTGGAGGCTTGTGCCTACCGACAAAACGCCTTCCGGCAAGCGTGAGGATTTGTCGCTAAGGGAAAAGGAAAAAGAAATTCAAAGAGACCTTGACGACGGAATCGACACAGCCGGAAAGAAAATGACGGTATGCGAGCTTTACGCAATGCAGATAAGGCATAACGGAAATGTAAAACCTAATACCGTTACAAGCAGAAATTATCTGATGAAAAACATTTCGGAAGATAGGCTCGGCAGTACCGCCATTGAAAATATCAAAATGGCAGACGCAAAAGAATGGGTTTTGAGAATGAAAGAAAACGGGTATGCTTTCAAAACAATAAAGAACTATAAGCGTTCCTTATCAGCAGCTTTTCATACAGCAGTACAAAATGACTTCATTCGTAAAAATCCGTTTGAGTTTGATATAAATGATGTTATTGAGGACGATACTGTAATCAAAGAAGCTCTTTCGCCCGAACAGGAAAAAGCCTTTGTCAGCTTTATAGAGAATGATAATAGGTATAAAGAATATTATAACGATATTATAATCCTTTTGGGAACGGGACTTCGCATATCTGAATTGTGCGGTTTAACTCTCGCTGATGTTGATATGGTAAACAGAATAATAAATGTCAATCATCAGGTTTTGCATAAAAGCGGAATGGGTTATTATATTGCCGATACAAAGACAAAAAACGGAAACAGGCAAATTCCTATGTCGGAAGTTGTTTACAGAGCTTTTCAAAGCAAGTTGAGCACCTGCAAAATCTCAAAGTATAAATTAGTTTTTGACGGCAAGGTTTATACCGACTTCATATTTTGCAAAGCGGACGGAAAACCGCATATGTCAGGCTGTTACGGCTCTGTTTTTAAGGGTGCGAGAACTAAATACAAAAAGTTTTGCGATATAGAGCTCCCGGAAAACTTGTCGCCACACACTATGCGCCATACATTCTGTACTAAAATGGCAAACGCGGGTATGAATCCTAAATCTCTGCAATATCTTATGGGACACGCAAATATAACTATGACATTGAATTATTACGCACACGCCTCATACGAATCCGCAAGAGATGAATTTGACAGAATAATGGGTAAAGCTCAAATAATGGACTTACCTAAACAGGAAGAACGCATTTCCGCATAAGGTGTAAATATAAGTTTTACTACTTTATTTACTACTTTTGAAAGTGAAAACATAAAAACTTTTGAGAAGTTATAAGAATATCGCCCATAATCAAAAACACCGCAAAGCCTTGTAAAATCAAGACTTAACGGCATTTAAGAAGTTATAAAGAGATAATTAAAAATAGTCTGAATTTTTTATACAAAAAATCAGTCACCCGCTTTACTGTTCCTCCTCTTTCGCAAAAGGTCACATTCGCGTCGGCTATTCGGTTGCAAGCGCCTTCATAACGCCTTTGGCTCATTACCAACCTTTTGCGAGCTGCGCCTTCGGCGCAATCTATATCTAAACGGTTCACTTCGTCCACGTCGGAGCAAGCTTTATATCGCTTGCTCTGATTTTTTATGCAAAAATCAGAGTTCGCTCATGCCGCTGCTCCTCCTTTTTCGCAAAAAGGCACGCTCGGCTCAACTGCTCACTTGTAAACGCGTTCGCAACGTTTCGCTGTCGCTGCCACCTTTTTGCGAGGAAAGCGACTTTGGCGCAAGCTTATATCTAAAAGGTTCACATCATCAACATTGGAGCAAGCAAAATAGAAGCTTGCTTTGTTTTTTTATGCAAAAAATCAAAGCTCACTTAATTTGCTGCTCTTTCTTTACTTTTGTGATAACAAAAGGCATTAAAAGGGCGGTATTGTATTTTAGCTTAAAAAGTATAATTGTCTGCACTTTAGGATTTGCAGCTATATTTTCTGCGTATCAAAGAGTTTTTGAAACAATTAATTTTATTTTGCAATTTTCTTTTTCTGCATTCTATACGTTATTTTTGACAAAAGGCGGACGGGCAGAAAGCGTGAAAAGAACACTGCTGCGCGGACGGACATGGCAGGGAAGATATAGAGCTTCCTTTTAAACATTTTACGTACGGCGTACTCGGCTGTACTGCGCGCATCTGCGCCTTTCAGGCTAAAGCTGACATTTGCCACGCTGTCAAACTCTGTTTTAACAGGACCGGGACAGAGCGCGCCTATATATACATTTGATTTCCTTTCCTTAAGCTCTGCGCTGACGCTCTCCGTAAGCACTCTTACATACGCTTTTGTCGCATAATATGTGCACAGAAGAGGGCCGGGCAAAAATGCGGCAATTGACGCAACATTTAATATATATCCGCGATTTTTCTTTACAAAATCACAAACAAAAAGCTTTGTCAGAATATGAACAGCCGCAGCGTTTGTATCAATCATTTCAAGCTCTCTTGAAATATCCGTTTCAAAAAAGCTTCCGCAAAGACCGAAGCCGGCGTTATTTATTAAAATTGAAACATCGTCGCCGCATGCTTCCTCAAATGCGCGGAAAACCTCGCTCCTTTGCGATAAATCAGCGGTTATTGTTTTTGTCTTATCTCCAAATTCCATCTTTAGCTTTTCAAGACGCTCTTTTCTTCTGGCAATCAATGTGAGGTCGTAGCCTTTTTTGTGTAAAACTCTTGCAAATTCAAGACCTATTCCTGAGCTTGCACCTGTTATAACAGCACGCATTTTATCGGGTATAATATAACATGAGGTTATATTATTTCTCCTTTCGCTAAGATATATCTATAGTATATCATAATCATGGAAAAAAATCAATATTTTTATACAAAAATAGGATGTTAAAACTTCGGAAAGCAAGAAATATTATAGGTGTAGCAAAGCAGAAAAAATTGATTTTCATAGAATTATTTCTTTTCTTGCTGCTGAAAAGCTTTGCATCTGGGCATACCGCAAAACGGAGTTTGAGCTCTCTTTTAAAGCTTTTTCTATTCACTCGGAAATAAAAAGGCTTCATGGAAAATTTCCCATGAAGCTACTTGTTTGATTAATCTGTAAAACTTTATCGGCTGTAAAGCAGAGCGTTCGGTATTTGAAACAAAGCCTATTGTGTTTCCCGATAATGCCAAAGCCGTTTAATTTTCAAGGCTTTTTATTGTATCATAAACAAGGTCAAGCTGACTCTGCGTCCTTTGTCTGTCACCCCACACTGCATAGTCAAGCACTGCCGAAGCGATTACATAAACGCACGGGCGAAGCTTATCCGCCGAACAGCCCGTTTTATGCGCTAATTTCAGAGCAAACCTTTCATACATATAATTTACTTCAAGCGCTATTTCGCACATTTTTTCGCTGTATTCGGGATTTGTCGATATCTGATAAATAAATCTTACAGTGTTTTTGAAGCCGTCTATGTAATCGAGAATACTGCCGAAAAATCTGTCCAAATCGTAAGCGGAAGCAAAAACATATTCAAATATTTTATCAACGGTTTTGTAAAAGCCGTATTTCGTAACCTCTGTAACAAGGTTTTGTTTGTCTCCGAACCAATAGTAAAGCGAGCCGAGCGACAGTCCGGTGCCGTTGCATATATCGCGCATTGATATGTTGCCGTTTGCAATAAAACATTTAAAAATCAGATTGCGCAGACGCTCCTCGTCAATGTTGTATATCGCTTCTCTCATTGTATTTTCCTCCGCACCTTGTTTGTAAATCCTTTGTTTAGAATATAATGCAACATAATCAGTATTATGTGGCAAACAAGAATTATTTACATATTTTCTATAGTTCTATAATAGCACAAAAAATCGGTTTTGTCAATATTTTTATAACTTTTATGTAAATATTCGTTATTTTGCAAAAAAATAAACGCCAAAATTCGGACCAATCTAATAACACTTTTTCAATTGGTCTTTTTTGGACGCTTTTTTTTAAATATTTTTTTAGTTTGCATTTTATTTTCAATGATTTTCGCACAAAATTAAAACAAAAGCTTATATTCTAACCACATAATACTGATTATGTGGTATTTGTTTTTTCAGCAGCGGAGCAGTCCGAGTCTTTGGATTTGCTTTATATGCACATCTCCGCTTTCGGTTGTGTATATTCGAGTGGTGTTAATGCTTGAATGACCGAGAATATCCGCAAGGCGTACAATATCTTTTTGAATGGAATAATATGTTCTTGCAAAAAGGTGACGGAAATTATGGGGAAATACCTTTTTCTTATCAACTCCTGCACTGCTGCAAAGGGATTTCATCATTTTCCATATATTTGACCTGTCGAGCGGCTTTCCGGTACTTGTAACAAATACGGGGCCGCTTTTTATATTTTGAGCCTTAATATACGCTTTCAGCATTTTGCAAAGATTTTTCGGCAGAAAAACTTGTCTTATTTTTCCCTTGCATTTTATTGTGGCAATGCCGCTTCTGACAGCTTCTGCCGTTACATATTTTATTTCCGAAACGCGCAGACCGGTGCTTGCAAGCGTTTGCATAAGCAAATAAAGCCGCTCGTTTTTCTTTGACCGCGCAGCCGTCAAAAGCTTTTCATATTCGCATTTTGCAAGCTCTTTTGCTTTATCCGCAAAAATCTGACGCTGAATTTTTAGCGTTTTTACCTTTAAGTCATATCTGTTTAAAAACTCAAAAAAAGCGTTTAGCGATGAGAGCATTGAATTTACGCTTTGCGGCAAATATTCCTCGCAAATTGCCTTTTTGTATTCAAGCACGTCCGCCTTTGAAAGACATTTGCTGCCTGTATATTTTATAAAAAAGCGAACGTCACGTAGATATTTTTTTATTGTGTTTTCGCTCTTTTCACAATCATAAAGAAAAGCTTCAAAACTTTTTATATCCTTGCTTGTAATTTCTTTTGATTTCATTTAAAATCACGTCCTTTCAGAATTATATTTTATCATATTTTAAATATTATTCATAATAAACATATAAATCAGAAGAATTTTACGGCGATATGTCTAAGCAGACTTTAAATTTCGGGAAATAATCTGACAAGGTGCCTATCTTGAAAAAAGACTTGATGTTGGCGGCGGTTTGTTATATAATGTAGATATATTAAAATTATTATAAACGGGAGATGAGGATATGTCAAAAAAGGCTACTGAATTTCAGAGAAAAGCGATGAGCAGAATGTATCGCGGCAAAGAAATTTTCAAGCCGCTTAATACCGGATGGATTGATGAAAATGTTGCGTGTGTGCGCGAATGGGTTGCAAATATTTTTTTCTATCGGAAAAACGGTACAACCATAATGATTGACGCGGGCTACAACTATGACAGGCTTGCGGAAAAAATGAGCTGGCTCGGAATTGACCCGAAGAGCGTTCGCCATATTCTGATAACTCACCAGGACACCGACCACGTCGGCGCGGTTGAAGAGGACAGCAGCGGACTGTTTAAAAATGCAAAGCTTTATATAGGAGAAATTGAAAACCGTTATCTTACCGGCGAGGTGCGCAGAAAGGTTGTATATCATATGTACAAGCTGCCGCAGGTTACAATTAATAATGAAAAAACTCTTGTAAGTGACGGCGAAGAACTGTATATTGACGATATAAAAATCAAGTGCTTTCTTGTTCCGGGTCACACGTGGGGACACATGGTATATCTGATTGACGATAAATATTTATTCACCGGAGATACGCTCTGGTTTGGTGCTGACGGGGGCTACAGCTTTATATCCGGTCTGGCCGAAGATAATAAGCTTGCGGTAAAATCACTTGCGGAGCTTGAGAAAAAGCTTAAAGAGCTTAATATTCATCCGCTTTTTATAACAGGGCATACGGGCTGGACAGATAGTTTTGACTTTGCTTTTGCACACAAGGATAAGCTTTGCTCGCCCTTTAAAAAGCGCGTTCATGATCCGAGCGCACCCTATGACGCATATGACGAAAGCGACGACACGGAGGAAAAAGCAAAGAGCGGTTTTCTTGCGGGTGTGCCGAAAAAATAGTTTTTATCAGCTTTAAGCTTGATTTTTGCCGCATTATATGCTATAATTAATTTGTTAAAATTTTTTGATAAAGGTGATTATTATGGCTTTTACAGCAAAAACGCTTGATTTTCTTTTTATGAACAAGCTTCATAATGATAAAATATGGTTTAATGAGCATAGAGATGAGTATGAGGAAAATGTTCTTTCTCCGCTCCGCGCTCTTGTAAATGAGCTTACTCCGGGTATGCTGTCAATTGACCCTCAAATGATATGTGAGCCGAAGGTGAACAAATCCATTTCAAGGATATTCAGAGATACGCGCTACTCGAATGATAAGTCGATTTTCCGCGATGTAATGTGGTGTCATTTTTCGCGTGACAAGAAGCTTTATGACGCAGTTCCGTCATATTTTTATGAGTTTTCACCGCGCAGAATAAGGTACGGCTGCGGATATTATTGCATGACGGGCGAGGCAATGGATAATGTGCGTCAGCTTGTGCTTGCCGGAGGCCCGTTATTTGAAGCGGCAAACGATGTGGTTGACAAAAGCCGCAAATTCACGCTTATCGACTCTAAATATAAAAGGAGCAAATTTCCCGACAAGCCCGAAAAAATGAAGCAGTGGCTTGACCAAAAGGAAATATGCGTTCTTGCGGAAACAACTGATTTTGAAGCGTTTTTCTCGGAAAAGCTTGCGGGAAAAATAATAAAGGATTTTAAAAAGCTTGCGCCTGTGTATGAGTTACTTTTAAAAGCGGCGCAGCTTGGAGAGTAGGGGAATAATTATGGAACATAAATGCTGCTCGGGGTCGGAACGTGTACTTTTGTCGGGAAACAAAGAAAAAAGCCCTGTGTCGCGTATAACATTTACGCTCAGGAATTTAAGCGGCGGCGAGTGCCTTAAGCTTTTTATGAAGTGTAAAAGGAGCGGCGGGCTTGGCAGGTGCTATGTCGGCGTGACGTATTACAGTGGCGACGAAATTCTCAGCACGTCCGATCCGTTCAGATATGAAATAATTTCCGAAGAGCTTTCGGATTACTGCTTTAAATTTGAAGCGGCCGATGGCGCGGATAAAGCGGAGCTGACGGCTCACTGCATGGGTGATGCGGAGCTTTTGATAGAAAAAATAAGAGCTGAAAAGGGAAGCCGGGCTTAAACACGGCTAAGGCTTTTCGTGGGCTGCCTGAAAGTCAAGATCTTTTAGGCAGCCTTTGTTAATTTACAAGTGAGAAAAAGCTTTGAAAGAGAGAAAAACGGGTTTTTCTTGTGTTTCAGAACTTTTTAATATATCATTTTTTCTGACAAGTATTTTTCCTATACTCAGTCGGGGAAGTGTTATAATATTTTTTAAAGGTGTTTGAAAAATATGCAGGGTCTGAAAAGCCTGCCGCATCGGATATTTCTTTTACGCTCATATCGCTTTCGCAAAGCAGCTGCTGCGCTTTTTTCAGGCGCAGATTATTTATATAAGCGCTTATGCTGACATTATTTATTTTTTTAAAGATATGATTTATATATGACTGACTGCAAAAGCAGTTTTTTGCTATATCGCACACCTTAAGCGGCTTTGTGTAATTCATATTTATATAGGCGATAATATCGGCGTATGTATTCTGCGTAAATTTTCCTGCTTTCGATGTGTGGTATTCGTACATAAGGCGGCTCAGAGTATCGGCACATTCGCAAAACATAAGCTCAATAAATTTTAAGTCAAACTGCGGCTTTTTAAGCTTGCTGCTGTATTTTATAAGCTTATTTATGTTAATGCCCGATGAGCTTAGATTATCGGAAATTTTCTCCGCGGCAGCGCTTGGATTGCTGCAAAAGCCGCCTATACATATAAATCCGAGCATGGCGCTTTGATATTTAAGCGGTATTATAATTTCTTCTCGTCCGCAGTATGACATTCCGCAAAATGCGCCGCCCATGCAGTGCGAAAGCACCTTTTCCTGCTGAAGGAGACATTTTTTAAAAATTTCTTTATCCGTTTTTGCATAAACGCAAAATTTATTGCAGTGCGTGTTGAAGCGGTTTATAATTCCTATATTTTCGTCAATAAATCCCTTGCAGACTGTCGTGTGAAAGGAAATATCAACATTCAGGAGCTTTTCCGAAAACTCAAAAAAATCAATAATATTTTTAAGCTCATACATTTGTATACCTTCTTTGCAGAATTTTATAAGATAATTGCTTAATATTACATTGCAATATGCTGCGGTGTATATTATAATTATACTATAAATTTTATGAAATGTAAAGAGGGAATTTTTTATGAGAAACATAGAATATTCAGCAAAATTTTGTGTAATAGGCGGAGGACTTGCAGGCTTATGCGCGGCTGTTTCCGCAGCAAGAAGAGGTATTGACACTGTTTTGGTTCATGACAGACCGGTTCTCGGAGGTAACTCATCGAGCGAAATCAGAATGTGGGTATGCGGCGCGCACGGCGAGGATAACAGGGAAACGGGATTGATTGAAGAAATTGAGCTTGAAAACTTTTATCAGAACCCGTCAAACAAGTATTCGATATGGGACAGCGTTCTTTATGAAAAAGCAATGCTTGAGCCGAAGCTGAAGCTTTTGCTGAACACAACGTGTATAGACGCGCAGTGTGAGGATAATGTTATTAAAAGTGTAACGGCGTGGCAGCTCAATTCGCAGACATATTATAAAATAAAGGCGGATTTCTTTGCCGACTGCTCCGGAGATTCAATCCTTGCTCCGCTCACCGGTGCGGAATATATGTACGGCAGAGAGGCTAAGAGCGAGTACGGAGAAACAATTCCTCCCGATGTTGCCGATAAAAAGACAATGGGTATGAGCTGTTTGTTTCAAATCCGCGAAACCGATCACAAGACAGAATTTACGCCGCCGGAGTGGGCTTATACCTTTGAAACGGATGACGATCTGCCGGAGGCGGTGCACGACTGTGAGGACAATTTCTGGTGGATTGAAACAGGCGGTGAGGGTGACTGTATTCATGATACGGATAAATGCCGCGATGAGCTTTTGAAAATTGTTTACGGCGTGTGGGACCATATGAAAAACAAGGGCGATCACGGCGTTGATAACTGGGAGCTTGAATGGATAGGCTTTTTGCCCGGGAAGAGAGAAAGCCGCAGATATAAGGGCGCATATGTGATAAACCAAAACGACGTTGAGGGCGGTGGAAAATTTGATGATGTTGTTGCATATGCCGGCTGGACAATGGACGATCATTTCCCGAAGGGCTTTTATCATCGCGGAAGTCACCCGACAATTTACCATCCTGCGCCGTCGCCGTGGGGAATTTGCTTCAGAAGTCTTTATTCGGCAAATATAAAAAATCTTCTCTTTGCCGGGAGAAATATCAGCGTGACTCATGCTGCGCTCAGCTCAAGCAGAGTTATGGCGACCTGCTCTCTGCTCGGTCAGGCGGTTGGTACTGCCGTTGCGGTTATGAGCGAGGATAATTCCGATATGAGAAGTATAGATATAAAAAAGCTTCAGAGTTATTTGATGTGGGATGACTGCTTCCTGCCGGGAGTTAAAAGAGATATATCTGCGCTTTCGCTTTCAGCACACTGCTCCGCACCGATTGTCATAAACGCGTCGGAAAGAGGGGAAGAAAATTTATGGAGGGGAAAAGAGGGCGACTTTATAGAATACCGCTTTGATAAGCCGGAAACGGTTAAAAAGGTGCGCCTTGTTTTTGACAGCGATTTAAACAGAGATTATCACAATATGCCATGCAATTATAAGCTTCATGAGGATAGATTTACCATGCCCGAAACGCTTATAAAGGCATACAAAATCGTATTTACGGATGAAAGCGGCGCGGAAAAGGTTATCAGCGTGAAAAATAACCGTAATCGTCTTGTGGTGCATGATATTTGCGAAAATGCTGTTTTGGTGCGTTTTGTTCCGCTTGAAACATACGGCTGCGAAACATTTAACGTATTTGGATTTGAGCTTGCATAACAAAAAGAGGGGACACTGCATTAAGCAATGTCCCCTTTACAGTCAACCGTTTTATTTTAGAACAAAGCAATAGACTGCATTTTTTTCTCAAGCACATCAGCCATTCTTATATGGCCGAGCCTGCCCGGATGAAGTCTGTCGGTGTCTTTGTCTGCAAAAAAGTCTGCCCACTCGTCATATAACGGGAAAAGGCCGCTTACGGCGTTCATGTCGATAAGCTCCGTCGCCCACACGTTTGCAGCTTCCTTTACAGCATTTACGTAGTCGCCTATAAATTTAGATATGTTGTTTGAATACATTTCGTTATACTGAATATTATCAACCGAAAATCTTGCAAATGCTCGGTGAATAGGAGTGAGCAAAATAATTTGGCTTTGCGGATAATTATGCTTTAAATATGACAAAACATAGTTTATGCTGCCCTTAAAGCAGGACGTATCCATATTAAACGAGCGCACAATTCTTTTGTCCACTCTGACAGGCCTTTCGTTTTCGTCAACAATTGTTGCAACGTCTGCCGCTGTTTCGGTGTACCAGTCGCCGATTATCGTGCTTCCGCAGAAATCGTTCGTTCCGGCAAAAATAAAAATTGCGTCAACGTTTTTTCCGTGTTCTTCATTCATTTTGAGCGCCTGACTGTACAAATCAATAAATCTTGCACCGTTTACTCCGTAGCCGCAGGCATTAAATTTCATTCTTTCACCCAAAATATCCAAATATCGCTCTCCCGGCTGCACGCCTACTCCGTCCGTTATTGAGTCGCCGAGAAAGCAGACTGTTTTTCCTTCCCAAGTATTCATATTATCCTCCCGTTTGCTGCGTATAAGTTCATTTTTATAAAAAGCTAAAATATAAAAGCCTCATTATAATGCGGCGGTTTATTAAATAAATGAGCAATTCTGTAAGCCGGGTTCTGTATTAGACGATTATCTATCTACGAGCAGCGTTGCCGCAGCTCTTTAGCCCCTTGTCAAGATTGCCGAGCAGGCTTTTTATTCTATCGGGTTGCTCCGGGTGGGGTTTACACGGGAATTCAGTTGCCATCATCCCTGTGCGCTCTTACCGCACATTTCCACAATCGCCTGAAAAATCAGGCATTCATTCTCTGTTGCACTATCCTTGAAATCGCTTTCACCGGCCGTTAGCCGGCACCCTTGCTCTATGGAGCCCGGACTTTCCTCACGCGCATAATGCGCCCGCAATCGTCTGAATTACTCACAAGTAATATTATAACATATTAACGATGATGATTATACCCTATATATAAAGAATTTATACAAGATGTATCAAGATATAAATGTATATTTTATCATATAAAAATGTATATAAATTAATTATCAATCATTTATTTATTAAAACAGGTGTGATAAGGGGGTTAAAAAGCAGAGTAAAATAAGGAAAAACGTAGTGTTTTCAAGGCGTGTATTATTGTCTTTGTATGACGAACTTGTGAATAAAAATGCACAAAAATAAAAATTGTCATGATAAAAAGAAGCATAAAGGTGACAAAATTGTTTAATACGCATTGACAAATCGCTCTCAAAGAGGTATAAATGATTTAATATATCTCAGATAATTTAAGAGAAAACGTTGTTTTACAATTGTCTGAAATAGAGAGGTGCAAAATACATGAAATAAAAAGTAAATAAAATATCAACAAAGCCAAATGAAGCAACAAAAGCGAA
>CAKSSN010000030.1 GCA_934489015.1 uncultured Clostridia bacterium
GCGCCGCCCCATGCCGCAGCTCCGATAACGCGGAAAAGGTGCAAGCAGATTGGCTTTTTAAAGGGCGACGGCGTATTGTTATACTCCGAGATGCGAAAAAGGTTAATATGCGCCGCCCCTTGCCGTAACGCCGGTAACGCGGAAAAGGTGCAAGCAGATTGGCTTTTTAAAGGGCGACGGCGTATTGTTATACTCCGAGACGCGAAAAAGGTTAATATGCGCCGCCCCTTGCCATAATACCGGTAACGCGGAAAAGGTGCAAGCAGATTGGTTTTTTAAAGGGCGACGGTGTATTGTTATACTCCGAGCCCTGAAAAAAGCCGATATGCGCCGCAGATTTTCCGCGTTACCCCTCTTTTCTAAATCTGCCAGGAGAAATTCCTACATATTTTTCAAATGCTCTGAAAAATGTTCGCTCACTCATAAATCCCGTTTTTTCGGCAACAACAGCCATTGTATAGTCGGTGTTTTTCAAAAGGCGCTTTGCCTCGTCAAGCCGCAGGGTTGTTATGTATTCCAGAAGCCCCATGCCCTCCTGCCTTTTAAAGAGAGTTGATAAAAAGGAGGTTTTCATATTAAACCAGTCGGCTATATGATTTACGTTAAGCATCGGGTCGGAATAATGCTCGCCGACATATTTTTTGATTTCCTCAACAGTGCTTCTGCGCTCCGTTTGCTCATCGCGCGCGGAAAATGCGCACACAAATTTTGCAAGCTCCAAAAGCCTTTCCTTAACATCGTTGACAGACTCAAAGCTTTCGATTGCCGCATAAGCGTCATTAAATCCGGCAAAAAATTCTGCCGCATTGCTTTCGGGCGGATTAACCGCGCGCAGAAATACGCTTATTATGTTCGCCGCAAGAATTGTCATAAGCTTAGGCGGAGTATTGCGCTCTGTATTTACGCGGAAAATTTCGCAGATATTTTCTTCTGCCTTTTTATAATCTCCGCTTTTAATATCGGCAAGAATTTTCTGCTCGCTTCCGGCAGGATAATAATAGCTGCCGACAGAGAGCTTGTTGCCCATTTCCTCCACGTCAAGTATTCCGACAAAACCGACGCGTCTGTAATCCTTTGCGCGCCGTACCTGCGCATAGCATTTGCATATGCTTTCCACGCCGCGCCTGATTGCCGACACCGAAATGCGCAGAAAAACATTAAAGTTTTCTTCAACAAATGCCGCTCCGAAATCAAGTATTTTCTTTACATCCTCCTTAATGGAATTATTCTGACAGTTTATTATCAAAACAACGCCGTCCGCACGCTCCACCGCGTAAACCTTTATCATTTTGTTAAACAAATCTCCGAAAACGTTAGCCGTAACATATTTTGCAAGGCGCATTGCTTCGGTGATATTTTCGTTTTCCTCAAAGAAAATGTTTTCGTATTTTGTAATTTCAAGCTCCGCCGTGCAAAACCAGTCATGCTCAAATTTTATTCCGCAACCATCCAGCTCCGCTGTCAGAGTTGCGATTTCAACTCCCGGCAAAAGCGTGCGGCTCAAAAGATCGGCTCTGCGCTTCATATCCTGCCTGTAGAGAATGGTATCTTTTTTATTTGCGTCGTCAATAATTTTATTTACCGACTTGTAAATTGCCGCATATTCATTTCCGCTTTGTGAGCTGTCATCCGTTTTTAAAATATCGGACAGTTCAAAAATAAAGCGGTTGTTTTTCCTTGTGAAATAATAGCCTAAAAGCAGCGACAAAAGCGCGGCGGCAGTCACGCACAAAATCACAATTCTGCGCGATGTTCTGAACGAGCGCACATAGCTGCTCGTATCGGAAATACACACATAGTTCCAGTCAAATCCGACAGCCGTTTCATAGCTCAGTGCATAGCTGCCCTCAAAGCTGCTTTTTATAACAGATGAATAATCGAGTTTCTCGGTTATATCCCCGTAATATTTTCCGCTTGCGGATAAAATCTGCTTTCCGTCCGTTGTGCAGATTATGAAATCGGAATTTTTTCCGTTTCCGAGACTTTTTGCAAAGTCCTCCATCGACACCGCTATAACTATAATCGAGTCGGGTGCGTCAAGCGCGTTGCTGTGCTTTTTTGTGCGTATGTAGAGAACCTTATTTTCGTCATCATAATAGAGCGTGTTTTCCCCGTCGGGCGAAAGAACGTTTTCTCTCCACAGGTCATATTCCCCGTTTTGATTTATAATTTTAAAATATTCCTCCGGCGTTCTCACAACCGAGCTTATTATAATATTATGCTTCGGGAAATAGACAAATCTCATCTCCGTATTTACTCCATCTATTTCAACGATGTTTATTCTCTTTGTAATCTCATATACCTTCTCGTTTTTTATTCCGTCAAGGTCCGAGTCGCGCAGCGTGTCAAGCTCACCTATGCGCGATATGTTTAAAAGTCCCGTCATGGCGCTGCTTATATATCTGTCAACATAGTCCATTCGCTCCGTCATAAATTCTTCATTAATCCTTTTAACCTCTTTTTCCATATTTTTTTCCGCACTGTTGTAGCTAAGGAGCATTGCCGAAGCGGTTATCAAAATTAAAACAATAAAAGACGACATCCAAACCATGACTATGCTTTTGTTTGAAAATAAATCCTTGCTTCTTCTCATTTATATTCTCCGGTTTTAAATTAAATTTATATCTATTATCAGTATACCTTATAAATGCAAAAAAGTCAATTGACAATTTTTATTCTATGTCATTTTTTTACCCAAAACCAAGAAAAATTAAGCGTATACGCATTTTTTCGGCGCACGGAGTTTTTTTGTCAGTTGACTTTTTGGCTTTGCGGCTATATAATTTATTTAAATAAAGAAATTACGGGTGAGAATATGAAAAGAATTATATGTATCGTTATGCTCCTTACCGCCTGCCTTTGCACGAACGCTCTTGCACACGAGGGGGGCGCAGTATTTGTAATGAGCGACTTTGAGGACTCCGATTTTTCAAAAGCCACAGCCGGAATGTCAATAAACAAAAAGTCAAATTCCGTGTCGGTTACGTATGACGGTGAAAAAGGCTCAAATGTGCTGCTGATTGACAAAAGCACAACGGATGACAGTCATCTTGATATTGACGTGACCGCGTATATTGACTATCTTGCATATGAAGCGGATATAAAGCTTGAAAACGCCGGTGCGCTCGTTTATCCGCTGCTGCTTTTTAATTCGGGTGAAAGCAGCCGTATCGAGGACTATCCGCTTATAATTGACGAGAGCGGAAATGTTAAAATGAGAAACGGGAGCGTTATTCATAATGCGTCGGACGAGAAATGGTTTAACATAAAATTTTTGTATGATTTTCAAAATCAATGCTTTGACGTTTACATAAACGGCGCTTTAAAAACAAAAGCCGTCAGCTTTTCAAATGCGGCGCTGAATGAAATTACAGATCTCAGAATTTGGATTTATTCGCCCGCAAAAAAATCAAAGCTTTATATTGACAACCTCAAAATATATGAGGGCAAAACGTTTAAAAACGCTTTATCCGAAAGTGCAAAAAGCATTTTTTACTCGGAGGACGACCTTGCGCCATACCTTGAAAAGCTCACGCTTTATAACAGATATTCGGGAAAGGTTTATAACGGCTCTCTTATACAATCGGACAGCAGTGAAAGCTTTACCGTTTCTGAGGACGTAATTTACAAAATGTTTGGGAAAAGAACTTTCGCAGAGCTTGAAAGCTATGCCAAGTCTCTCGGAAAATACACGCTCGACGCCGGAGAAGGACTTTTTATATGCTCCGACTATCCCATTAAGCTTCGCAGCGGTGTAATCAGAAATTTAAATTCCTATATGCTCTTTGAGCATCCGGACAAGGAGAAAATAAAAGCCGATTTTGAAAAAAATATATCACCGGGCGAGCATCCGAGACTGCTTGCAAACAAAGCGGATTTTGAGAAAATAAAAAGAAATATATCAAATTCCGCGCTTCCGTCGCAAATGAACATAACGCTTATTTCAAAGGCTGACGAATATCTTTCATATCCGGTCGTCGAATATACAATCACAGACAGAAGTCTACTTAATGTTTCGCGCAGCGTTATGACAAAAATGACATACTGGGGATATGCATACATGATAACGGGCGACAAAAAATACCCGCAGCGCGCATGGAAAGAGTTTGAAGCAATATGCGCCTTCCCCGACTGGCATCATGAGCATTACATTGACGCGGCAGAAATGATGTACGGCGCGGCGATAGGCTACGACTGGATGTACGGCGCGTTCAGTGAGGAGCAGAGAAAAACAATCGCGGACGCGATAATCGAAAAAGGCGTTTTGATTTCTTGGCAGGCATATCACGGCAGACTCCTGTCAAACGGGCTTATGGGCGCGGCGGCAGGCTTTGCAACCGATAAAAACAACTTCAACATCGTGTCAAACGCGTCAACAATCGCGGCGGCGCTCGCGGTATGTGAGGAAAATGAAGACCTTTGCTTTGACACTCTTGCAGACGCCGTAAAAAGCCTTGAAAACGGTATTTCGCTCTATTATCCGTCAGGCAGCTGGGAGGAAGGCATAGGCTACTGGCTTTATGCGGCAAACTATCTCAGCTTCGGCCTTTCGGCTATGGACACGTGTCTTAAAACTCATTACGGGCTTTCGGACTATCCGGGCGTGAAGCAGACGCCGTATTACGCTATAGGGCTCGACTCGTTTGTAAGCGTAAACAATTTCCATGACGCATGGCCGGGACATTTAAACGCGTCATGCTACTCGTATTTTGCAAGGCTTTGCGGCGATAATGCGCTTTTTTCAAGAAGAAGACAAATGCTTGCAAATCCGATAAAGGATATTTCTCCGACAATATACGACCTTTTGTGGTACGGCGATGAGTCGAACGAGAAAGTCAAGCTGCCGCTTGACATCTATTCAAAGGGTACGGAAGCATTTGCAATGCGCGGCGGATGGGATAAAGCGGACTCCCTTTTCGTTTCGGGTCACGGCGGAAAAACGAACGCTTACCATTCGCATATGGATGCAGGCTCATTCGTGTTCGACATAATGGGCGAACGCTGGGCGCACGATCTTGAGCCGGAAAATTACGCGGCCGAGTACGGCTACTCTATCGGCAGAAGCTTCAGAAGACGTGCGGAGGCTCACAACTGCGTTGTTATAAACCCGAAAACCTGCGGTCAAAACGATATGAACTGGAACTCAAGCACCTATGTAAAGCTGACGAGCGGCGAGAGCGCTTCATTCGCCGTTCAGGATTTAACGGAGGCGTATTCTGACGGAGTGTCGTCGGGAATAACATATACAGGCTCGGCAAGCAAATATTTGCGCGGCTTCTACGTCGGCGACAGCAAAAGAAGCCTTACGGTGCGCGACGAAATAACTCTTACAAAATCTTCGGAAATTTATTGGTTTATGAACATTAAGGCTGATGACGCTTCAATAAACAATGATGAAATAATCCTTACACAAAATTCAAAGCGGCTTAAGTTAAAGCTTTTAACCTCAGCCGATAACTACGAGGTGTCGCTCATACCGGGCGGCAAGCTCACAAAGGAGCATTATCTTGTTGAAAGCAACTATTTTGACGGTCAGAAAGCGCTCGGCGAAAAGGAAAGACGGCTTCGCATAAAGATAAACGCGCCTAAGGGTGACTTTTCATTAGAGGTTAAAATGGCTCCGCTTTATGAGGAAGCGGCAAATACACCGATGATGAATATCCCGATTTCAAGCTGGACTGTCCCGATCGGCAGCCGCGAGCCTGACGGCGACGACTATTTAAGCGGACTTAATTACAAAACAGGCGAAACGGAAAATTTCTTAATGAATATAAACTCCGAATACCATATTCAGAAAAAGGTTAGCGGCATAGGCGGAAAATCCGAAAGCGACAGCTGCTTTAAATATTCAATGCTTTCCGCTCCGAGCTCCGGAAATCACCGCTGGGCGCAGCAGCGCAGGCAGCTTAACGCTCCCGTAAATTCAAAGGGATATTTCAGATTTTCATCGGAGCTGCTTTTTGACGGAAGCGGCGCGGACAGATTTTTCACCTTTTTGGTAAAAGGTAGCTCCGCTGCGCAGGAGGTACAAACGCCGATTGAATTTCTAACCGATAACGGAAGAGTATTTATAAGGGTAAATAAAAAGGAGATAAGCACCGTCGTACCGCCATTTGGCAAATGGTTCAGGCTTGACATTGTCGGCGACGTCGAAAATAAAACCTTTGATATTTTTATAAACGGAATAGAAATTGCCGAAAACGAGCCGTTTATATTCAAAAGCGAAACAGAGATTACGGAGATAACGCAGCTTATAATCGGAACAAATCATCTCTACAACGTTGAAAAAAAAGCCTTCTATCCGAGTGACACGTATTTTGATAATATGATTTTTGAGCTTTGCAGCGAATATCCGCAAATCACAGGCTACCATGCACCGTATGACAATAAATATAAATATTCCGGTACGCTCGGCACAGGCAAAAGCAAAGCCATATCGCAAAACCTTGAGCTTCAGCGCTTTGACAACCGCTTTTTGTACTACAGCAGCATAATAGAGCCCGCTAAAAATCTGACATATACCTACAGCGCCGATTTTGGAGGCAGGACTCTTCCGCTTTGCACCGTAAACGGCTTTGCGGTATCGGCAGGCGGTAAAACAGCCACCCTTACCGATAACAAAATATCATTTGTAATCGACAGCACGAATAATACCTACAGCATTTTTTCGGGAAGTGAGTGCATTATTTCGGATTTGCCGACCGCTGCTGATAAAAGCGCGCTTGAGGTTATGTCAAAGGTTAAAATTAATATATCGGCGCAAAGCAAATGCGACTATAAAATATATAAAACCGATTTCGGTGTATATCCGACCGTGCCGACCTTTTCAGATGCCAAAGATGACCTGCAACTTCCGGATACCACATTTTTTGCAGGCGGAGCGCAAACCGATGATATTAATAATGCCGACAGCGTACAGATAAGTCTTTCGGAGAAAAATATATCAATTCCGATAATCGCAGAGTACAGCAGAAGCGGAAAGCTTATAAAGCTTAAAATCGGTAAATCGGGAGATGTAAAAATTTCGCTCGAAGGTCTGCTCCCCTACTCTACGGTTAAGCTTATAAGGCTTTCGAGTCTTTCGGATTTTAACCCCGATTTTGACGCTGTTACTTTAAGAAGCTTTACGCCAAGCAGCGACAGCCTTGACAGTGTAGAAAGCATTTTCAAAATAAGCTTTGAAAATATGACGCCGTTTGTATGGAAGTAAACAGGCGGATGCAACGAGGGTGTGAGATCAAAGCTCACACCCTCACTGTTTTTGTAATTACATTATATCTATAGCGCCGCTTATGCTTTCTCTGATTTTTTCTTCAATCATTGCGCATACACCGGTAAAATTTTTATCTATATCAAGGTTTGAAAATCTCAACACTTCCAAATTATGTTTGTTTAATACCTGCGTTCTTTTTTCATCATTAATAATTCCTTCATCTGTATAATGCTGACTGCCATCAAGCTCTATTACAAGTCCTGCTTTATGGCAGTAGAAATCAACAACAAATTCGTCAATCGTCTTTTGACGCTGAAATCTTATGGGATATGTTCTTAAAAAATCATACCATAAATGATTTTCCTGCCTTGTTGCGTTATTGCGCAAGTCTTTTGCTATCGGGATTAGTTTTTTGTTGTAGCTTAATGACATTTTATCACGCTTTCTTAATGAATTAAATTACTGTTTTTTATATACTCCCTCAGTCAGCTCTCGCTGACAGCTCCCTCACAGATGGAGCCTTTTACTTTGCCAAACTCTTGTTTCACAGCCTAATCGCCTACAGCCCTACACCACCAAATCACTTTCTCGGATGGAGCCTTTTACTCTGCAATTTCTTGTTTCGCAAAAAATCCACACCTAAGCCGCCCGCTAAAACAGCCATAAAAGCCCTCATCTTTGAGGAGGGTGGCATTTCCGTAGGAAATGACGGGTGGAGTTCCACTGCAGATACACTTTCCATTATCAATACCACTCCCTCATTCAGCTTGCGCTGACAGCTCCCTCACAGATGGAGCCTTTTACTTTGCCAAACTCTTGTTTCACAGCCTCATCGCCTACAGCCCACACCGTCAAATCACTTTCTCGGATGAAGTCTTTTATTCTACAAATCCTTATTTCACGCACCCTCGCCTACCGTGCCGCCGCAAAATCACTCTCTCTGTCGGCCATGTTGACAGCGACATCATACTTAGCCTTTCTCACAAAAATTTAAAATTCCCGAAAATCTCCGCCCGCCTGTCTTGCAATCATCGAAAGCAAATTTTCCACATCAAGCGGCTTTGCAACAAAGCCTGTCATTCCCGCCTCTGTGCACGCCTTTATATCATCCTCAAACAAATTAGCCGTCATAGCAATAATAGGCACTTCTTTGGCATCGGGCCTGTCAAGCGCGCGAATTTGCCTTGCCTCTTCAAGTCCATCCATAACAGGCATTGTCATATCCGTCAAAACGGCGTCAATCTCATACGGCTTTGACTTTTCAAACAGCTCAACCGCTTCCCTGCCGTTACGTGCTCTGACAGCCTTTGCGCCTGCGTCCTTTATTATGTATTCGGCAATTTCCATATTAAGCTCATTATCCTCCGCAAGAAGAATTGTAAAGCCCTCTATAGATGTTCCGCTTTTCTTGCCGCCTTTTCGGCTTTTCTCCGCCGGATTAGCATACCTATACGGCAGAGTAATCTCAAACCTCGTCCCCCTGCCCTTTTCGCTGTCAACATCAATATGCCCTCCGAGCTTATCAACAAGCTTCCGGACAATTGAAAGCCCCAGTCCGACGCCTGATTTATCTGAGCTGTTTTCCTGAGCAAACGGCTCAAACATCTTTTCCTGAAAATCCCGACTCATGCCGATACCGTTATCCTCGCAGATAAATTTAACCTCTGCAAGCTCACGTCTTTGCGCGCACGGCTCCTCCGACACCGATACCCTAACCTTACCGCCATCTCCGCTGTAGCGAATTGCATTTATAACAATATTCATCATTATCTGCCTCAGATAAAGCGAATTACCGCAAAGAAGTCTTTTTTCGCTTTTCACCTCAGGCGGCAGCAATTGAGCACCGACAGCCTTAGCGCGCTCGACTGCTATAAGATACATTCTCCGCACCTCTTCCTCAAGGCTGAACGCTGCGTCGTTTTCAGACCTGTCCGCATCAAGCTTATTCATTGTGAGTATATCATTTACAAGCTCAAGAAGGTATTCAACCGCAACGCGGCACTTCTTACGGCAGCTTGTCAGAATTTCAAAATTACTCGGATTTCTGTCCGAAATTTCTATCATTCCGACAATTACGTTAATCGGCGTTCTTATATCGTGGCTCATTCTTCTCAAAAACTCCGTTTTGCTCTGATTGGCAAGCTGTTCGTTTTTAACGGCCGCTTCAAGCTTTCTCTGATATTCAAGCTCCGACTTTTTCTGCGCACTGATATTTTTTCTCGTCAGAATAAATGAAGCAACCTTACCGTTTTCGCCGCGCGTCTGCGCTATAATCTGATCGCTTATCCACTCGCCCGTATCATCCTTATAATTGTATTCAAAATATTCCTGCCCGCAAAGACGCTCATCAATAGTGCTCATTTTAATAAACCTTAAAAAGCCCTCGCGATACCTTTCATCAACGTGGCTTACAAAGCTATCAAGAGAAGCTTCGTTTATTTCGCCCTCATCCTTAAAGCTACCGCTTATATTCGGGCGCTTAAGCAGCTTATAGGTTCTTTTTTCAATATCAACAAGAACTGTCATTGTATAAATATGACTGACTGTTCTTATAATTCCGTACTGACGACTCAATTCGCGGTCATGCAGCAATTTTGAACGATAATGCAGTGCAACCGCCGCAAGTGTCAGGAGCATATAAATGCAAAATGCAACAAGCAACGTCTCGGTACACGATGCAAAAACCCATCTTGCCGGATAGAATGCATAAATATCATAGCTTCTGCATTTAGCGCTTCCGCCGTAATAAGCTGTGCCTCCGCTTTTAAAGCGCGTAAGCTTGTTGCCCTCTCCGAGAGAGTCAATTATGCTAAGCTGCGGAATTTGTGCTTTTTCGGCATAATCGGTATCCGTATTTGAAGCAATAATCTCATCGCCCTCCGTGATATACAGCACCCCCTGCATATATGTTTCAATCGTTGCCAAAAGATTTTTTACAGGTGAATAATGAATTTCAAGCCTTTCGTTTTCCTGCAAAGCAGCGCAGAAAACAACGCCTTTTTTATCCTGCCGTGCCGCTGCGGCAATATCATATGTATTCCCGCCGTGCTTAATTCTCGCAGAATACACCTTTTTCGGATATGTCAGTATAGTCTCAATTGACGGATTGTTAATTTCGCTTTCCCAAGCGTCATAATCCATGCCGAGCGGCGTAAATTCGCCGTCGGCGCTTAAATCCTCATCAAGTATCAAAATGCAGTCGAGCCGCTGAATGTCATAATACCTTTTCAAAAAAGCTTCTCTTTCCTCCGGCTCAATAAACGACAGTGAGCTGCTGACTGCGTCCGCCTGTTCCGTAAGGCGCATAAGGCTTTTAGCCTTATCGGAAGAGAGAAAATCGCTGTATTCGTTGCATTGCTTTTTAAGATCGCGTATATTTCTCTCCATCGTTTTTCTTGCTTCCTTCAGGCTGTAAATTCTGCTGAAATAAAGCGTTCCGCTCATCAATATAATACCGATTATGATAAATACGGCGAAAAGCCGTATACTTCGTTTTTGCGAAGGAATATGTGTATCATATTTCTTCATTGCATATCGTCCTCCCCAAGCGCAAAATCAATATCCAAATCGTATTTTTCAAGAATGCTTTTTATTGCTCCGTCCTCTTTCATTTCCTTGAGAACGCCCGATAATTTATCTGCCGTCTGCTGCCCCGTTTCCTTATTAAAGGCAACGCCGAGCCTTGAAGCGAGCAAAACTCCGTCGAGTATTCTGTAATCGCCGCTGATATTTTTCACATAGTCGCGGCAGGCTGTTTCATGACCTGCCGCAGCATCGGCATATCCCTTTTTAAGTGCGGCAAACACTGTTGAAATATCCGAAAAGCTGTAAACCCTCTTAACCGACACACCCGAAAGCTCATCGTTTAAAAAAATCTTCTCCGGCTTTGAAGAGTTCTGAACGGCAACACTTTTTCCGTTTAAGTCACCAAGTCTATACATATCGCTTGACTCGTTTACAACAACTACCTGCTTGCTCCGCATATACGGCCCTGCCCATGCATAGTCATTTTCTCTGCCGTTCATTGAAAAGCTTCCCCAAAGGCAGTCTACACTGCCGCTGCTGAGAAACGCGTCCTTATCCTGCCACGCGATCTGCTTAAATACAGGCTTTACTCCCATTCTTCTGCACGCCTCTTCCGCAATTTCAACATCAATACCGGCATAGCCGCCGTTATCGTCAACATAAACATACGGTGAGTAAAAATCACTGCCTATAATCAGAGTCGGCAAAGTTGTTTTCGTCGTTTTAACATTATCCGAGCAGCCGCAAAGCAGCAGAGCAAATAAAGCCGCGAGGAAAGAAAACACTGACAGTTTTTTTCTCATGTGTCCAAGCCTCCTTATTTTGAGCCGAAAACATCGGCTATTTCAGTAATTGAAATAAACGCTCCGGGATCATTTTCATGTACAATTTTTTTTATTTTTCCTATCTGAAATCTGTTGACAACAACATAAACAATCGTTTTATCGGAATTTGAATAATATCCCTTTGCATCGGTAACCGTTATTCCGCATTCAAATTCGCTCGACAGCGCCGCGCATACCTTTTCGCGCTGCTCCGTTACTATAAGCGCTGCCTTTGCTCTGTCGATACCCTCTATAACAAAATCGATTGTTTTAAGAGCCGCCGCATATGTAACAATCGAGTAAAGCGGCAAAATCCAGCTGTCGAGTATAAAGCCGCAAACGATATAAAGCGCCATGTTATAAATCATCATAAATGTGCCGACCGTTATTCCGAGCTTCTTTGCGTATATTACCGCCAAAACCTCCATACCGTCCATAGCGCCGCCAAAGCGTACAGCCATACCGCTGCCTATTCCCGAAATTATTCCGCCGAAAACAGCGCAAAGGAGCAAATCCTGACCCGCAAGCGGTGACGCTACCGACACATCAACGGGCAAAACATCGGTTATAAGCCACGCGGAGAACGAATAAATAGAAACCGCGTAAATGGCATAAAACGTGAACACGCTGCCCTGCCGCCTGTAGCCGTAAAGAAAAAGCGGAACATTAAGCAGCAAAAGAAACACCGAAAGCGAAAGATATTCGGGCGTAAGCTGAGAAAGCAGGATTGATGTTCCCGAAATTCCGCTGTCGTATAAATTTACCGGCGCGATAAACACCGTAACGCCGAATGCATTTATTATTCCGGCAATCGTTAAGAAAATTATGTTTGTAATACTGAGTTTTGATAAAAAAGCTTTCACCTGAATAACCTCCCGTTTTTTAAAATTTTAACGCAGCGACAGATTTTATTACCGCTGCAAATTTTCAAGCCACAGCTTCCATGAAGCGTCTGACGGCATACGCCAGTCGCCGCGCGGCGAAAGGCAAATGCTTCCCACCTTTACGCCGTCGGGAAGGCAGCTGCGCTTAAACTGCTGAGTAAAAAATCTTTTGTAAAAATTAATCAGCCATTTTTTTATTTCTTCCTCTGTAAAGTCCTCCTTAAATGCCTTTTCGGCAAGGAAAAGTATTTTTTCCGGCTCAAAGCCGTACCTTACGCAGTAGTAAAGGAAAAAGTCATGCAGCGCATACGGACCTACAATGCTCTCCGTTTTCTGCGCAATTTTTCCCTCCGCATCCGGCGGCAAAAGCTCCGGACTTATCGGCGTGTCCGCAATATCGCGAAGAACGCTTTCGCTTTCGGGAAACAGTCCGCATTCTATAACGCTTTCTATCATCCATCTTACAAGCGTTTTCGGAACAGATGAATTTACGCCGTACATACTCATATGATCCGCATTATACGTGCACCAGCCGAGCGCAAGCTCGCTCAAATCGCCCGTGCCTACAACAAGTCCGCCGACTCTGCCGGCATAATCCATCAAAACCTGTGTGCGCTCTCTTGCCTGTGAATTTTCATATGTCAAATCATAATTGTTTTTATCCTGACCTATATCCTTAAAATGCTTTTCAACGGCTTCTCTTATGTTTATCTCCTCCGCCGTAACGCCGAGCGTTTTCATAAGATCAAGAGAATTGTTATACGTTCTGTCGGTTGTTCCGAAGCACGGCATTGTTATGCCGATTACGTCCGCTACGCTTCTTCCGAGCTTTTTCATAGCCTGAACGCTTACCAAAAGCGCAAGCGTTGAATCGAGTCCGCCCGAAACGCCGACTATCAGCTTGCCGCCGACCGTCTGAAGCCTTTTTGCCAGTCCTGCCGTCTGCATCTTAAAAATATCGCGGCAGCGCTTTTCTCTGTCGCTTTTTTTGCTCGGCACAAAGGGCAGCTTGTCGGGAGCTATAAGCTCGCCGCACGAAAATTCACTCTCCTGCGGAACATAAACCTCTCTTAATTCCTTTGCGTAAAGCGCACTGCTGTCTGAAAAGGTTTTAATTTTCATTCTGTCGGCTCTTATTTTGCCTAAATCAATGTCGCGGATAAGAGAATAATCGTTATCAATCAATTCTTCGTTTTCACCGATAACGCTGCCATTTTCGCAGATAATACAGTTCCCCGAAAAAACAACATCCGTTGTTGACTCATCAGCACCTGCGGAAGCATATACATATCCGCAAAGACACGCTGCCGATTGGTTTGATACAATCGAGCGTCTGTAATCTCTTTTTGCAATTGTTTCATTGCTCGCAGAAAGATTTACAATAACCTCCGCGCCGCCGAGTGCCAAAAACGTTGACGGCGGAAGCGGCGCCCAAATATCCTCGCAAAGCTCACAGCCGACCTTTACATAGCCGCCTATATTTAAAATTATGTCCGTACCGACCGGAATATCATACTCTTCCTTAAATCCGAGTTCTTTGGAATTTATGCTTTTTCTCTTGAGTACGCTTCCCGACGAAAACCATCTTTTTTCGTAAAACTCATTGTAGTTCGGCATAAAGGTTTTCGGAATAATCGCTCTTACTCTTCTGCCGCTCATACAGACAGCGCAGCTGTAGAGCTGACCGTAAATCTCTATCGGCGCGCCGACAAAAACCGTTTTTTCCGCTATTTCCGCAATTTTTTCAAGAGCTGAATATGCGCCGAGCAGAAGCTTTTTCTGAAAAAACAAATCCGCGCATGTATACCCCGTAACGCAAAGCTCCGGGAAAACCGATATATCACTCTTATTATCTGTCTTTTTTATTATCTCTTCGCAGTTAAACTCCGTATCCCCCACTCTTACGCGCGGCACACAGGCTGAAACTCTCAAAAAATCAAACATAAAAAATGCACTTCCAATCTGTTCCTTATACAGCTATTATACAACAAATAAATAATTATGTCAAGCGTGCCGAATATGAAAAATTTCTCTTGAAAAACGAAAGGTTTTGTGTTATAATTACTATATGTTATTAATTTACGAATGGAGAAATAAAAAAATGCAATACATTATTATAGCTCTTCTTGCCGTTATATTGATTTTAGTGCTGATTATGCTTTCAAAATCGGGCGGGAACGATAAAATTTCATCGGAAATACAGCTTCAAAACGCAAGGCTTGACGAAATGAGAAAATCCTCCGATGAGCTGCAAAAGCGCGGTGCGGACGAAACAATGCGCCAGCTTAGCGTTTTGGAGCAGCGCTTTGCAACGCTTGAGCAGTCGAACGAGCAAAGGCTCGAAAATATGCGCCGCTCGATAAGCGATAGCATGGAAAAAATAAGAAACGACAATAACGAACGCTTATCCGCAATGCAAAAGACGGTTGACGAAAAGCTTGACAGCAAAATATCGGAGTCCTTTAAAATGGTAAACGAGCGTTTGGCAGAGGTTTACAAAGGGCTTGGAGAAATGAAAAATTTAGCCTCCGGCGTGGGCGATCTTAAAAAGGTCCTCACAAATGTAAAAACGCGCGGCATACTCGGCGAGCTTCAGCTCGGCGCAATACTTGAAGAAATCTTATCTCCGGAGCAGTATGAAACAAATATTGCAACCGTTCCAGGCAGCAGCGAAAGAGTGGAATTTGCGGTAAAGCTTCCGGGCGAGGATAAGGATAAGCCGGTTTATCTGCCTATTGACTCCAAATTTCCTGCCGACTGCTATGAAAAGCTGCTTGACGCCTATGACAGCGCAGACCCTGCCGCAGTCAAAGCAGCATCCGGCGAGCTTACGCAGAGAATTAAGGCGTTTGCAAAGGATATAAGAGTTAAATATATTTCCGTTCCGTATACAACAGATTTCGGAATAATGTTTCTGCCTGTTGAGGGGCTTTATTCGGAGGTTATAAAGCTCGGACTCGTTGAGGTTCTCCAAAAGGATTATCATGTAAATGTTGCGGGACCTACCACTATGGCGGCAATGCTTAGCAGTCTGCAAATGGGCTTTAAAACTCTCGCTCTTCAAAAGCGCAGCGCGGAGGTTTGGGAGGTTCTCGGCGCTGTCAAAACGGAATTTGATAAATTCTCCGATGTTCTCGAAAAGGCTAAAAAGCATCTCGGTCAGGTCGACAGCGATCTTGACGCGCTTATAGGAACAAGGACAAATGTAATCCGCCGAAAGCTCCGCGATGTACAGAGCCTGTCGGGAGAGGAAAGCGAAAATCTGCTAGACGAATAAATATAGCGGTATAATATAAATAGAGTAGACATAGTTCAAACGCCTTAGTACGGAAAAGGTAAAATTTACAATTTCCAATCAAATAGTAAATTGCGATTACAAAAATGAGCGGAGCAAAGCTCCGCTCATACTAAATCAACAATTATTAATCCCGTTAATAAGCCTATCGGCATAATCGGCATTAACCCACTCCCAATCAAAGCTATACGGCTTAACGCCGGAATTTCTGAGCTCCTGCCAAATAACATTATACGTTTCAAGCGGCACGCGCGAGGTATACACCTGATTTTCCTTAGCGTCGCTCACGATAAACTCAATTTCGCCGTCTGTTTTCTTTCCGAAAATACAAGTCCTGTTATCCGCTTTATCCGGCTCCTGCGAAAGCACGAGAAGCTTTATAACCTCAATTGCCTTATCGTTAAGAAGCGCATCAAATATAAGAATTTTTTCAAGCAAACTGTTATATTCGCACACATATCTGAGATTATACCCCTCAAACTCCTTAAGCTCACCCGACTCCTTTGACTTTTCGCATATATTTGAATACATTCTTTTTTTCAGCGCCTCATCATCGCACGGAGAAAAAGAAATAAGCAGCTTTTTTGCCTTATCGTGATACAGCATAGGCGTCGGCATAAGCGCTCTGTAGCTGCATGAAGAGCAGGTAAACATATTAAGCCGTCCGCCGAGCAAATCCTTTTTAAGATCAGGGCTGTCGTCGACGGTAACGCTGTTCCAGACTGTAACATCGTGAAGCTGCCCGCATGAGGGACACTTTATCTTTTGAGAAGAATTAATACTCATTATATATTTTTCCTTTCAGAATAATTTTTTTACAAATTCACCTTGCAAAAGGCGTCGGATTTTTCTTCCCTATAAATTTCGGGAAGCATTACAAAAGCCGCTGCGCCGAAAAAATTTCTTTGCAGCAGCTTTTTTTAAACGTCCTCCGTAAACCTATGTATAACAATTCCGGTTGCAGGCTTCGGAAAAATCGAAACGGAGCGCTTCGGAAGCCTCTCCCCTGCCTTGCTCAGCGCTTCAAGCTGCCATGAGCTTATCGGATTTAAGACAAAAAGGCAGGTGTTTATATCATGGTCGACAACTCTCATTCCGTCGGAAATTTTTCTTGTATATTCAATTCGCGGATCGTTTGTCGGATTGATATTCATCTGTTCCTCAAAAACAAGCTTATTGAGTATATTAAGGTCAATGCTCCTATACGCCTCCGACACGTCCGGCATTATCTTTTCAAGATATTTTCCGCCCTTGTATCTGAAGCGGTAAAAATAATCTCCGCCCGTGTAGAGCGCAAAAATAGTTTCTTTGCGCTGCGTTGCAATCTGCTTTTTTATTGTTTCCGCCATATCGTCGTCGAGCTTATCGACAATAATTTTCTCCACAACAAAATGCTCCTGAAGCCCGGCAATCAGGTAAGACTCCGCAAGCGGCTTACCCAAATGAACAAGTCTGTGAACAGGCAAATGAACGCGTCCGTCCTCTTTGGAGTCGGAAATCAGCGTCATAACATAGTTAAACGACTCTTTCCCTGTATAGCCCTTTTCCTTCATTCTCATCTGCTTGTATTCATAGCACGCTTCATAGCGGTTATGACCGTCAACTATAAACATTTTCTTATCGGCAAGCGCGTCTTCGGCAAGCTTTATTATTTTTTCATCAGTCACCGCCCAGAGCTTATGCTCAATTCCGTCATTATCGGTTTTAAACGCCATATCCGCCGGCTTTTCGGAAATATCCGTCAGCATTGCCGACAGTCTTTTATCGCCGTCGGTGTACATACAGCTGATAAGGCTGTTGTTTGACTCGGTTTCCTTTATCATTTGCAGCCTGTCATTTTTCGAGTCGGTGCTCGGATCCTCACACGGCACAATAACGCCGTCTGCATAGTCCGTCAGCTCCAAAAGAGCCACAATTCCCCTGTTATAATATTTTTCACGATTTACCGTTATTGTCTGCTCATAAACATAAATAGCTTTTTTATCCTCTTTAACAAGCACTCCGCTGTCAATCCATGACTGCAAAAAATCTCTCGAACGGGTGTAACAGTTGTTTTCCGCATTATCAGTATCATAAGATCGCTGTGAAATAAGACGTGCCGCATTATATGGGTTTAAATCATAACAGCTGTCAGTCTGCTCGTCTGAAAGAGAATCATACGGCGGTGCCATAACCTCGCCGAAATTTTTTATAATATCGGCATTATATCTGTAGCCGTAAAAAGGCTTTATTTTCGCCATTTTCTTCCCTCTTTTCAATATAACCTTTTTATTTCTATAAATTGTATGGAATATATAACATTCCTCGTGCAATAATAAATCCGGATGATAAAACATCGCAAATGCCGCTTCTGCGGCAAAAGGAGGCTACGCTTAAAATGGGAAAATATATAAGCTTCGGCAAGGGACTTGCCATAGGTCTTACACTCGGCGCGGCAGGCATGATGCTCGCCGATCCGCTCAGTGACAGACAGCGCCGCACGCTTCATAAAAAAACAGAAGGTGTGTTTAAAAGCATCGGCGGCATGATTGACGCCGCAATGGATATGATGCACTGAAAAAAGCCGCAGATGAATATTATTTTCGTCTGCGGCAGCTTATTATAATTTCCATGCGCAGAAATTCCATACATTCATTATATCAATTATACTCAAAATCATTCCTTTTTTCAAGCGTTTAAAGCAATTTTAATCTTTTTTTAATCAATATCGTAAATATGCACACACATAGAGTATATAATTTGTTGTATTTGTATAGGTGTATTGCGGTAAGATATGCCTTACCGGAGCACATAAAAGGTTTTAAATAAAATCAAGCATATAAAATATATGCGCCGAATTTTCTACGGACGTTTTTAACGTTCAAAAAAATAGATTTTATCTTCGTTTTTATTTAGCCGAAAACATAAATCAATAAATCGGGCGGATAATGTCCGCCCCTACGGAGCGAACAAAGAATATAGAAAAAATCAAGCATTTGCAAATGCTTTTTCGGGCGGAGCAGAGCCCCGCCCCTACAGAGAAACAAAATTATTCAGCATTTTCGGATTTTGTCGAAAGCTGTAAAACACAAATCAAAATGCAGCAGCGGCTTTATGCATCGCTGCGGTAAATTGCGAACATATCGCAATCAGAATAAAATCAGCCCTTGCCGGATTGGATTGCTATAAATTATGCAAAAGCGAAAACACGCGCTTGCATGGGGTCTTGGGGCTTGCCCCAAGCGGTTCAGGGCCCGGGAGGTACCGAACTCCCGGCGGTTTTGGTTCTTTTGTCGCACAAAAGAACACCTGTAAATAATGAGAAATAGCAAACAAACAAAATAATTGCAAATATCAAAACGAGCGGAGCAAAGCCCCGCCCATACGAAAACATTTTCCATTTTAAACATTTGATAAACGCTTCAATCAAATAACAATAAATCAAACAAAAATTATACCTTTTCCTTAATACTCCCATCTCTATACGCTTCAAGAAGCTGCGACAGCGCCGTTATTTTATCACGGATTTCCGCTCCCCTATCGGTATCCTCAACGAGCATTCTTTTCCTGAACCTCTCAACCTCGCAAAGCTCCGGAATAACATACCTATCCTTTGTTTCATCGCTCGTATGCTTTGCAAACGCCATATACCTTGAGCTGTAAATAAACGTATATCCGCAAATCCCCGTCTTTGACCTGTAAGCCTTTGAAATTCCGCCGTCAATCATAAACAAAAGCCCGCCGCCCTTTACGGGATTTTCGCCCTGCTTGACAGGCACATGACCGTTTATGATATGCGACGCGTCACCGAGCGAAAACTCCGATAAAATTTTGCCGCATATCGGCGCGCTTTCTATAAGGCTGTAATACGGATTCATTCCCTCTTTATGCGCTTCCTTGTCCTCGATAAAATACCGCTCAAACGACGTCATAGCCGTTTTTCCGAAAAGCGGCGACTTTTTGCCGCACCACAAATACCAGAAAAAGTCGCTTTCTCTCGAATTAACCGTTGCCGGCATAAAAAACGCTTCTCTTATCCTGTTATTTATGTAGTCAAGATAGCTTTTCCCCGAATACACTCTGCCGTCGAATGTTACGCTTTCAAACTCGCCGTCCTCTGTCAGCGGAATACAGCCGTGATATAAAAGATTTCCGTTGCAGACAGAATACATACTCCCCTTTTCGTAAAGAAATTTCATATGCTTGTTGAGCTTGTCGCTGTGCATAAACGAGCTTGCAAGAGTAAACATAAGCGCACTTTCGCCGTCTGTCAGCTCAAGCGGATTATTCTCGTCAACAGTCGGAAACGACGTATTTTTAAGCTTGTACACCCTGCCGCCTATATTAACAGTGCCGTCCGTCAAATTTATTCCCGAAAGCACATCGCGCCCGTCCATATGATATTCCGGATGCCTTTTATAAAGCTGACCTTCAAGCTTGAACTGAATTATAGCTATCGCCTTATGCATTTTAGCCGCAAGGCGCGCGCTCACAACATCATACTGACTTTCATCGAGAATATGCGGAAAAAAACCCTCACAATCATCATCGGCGTAAACCTCCGAAGCAAACATCGAAAGCGGACGCAGATTTATACCGTAGCCGTCCTCAAGGCAGTCAAAATTATTGTAGCTTATTCCTATGCGCACAACGCTTGCAATACACGTTAAATTTCCAAGATACGCACCCATCCAGGCAATGTCGTGATTTCCCCACTGCACGTCTATATCGTGAAAATTCATCAGCTCATCGAGTATCAGATCGGCTCTCGGTCCGCGATCAAATATATCGCCTATAATATGAAGCCTGTCAATTGCAATATCCAAAATCATTGTGCAAAGTCCGCATAAAAACTCTTCTTCAGCGTCCGCCGCCTCAATCGCGTTTATCATGCGTTCAAAATGAAGCGACTTGTTTGCGCCGTCAAAATACAAAAGCTCGTCAAGCACGCCCGAAAACGCCTGCGGCGCTTTGCTTCTCACCTTTTCAACGGTGCTTTTTGCCGCAAACTCACGGCACACCGCCAAAAGTCGCGAAACGGTTATTTTGACCCATTCGTGAAAATCCGCGTCCTCTCTTTTTTTCTTTATAATTGATTTCGGCTCATAAATAAGCGCCGAAAGCGCAACGCGGTCGCTCTCCGTCATGGACGCGAAAAACAGCTCGTCTATTTTCGTTTTAATAACGCCCGACGCACTTCTGAGCTGATGGATAAACGCTTCATGCTCTCCGTGCAAATCGCTGAAAAAATACTCCGTCCCTTTTGGAATAACCTCCTCCGTCATAAGCTTTATAAGCTCTGACGAAGCGCTGCCTATGCTCGGATAGCTTTCGGACAAAAGCTTTAAATACTGAATATCATACATGGCATCTCACCTCTTTATTTTGCGTGAATATTGATATATTCCGCCTTTAGCTTTGAATAAACAATTTTCTGCCCCGAATACAGGCTGTAATACCCCGAAAGCATAAAGCTTACGAAAATCGCCGGAGCAAAAATCAAAAGTCCGTTTGTTCCGAAAATTTCAATCGCAAGAATAAGCGTTGCAATAGGGCTGTTTACCACTCCGACAAAAAGCGCCAAAAGCCCGACCGCCGCCGAAAACGACGCAGGCAGCCCGAAAAGCGTGCCGACAGTGCATCCGAAAACCGAGCCTATAAAAAATGTCGGAACAATCTCTCCGCCCTTAAAGCCGAAGCTTATAGTAAATGCGGTAAATATTATTTTAAGAATAAACGCATACCAATGCGCGCTTCCGCTCATGGCTCTTTCGATAACGTCCATTCCGGCGCCGTTATAGTCATGAGTACCCGTCAAAAGCGTGAGCAAAACAATGGCGCAGCCACCGATAAACACTCTCAAATAATCGTTTTTAATAAGCCTTTCGGCGTAAATATGGCTGTATTTCATAACTGAGCAAAACCCGATTGACAAAAGCGCACAAAGCGCGCCCAGCGCCATAACCGCCGCAATGGTCGGAGCGGTTGTTTCCGGCACAACGGATATTGTAAACCTCACGGGCTCGTTTCCGTAAAGCATCGAGATAAAAAGCGCCGCATATGAAGAAATAAGGCACGGCACAAGCGCGGAATAGTAAATCACGCCAACGCTTATAACCTCCATCGCGAAAAACACTGCCGTCAGCGGCGTTCCGAAAAGAGCCGAAAAAACGGCGCTCATTCCGCACATAACAACAAGCGGCATATTTTTGCTGTCAAGCCTGAAAAGCCTGCCGCTTGCAAAGCCTATGCTGCCGCCAAGCTGAAGCGCAGCGCCCTCACGTCCGGCAGAGCCGCCGAAAAGGTGCGTTATCGCCGTGCTTATAAAAATAAGCGGCGCCATAGAAAGCGGAATTTCGTCCTCATCTCTTACGGAGGAAATAATTCTGTTTGTTCCGGGATCTGTTTTTAAATGCATAAGCCTGTAGAGAAATACAATTAAAAGCCCACCGAACGGCAAAAGATAAATAAGCACGCTGTGCGCCTGCCTTACCTCGCCGGCAAGCTCAACCGTTTTGTGAAACGCACCGCCGACAATTCCGCCCAAAATTCCGGTAAAGCCTGCAACAACGGCAAATTTCAAAAACGTTAATATATAATTTTCAGCCGATAAAAGTTTTTTCTTAACTATGTTCACTTCTTAAACTCCTCCGCTATGTATCCCCTCAGTTTTTGTACGGCTCTTTGCGGCGCGTCCGCAGCCTCTCCGAGCTCCATATCACGATTTCTGTAGTCAAATTTCAGCGTAAATTTATGAACGTCCGCATTAATTCTTTTCAGGTTTTCAATTTCATTTTCATATATTTTGCTTATAAATTCCTGCGGCTGCTTCATGTTTTTATACGCGCCCTCAACCATTTTCGGGAAATGGCGCAGGCAAAAGCCCTTTGAATTTAAAACGCGCACTTTAAAGGCTTCGTCATTTTCAAGCATATAGTAGAACACGTCAAAATATCTTTCCATAGTTTCGTTAATTTTATCACAAACAACGCATTTTCCCGACAAATCCGCACAATCGGAAATAATTTTTTCCTCCGGCTTTTGCTTTGAAAACATTCCGCCCTTTTTCTGCGGCGCGCTCTTTTTCTGCTTTTCAAGCTTTTCGATTATTTCCTTTAAATGTGTATCAAGCACGAGCGCAAGACTAAGCTTGTTCGGAGAATTAATCATCTGCGTAAAATGGCGGCGGCAGTAGCCCTTTTCGTTCGACACAATGCGAAAATCAGGCTCCATCATTGCTGCGCCAAGCGCATATTCAACCGCCTCCCTTTCAAGCTTTTCTTCAAGATAGCAAAACGGACATTCGCTCTCCTGTTCAAAGCTTTCGGTTACAGGAATTGTATAAATCTTTTCTTTCATTTAACATCACCTGTAATAATTATAAAGCAAATTTCAAAAAAAGTCAAGCAATAGAAAAAATAATAGCATATTTACTTGACAAATGTTATAAAATGTTTTATAATGTATACATATGAACAGTACCCAAATTTAAGGGGTATGACTTGGAAGGAGATAATTATGGGAACTTTATTCGGAACGGACGGAATAAGAGGAATTGCAAACGATACGCTGACTGCGGAGCTGGCGTTTAAAATAGGAAGAAGCGGAGCGTATGTTCTTACAAAATCGCTTAACAGACGCGCGCGCATATTAATCGGAAAGGACACGAGAAAGTCCGGCGATATGCTCGAGGCTGCGCTGACAGCAGGACTTTGCTCGGTAGGTGCTAAGGTTATCCCTCTCGGAATTATTCCGACTCCGGCAGTCGCTTACCTTACAAGACTTTATAAGGCCGATGCAGGCGTTGTTATTTCCGCGTCGCATAATCCGTGCGAATATAACGGAATAAAGTTTTTCAGCAGCAAGGGCTATAAATTAAGTGACGATATTGAAGATGAAATTGAGGATTATATTCTCGGCAAAAAGGAAATAGACAATCTCCCCACTCACGGCGGCGTGGGCTATGTGAGCGCAAATCATAACGCGGTTGAGGACTATGTAAGCTATGCAATTTCAACAATAGACTGCCGCCTTGACGGCTTAAAGGTTGCAATTGACTGTGCAAACGGCGCGAGCTATCAGACAGCTTTTAAGGCGCTGAACAAGCTCGGAGCAAATGTTGAAGCAATCCATAACACTCCCGACGGAGTAAACATAAATAAAATGTGCGGCTCAACACATATGGAGAGCCTTTGCGCATACGTTACGAGCATAGGCGCGGATGTAGGAATTGCGTTTGACGGCGACGCGGACAGAATGCTTGCCGTTGACGAAAAGGGAAGCATAATCGACGGCGATCAGGTTATGGCTATGTGTGCGCATCACATGAAGCAAATCGGAACGCTAAAGGGCGACACGCTCGTTGCAACCGTAATGAGCAATCTCGGACTTACGCTTTTCGGAAAGGATAACGGAATTAACGTTGAGCAGACAAAGGTCGGCGACAGATATGTGCTTGAGCGTATGCTTGAGGGCGGCTTCAATCTCGGCGGAGAGCAGTCGGGGCATATAATTTTCCTTGACCATAACACGACCGGCGACGGCCTTGTAAGCGCGCTTCAGTTTCTTGCAATGCTGAAGAAAACAGGCATGAAGGCTTCCGAAGCGGCAAGGGTTATTGACGTTTTGCCACAGGTGCTTATAAATGCACAAGTAAAGGACGAAAACAAGGAAAAATTCAGAGATGTTCCCGAAATTGCCGAAGCGTGCCAAAAGCTTGAGGATGAGTTTGACGGCAAGGGCAGAGTTTTAATACGTCCGTCAGGTACGGAGCCGCTTGTTCGGGTTATGATCGAGGGCGAAAATAAGGAGTATATTTCAAAGAAAGCACGTGAGCTTGCGGATATGATTGAGGAAATACTCGGTTAATACAGCTTTGTAGGGGCGCAGGCTTGACTCTGCCCGAAAACAAACGTTTGCAGAAATTTAATAATAAGCATCGTAGGGGTGGGGCTCTGCTCCACCCGAAAACAAACGCTTGCAGAAAATTCAATAATCAGCTTTGTAGGGGCGGGGCTCTGCTCCGCCAGTAAACAAACGTTTGCAAAAACACAACAATCAGCACCGTAGGGGCGGGGCTCTGCTCCACCCGAAAAAAATTTAATAATCAGCACTGCACGGGCGCAGACTCGCTCCGCCCGAAAAACAAAACCAACAGATTAGGAGAATACAATTTGGAAAACATATTAAAAAGCGGCTTTGAACGGCTCGGCTTAGACTGCACCGAAAACCAAATCGAAAGTCTTAAAAAATACGCGGATCTTTTAAAGCAATGGAACGAAAAAATAAACCTCACCGGAATAACCGATGACAGCGGCATTGCAATAAAGCACTTTATCGACAGCGCTTCCGCCCTATCAACAGGCAAGGTCGGCAAAAAAGTAATAGATGTCGGAACAGGCGCCGGGTTCCCCGGACTTGTTATGAAAATAATGCAGCCGGAGCTTGACGTTACGCTTCTCGACTCATTAAACAAGCGCCTTTTGTTCCTTGAAGACGTGATTGACAAAACGGGACTGCAAAACGTGAATTTAATTCATTCGCGCGCGGAGGACGGAGCGCACAAGGCAGACCTTCGCGAAAACTTTGATACAGCAGTATCGCGCGCCGTTGCGGCGCTTCCGCTGCTTTGCGAGCTGTGCATGGGCTATGTTAAGGTGGGCGGATATTTCCTTGCGCTTAAAGGGCCGTCGGCTGAAGAGGAGCTCAAAAGCGCCGCACGCGCGATTACAATTCTCGGTGGCAAGGCGGAGGAAATTCTCGATATGCCGATTGAAAACGCGGAGCACAAAATAATTGTTATAAAAAAAGTACGACATACTCCGATGAAATTCCCCCGAAAACCTGCTTTAATTTCAAAATGCGCTATAGAAAGCTGTTATAATCCCCCGAAAAGACCCTCATTATAAATATTGAGGGTTTTTTTGTCGCACGATTTTTATTGATTTATTTACATAATATGGTATAATAGATGTGTAAGACGCTCTTACCCCCGTCTTGCAATCCACAATCAAGGGTGACATTCGGGCTGAAAAATCAGCCCGGCCGTCTGCCCCGAAAGCCGTACTCAAAGAAGAAAAGAAAGGTTATGTAAATATGAAAAGCTATGAAACAGACGAAATATACTACACAGAGGTATATGATATTCCGATTAATCTTATTTTGCCAAACCCGAATTCCGTAAGGAAAAATACTGACACGCTTAAAATGAATGCTTTTGTTAAAACAATCGAGCAATACGGCGTTATTCAGCCGATAACGGTGCGCGAAGCAGGTGAATATTTTGAGCTGATTTCGGGAGAGCGCAGACTGCGCGGCGCGGCGGCGGCAGGGCTTGAGGTTGTTCCGGCGATAATAGTTGACGCGGACGATAACCGCTCGGCGATAATGTCGCTGCTTGAAAATTTGCAGCGTGAGGATTTGTGCTTTTTTGAAATTGCCGAAGGCTATAAAAACCTCATTCGCCGTCAGGGCATAACGCAGGAGGAGCTGGCAAGAAAAATAGGCATGAGCCGTTCGAGCATTGCAAACAAAATGCGGCTTTTAAGGCTTTCGCCCAAAGTTCGGCGGCTTATAAGAGATTACTGCCTGTCGGAGCGGCACGCGCGCGCTATTTTGGCGCTCGGAGATGAGCAAACTCAGATTGACGCGGTGAAAAAAATACATAAGCAGCATTTAAATGCGGCGGAGAGCGAAAAGCTCGTTGACGATATACTTCTGAGAAATCCCGAAAAGCTTGCAGGCTCAATGCGGAGCGCGTCAAGCTCGGATATGAAAATTTTTTCGGGAACAGTCCGCCGCGCAGTTGAAATAATGAAAAAAAGCGGCATTGACGCAAAGCTTGAAACAGAGGATCACGACTGGGGATCACGATTTATAATAGATTTTAAAAAAAATTAATTTTAATGCAACCTTTTACGCTTTAAATTGGTATTATTTATAGAGAATAAAATATGCCGGTCAAAAAAAGCGAAAGGAGAACGCGCGGCATAGCCGCGTCAACAGAAAAAATGAAAAAAATAATTACTTTTATCCTTATCTTATCAACGCTGACCGTTTCGGCGGCATTTGCGGGTAAAGATGAAGCAGCCGAAAAAAATTTTTCAGGAATACTTATCGGCGACGAATACGGCAATTTAAGGCTTGACGAAAGCATAACGCGCGCCGAATTTGCAAAGCTTCTTTGCATGAGCGGCTTTGCGGCGGCGAAAGAAGAAAAAACATCTCCGTTTTCGGATGTTGACAGCTCGCATTGGGCATATTCATATATATGCGCGCTGAATAACTCCTCCCTGCTTTGCGGCTATCCGGACGGAACATTCCGCCCGAACGAGAAAATAACGCTTTTGCAGGCGGAGCGGATAATGCTGCGCGCGCTTGAAAATGACAGGCTTGAATACATGACAGATGAAACGTGCGCCGCAAAGGCAATAGAAAACAATCTTATAAGAAATGTCGGCGCACTTCATGCAGAGCCGATAACGCGCGCGGACGCGGTTAATCTCATATCAAACGGTGACGAGGAAAAGAAAAGCGAGGAAAAATACGAAAACAGAAGCGGCGGCTTGTTTTTATCGTCATCATCAGCATCGGGCGGCGGCTCATCAATAAAGTACATGGCAGAAAGCGCCGCTGTTGGCTGCGCCATGCCGTCAATATTTCCCGATTACCCGATAAACACCGACGAATACAAGCAAAACGACGAAAATATATTTAAGTCCGCCCTGCTCTCTCCCCTGTCGACCTTTTCTCTCGACGCGGACACGGCTTCATACTCCGATATGCGCCGCAGAATTTTACTCGGTGAGCTTCCGGAAAAAAACACGCTGCGAACAGAGGAGCTTTTGAATTATTTTGACTTTGAAAGCGAAAAGCCGCAGGGTGACGAGGTTTTCGCTGTAACGAGCGAAACGGGCGTTTGCGCATGGAACAAGGATAATATCCTTGCGCGCATAACCGTTCAGGGCAAAGAGCTGCCGGAAAGCGTAAGGCAGCCGCAAAATCTTGTGTTTTTAATTGACGTTTCGGGCTCAATGTATTCCAAAAATAAGCTGCCGCTTGTAAGGCGCTCAATGGAGCTGCTTCTCGGCAAGCTCGACGAGCGTGACAGAATTTCCATAGTCACATACGCAAGCGGAACGAGCGTTGCTCTTGAAAGCACGCCGGCAAGCGAAAAAGAAAAAATCATGTCCGTTATAAATTCCCTTTCAGCAGGCGGCTCAACAGCCGGAGCGGCAGGGCTCAGGCTCGCCTATGAGCAGGCGGAAAAATCAATGGCTGACGGCAATAACAGAATTATTTTGTGCACGGACGGAGATTTCAATGTCGGCGAATATTCAAACGACGAGCTGAAGGAGCTTGTAAAATCGGAGCGCGGAAAAAATATTTATTTAAGTATTCTCGGCTTCGGAATTGGCAACTATAAGGACAGCAAAATGGAGATAATGGCTGACAACGGAAACGGAAATTATTTCTGTATTGATACGCTTTCGGAAGCAAAAAAGGTGCTTTGCGACGAGATGACAAAAACGCTTTACACCATTGCCGACGACGTTAAGCTGCAGGTTGAATTTAACCCTGAGCTTGTCAAGGAATACAGACTTATCGGCTATGAAAACAGAATGCTTCAGACGGAAGATTTTGAAAACGATAAAAAGGATGCCGGAGAGATAGGCGCCGGCAGCTGCGTTACGGTGCTTTACGAAATTGTGCCGACCGAAAAGGGACGAATAGCGCTCGCCGCTTCTGCCGATAAAGGCGCGCAGGACGATGCGAATATTACTCCCGAATGTGCAGAGGAAAGCGCACTCGAAACACGCACGGCAGGTGAGCAAAACACTGATAACAGCCAAGACGATGACGATAACAAAAATGCGGCTAATGACAAGCAGGCTGACAGCGGCGAACAAAACGCGGCTAATGACAAGCAGGCTGACAACGGCGAACAAAACGTGGCTAATAACAGACCGGCTGACAGCGGCGAACAAAACGCGAATAGCGACAAGCAGGCTGACAGCGGCGAACAAAATGCCGATGACAGTCACGATACCGACAGCCAAAGCGCAGATACCGGTCATGATGATAGCCAAAATTCAGATAACAACGAACAAGCGGCTGACTCTGCCGTGCAAAGCGCAGACGACAGCTCTGCACTGAAATATCAAAAGCAGCAGACGACCGGCAGCGATGATTTATACTGCGTTAAAATCAGATATAAAAATCCGGGTGCGCAGGAAAGCACCTTGCGCGAATTTCCCTTTAAAATATCGGATAAAGTAAGTGATGACTTTAATTTTGCCGCCGCTGTTGCGGAATTTGCCATGCTGATAAACGATAGCGCCTTTAAGGGCGAAAGCAACCTTGAAGACGTAATCTCCCTTGCAAAAAGTGGTATCGGTGAGGATAAATATGGCTATAGAAATGAATTTTTAAAGCTTGCCGACCTTGCCCGTATGATTGAAAATTAAATAAAGGTTAAAAAGTGATATGTACCGGGATAATGTATATATCACTTTTATTTTGTTGTCTTTACCGGACACAATCGCCCGATCGTGTTGTATTAAGACAACATTATTGGATTTTAAAAGCCCTCATCTTTGAGAAGGGTGGCATTTCCGTAGGAAATGACGGGTGGAGTAAAAAAAGCAAAAGTAAAACTCCGCAAAAACAGCCAAAGTACTTTGTTTGTTGTCTTTACTTGACACAATCGCCGATCATGTTATGTTAAGACAACATTATCGGATTTTAAAGCCCTCATCTTTGAGGAGGGTGGCATTTCCGTAGGAAATGACGGGTGGAGTATAACCAAGAGTAAAGTACCGCCAGACAGAAAATCAGACATAGCATATATCAGTTTTCCTAATCTACTCACTTGTCAAAACTTCATCAATTTTACTCCCTCAGTCAGCTGCGCTGACAGCTCCCTCATAGATGGAGCCTTATCCCAGAAAATCTGCTCATAAAGATTGTGCTACATTAAGACAACATTATCGGAGCTCAAAAGCCCTCATCTTTGAGGAGGGTGGCATTTCCGTAGGAAATGACTGGAATGGTATAATATAAATAGAGTCGACAAACACCCAAAAATCTGATATAATAAAAACAGAAAAAAAGGTGTTAA
>CAKSSN010000031.1 GCA_934489015.1 uncultured Clostridia bacterium
AATACTTGACAAAAGCGTATTAGTGTGTTATTATATTAATGTCAAAAATAAAAATTGCCACATAATACTGATTATGTTGCAATTAATCAAAGCAAAACGGTCGTAATCTAACGTTTTCGTTTTGATTATTTTTGAATTTCCCCAAGCCCGTAATTCCGTTGCGGGCTCGGTCTTTGTTATTCCTCGTCGGGAATAAAAATATCTAACGTGACAGGAGAACGCCGCTTTTTGAAGCGGCGTTCTCTCATTTTATTTGTTAATATGTATAAAATTGCCGAGCGTATATTGACATCCGATAAAATATGTGTTAGAATAAAAAGACTTGGATAAACACAATAAAGGCGAAAAAAATGACTGAATTTAATTACTTTTTTGGTAAAAAGCGTTACAGAACGCTTGACGGATATTTCAAAGAAAAATACGGCGGAAAGGTTTTCAAGGTTTCGCTTAACGCCGGCTTCACCTGCCCGAATATTGACGGCACGAAAGGGCGCGGTGGCTGCACGTACTGTTCCCCGTCCGGCAGCGGCGATTTTGCAGGCGACCCGACCGAAAGCTTAAATAAGCAGTTTGACGCCGTCGTTGCTCAAATGCATAAAAAATGGAAAAACGCAAATATGTATATTCCCTACTTTCAGGCGCACACAAACACATATGCGCCCGTCTGTACGCTGAAAAAATGCTTTGAGCCGTTTTTATCAAAGGACGGCGTTGTCGGGCTTGACATTGCCACGCGTGCGGACGCTCTCGGCGATGATGTGCTTGAATATCTTGCAGAGCTTAATTCAAGCTGTGATTTGACTATAGAGCTTGGACTCCAAAGCATTTTTGACGAAACGGGCGAAAAAATCAATCGGTGCATGACATATGCTGAATTTTTAAAGGGATATTCATCGCTTAAAAAGCTCGGCATAAAGGTCTGCGTCCATTTAATTGACGGGCTGCCGGGCGAAAATGCAGAAATGATGATAGAAGGTGCGCGGACAGTCGGACAGCTGCGCCCCGATTTCCTGAAAATACATCTGCTTCATGTGATAAGAGGTACGAAAATGGCGGAGCAATACGCGCGCGGTGAATTTCGCACGCTCGAAATGGGCGAATATATTGACATACTCATACGCCAGCTTGAATTAATTCCACCCGAAACGGTAATGCAGCGACTGACCGGCGACGGCGCGCGCAGCACACTCATTGCACCGCTGTGGAGTATTAAAAAATTTGAGGTTTTAAACGAAATTGACAGACAGCTTGAAAAAAGAAACACTTATCAGGGGAGGCTTTTTAAATGAAAATCGGACTTGTGCTTGAGGGCGGCGGAATGAGAGGGATATTCACTGCCGGAGTTCTTGACTTTTTTATGAAAAACAATGTTACCTTCAGCAATATTATCGGCGTGTCGGCAGGCGCGTGCCATGCGACAAGCTATGTTGCCAATCAGCCCGGCCGCTCCTATGATGTTTCGACTAAATATCTGTCGGATAAAAACTACTGCGGACTTTACAGCTTTTTGAAAACAGGCGATATTTTCGGCGCAGAAATGATTTACAAAACAATCCCCGAAAAGCTTGACCCGATTGATTTTGATACGTTTAACAGCAATCCAATGAAAATGCAGGCGGCTGTTACAAACGCGCGTACAGGTCATGCGGAATACCCGTATGTAAAGGATTTGCGGCGCGATTTACTGTATGTCCGCGCTTCAAGCTCGCTGCCGATTGTGTCAAAAGCGGTTAAAATCGGCGATAAGGAATATTTTGACGGCGGCGTTTCGGATTCAATTCCCATTATGCAGTCGGAGAGCGAGGGATTTGAAAAAAATGTTATCATTCTCACGCAGCCGCGCTCTTATCGCAAGCAGCCGAATAAAGCAATTGCAATTGCCAAACTGAAGCTGCGCCGCTATCCTAATGTGGTTGCGGCAATGGAAACGCGGCATATTATGTATAATGCCGAGCTTGATTATATAAGAAAACATGAGACGGACGGCACGGCGTTCGTTATTGCACCGCCGTCGGATTTAAATCTTGCAAGGGTTGATAAAAATGTTGCAAGGCTTAGAAACGCTTATCTTATTGGGTATAATGAAGCTAAACGCGTTTTTGATAAAATGCGCGAATTTATGGAAATGTGATGAATTTGTTCTGCAATTGTAAGCAATAAAACGGGCGGATAATATCCGCCCCTACGGAGCGAATAAAGAATATAGCAAAAAGCAGCACGCTCACAATCGTTAAAGCGGGTGGAGCAGAGCCCCACCCCTACGGAGCAAACAGAAAATATAGCAAAAAATAAATTATCTGTAAGCAAAAAAAATTTGCAAGCGTTAAATCGGGCGGATAATATCTGTCCCTACTCTCCACCTTTTTTTAATTTAGCCGAAATATATCAAGTATATATAGATTATGTAGCAGCGGCGTATGCATCGCTGCGGTAAATTGTGATTACATCACGTTCAGAATATAAATTGCCCTTGCCGCGTTGGATTGCAATAAAATTTGCAAAATCGAAAATGTATGCTTGCATGGGGTCTTGGGGCTTGCCCCGAGCGGTTCAGGGTCCGGGAGATACCGGACTCCCGGCGGTTTTGGTTCTTTTGTCGCACAAAAGAACACCTGTAAATGACGAGAATTAACAAAATGTCAAAAGATTAATAAAATCTAACTAAAAACGCATTTGACTAATTTCAATATAATTACAATATTGGATTTTTACTCCTTCCACCGCTAACGCGGTCCCCCTCCCTCAAGGATGGAGGCCTTTGCTCTCCGAAATTTTCATAAAATAAATAAGTAATTCGCAAATGTTAAAACGGGTGGAGCAGAGCCCCCTACGGAGTGAAATAAAACTGTTGCATACAGCCAACAATCTGCAAGCTAAAGCAGGCGGATAATATCCGCCCCTACGGAGTGAACAAAGAATATAGCAAAAAGCTGTACACTTACAAGCGTTAAATCGGGTGGAGCAGAGCCCCACCCAATTTATTTGTTAGCTTTTAAAGCAAACTATTATGGAGCCTTTGTCAGCCTTTCGGGCAAAACATCATGCACCCGTTCAAAAATCAAACCGACCGCAAACCACACCGGCGCATAATCAAGCCGAATAAGTCCGAAAACATTAAAAACCCCGTCATAGCTCCACGCGTGCAGACCGAACAGTGACAAAACAAAGCCGCTCACCAGCTCGCACGTAAAAATCAGATACATCCAGATAAGTCCGCGCTCATACCACCTCTTCCCCCTTATCCGTTCATGTATTTTTTCAAAAAGACTTCCTGCCGCCGCATAAATCAGAAACATCCAAAGCGACGTATGTCCCACCATGTCAAAATCCCCTGCGGCAAGCGCCCATGCTCCCGTCCAGATTATTTCCAAATTCCAGCCCAAAAGGCCGTATATAATAAAATGCAACATCATAACAAGAATATTTTGCGTATAAATCGAAAAAATTATTTATTTTTTTACAGTATATTTACACTTTATTTGTTTACAAAATTGCTCAAATATGATAAAATAAAATCAGAAAAACAATTAAAATATGCTGCACAATGCAGCGGAACGGAGATAAATGTGAAAAGAGTACTTGTTTTTTCCGACACGCACGGAAATTTTGAAAAAGCTATAAGCATAATAAACTCAACACCGAACATCGACGCCTGTATACACTGCGGAGATATGCTTCGCGACTGCCACGAAATAGAGAGGGCATTTCCGCGTCTTCCCTTTTATTACGTATGCGGAAACAATGATTATACATTCGACGTGCCGTATGATATTGATGTTACGATAGGCGGAAACAAAATTTTGGTAACGCACGGTCACCGCTACCGCGTAAAAATGGGAACATCGCTTCTGAAACAAAAATTTTCGGAGGGGTATGATATAATTCTTTACGGTCATACACACCAAACCGACAGCGAATGGGTTGCTCCGAACAAGCTCATCTTAAATCCCGGCTCGCTCGGATATATAAGCTCTACATATGCGCTGCTTGAAATTGCGGGAAAAGGCGATTTTAAATTTTCATTTTTGAATTAAATCATTATCCGTTCCACCCGAATTTTTCAAGGTCAACAACGAAATCATCCGACACCTCAACTCCCTCATCTTCGAGGAGCTTTTTCTGCACCTCCTGTCCGCCGAAAGCGAACGCAGGTGCAAGAGAGCCGAAACGGTTGACAACTCTGTGACATGGGATTATTCCGGGCAGAGGATTTGCATGGAGAGCATATCCGACAGCGCGTGCCGCACGCGGAGAGCCGCACATAACAGCAATCGCGCCATAGGTTGAAACCTTTCCTTTGGGTATTTTACGTACTTTTTCATAAACAATATCGTAAAAGCTCATTTTCGTTTCCTTTCTCTTTTTGCAAGCAGCAAAGCGAAAAATGCCGCTATGCGGATTTTAAATTTCAACCGATAGTATTGCCGAAAAACAAGATTTTATAAATAAAAAACGGGCTGCTAAATCAGCAGTTATTAAACGAGCTGCCGACAAATGTTAATTTACTTTTGCCGGCAGCCTTTTTAACATTCTTTACTCCTCGTCCGAATAGCAGAACAAGCTTGCTACATTTTTGGGAATAAATTTTTTTACATTCATTTATTCCTCATCCGGAGCGTCAAAATTATGGTAAACTTCCTGAACGTCATCGTTATCCTCAAGAGCTTCAAGCATTTTATTCATCATCTGAATTTGAGTTTCGTCCGTAAGCTCCGTCATTGTCTGCGGAACCATTGTTATTTCCGCCGACGCAAGCGTATATTTTGCTTCAAGGCTATCCCTTACGGCAGAAAAGTTTTCCGGAGCTGTTGTAATTTCAAAAAATTCCTCGCTTGCTTCTATGTCGTCAGCACCTGCTTCAAGCGCGTCCATAGTAAGCTCTTCTTCATCCGCTTCGCCGTCATTTTCTATTGCAATAACGCCCTTTCTGTCAAACATAAAGCTTACGCAGCCGGTCTGTCCCATGTTTCCGCCGAATTTATCGAACGCATGGCGAACGTCAGCCGCCGTTCTGTTTCTGTTATCGGTAAGCGCTTCAACGATTACGGCAACACCGCCCGGTCCGTAGCCCTCATATGTGATGCTGTCATAATTATCCGTATCTCCGCTGCCTGCCGCTTTTTTGATTGTACGCGAAATATTATCGTTCGGCATATTATTTGATCTTGCCTTTGCAATAACGTCCTTAAGGCGCGAATTGTTTTCGGGGTCAGGTCCTCCGGATTTAACCGCAACAATTATTTCACGCGCTATTTTTGTAAAAATCTTTGCGCGCTGAGCGTCGTTTGCACCTTTTTTCCTTTTAATTGTACTCCATTTTGAGTGTCCTGACATTATTTTTTCCTCCTCATAAATATAAAAATTTAAAGCATAGGCATGCGCCTAATTATTAAGCACAAAGCTCTCTGCAGTAACAAGCGCCACCAAAGTGCCGAGCTCGTCCTTAACAACAGCTTCGTAAACACATATTGTTTTACCGTTTTTTATGCATTTTGCTTCTGCAATGAGCCGCTTTCCCTTAGCAGCTCCCAAAAAGCTTATGCTGCTCGAAAGAGAAACGGTTTTTCTGCCGCCGCTGTTTGATAAAACGGCAATCGCAAAATCCGCAAGCGTGAACACCGCGCCGCCCATAACTCTGCCGATACCGTTTAAATGGTGCGGCTTTATTTCCATGCTGCACCTTGAAAAATCCTCTCCGGCGTCGTCAACAACGGCTCCGGCTTGGCAGCTTGCAAACTTATCTTTTCTAAACTCTTCCCTTATTTTTTCCAAATCCATTTTATGTATTCCTTTTATTTGCCAAACGAGAACATACCCAAAGCAGTATTTGTTTTATTTGCCAAATGAGAACATATTCCTAAGCAGTATTTGTTTTATTTGTCGAACGGGAACATATCCCCGAACATACCCTTTATTTTATCCGTAACGCCGGGCTTTTTCTTTGACGGGCGTCTTCTCTGCGTATCGGACGGACGTCTGCGCGGCGCCTGCTCAACGGGACGGTTTACGCGTCTTATCTGAACCTCTTCCTCCTCAGGCTCCTTTGCTCTTTGGATTTGAGTTTCCCATTTGCGATAAATCTCCTCGCTTTTTTCGTCAGCCTGCGCGTTTTCCTCCGCTCTGATAGGCTTATTTTCAGCCGCATAGCTCGGATTTGAATTATTCATCTGAACATCGTACTCGGAAAATCCGCCGACGGTTGAAATCATTTTGCTGTCAATGTCGCGCTTCAGCGCTCTGAGCTCCGAAAGCACATGATTGTCACGCTTTGACATTTTATAAAATCTGTATGAAACCGCAAAGCTTATAACCGTGCCTATCAAAAGCCCGAATATAAACCAGAACGCAAACGCACCCTTCGAGAGATATTTGCTGTTTTCGAGCTGTGCGCCGCCGTTTTGAACGTTAAGCGACGGCTCGGGAGTTGTTTCAACAACCAAAACATCCTCGCTTGATTTGCTCGGGTCAAGCACTATTTTGTCGCTTCCCGCGCTCGCTGACGGCGACTCGGACGACTTTGACGACGATGAAGTGCTGCCTGAAGTTTTCGTTGTTGCCTTAGCGGTTGCCTTTTTGGTAGCCTTTGAAGTTGCTTTTGCGGTAGCCTTGCTTGTAGTCTTTTCGGTTGCCTTTGCTGTCGTGCTCGGCTTGGCTGTTGCTTTGGCTGTAGCCTTTTCGGTTGCTTTTTCATTCGTCTTTTCGGTAGTCTTTGTTTCCGTAACAACAACATCATCGGGATCGTTTTTCTGCGGAACGGGAGCTGCAAACGCAGCGTTTGCGCTGCAAACAACGGATAACAATCCAATAGCAAAGAGCCTGTTTAGTCTTTTCATAATTTAAAATCCTTTCATTAATTTATTTAGCGGCAGTAAAGCCTTACAATGCCGTTTATCTGTTTATAATCCTTTTAAGCTTTGCATAAACCGGCAAGCCCTGAAGCTGATGCCTGTTCGCCTCAAAAACTCTCTCATAGTTTATTCTTATAACCTCATCCAAAATGCTTCTTTTAAACCCGATTAAGAACCAGTTCCAAAAATCCGGCTCCATTGTATCGGCATTTATCATAATTTCGTGACCCATTCCGCTGCTGTCCAAAATCTCAAGCGCAAGCTTCGGGAAAACATATCTGTAAACGGACGCTTCCGTTTCCTTAAGCTCCATAATCAGCTCATATACGTCCTCTGCCGCCTTTTCGGCTTCCTTTGCGCGATCAGCCGCGCCCTGCCACGTGAACACCGCATAAAGAAGTCTTACCAGAAGCAGTGGATTTTCGTCCTCAGCCATGTCGTTTAAAACCTCGAATTTAAGCTCCTTATACGTCGCTCTTTGATACGGCGCATAGCCTACAACCGACAGCATTTTGCGTATTTTCTGCAAATCATACTGCGCGTCCTCTTTTGATTTTCTCTTTTTGCTCAGCCTTATGCCGTATTTCTGCCAGGCTTCGTTTTTGTGGTCGAGAACATATTTAAAGCAAGCCTTATGAATTTGCGCATCGTCCGTTGAGGCGTCGATAAATGCAACCGCCTCCGCCGTTTCGCTTTCCGACCACGATGCCGGGGCTGTAAACGCAACAGGCATTGCGTCGCTTATCATAACCTTTGCCGCAAGGCTCGTAAAGCAAACAAGATATTCCTGCTTTTCTTTGAAAAATTCTTTCCAAGTGTCAAGCTTTGCGCCGCGCCTTATGAGTGAGAAAATTCTAAGCAGCAGCGTTGCGCTCTTTTCATCGGGCTCGCCCTGCAAAATGCTCTTCATTATATCGTCAATGCAGCTGTACATTTTGCTCTGCTTGTCCTCCGGCAGCTCCTTTAATATGTTTTCCATATTTTTAGGCTCGCCGCTGCAAATTCTGCTTACTCCCTCGACTATAACGGATTTTATAATATCGTCCTCAAGCGTCGGGAAAAGTTCTATATGCGATGCCATAGCTTCTAAAATTTCATACTTAACCTGCTTCATTTCAGAGCGCGAAAGCATTGAGTAAAGGCTCTCCGCGCGCTTTACGAAAAGCTTTTCACCTACAGCGTCATAGAGGTTTCCGAGCCGCTCTCCCACTCCCTGCTCGTTTAGCCGCTCATATGAATTGAGCCAAAGCATAAGCTGCTTTCCGTTTTTAATCGAAAACTCGTCATAGCTTTTATAAAGCTCATCAATTGACATTTCAAAAAGCTTCATCGGCTTAACGCCATCGGTTTCAATGCGCTGAACGTCAATGAAAACGCAACCCGGACGGTTTTCTATATCCTCATCTGTTATATTGTTTTTCCCTGTTACCGTGCCGTTTATTATAATTTTATTCTGACTCGGTGACGGAAGAAAAACGTTATTTGTTGAAATTCCGCAGCCGTCTGCAATCGTATGCGGAAGTATTCTCTTAAGGCCGAGAACATACATAGCGCTCTCCTCGGGAGTTTTTGCGCTGATGCATATATGCGTCTTGTCGCCGCCCGTGAACACCGGAATAGCCTGCTCCAAAATTGCCGACATCTGTATGCGATGATTTTGAACAAAGCTGTCAACACGCTCCGAAAGTCCCTCATCCGCACCGGCATCGTCAAGCGCCGGCAGATAACGAACAAGCGGATTTTCTATCTCTTCGGCGGTAAGGCAGCTTCGAAACGCCTTTGCGCCGTAAAGGCTCTCCGGCAAAAAGCCGTCCTCCGCCCCGTCGGCAATAAGCGCATGGGCAAAAAAGTTACCCTCCTCGCCGTCAAAGTCGCACCCCGAATAGCACACTCTGATTGCGGCATATTTACCGCTTTCGGTTTTAAGCGTCCTGAACATTTTCGGATAAAGGTTTGGAACAGACGGGTCGCACGGAGTTTTTGAATGATTAAGCTCCGTATTTTTCGGCAGTCTGTAGCCGCAAAAGCGCATTATCTCGTTTATATCCTCTTTTGTCAATTCCTGGCTGCATGAATATACCCTATACCCCGACTCGTTTAAAAGTCCGAGAGCCTCATCTGTAAGGCTGTGCTTTACAGATGTGTATATCAATTGGTAAAGCTTCATATTACCCTCCGCTAATCCAGCTCCTTAAGACCGGTATAAAGCTCAAAATATCTGCCCTTCATACCAAGAAGCTCGTCGTGTTTTCCTCTTTCAATGATTTTGCCGCCCTCAAGCACCATAATCATATCTGAGTTTTTTATGGTAGAAAGTCTGTGAGCGATTACAAAAGTTGTTCTCTCCTCCATCAGATTTTCAAGACCGCGATTTATAGCCTGCTCTGTTCTCGTGTCAACGCTGCTCGTTGCCTCGTCAAGAATTAAGACAGGCGCTTTTGAAAGCGCCGCACGCGCGATATTTAAAAGCTGGCGCTGACCCTGCGAAAGATTTGAGCCGTCGCCCGAAAGCATTGTGTTATAGCCGTCCGGGAGATGCTTTATAAATCTGTGCGCGTCAGCCGTTTTTGCAGCCTCAATAACCTCCTCATCGCTCGCGTCGAGCCTTCCGTAACGGATATTTTCCATAACGGTGCCGCCGAACAGATGAGTATCCTGAAGCACCATTGCTATGCTGCTTCTGAGCGCTTCCTTTTTGTAATCGTTTATATTAACACCGTCAAAAAGAATTTCGCCGCTGTCAACATCGTAAAATCTTGTAAGAAGGTTTATTATCGTTGTTTTTCCCGCGCCGGTAGAGCCGACAAACGCTATCTTATCGCCCTTTTTGGCTTTAAGCGATATATCATGAAGAATAACCTTATCGGGCGTGTATGAAAAGGTAACGTTTTTAAGCTCAACGCTCTTTTTAACCTCGGGCGCAGCTTCAATTGTGCCGTCGTTTACCTCAGGCTTCTCGTCCATCAGCGCAAAAACTCTCTCCGCACCGGCAAGCGCCGACATAAGCGTTGTAACCTGCATGGAAAGCTCGTTTATCGGGCGCGAAAACTGTCTTGAATAGTTTACGAATATTGTAAGTCCGCCTATATCGAATTTCTTCGCTATACAAAGCACCGCTCCGACCGCCGCCGTAAGCGAATAGTTAATCTGGCTGAGGTTACCCATAACAGGACCCATTATTCCGCCCAAAAACTGCGCTTTAAGCTGATTTGCGCGGAGCGCGTCGTTATATTTTTCAAACTCCTCAACCGATTTTCCCTCGCGGCAGAACACCTTAACGACTTTCTGACCCGTAACCGTTTCCTCAACAAAGCCGTTAAGCTCACCGAGCGCTGCCTGCTGCTTTCTGAAATAGCCGCTCGACTTTTCGGCAATTTTCCCGGCAACCTTTATAAATAGCGGTATCATGAAAACAGTTATAAGAGTAAGCCATATATTAGTATAAATCATAACTCCGAGCGTTCCGACAATCGTTACAACTCCGGAGATAAGCTGAATTACCGTGTTATTTAAAAGCTCGCCGACCGTGTCGACATCATTTGTATAGCGGCTCATAAGCTCGCCGCGCGTATGCCTGTCAAAGAACGATATAGGAAGGCTCTGCATTTTTTTGAAAAGCTCGCTGCGGATTTTGTATATTGCCCTCTGCGAAACGCTTATCATTATTTTGCTCTGGAAATACATTGCAGCTATGCCGACGGCATAAACAGCGCCGATTTTGCAAATTCCCTTAAACAGCTCGCTCATGCTGCTGCCTGTTGATATATTGTTAATTATCGGGCGCAAAAGGTACGATCCGCCAATGCTCGACAGCGAGCTTAAAACAACGCACACAAGCGCCGCGACAATAAGCCATATATCTGATTTTATATAGGAAAACAGCCTTACAATAACGCCCATCGCGTTTTTTGGCTTTCCCTTTTCTCCGTGCGCGCCTCTGCGGCCGCCCGGTCCCATCATCGGAGGTGCCATAATTAATCATCCTCCTTATCCATCTGAGAATAATAAATTTCTCTGTACGTTTCATTAGACTCCATAAGCTCGCCGTGAGTTCCCTCGCCGACAATTTTACCGTCCGACAAAACAACTATCTTATCCGCGTCTATTACGGACTGTATTCTCTGAGCTATTATTATTTTGGTCGAGTCCTTTAAAAATGTTTTGAAGCTTTCTCTTATTTTTGCTTCTGTTGCGCTGTCAACCGCGCTTGTGGAGTCATCGAGAATTAAAATTTTCGGCCGCTTTATAAGAGCGCGCGCAATACAGACTCTCTGCTTCTGACCACCCGAAAGATTTGAGCCGCCCTGCTCAAGATACGTGTCATATCCGTCGGGGAAGCCGCTTACAAAGGTTGAAACCTGCGCCGCCTCGCTTACGGCAAGAACCTCTTCATTGCTCGCGTCTTCCTTGCCCCAGCATATGTTTTCCCTCAGCGTTCCGCTGAAGAGAACATTGTTCTGAAGCACCATTGCAACGCCGTCACGCAAATTTTTAATGCTGTAGCTGCGAACGTCCGCGCCGTCAACCGTAACGCTTCCCTTTGTAACATCATAAAGGCGCGGAATAAGCTGAACAAGCGATGTTTTTCCGCAGCCCGTCATACCGATTATTCCGACAATGCTTCCCGGCGCAATCGAAAGGTTAATGTCCGATAAAACGTCCTCTCCGCCACCGGAATACTTAAACGAAACGTTTTTAAATTCAATGCTTCCGGAGGTAACCTTCTTTTCCGGGTTTTCTACATTATCGTCCGAAAGGTCAATTTTCTCGTCCGTAATTTCGTTAATTCTTCTGAGCGACGCCGCCGCCCTTGATGCCTGCAAAAATATCATCGAAAGCATCATAAGAGATGACAAAATCTGAACAATATACGACGTAAACGCCGTCAGGTCGCCGACCTCCATGTTGCCCGCAATAATGAAATTGCCGCCGAACCATACAACCGCAAGCGTTGTAAAATTCATCGCAAGCGTTGCTATAGGCATAATCATTATAACAATTTTCATTGCAGAAAGCGTTGAATCGCGCAAATCGGTGTTTGACGCACCGAAGCGCTTTATTTCAAAATCGCGTCTTATAAATGATTTTATAACGCGCATATTTGTTATGTTTTCCTGAATTGTCGAGTTTACCTTATCAAGCTTTTTCTGCATATTTTCAAAGCGCGGAAAGGCTGTTTTTAAAATAAAGTAAATCGCAATCACGAGCGCTGGAATTACCGCCGCAATCACAAGTGCAAGCTTATAGTTTATCGTACACGCCATAATCAACGCGCCGATAAACATACCCGGCGAACGCAGAAGCATTATAAGACCCATTCTGATAATGTTCTGCACCTGCGTTATATCGTTTGTAAGACGGGTAACGAGAGAACCGGTGCTGTATTTATCAATATTTTTAAACGAAAACTCCTGAAGCCTTCCGAACACATCGCGCCTTAAATCAGCCGCAAAATTAACTGACGCATGAGTTGCGCAGTAGCCGCCGAGAACGCCTCCGGCAAGCATCATAAGAGCAAACACAACCATTTTTATACCTGTCATTATTACATAATTTCTGTCGCCGCCTGCTATGCCGATATTTATAATATCGGAAACCATTTTCGGCAGAAATATTTCTCCGACAACCTCAGTAAGCATAAAAATAGGCGTCAGAATAAAAAATTTCAAATACGGATAAATATACTTTTTATATCTGTTCGTAGCGGTCTGCCTCCTTTAAAAATGATTGCCGTCAGTGTGAAGCACAATCTGATTTTAGTTCTTTTCGTTCATTCTCTCTGCGGCTGCTCTTATAAAGTCACCGAAGAGCGGATGTACACGGTTTGGTCTTGACTTAAACTCCGGGTGGAACTGAACGCCGATAAACCATCTGTGATTTGGATTTTCAACCATTTCAACAAGCTTGCCGTCGGGCGATTTTCCGCAGAGTACAAGACCGTTTTCGGTGATTTTCTCGCGGTATTCGTTGTTAAACTCATATCTGTGTCTGTGGCGCTCGTGGATAAGCGGGCTTCCGTAGATTTTTGATGCAAGAGTGCCGGGCTCAATAGCGCACGGATAAGCGCCAAGACGCATTGTGCCGCCGAGATTTTCTATATTAACCTGATCGAGCATAAGGTCGATAACAGGGCTTTTTGTATGCGGATTAAGCTCCGTGCTGTTCGCGTCCTCAAGGCCGAGAACGTGGCGCGAAAATTCTATAACCGCGATTTGCATACCAAGGCAAATTCCGAAATACGGGATGTTATTTTCTCTTGCATAGCCTGCTGCCAAAATCATGCCCTCAATTCCGCGCTCGCCGAAGCCGCCCGGAACGAGTATTCCGTCCATACCCGAAAGATAACTGTCAACGTTTTCCTCCGTCAGAAGCTCCGAGTCAATCCAGTTTATATCAACGTTTACATTGTTATGAATACCGCCGTGCTTTAGCGACTCAACAACGCTTATATAAGCGTCGTGAAGCCCTACATATTTTCCGACAAGTGCAATTTTAACCTGCGGTCTGTCGTCAACCATCAGAGCTTTTACGGTATCAACCATTTCAGACCACGATTTTAAATCGGGAGCCTTATCCTTAAGACCGAGTCTGCGGCATACGATTTTTGCAAAGCCCTCCTTTTCAAGCTCCAGAGGAACCTCATAGAGCGTGTCAAGGTCAAGATTTTGAATAACGCAGTCGCTCGGAATATTGCAGAAAAGTCCGATTTTTTCGGCAATTCCGTCCTCAAGCGGCTTTTCCGTTCTGCAAACGATTATATCCGGCTGAATACCGAGCTGCAAAAGCTCCTTTACGGAGTGCTGCGTCGGCTTTGTTTTCTGCTCGCCCGACGTTGAAATATAAGGCACAAGCGTAAGGTGGATATACATACAGTTTTCCTTGCCCACCTCGTTTGAAACCTGTCTTATAGCCTCAAGAAACGGCGTGCTTTCAATATCTCCGACAGTTCCGCCGATTTCGGTTATAACAATATCCGCCTTATCCGCGCCGACCGAATAAACCTTGCTTTTAATTTCGTTCGTTATGTGCGGAATTACCTGAACTGTTCTGCCACCGTAATCGCCGCGGCGCTCCTTTGAAATAACCGACCAGTAAATTTTTCCCGTTGTAACATTCGAGTTTACGCTCAGATTTTCGTCGATAAATCTCTCATAGTGACCTAAGTCAAGGTCTGTTTCCGCTCCGTCCTCCGTTACAAAAACCTCGCCGTGCTGATACGGACTCATTGTTCCCGGATCCATATTGATATACGGATCGAACTTCTGCATTGTTACGCGGTAGCCTCTCGCCTTTAAAAGACGCCCCAGTGACGCTGCTGTTATGCCCTTACCCAAACCGGATACAACCCCTCCGGTTACAAAAATGTACTTTACAGCCATATTAAACCATGCCTTTCTGCCTGCTCTTGTGTGTATTGCTCCGAAAGCTCTCTTTCGGTCTGCCCCCTACCTGCAAGGCTTGATAAGAGTTTTTATATATCACGCCTTATGCTTTTTCACAAAGCGCTCTATTCGTTTTAATGCCTCGTCAATTTCCTCAACGGAGTAAGCATATGAGCATCTTACAAAGCCCTCGCCGCTCTTTCCGAACGCATTGCCCGGAACAACGGCAACGTGCTCCTCTTCAAGAAGCCTGTTACAAAACTCATCGCTTGACATTCCCAGACTTTTTATGCACGGGAATACGTAAAAAGCGCCGTACGGCTCAAAGCATTCAAGCCCCATTTTTCTGAAGCCGTCCGTTATAAATCTGCGTCTGTAATTATATTCGCATTTCATTTCCTCAACGTCGCGGTCGCAGCCTCTGAGAGCCTCTATAGCCGCATACTGACTCGTTGTCGGCGCGCTCATAATGCCGAACTGATGCACCTTTGTCATCATTTTTATAACCGGTGCCGGGCCGAGTGCATATCCCAAGCGCCAGCCCGTCATCGCAAAGGTTTTTGAAAAACCGTTTATCAAAACCGTGCGCTCGCGCATACCCTTTATCGCCGAAAACGGAGTATGTACCTCGCCGGAGTAGTTAAGCTCTCCGTAAATTTCGTCGGATAAAACCATTATATCCGTACCTCTGAGAACGTCCGCAATTGCTTCAAGGTCCTTTCTCGACATAACCGCACCCGTCGGATTATTCGGATAAGGAAGAACGAGAACCTTTGTTTTGTCAGTAATTTTAGCCTTAAGCTCTTCGGGAAGAAGTCTGAAATCGTTCTTTTCCTTCGTTTCTATAACAACCGGAACGCCGCCCGACAAAAGCGTACAGGGCTTGTAACAAACAAAGCTCGGTTCGGGAATAAGCACCTCGTCGCCGGGCTCTATAAACGTTCTTAGCATAAGGTCAATAGCCTCGCTGCCGCCGACCGTTATTATAATCTCAGATTTCGGATCGTATTTAACGCCGTATTTTCTGTCCATGTATTTTGAGCATTCATCTCTAAGCTCCAAAAGACCCGAATTTGCGGTATAATGCGTTCTGCCGCGCTCAAGCGAATAAATGCCTGCCTCGCGCACTGTCCACGGCGTTACAAAATCAGGCTCGCCAACGCCGAGCGAAATAACATCGTCCATCTGTGCCGCAAGGTCAAAAAACTTTCTTATCCCCGACGGCGTAATGTTTTGGACGGTTTTATTCATAAGCTTTTCATAATCTATCATAACGTAATAACCTGCCTTATATCTTTTTCATCATCCTCGTAAACAACGCCCTCCTGCTTATATTTCTTAAGCACAAACGACGTTGAAGTGCTGACAACCGACTCCATCGGCGCAAGCTTTTCCGCCACGAACATCGCGACCTCTTTCATGCTCTTTCCCTCGATTATAACGGCAATGTCATGCGTTCCGCTCATAAGATAAACAGTTTTCACCTGCGGATATTTGTAAATTCTTTTGGCAACCTTGTCAAAGCCCTCACCGCGCTGCGGCGTAACCTTAAGCTCGATAAAGGCGTCAACAACCTCACGGTCCGTTTTATCCCAGTTTATAAGCGTTTTATATCCGACAATTATATTCTTCTCTTCAAGCTCTGCTATACGTGACGCGGCTTCTTCTTCGGTTATGCCAAGCATTCTCGCAATATTTTCATTGCTTCTTGTCGTATCCTTTTCAAGTATTCTGAGTATTTCCTCCATGCACAATCACAATCCTTTCAAGCTGTCCGTCCGTATACGGCAGCTGCAAATTAAAAATAAATAACCCATTATATTTTATTATACAACAACCGTCGTAAAATTTCCATAGCTTTTTTTAATTTTTTAAACTTTTTTCAAAATTAACGCTTATTACAGCCGTTTTTAAAGCAATATAAACAAGAGGGCATTGCCCTCTTATCTTATTTTATTTCCTTAAGGTCGTAAATATCATACATTACGGGCACATAATTATCAATATAGTCAAAAATTTCGTCTATGCTTGAGCAAACCTTATAAAGATCATAACATTCCTTTTTCAAAAAGCCCTGATCAATCGCGTTTTGTATAAAGCTCTGCATAGCGTCGTAATATCCATTAAGATTAAATACGGCAATAGGCTTTTCATGCCTTTTAAGCTGCTTAAGCGTAAGAATTTCAAAAAATTCCTCAAATGTTCCTATGCCGCCCGGCGCAATAATAAACGCGTCGGCATACTCCTCCATTATTTTTTTGCGCTCTCTCATCGTGTCGGGGCGCAAAAGCTTATTACAGTGCGGAAAAATTATTCCGTCAACATCAAAAAATTTCGGAACAACGCCTATAATGTCCGCTCCGCCCTCATGGCAGCCGCGCGCAACAGCGCCCATAACTCCGTTTGCTCCGGCTCCGTAAACAAGTCCGTCGCCGCGCTCGGCAATTTTTCTTCCGAGCTCTTCCGTTTTGCTGATATATTCATCGGCAATTGCATTGCTTGCCGCTCCGTATACACATAATCTCATAATATTCTGCTCCTCTCATACAAATCGGTTTCGGGTGAAAGAAATTTTCAAACCGAGCCCATTTTTATTATTATATATCATATGCCGCAAAAAGTCAACAGAAATAAAAAAATGTTATTTATTTTTTAACATATTTCACTAATGTCGAAAATATAATAAATGCAGACAAATGCATTCGGAAAGGGTTTTATTTATGAAAAACGCGTTCAAAATAACATTTGCATATCTTGCCGCCGTAATAGGCGCCGGCTTTGCTTCGGGAAGCGAGGCGGTGTTTTATTTTGTGCGGTTCGGGAAAATAAGCTTTTTCGGAATTTTGCTCACAAGCATAGGCTTCGGGCTTTTTGCATATCTGACCGTGGAAATATGCCGCCGCAGCCGCGCTTTTTGCTTCCCTGCTCTTGCCGAAAGCATTATGCCGCGCACAGCCGCAATTTTTATGCGCATTGTTCTTGATTTATTTATGGCGACCATTCTCGCGGCAATGATTTGCGCCTTTGCGCACACGGCGGAATTTATTTTCGGCGCACCGCCACGCCTTGCCGCCGCAGGATTTTCGCTTTTTTGCCTTTTAATTCTTTATCTTCCGGAGGAGGCTATTATAAATCAGACAAGCGTTCTGGGCGTTTTTATCGTTGTGTTCATCTGTGCCATGTGCATATACATGATAAATAACCGTTGCACCGATGTTTTTTCGCCGTTTTCAAGAAGCATTTTCTCATCCGTTTCCTACACCTCATATAACGCCGCCTCTGCCTGTCCGCTCCTTTGCAGCGCCGCTGCCGCCGTTAAAACGCGCAGACAATCGTCATATATCGGCATTATCTCCGGCATGCTTTCCTTTTTCGCCCTTTTTCTCATATGGGCGCTCATATCAGTTTACTACGGCAAAATTCCGCTCGGAGAGCTTCCAATGCTCACTCTCGCCGCAAGGCAGGGCTTTTTGTTCTGTATGCTTTACGCCGCAGTCATGACCGCTTCCGTGTTCACAACCGCCGCCGCGAGCGCTTTCGGGCTTTTAAATTCCGCCTTTATTAAATTTGCTCCGAAAAAGCTCCGTCCGGTTATTGTTATTTCGGCAGGGTATTTTATTTCCTCAGTCGGCTTTTCGGCAATAGTCAGCCGCCTTTATAATGCCGCCGGAATTTGCACATTAATTCTGCCCGTATTTTTATTTTTAAAAATTTTTGATAAAAAGAGATAAACCGCGAATTTTAGAGCATAAAAGAGCATTATATATGTATTTTGTCTAAATAAGACTATTTGCCGCTTGAAAAATATAATCAAACATGGTATTATATAAAAGTCGCATGGCTGTGACACACGAGCCGACGGGATGTAGCGCAGTTTGGTAGCGCATCTGGTTTGGGACCAGAGGGCCGCAGGTTCGAATCCTGTCATCCCGACCACGAGAATTTTTATATGGGAGTTTAGCTCAGCTGGGAGAGCGTCTGCCTTACAAGCAGGATGTCACAGGTTCGAGCCCTGTAACTCCCACCATTCTCTAAAAAACTAAATATGCTGGTGTAGCTCAATTGGTAGAGCAGCTGATTTGTAATCAGCAGGTCGCGGGTTCGAGTCCCATCACCAGCTCCAGCGGAACATATTTCATATATGTTCCCTATCCGGAAGAGTTCCCGAGTGGCCAAAGGGGACAGACTGTAAATCTGCTGCTTTCAGCTTCGGTGGTTCGAATCCACCCTCTTCCACCACGTCGGAGCAAGCTTTATATCGCTTGCTCCGATTTTTTTGTAAAAAATCAGAGCGCACTCATGCCGCTGCTCCTCCTCTTTCGCAAAAAGGCACGCTCGGCTTGCCTGTGCGCTTGTAAACGCGCGCACTGACGGCTCACTGTCGCTACCACCTTTTTGTGAGTCGTGCCTGCGGCACACTTGCAAACCGATTTTGCTGCATTTTTGTCATATTCTTAAAATCCATCACATCTCGGCAAGCTTTATATCGCTTGCTCCGATTTTTTTGTAAAAAAATCAGAGCGCACTCATGCCGCTGCTCCTCCTCTTTCGCAAAAAGGCACGTTCACGTCGGCTACTCATTTGCAAGCGCATTCGTAACGCCTTTGGTTCACTACCACCTTTTTGCGAGTCGTGCCTGCGGCACACTTGCAAACCGATTTTACTACTCTTTTTAATGCTATAAGAATTATCATATCATGTCTTGACAAGCCTTTTTGCTTTCATTTTTTTGATCTTGTCGAAAATTGTAAAACGTAAATAAATGTGTAGCAGCGGCGTATGCATCGCTGCGATAAATGCCAAACGCATTACATTCAGAATATAAATAACCCTTGCCGCGTTGGCTTGCAATAAATTATGCAATCCTGAAAAACATCCGCTTGCATGGGGTCTTGGGGCACGCCCCAAGCGGTTCAGGGTCCGGGAGGTACCGGACTCCCGGCGCTTTTCGTTCTTTTGTCGCACAAAAGAACACCTGTAAAAGACGAGAAATAACAAAAAAAATAATTGCAAGAAATCGGGCGGATAATATCCGCCCCTACAAAGCAAATAAAGAATATTTAAAAATGCCCAACGCCCGCAAGTGTTAAACATCGGGCGGAGCAGAGCCCCGCCCCTACAGAGAAAACAAAATTATTCGGCATTTGGGAATTTCGCCGAAAACCGCAAAACGCAAATCAATATACAGCAGCGGCGTATGCATCGCTGCGATAAATGCCAAACGCATTACATTCAGAATATAAATAACCCTCGCCGCATTGGCTTGCAATAAATTGTGCAATCCTGAAAAACATCCGCTTGCATGGGGTCTTGGGGCACGCCCCAAGCGGTTCAGGGTCCGGGAGGTACTTAAGCTCCCGGCGCTTTTCGTTCTTTTGTCGCACAAAAGAACACCTGTAAAAGACGAGAAATAACAAAAAATTGCAAGAAATCGGGCGGATAATATCCGCCCCTACAGAGCAAATATAGAATATTGAAAAAATGTCAAATGCCCAAAAGTGCTAAATTATCAGACGGAGCAAATAAATGATATTAAAAAATTCCAAATGCCCGCAAGCGTTAAATCGCGCGGAGCAAAGCCCCGTCCCTACGGAGCTAAAAAAGCCGCACGGACTGTGGTTTTGAGATTTTATAACCCTAAAATTCAACTATACTTTTTTAACAGCAACTTACCGACAAAACAAGAAACTGTTGTAACAGTTAATACAATCAATGTATTTAATGGGAAAACCATAAAATCAGGAATGATTTTTTGTAAAAATCATTGCACCAATATATGAGAAAGATATATTCCAAAAGAATAATCACCGGTAATTTTTAATATATATATATATATATATATTTGTAAAGATGTGGGGTTTTTGACTACAACGTTTTATATAAAAGAAGCAGCAATAAAGAAATGACACAGAAGTTAAAACGGGAGTCAATCTAAGCTGTGTTGTTGCCATATCAACATCACCTGCTTTATACCACATATACCCCTCTGCCAGTGATAATATAATAGATACAGCATATAACAAAACATATTGCCAAAGCTTTTTGCGAGGTCTTATTATATCGTTTCCAAAATACAAGCCTAAATAATAATATATAAACCATGCAAAAAATGTATAATTAAAGTTTGAGCTAAGAACAGTTATACCTATGTAATTTGCTAAATATCTAAAAAAACACAGTTATTGGCGTTATTAACCACCCCATACAAGAATATTTGGATTTAATCAGTTTTGAAATCAACGGTGTTAAAAGTACAAATTGTATATATACAAAAATATAATAGTATATTCCGCAACATCTTCCCGTCAAAAATTTTATTGCAAAGTCTAAAACCGACTTTCTTGAAAGCAAAACATAAAATATAAGCGACCAAACAGTATACGGCACCGCTACTTTTATTATTCTTCGTTTGTAAAGCTCTCTAACGTTATCAATATTTAATTTTGTCAAGTAACCCGATAAAAATAAAAATAGGGCTACTGCGTAATTAACAAAAGGTCTGATTGCAACTCTCAAGCCGTCTGACATATTGGAATGGATTAGTACAACAGCAATTATAGCCAATCCGCGAAGATGTTGTATATTTTCATTTTTCTTTGTTTTTGTTAAAACGTTAGTATTCATATAATTCCGTCCTTTCGGTAATCTTCAAAGCAGACAATCTATTACATTTATCTGCCGTATTCCCTAATAATTTGCTCCGCTTTCTATATCGTCAAGAGTCAAAAGAAAAGATAATTTAAGCAAACCTTATTTCCCATTTCTTTTATTAGCCGCTTCATACATCATAACCGCCGCCGCGACAGCGGCATTAAGCGACTCCGCGCCGCCGTAAATCGGGATTTTAATATGTCGGCAAATTTTCTTAACGCTGTCGCTTATTCCGTTTGCTTCATTTCCGACGGCTATAACGGTGCAGCCGCTGTAATCGGGGAGCCTGTAGTCAACCGTATCGCCGGACAAAATTCCGCCGTAAACAGCCGCTCCCGTTTTCACGAGCATATCCGCGCCGATATTTTCAAAAATATCAATATGAAAAAACGACCCCATGCATGCGCGCACCGTTTTCGGATTATATACCTCAACACATTCCGGCGACAAAAGCACTCCATCAAAGCCTGCGCTGTCAGCCGTTCTTATAATAGTGCCCATATTTCCCGGATCGCTTATCCCGTCGCAGTACACATAAAGTCCGTCGGGCTTTACAAAAAATTCCTTTCCCCGCTTTTTTATCACCGCAAAAACTCCCTGCGGCGACCTTGTATCCGAAAGCTTGTCCGTCAATGCTTCCGGCATAACATACACATTCTGCGCGCAAACGCCGTCAACCGCGCTCCTCTTTCTCTCAGACAAAATAACCGCCGTAATCTCGCGCTCCAAAGCAAGCGCGTCCCTTACCGATTTAATGCCCTCAACAATATACTCACCGCTTTCCTCCCTGCCTTTTTTTGAAAGAAGCGATTTAAAATGCTTAAATTTCGGGTTTGAAACGGATTTAATTTCAATCATATTCTAAAAACCTTTCATTTCGTTAATCATCTGAACAATCTGATTTCCGTATTCCTTATCCGGACACCATCTGCCGCCCAAATCCTCTATGTATTTAACGCTGCCTGCCCAGCTGAGTGATTTAACCGAGAAATATCTGCCGTGCGGCACGCCGATAGGGCTTATTCCGACATATGCGCACATATGGTTAAAATGGCCTCTTACGCCGTCTTCGGGCGTTTCAAAGCTTTCATGATCGTCCTTTTCGTCGCCTGTTGCGCCTTTTTTCTTAATTCCCGCCCAGTTATTCATATCCGCCGTAACTCTTCCGGTATATTTTCCGAAAGCCGTTTCCTTTGCAGCCTGTGCATAAAGCGCGTCCGCGCGTATTCCGGTAAGCTCTCCGTATTTCCAGTAAAGAGCGCACACGTCTGTAAAAATCTGCGCCGCGCCCTTTGATTTTGCCCATTTTATCGCCTGCTCCTGCGTAACCTCAGGCGCGCCGACTATCGGCGTTTCGGTCTTTTTTACCTCTTCATCGGGAAGCGTAATCTTTCCTGTCGCCTCAAGTCCTCTGCACAAAATCGTAACCGCCTGCGCTCTCGTAAGCGTTCCCTTCGGGTCTGCCTTTCCGCTACCATCACCCTTTAAAATTCCGCTTAAATAAGCCGCATTTATGTAAGGCATATACTCATATCTTATCTTTGAGCAGTCGCGAAACTCATTTTTGAGCGACGAATAGCCCTCGTCAAGCTCAAGTCCGCCTGCCGAAACAACAGTTGCAAGAAACATCTCCCTGCTCGCGCTGCTGTCCGCGTCAAACGTATCGGGAAGAACGATATAGTCCGATATTTTTGAAATTTCATCATAAGCCCAGTGATTTTTTTTCACAAGCGATTTGTCGCCGACATCCGTCAGATTAAGAGCGCGCACCGCCATAACAGCCGCCTGCGCCTGCGTTACGCTTTCGCCGAGCATTAAATCGCCTGTTTCATCACCTTTTAAAATCCCGTTTTCAAGGCAGTATTCAACCGATGCTGCCGCCCACGGATATTCGCTTTTATAGTCCGCAAATACTGCGGCCTGCTGCAAAAGTAAGGCAGCAGCCAAAAATGCCGCAAATTTTTTCACTTTTTAATCTTCCTTTCCTTGCCGCAAGGCACAAAATTTAAGTCCGATACCGCCCCGAACAAAAAGCTGCGCTGTGGGCTCTTTTTTCAGACTTTATCACTCCCGGTTTATCGGCTCCGATGTATCGGAATTGCCGATTTTACCGACGCTTTGTCCGTTTATAAGAAATTTTACCGCATTGATTTTTTCTATGGATGTAAGAGATTTTACAACGGAATAAACCCCGTCTGAATTTTCCGTTTCGTCCTCAAAGCTTTCAAAATTCACATAACAAATTCCGTTTACGGTTTCCGCCGAAATAAATCTGACGCCTCCGCCAAGCACTTTTTCAAGCTCGCGGCTTACCGGCCCCTCAACAAGCGCTTCAATAATTCTGCTTTCTATGCTTTCTCCGCCGCCCGATGAAATAACACGCTTCTCGCCGCGCAGCTGACGTGTATTTTTGTCAATATAATAAAGTACACATTCGGTATTGAGCGACATAATATCGCCCTCAATGCCTATTTTATCACCCGACAAATATCCAACCTCAATTCCGTCACGCGTTTTAATGTCCGTACCGTCGCACGTAACCTTAACATCAGTAACGCCGAACAGCCCCGAAGCGCTGCAAATTGATTTTATAACCGCGTATGCGCTCAAAACGGGCGATGAGCTTTCCGTTACAAATTCACCCGAAAAATCAACTCTCAGCTTTCCGCCGCCCTCGTATGCAACCGTATTCACCTTTGCATTTTTCGGTATCGGGCTTACCGCCGAAAAGCCGCTGCGGCTTTTAAGTGCATTTATAACGTCAAGCGGAATTTCCTCAGTTTTGGAATAGGTTATGCTTTTGTCCTTTTCAATAAGCTCCTCTCCGCTCGGCGACAAATAATAAAGCGACGCGCTTATGCTGCTCTTTCTGAGCAGCGAAATGCCGATCGCCGACGCTGCAACAACAGCGACTATTCCGGCTAAAAAAAGAATTATTGATTTTCTGCTCATAACGTCACCTCACCTTTGCCGCACGCGGCTTTTTTTCCGCTTTTCATTCTTCCTGCTTTTTCGCGCCGCTGTTTATCGGCAGCTTTATAACAAAGCAGCTTCCGCCGTCTGCGTTATCCACAACATAAAGCGCTCCGCCGTGAAGCTGAACCGCTTCTCTTGCAATCGAAAGCCCAAGTCCCGTTCCGCCGGTTTCTCTCGCGCGCGAATCGTCGAGTCTGTAAAAACGCTCAAAAATCCGCTCCTTGTATTCGTCCGGTATTCCCTTTCCGCTGTCTATAACGTCAAGCTCCAGTTCGCTCTCCGTGCATATGCAATGCATTTTAACAACGCTTCCTATTTTTGAATACTTAACCGCATTGTCAACAACGTTGTAAACCGCTTCCCATATTCTGTCATAGTCAAGCATTATCGGCATCATATCATCCGGCACATCAAGATTAATCGTTATATTTTTGCTAACCGCAATCGGCACAAGCTTATTTTTAATTCTCTGAAGCATCAGACCGAAATCAACAAATTCAGGCGTCAGATGAGTCTGCCCCGAATCGAGCTTTGTGAGCAAAAGAAGCTTTTCTATTATTCTTGTCAGTCTGTCAACTTCCTCGCTCAAATCCGCCAGAAAGTCCTTAACCATAGCCGTATCCGGGTCGGGCGTTGACGTTATGCTGTCGCACACAAGCTTTATTGTCGCCATAGGCGTTTTTAGCTCGTGAGACGCGTCGGAAACAAATTTTCGTCTTTTTGCCTCCAAATGTTCAAGTTCGGCACACATATAATTCATCGCTTCGGCAAGGCGGTCTATATCCTTGTTTCCTCTAAGCTCTATGCGCTTGTCGAAATTTCCTTTTGAAATTTCCTGCGCCGTGTCGATAAAATCAGTCATAGGTACGGCAATCGAATAGCCCATCCGCACGCTTAAAAAGCCGATAATAACCATAATTAAAATTCCCGAAACTATAAGGCTGCCTCTTACAAAGCCAACGAGTCTGTCCTCGCTTGCAAGCTGTTTTGAAAAATACATCGCACCGCACACGCTGCCGCCCTTTTTCACCGGAACACACACCGAAAGCGACGAAGCTCCGCCGTCGGATTTTGAACGCAGACTTCCCTGCTCACCCGAAAAAGCCCCCGTTATAAGGGAGCTTGTAAAAACTTTTCCTATATCGGCAGACTCCGTATCATATACAACCGCCGCACCGCCGTCGAGCAGTATACCGCGCATACCCGTTCCGATTAAGCTTTCGCTTATGTATCTGCCGCTGTCCTCCTGCTCATCGTCCGCTATTACCTCCGCAATTATGTTCGCCTTTGCAAACATTTCGCTCTCCACCGCCGAATATATTCTTTTCGATACGGCGGAGGTTATTATTAAAATCATAACAATCAAAGCCGCAGCCATAACGGTTATATTTGTTGCACCGATTTTCAGCTTAACAGGATCGGGGCGAAAATTTTTAATCTTTTCTGTAATAATATCCCACACCCCACTTTGTTTTAATATATTCCGGCTCGGCAGGATTGTTTTCAATCTTTTCTCTGAGCCGTCTTATATGAACGTCAACCGTTCTCACATCGCCCGGATAATCAAATCCCCAAGCAATGTCGAGAAGATTTTCTCTTGTATAAACCTTTCCGGGATTTTTCAAAAACAGCTCCAGCAAATCAAATTCCTTTGCCGTCAGCTCTATAACTCTGTCGCCTATCGTAACGCGCTTGAAATTGTAATCAAGCTTTATTCCGCCCGAAACCAAAACCTTGTCCCGATCACCCTTTTTAACGGGATTTACGCGCCTTAATATCGCTTTAATTCTCGCCGTAACCTCGCGGATATTAAACGGCTTTGTTATATAGTCGTCCGCGCCGTATTCAAGACCGAGAATTTTGTCAATATCCTCGCTCTTTGCCGTCAGCATAATAATAGGCACGTTTGAAAAGCTTCTCACGCTTCTGCATACCGAAAGACCGTCCATTTTCGGCAGCATAAGATCAAGCAGAATAAGATCTATCGAATCATCGTGCGCAAGGCGAACGGCTTCCTCTCCGTCAAAAGCGGTTTCAACCATATATCCCTCTTGTTCCAGATTATATTTTATTCCCTTTACAAGCAATTTTTCGTCATCAACAACAAGAATTTTCATTAAATTACCGCTCCTTACACATAAATATTAGCCACGTGCAAAACTCCAAAGATATAGAGTTTATGCGGTTTTACGGATGTGGCGAATCCGTTTTGTCACTATAAATTAACATTTAATGTATAGAAAAAACCACTCTGATTTGGTATAATATAGTTGTAAACAAAATCCCACAAAGGAGAGTGGTTTTTATCTATCGTCAAGAAATTTTAAAAGACGTCAGTCTTTTTACTTCACAACCAAAATCCAAATTTTACGATGAATTATTCATCAATTT
>CAKSSN010000032.1 GCA_934489015.1 uncultured Clostridia bacterium
GGCGGGGCTTTGCTCCGCTCGTTTTAACGCTTGCGAGCTTATTGCTTTTTTGCTATATTTTTTGTTAGCTCCGTAGGGGCGGATATTATCCGCCAGTTTTAATGCTTGCAAACTTATTTTATTTATCTGTTTGTTATTTCTCGTCATTTACAGATGTTCTTTTGTGCGACAAAAGAACCAAAACCGCCGGGAGTCCGGTACCTCCCGGACCCTGAACCGCTTGGGGCACGCCCCAAGACCCCATGCAAGCAAAGATTTTTAGATTTACATGATTTATCTTTAGCCGATGTGGCAAGGGAAAGTTTAATTCTAAATGTGATACGCTTAGAATTTACCGCAGCGATGCGTAAAGCCGCTGCTAATTTTTGAGCTGTGTTTACAAATTTCAATGAAATTCCAAAAAGATTGCAGGTAAAAAGCGGGCGGAGCAGACAAAGAATACAGCAAAATAGTAAATGTTTGCAAGGGCTTTTTCGGGCGGAGCAAACAGACAAAACCTTTTCAAAACATGAACACACATTTCCCGGTGTGTTCTTTTTGTATGCCCGAAAAACCGCACAAACGTGCGGAATGTTTATAAATTGTATATCGCAGATTGATTTTGTATATTGAAATTTTTACTCCGTGATGATATGATATAATCAACAAGTAAACGAAAGGGTGTTTGATTTGAAATCTCGGACAGCAGCAAAAGCCGCTCTCGGCGGCAAAAGAAAAATAAACGCCGGGAGGCTTTGGGCGGACAGGCAATTATATCTGCTTTTAATTCCGTTTTTGCTATACTATATTTTATTTGTGTTTCGTCCGATGGGCGGAATGGTAATCGCGTTTAAGGACTACAGCGTGTATAAGGGCATAATGGGAAGCCCGTGGGTCGGGCTTAAACATTTCAGAGAGTTTTTCCAAAGCGAATATTTCGGCCGAACATTTAAAAACACGCTTCTTATAAGCTTTTATCAGCTGCTTATAGGCTTTCCGGCGCCGATTATATTTGCACTTATGCTAAACGAGGTCGGGCTCAAGCGCTACAAAAGCGTTGTTCAGACAATGTCGTATCTTCCGTACTTCATTTCAACCGTCGTTATAGCCGGCATGATAACGCTGTTTCTTGCTCCCACAAACGGAGTTATAAATATTATAATCGACAAGCTCGGCGGCGAGAAGATATATTTTCTCACGAAGCCCGAATGGTTCAGGACGATTTACATAACGCAGGGTATATGGACAGGGCTCGGCTACAACTCGATTGTATATATCGCGGCGCTGTCGGGAATTGACCAGGAGCTTTACGAGGCGTGCAGAATTGACGGCGGCGGCCGCATTTGTCAGACGTGGCACATAACTCTGCCGGGACTTTTGCCGACTATTGTAACGCTTTTCATAATCCAGATAGGAAACATCCTAAATGTCGGCTATGAAATGATAATTCTGCTTTATCAGCCGGCCACTTATGAAACCGCCGACACAATCAGCACATATGTTTACAGAATGGGTATTGAAAAGGCAAACTACAGCCTGTCAACTGCGGTAAGCTTCTTTAATTCGATTGTCGGCTTTGCGCTCGTTGCGGTTGCGAACTACATAAGCAACAAGGTAAACGATATGGGATTATGGTAAGGAGGACTGACAGATGAAGCTTACTAAAGGGCGCGTTGCCTTTAACATTATAAATTACACGCTGCTTGCGCTTATCGCGGTTATATGCGTTTATCCGATATGGTATGTGTTCGCCGCGTCAATGAGCGGTGCGGATTATGTGAACATGGGGCAGGTTTGGCTGCTGCCTAAGGGATTTACGCTTGACGCGTACACGAAGATTATTCACCGCGACGGAGTTTGGCTTTCGTATTTAAACTCGTTTTACTACATGATTTTCGGAACGGCGGTAAACCTGTTTTTCACGGTCTGCGGAGCGTATCCGCTATCTAAAAAAAGGCTTGCGGGCAGGCGGCTTATTAATATGCTGATAGTGTTCACGATGTGGTTTAGCGCGGGAACAATTCCGCTTTATCTCACGTTTCGCGACTATGGACTTTTAAACACAAGGACGGCTATTTTGTTCGGCTTTGCGTGCGGAACATACAACTTTATTCTGCTGCGCACGTATTTTGCCGGAATACCGGAAGCGCTCGAAGAGGCGGCTAAGATTGACGGTGCGGGAGATATTTACATACTTATTAAAATAATGCTTCCGCTTGCCGCGCCGTCGCTTGCGACAATAGGGCTTTTTTATGCGGTTTCGAGGTGGAACGGTTATTTATGGTCGATGATTTTGCTGACCGATGACAGAAAAATTCCGCTTCAGGTTGTGCTTAAAAAGCTTGTTGTTGACATGAGCGGGCACGGCGAAAATATGGCTTTCGGCGCGCAGGATACGTCAAATACGCTTTCTGAGGAAACGGTTATGTATGCGACAATGGTGTTCTCGATTGTGCCTATGATGATTTTGTATCCGTTTATTCAGAAGTATTTTGTTAAGGGGATTATGCTTGGATCGGTAAAGGGGTAATTAGCTATATATTTGTTTGCGTTTTACGGTTTTAGCAAAATTTAAAAATGTTGAATAAATTTATTTGCTCTGTAGGGGCGGGGCTACGCTCCGCCCGAAAGATAGCTTGGCATTTTTGCAATATTCTTGTTTGCTCTGTAGGGGCGGTTACTAACCGCCCGAAATAATACTTGCGAGCGTTTGGCATTTTTGCGATATTCATTATTCGCTCCGCATGGGCGGAAATTGACCACCCGATTTGACTTCATCCCTCAGTCAGCTGCGCTGACAGCTCCCTTCAAAAGGAGCTTTTGCTTGGGTGAATACATCGGGTAAATGAAAGTATTTCGTTAGCAAAAGAGTTTTTTTTAATATGGTCTTTCGATTTGCTGAAAGCTTTGGAGTGCAAAGCCTCAAAAACTGCATTTATTTTGACTTAGCTGACAATTTTGTGGAGCAAAGCCTCCATCCTTGAGGGAGGGGGACCGCTTTAGCGGTGGAAGGAGTAAAAATACAGTGTTGTAAAATTTTAGAATTAGTTAAAATGTGTTTAATTGATACTTTGTTTTATCTTGACATTTAAAGGTGTTCTTTTGTGCGACAAAAGAACCAAAAGCGCCGGGAGTCCGGTACCTCCCGGACCCTGAACCGCTTGGGGCACGCCCCAAGACCCCATGCAGACAAAGATTTTAGGTTTTGCAGGATTTATTGCAAGCCAACGCGGCAAGGGAAAGTTAAATTCTGATTGTGATATAATCGGAATTTACCGCAGCGATGCATACGCCGCTGCTACATATTTGTTTGCATTTTACGGTTTCGGCGAAATTTGAAAACGCTGAATAAATTTGTTTGCTCTATGGGGCGGACATTGACCGCCGATATAACATCATCCCTCAGTCAGCTGCGCTGACAGCTCCCTTCAAAAGGAGCCTTTGCTTGGGCAAGTATATAGGGTGAATGAAAGATTATTGTGTGAAAGCAAGTAATTTAAATTTGGATAATTAAAAAATTATATAAAAGTATTAAAAAAGAAAGGAAGTAAAAAAATGGACAAAAAGAATGTACTTAGAAAAACGGCGGTGGGGCTTTGCGTACTGCTCTTACTTACGGCGTCAGGCTGCAAAGGCGGAGAGAAATCGGGCGTTAAGACAACGCCGCTCGGCTCCGGCGACAAAATCAGCGAAGAGCCGACAACTCTTGACCTTTTCATGATCTCATCAGGTGACAAGCACCTTGAGGATTTAGAGGTTTGGCAGCAGATTGCAAAGGACACAAACGTAACGCTTCACACGGTATCGTCAAAGAGCGCGTCCGACGAGGACACGGCGTTTAACACGCTTATGGCGAGCGGAGATTTGCCCGACCTTGTAATTTACAACAAGGCAAAGCAGGCTTTCCCGAAATATGGTATGGAGGGCGCGTTTGAGCCGCTCGACGACCTTATAAAAGAGTATGCGCCGAATGTGGAAAAGCAGCTCGAAGACGCGGATGTTCGCGCTTATGTTACCGCGTCTGACAACAAAATATATTTTCTCACCGGCGTAAATCCGCGAACGGTTGCGTCGGGATGGTTTATCCGTCAGGACTGGCTTGACAAGCTCGGACTTAAGTCACCGACAACGGTTGAGGAATATTACAACGTTCTCAAAGCGTTTCGCGACGGCGACCCGAACGGCAACGGCATAAAGGACGAAGTACCGTATTTTTCACGTTTTGCAGGTGTGGATCATCTTGTGCTTTTGTTTAACACAATTCAGAACTGGGAATTAAGGGACGGCAAGGTTGTTTACGGACCGACAACACCGGAGTTTAAAACGGCTTATGAAAACATTTCAAAGTGGTATGCCGAAGGGCTTATCGACAAGGAAATTTACACAAGAGGAAGCAAATCGCGCGACAAGCTTTTCGGAGAAAACTTAGGCGGCTCGACACATGACTGGTTCGGCTCAACGGCGCAGTTTAACACGATTTTAAAGGACACCGTTCCGGGCTTTGATGTTGAAGCAATCGCACCGCCGAACGGCAAGGAATACACAAGCCGCGACCGCACAACATATTCCGGAATTGCACTCGCTTCAAGCTCGGAGAAAAAGGAAGTCGGCATAAGATTTATCGACTATATGTTTTCCGAAAAAGGACAGCGCTACTCGAATTTCGGCATAGAGGGCAAGCATTACGACATGGAGGGCGACTATCCGAAATTCCAGGACTGGGTTGTTCACGGCGACAAGACGGCTATAGATATTTTAAACGAGTCGGGCGCGTGTCTCGGTTTCCCGTCCGTTCAGGACTTCAGATACGAGGAGCAGTGGCTCGTTCCGGCAGCTAAAAAGGGCGTTGATTTATATCTTGACAACAACTATCTTGTAGATCCGTTCCCGACTCTTTCGTACATAGACGATGAGGAAGAAAAGCTCAACAAGATTATGACCGATGTAAGAACATATCTTGACGAAACAACGCAAAAATGGGTATTCGGCAGCGCAAATGTTGACGATGAAATTGACGCATTTAATGTACAGCTTAAAAAGCTTGGCATTGACGAAGCTACCGAAATTCAGCAAAAGGCTTACGAGAGATATTTAAAGCTTAAGGACAACAAATAATTTAAAAAGGGTATAAAAGCGTTTAACATGCCGCGTGTGGTGGCGCGGCAAAAAAATTGGCTGATGGCGAAAATCGTTTGACTTTCGTCATCAGCTGCATGAGCAAAAAAAAGCGAAAGGGGCATTTGATATGCATTTTGGCAGAGCAGCTGCGTCAGCGGCGCTTATTATGGCTATATCGACAGGCGCGGCGCTGGCGGATACGGGAATGTATGCCGTTTACAGCTCATCCGGCGCGGAGGTTAAGATAAGCGGAAGCTTCGACTCTGTCGGCGGCGCGGTTACGGTTATGATTTTGCCATCGGAAGAGGACAAAAGCGCTGTTACGGCGGAGAAAATAACCAAGAAAAAATACATAACAAAGCAGGGCATATGCGGCGAAAACGGAGAGTTTTCTTTCAGCATTAATATGCCGCAGTATTTGGCAAGCGGAAATTACACCGTTTATGCCGCATGTGAGGGCGAAGAAGCGGAGGCTTCTTTCAGCCATGTAAGCCGCAGCGATGTTGAAGCTGTTTTAAAGGAGATAAATTCGGCAAAAACGGCGGCGGAGCTTGAAAAAATTCTTTCGGATAACGCCGAAAAAGTAGGGCTCGGAGAAGAGGTCAAGGGCTTATACGGCCATATTTCGCGCCTTTTGTTTTCCGTGCGCCCAAGCGGCGGCTACAGTGCGGACAGCTTTCTTGAAAACAAAAGCAGAGCGGCGGCGATTGCACTTTTAGCGTCGGGCGGCGATTTCAAGGACGTTTTAACGTCCTACGGTGAATATTTTGGATTTTCGTATGAAGCGGAAAGCAGCAAACTAAGCGACGATTGCCTAAAAAAAGCGGCGGAGCTTTTCTTATCGGCTGAGCCGAAAGAAAGCCTGAATGAGCTATTCTGGCAGACATTGCTTTTTGCGCGCGCGGACAGCAGCGCAAGCTATGTTGAAATGCGCTCGGCGGTTGAGGACTATGCAGAACTCGCGTCGCTTGACCTTAGCGGATACAATCATCTTTCGGAAGTTAAAAAAACCGCCGCTATGAAAACGGTTTTTTCAAAGGGTGCAACGAGCTTTTCGGAGCTTTCGGACTTTATTTTAGCGGCTGTTCGCGAACAGGAGAATAAAAAAGATAACAACTCGTCCTCTTCCGGCGGTGGCGGAGGAGGTGGCGGCGGCAGCTCGTCAAAATCGGGCGGCGCGGTTTCTTCAATCGGAAGCACACAGCCCGAAAAAACGTCCTACAGCGGTTTTTCGGATATGGAAAATCACTGGGGCAGGGAATATGTGGAGCGCCTTGCCAAAAAGGGCATTGTGTCGGGCTTTGAGGACAATACATATCGCCCGGAGAAGTGCGTTACGAGAGCGGAATATATAAAGCTTGTCGTTTGCGCGCTCGGAACGGAGCTTACGGAAAACGAATATTTTACGGATGTTTTGCGCGGAGACTGGTATTTTAAATATATCTCCGCCGCAAAGGAAGCGGGACTTGCAGGCGGCTTTGACGGGCTTTTCCGCCCGAATGATTTAATAACGCGCGAGGACGCGGCGGTTATTTTGTCGAGGGCTTCGGGAAAAGAAAACGCAGGCGGCGCGGCGGAGTTTTCCGACAGCACCGATATATCGGACTATGCAAAGCAGGCGGTCGGGCAGCTTTCGGCGGACGGTATAATAAACGGAGTTAATTCGGAGTTTTTGCCGAAAAAGACTGCAACGCGCGCGGAAGCGGCGGCGATGATATGCAGATTTTCGGACAAATACGGCACGTGAGAAAGGACGGATGTGTTAAATGAAAAAATTAATTTGTGTTTTTCTTGCGCTGTCATTATTTGCGCCGGCAGTAATTACTGCATCTGCGATTGCAGCACCGGCGATTGCAGCGGTTGACAACTCGGCGACCGACAAAGTAGCGGCAACTAAAACAGCTTCCAAAGCGGCGACCAAAGCAACGGCAACTGAAACAGCCGACAAAACAGCAGCTGACAACTCGACAACTGACAAAACAGCTGTCGAAACAGCAGTTGACAAAACAACTGCCAAAGCAGCAGAAACGGCGAAAGCCTCGTGCGGCGAGGAATACGGCCTTATAAGCGCAATTTCGGACGCAGGTAAATACATTGATATTTCATCAGAAAAAAGCGTTACAAGAGGTGAGTTTGTTTCGGCACTTGTTAGCGTGCTTGAAATAAACGCCCTCTCGTCGGGAGATACGAAGTTTTCGGACGTTGCGGCAGGCTCGGAGCTTTATAAAGCTCTTATGCAGGCGGCGAGCGCGGGAATTATATCACCCGGCGCAGCGTTTCGCCCCGACGATGAGGTGACATATGAGGAAATGGCTAAAATGTGCACGAGCGCTCTCGGCTACGGCGCGGCGTGCGAGGCGAGCGGCGGCTATCCGTCTGGATACACGAAAAGGGCGGCGGAGCTTGAAATATTTAAAGGCACGTCGGGAAAAGCTATGCCAAAGGATATATATGTTATTCTTTATAACACAGTCTGCGCGCCGATTATGAGCGTTAAGCAGTCGGGCGGCAAAATGGAGTATGGCGAAAGCGGCGAAAGTTTCCTTTCAAAATACAAAAACATAACGAAAATAAAAGGAAACGTAACGTCAAACGAGTATACGGAGCTTGGCGTTTCGACCGAAAATGCGCGAGGTGCGGCGGAGCTTTCCGGAACAATCGGAATAGACGGGAGGACCTATGTTTCTGGCGGCAGCTTTAACGGATATATCGGCTATAACGTTTCGGCGTATGTAAAAAGCGACAGGCAAAGCGGCGAGGAAACGGTTGTTTTCGTATATCCCGCAAAGAGCAAATCGGCGGTTTTATCGGGAGATGATCTTGAATACGAGGGCGGCACTTTGACGGATTATTCGGGCGGAAAGACGAAAAAATACAAAATTAACAAAAGCTGCGACATAATCGTAAACGGCAAGGCGGACTACTCATATAAGCTAACCGATATTGATAAACTCATCGGCAGCGTTACGCTTGTCGGCAGCGGCGGCGCGGCTGAATACGACGTTGTTATAATAGAAAGCTACAAATATATGCGCGTTGAAACGTATGATAAGAGAAATCTTATTTTACGTGATATCGACAGTGCCGATAACACCGTGCGCCTTGACGAAAGTGGCGTTTGCAGCGTGTATATAGATGAAGAGGACGCAGAGGGCAATCTCGGAAGCTTAGAGGCAGGGTCATATATTGCCATTGCCGCTTCGGCGGACTTTGAGGTTTGCCGAATTGTAACTCTCGGAAAGCTCGCGGAGGGCATTGTGACAAAAATCGGAGAGGATAAAATGACTGTCGGCGAAAAGGAATATGATTTATCCAATTTTTTCAAAGACGGTGATTTAAAAAGAGTTGCGACAGGTAAAAGCTACGGATTTTATCTTGGAATAAAGGGCGAAATTGTCGCGATTAATTATCTTAATTCGGGATTTATTTATGCGTATCTCATAAAGGCGTACCGTTCGGAGGACGACGAAAACGACGTAACGCTTAAAATATTTACGCAGCGCGGAGAAATAGAAAAATATCCGCTTGCCGATAAGGTAAGGCTTGACGGAGCTTCGGGAAAGAAGCCGGACAGCATTTATCCGCAGCTTACCTCCGAGCAGCTTATAAGGGTGCAGATAACGGACGGCAAAATAAACGCACTTGACACGGCAGAGCAGAAAACGACATACACAGACGCGGAGCTTGACGGACTTCGCGAGGATAACAGCCTGACAAGGTGCAAATTCGCAAATTCATACTACTACAGAAACAACTGGTTTTATCCGTATTTTTACACAACAGGCGCGGTTATTTTCAAAATCCCGACCGACACGACTCGTGAGGAGGATTTTGCGATAGGCTACACCTTTGACGAGGGCGACAGCGCGGACGGCTCTCTTGTTGAAGCGTATGATGTGGGGATAAACGGAAACGCGGGCGCGATTGTGGCGCACATTGACACGAGCGATATGGATAAGGTGCCGAGAATTAACGCGAGCATGATTACGGTTGAGCGCGTTTATGAAAAGCTTGACAAAAACGGCGACGCGGTTGTTGCAATATCGGGCTGGATGAACGGAAAATTTTCCGAATACACGCTCGGCAGCAATGCGGCTGTTGAAAAATATTATCAGAGCGCATCTCTTTCCCCGGGCGATATAATAAGAGCGTCGCTTCGGGATAACGTTATTGTTTCGCTCGTGGTTGAGTTTGTGGGAAGCGATATAACGAAAAATTCGTCAACAGGCACCTCGCCGTCAAACTGCCGCAGCACTGCAAGTCATTTTCAGATAGGCAGCGTTTGGGCAATGAAGGACGGCGGCGCGCTGATTTCAAACACAAGACTTGCGGACGGCACATTTGACTATTCGCCGAAAAACCTTATAAGCGTTAAAATCCCGTCAAACGTTTTTGAGTTTAACACGAAAACGAAAAAGCTTACATCGGTTGACCAAAACGCAGTAAAGAGCTATTTAAATTCGGGAGGCGAGGCAAGCTATGCGGTAACGTGGCAGGTTTACGGCGCAAGCAGATTTACGATAATTTACACGGATGGGGAGGAGAATTAAATGAAACTTAAAAAATTAACGGCTTTAATTCTCGGCGCGTCTTTGGCGCTATCATCGGCTCCGGTATTTGCTTCGGGCAGCCCTTATCTTGTAAATATCATGTTTGACGACGCCGTAACGAACGATATGTCCGAATACATAACCGTTTCGGGAAGCTCTACGGCGAGAGTTTGCGAGGACGGAAACAAAAATAAGTCGTATACTGTCGACTGCGGATATGTTGACAACGATATTTCGGTAGTCCTTCCGTCATACGCGCCGAGCGACAAATACTGTCTTCAGTTTGATATAAGGCAGGAGGGCGCACCGTTTGGCGGTAAGATTGAGCTTACCACGTCAAAGGGCATTGTTTACGAGGCTTTTAAAATAGACGAGGCAGGCACTCTGAGGACGGGCGATGACGAAAGAGAAATTTGCTCCGCTTCGGGCAGTAGGTTTAAAACTGTAAGTCTGTTTTTTGACAATATTCTTAAAACCTACAGCGTTATGGAGGGCGGCAGACTTGTTGTTTCAAAAAAGCCGATGAGCCTTGCGGTGAGCGATATTGTGAAAATTAATATTTCGACCGACTCCGTTGGCGAGAAAAGCACGCTTTTTCTTGACAATATAAGAATATATTCGGGCGAAAAATTTATAAACAAAAAAGTTTCATGCGCGTATAACAGCGGCGTTATGGAATACACTGCGCCGGACGAAAGCAAGATAGAGCCTAAAATTTATTATAAAAACACGTTCGACAGCGCCTCGTCCGTGTCAATGGCGGTAAACGCAAAAACGAACAAAATCGAGTTTGCAAAGGACGCGGACGGAAACGGCTTTATAAGGCTTACAAAGGAGTCGACCGACGACGCTTATTTTGACATTAACATAGGCAAAACCGCCAAAAAGATTATAATCGAGTCAGATTTGCGCTTTAAGAAAAGCTCTCCGAAAATTGACTACATCGTGCGCGACAGCGCTTCGGGCGCGTCGCAGGTTACGGCGGGGCTTATAAGCGTTAAGGACGCGCAGGTTACGGGCGGCGGCTCGTCGGGCAGCTTTTCAAAAAATTCATGGCACAAGGTGAGCCTTATGCTCGACTTTTCAAAGCATACGTTTGACTTTTTCATAGACGGAGAAAAGACGGCTTCGGGAAAATCGTTTCCGGAAACGGTTAATATTTTGTCGGTTATAAGAATGTATGTTGAAAGCGGAAGCGATTTCGGGTATTTGGATATGGATAATCTTGCGGTTTACGCGGGCAGTGAGCCGAGAGGTTTGTCGGGAGCTGAAGTTGCCGCAGAGAGTATGTTCTCCGGCGACGATTCGGGCGAAAGCTTCCTCAGGGGAAAGAGAGCGCTTCAGACTTATTCGAATACTATTTATTATTCAAATAAAAAATATTCGCTCGACACGGAGTGCAAAAACATGGGCGATGAGTCGCTTATTCCGCAAAGCGCCTTTGAAAACCTGTTTAAGAAAAAGGTTACTCTTTCGGGAGAGGCAATAACGATTGAGGGCGGAGCCAAAATGGCTGTCGGAAGCAATAAAATGACGGTGGGCGACAAGGAATTTACGCTATCCGCCGCACCGACAGTAGAAAGCGGCACGCTTTATCTCCCGGCGGTCGGCTACGGCGAAAATGCGCTTTCCGACGGCGAGTTTATAAACGACGAGCACGGAACGCTCTTTTGCGGAAGCGGACTTAAGGCGGAGGACGCAAGATACAAGGATGCGAATTTATATCTGTTCTTTGAAAGAAAAACGGCGGAGGAGCTAAAGGAAACACTTCTAAAAAACACGAATAACTTAAATGCACATCCGCGCCTTATGGTAACGGAGAGCGACATAGAGCGCTTAAAGCGCGAGGTTAAAGAGGACAGCTACAAAAAGAAATGGTTTGAAAATGTATTGTCTGCTGCGGACGGGATTTGCACACAGAGCGTGGCAGAGTACAAAATAACAAATTCAAGACTTTTGGACGTTGCAAATCAGACTGTTTCAAGGCTTGAAAATCTCGGCTTTGCGTATCTTATGACAGGCGATAAAAAATATGCCGACAGAGGAATTGCCGAACTTAAGGCGGTGTGTAGCTTTGATGACTGGCACCCTGTTCATTTCCTCGACACAGGGACGCTTGCTTCCGGCGTTGCGATAGGCTATGACTGGCTCTACAGCGCAATGACCGATGAGGAGAGAAAGTTTATTGCCGAAAACGCGCAGCGGCTCGGAGCTGAGGAAGCAAAGCTTGCTTACTATAACGCTTCACCCTACGGAAACTGGTGGGCAAAAACGGAAACCAACTGGGGAATTATAGTAAACGGCGGCATAGCTGATTTATGCATTGCAACGGCGGAATACAACACTGACGAGTGCATGGATATTTTATATAATGCGCTCCGCGCGCTCGAGTGTACGTGGTATCGTTTTGCGCCCGACGGCGCATGGTATGAGGGAACGGGCTACTGGGACTATCTCTTAACCCACCTTGACGTATTCCTTGCAGGCTATGAAAGCGCTATGGGAGAGAGCTTTGCGACAAATTATCGCGGACTTGACAAGTACGGCTATTTTCAGGCGTATTTCATGGGACCCGATGGGCTTTCAAACAATTTCCATGACGCTGATCTTTTAAATGTTCAGTCGAGCGGTCAGTTTTATTTAGGAAAAATTTACGACGATGATGAGCTTATGCTCTACAGGCGCGACCAAATGGAAAAGTACGGTATCGGCGGCTCGGTAAGAGATATTTTGTGGTATAATGTAGCTCTTTCAGATAGGCAGAGCGAAATAAAGCTTAAGGACGATATGTATTTCAGAGAAACGGAGTTCGTTTCAATACGCGAGAAGTGGGGAAGCGCGGACAGCGCATGGCTTTCGTATCACGGCGGCTATTCAAATGCGGCGCACGACCATATAGACGTGGGAACGTTTGTTTACACAATAGGCGGCGTTCGCTGGGCTGTTGAAACGGGCAAGGAGCCGCTAAGCTACACGGCGGAAAATCCGGCTGTTGCGGCAGGGTATAACGCTTACTATTATTACAGGCGAAAGGGCGAGGGGCACAACATTGTTGTTATAAACCCCGATGAAAACCTTGAATATATTCAGTATAATGAAGCAAAGGTGTCGGAGCCTGTGACAAAGGAAAACGGCTCTTACGGAGTTATTGACCTGTCCGCGCCGTACAGCAGCAAAGCGAGCGGCTATATCAGAGGCTATAAACTGTCGGACGGCAGAAGAACGCTTACTGTTCGCGACGAAATCGAGCTTTTGTCAAGCTCGGAGCTTCACTGGTTTATGCATACCGAAGGCGATATAAGAATAATCGACAATAATACGGCGATTATTTATCAGGGCGGCAAGGCGCTTAAAATGCAGTTTATAACAAATGCGCCCGAAGCGACCCTTAGCGCAGTGAAAGCCGAGCCGCTGCCGAAAACGCCGAAGTTTACTAATACGCCGAACGATAATATTACAAAAATCGACTATAAGCTGGGCGCGGACGGACACACAACCATAACGGTTAAAATGTCGCTTCTCGGCGAGATAGGCTCCGAAAGCGCGCCGGACGATACCGATATTTCGGACTGGGATAAGGAAGAGTTTTTAGCGGGCGAGGACTACTCGTATTCGTCTGCAAGGCTTTCCGAAATAAGCGTTGGCGGAGAAAGTCTTTCGGGTTTTAATTCCGAAAAGTTTAACTATCGTTATACAAAGGGCGCAGACGGAGAAGTTCCGAAAATCGAAGCGGGCGGCGCAGAAGTAGAATACTATAAGCGAGCCGACGGCCTTGACGCAGCTGTTATCAAAAAAGCCGATGAAAACGGCAGATTTATTTACTACAGCATTGTTTTTGACGAATACTCAAAGGACAGCCTTGACGTTTACAGCTCTCTGCCGCTTACGGCTATTTCAGCAAGCTCGGAGCAGATTGAAGCCGAAAATAACGTCTTTAACGTTAAGGAAAACAGCACCGACGGCAATCCCGACACGCGCTGGAGCGCGAACGGCTCAAATGAATGGTGCGTTTACGATCTCGGCAGCGTGCGGAAAATTGACGCGTTCGCGGTCGCTTTCTGGATGGGCGCGCAGAGAACGTTCACGTTTGATGTTTTGGTGTCTGACGACAATAATGTTTACAAAAAGGTTTTAAGCGCCTCTTCAAAGGCAGGCACGGAAAACGCGGTTGTTTATATTCCGAGTGCAAGCGTGAGCGCAAGGTATATTAAATTTGTCGGACACGGAAGCAACACGAACGAGTGGAATAACGTCATTGAATTTATGGCGCTTAAAGAGAAGTAAGGAGGCAGGAAGCGATGAAAAAAACAATTTTAATATTAATTCTTGCTTTTGTTTCGTTGGTATGCGCGGCAGGCGCGGCGGAAAATGCGCGGGAGAGCGAAAGCGCTTCGGGCGTAAGCTATGCGGCAGGCGCGGCGGAAAATGCGCGGGAGAGCGAAAGCACTCCCGTAACCTATGCGGCAGGCGCGGCGGAAAATGCGCGGGAGAGCGAAAGCGCTTCGGGCGTAAGCTATGCGGCAGGCGCAGCGGAAAATTCGTGGGAGTGCGTAAGCACTCCGGACGCAGGCTTTGCTGAAGCCGACGGGGAAAATATAACGCTCTCGTTTTCGGGCGCACCGGCAGCGCGAAGCGCGTCCGCCGAAAAAGCTTTCGACTTGTCTGAAAACGGGCAGATAAATTTAAGCTTTACCGCAAAATATTCCGGAAAAAGCACGTCCGTAAACAGAAGAATTTATCTTAGAAATTCAGCAACAAAGGCAACCGAGCTTATTAATATTTCCGGCGGCGCGGTCCGCACGCTCGGACAAAGCGAGATTTTCTCCGGCATGGAGGAAAACAAAGACTACAGCTTTTTAATCGGAATTAAGCCCGAAAGCGCCGATATGGTAATTTATATTGACGGCGAAAAGGTTTTTGACGATAACATGGGCTCAAAGTGGAAAAGCTTTGATTTAAGCGCGATGAAGGTTTATATAAGAAATAACACAACCTCAAAGGATGAGGCGATAGAGTCAGAATTTACCGTTCGCGGCTTTAACCTTACCGACCGCGTGAGCGCGTTTACTTCATATCCCTCTGACGGCGACGCATTTGTTGACGCGGAAAATTTAAGCGCGCTGCACATTGACCTGGGCGGCGCGGCGACAGCTCTTGAAATAGCGGCATACAAAGGCGGCGAGCCGATAGAGGCGGCTGTAGAGCTTTCGGGCTTATCTGCCGAAATCACGCCTTCGGGCGGCTTTGAGGAAAACGCGGAGTATTCGTTTTCGATTATCTCGGCGACCGATTTGTTTGGAGAAAAGGCGGAGATAAACAAAACAATTTCCTTTACAACGGCTTCCTCCGGTTATGTTTTGCCGACCGTCAGCATAAGCGCGGACAAAGAGCAGATTTATGATACAACTTCTGCGAAAATAACCGTCAGCGCATCTTCGGAGCTCGGAATTGAAAAAACGGAGCTTTACGAAAACGGCGCGCTTGTTAAGACCTTTTCGGAGGGCGGAGAATATATTTTCAGAAATTCGGAGGGGAAATATACGTTTTACGCAGCCGCGTATGACATAAACGGCGGCAAGAGCGTATCCGATGAAATAACGGTAACGGTGCTTCACAATGAAATTCCGAAAATATCGGTTTCGGGCGTAACGAGCGGAGAAGCTGCAAGTCCGTCGGAGCTTAAAAGCGTTTTGATAACGGCCTTAGACCCTGACGGCAGCGTTACGTATATCGGCGCCGAGATAGACGGAGAAATTATCGCGGAGAATTTCGGCGGCGCCTTAGAGCTCGACCTCAGCGGCACAGCTTTGGGGCTGCACAGCATGAAAATCACCGCAAAGGATAACTGCGGCGGGGAAGCGGAGGAGATTATAAAGCTTATAGTTTCCGCAGAGTCAAACGTAAGGCAGATAGTTTTTAACGATTTTGAGGGCTATTCAAGCGACGGCTCCACAGTTCCGTCGGGGCTTCCTTATCCGGCAATAACGGGTGATGCGAAAATAATGTCAAGCTCCGATTTCGGAGCGGAGCACGGAACGGTAGCCGTTTTTAAAACGGACGGCGAAGCTGTTGACGGTCAGACGGCAAACGGCTCTTGGGCAAGGCTTAACACAACGGGTACAATTTATTCGTACTCGATTGAAATGGATCTTTATCAGCTTTCGGAGTTCGGAAAGACGTATTTTATTTTCAAGCATCCCTCACAGTCTGTTGCGGGCGCGTATATTGAAATTTACGGCGACAAAATAAAAATTGCCAGCACCTCAGGCTCACAGATGCTGGACTTTAAGCACGGCGAGTGGCACCACATCCGCTTTGACGTTGACATGGTTAAGCACTGCTACAGCTTCTGGCTTGACGGCGAAAAGGTTGCCGACAAGTACGGAATTTCCCCGGCGCTTACGCAGATTGACACAAGGCTTGTGCTTGACATGATGAATACGTCGGAGTACATGGGCTATGCGCTTGACAATCTCTCTATAAAGTATATTGAGCCGTCGGCGCAGTTTACAGATGTGGGCTATGACGGAGAGTTTGGCGGTGCGAAGGTTTCACCTGTCGCAAAAACGCTTGATTTTAAGCTCAACGCCAAGCTCACCGCCGCAACGCTCAGCGAGAAAACGGTGCTTTTGTATGATGGCGAAAGGCAGATGAAGACGGGTAAAATATCGTATAATTCAGACAGCGGAATTTTAACCGTAGCAATCGGCGAAAAGCTCAAATCCGATTCAAAATACAAATTAACGCTTACCGACAAGGTTTCGGATTCGGGCGGACTTCCGCTTGTAAACGGAGCAAGCGCGGTTTTTGAAACGGGCTATGCGCCGCTTGACGTAATCAGCGGCAGCATTAAGAAGAAAGGCGGAAGGGTGCGCGGCGAAGCGGTGCTTACGAACACGACGGGCGCGGCGCAGGAGTGCTTTCTGATTTTAAATATCTTTTCGGGAAACACTCCGGTTGACACTTCTGTTTGCAAAATAACCGTTCCTGAGGGGGACAATATTCAAATAAGCAGCAACGAGCTTGACATATCGGGCAGTGAGAGCGCGGAGCTTTACGTGTGGAAATCGCTCGACGGTCAGGAGGCTATTACACCTTTGGTTTTTAAATAACGTGATAAGACGTCGTATGCGGAGATTGAAAAATCATTCGGGCAATCCGCAAAATGCGTTTTATTTAATAAAATAGGAAGGAAGATAATATATGAAAAAGGGTTTTTTAAAAAACATCAGTCTGATTGCCTGTGCGGCTTTGACAGCTGCATCTGTGAGCCTGACGGCATTTGCCGATGTGACATATTCATATAATCACGATTATGACAGCGCGGATGATTTTGCCGCAAGCGGCATGAAGCTTGCGGACGCAGGGTCTAATCCGTATGAAATAACAAACGAATACGGACTTGCCGGAAAGGAAAGCACGGACGGCGCGGCGGTTATTAATCCGACAGGAATTTCGGCGACTGACTCAAAGCAGATAGGCTATGAAATTCCGTATTACGCGTACAGCTTTTATAATGCGGCTGACAAACAAGGCATTGCGAGAACGATTGAATTTTCAATGCTCTATGGCGGAGATGCGGACAGTGCGGTGCTGCAAAGCAAGCTTTCTACACATCCTAGTAACTGGAAGCAATGGCAGACAGTATATGATTTTGTAAAAATCGAAACCGGTATCGTAACTGTAAACGGAAAAGACACAGGTGTAAGATGCGGCAAAAACGAGTGGCTCAGAGTTGCGATTGAACAATATTACAATGCCGAAAAGATAAACGTATACGTAAACGGAGTTAAAATATCGGGTGCGTTCAGTGGATATTTGATCGGTAATCTCTGGACAAAAATTGCCCTTAACTACAATGCGGTATCGGGCGGCACGGCAGAAAGAAGCGGAAAGCTTGCCGTTGACAACCTCAAAATTTACGAGGGAGAGTATACCCTGTCGGATGACGAGAAAATCGACTACAGCGTAAGCGGAGTAAACTACATTGCCGATCTTTCTACAATTCTTTGCTCCGGCAGCGAAAACGTTGAGGATATGCTCTCGGCGGTAAGCACGGAAAGCGAAAAATGGATGCAAAAATCGCACACAAATCCCGAAAGAGTAACGTCCGGAAAGGTTCAAAACGGAAACGTTATTGTTATGCGCTCGGCAGACGGCAAAACGTATGACTATGTGACTGTTTCAACCGACCCTGACAATGCAATAATTGCAAAAGACGGCTATTATACAAGAAAATACGGCTATAATGATGCGCTTTCAATGGCTTGGAACGAGAGCGGCGTATTCGGAAAAACGGCAGCCGACTCAAAGTCGCTTCTTCTCACGGCGACAGACTTATCCGCAGACGGCGGAGCGGACAGATATAACTTCATGAGCCTGCCGGAGTCTGTATTTTCGGCTGAAAGCTTCACAACGGAGTTTTCCGTTGCGGCAAGCGGCGATGTTGACAAAGTAACCTTTATAAACCGCAGCATATTCGAAAATCATAAGGATATGGGCTATAAAGATGTTCTTTCAATGAGCGAGGACGGAGGAATTGTTGCAGATCACGGCGGAAAATACGTAATGCCTTTTGCAAAGAACAGATGGTACAGAGTTGCTCTTACATACTATCCGCAGACGGCGCAGTATGACCTTTACATAAACGGCACAAAGTGCGGCGATAAGCTTTCGCTTGGGCTTGACGGCGGGATACTCAAAAGCTTTTACTGGTTCCAGCTTCAGCCGAGCTACGGAAAATCTGACATTGAGTCAAGAAACGGCTGTGTAGCGGTAGGCGATCTTCTGCTTTACTACGGCGAGTATCAGGACAGAGCTGAAAACAAAATCTCCGTTTCGTCGGACGTGTACAAAATAGACGATGAAAAAATCTATATTGACGGCGATGTTGATATGAGCGATTTTGCCGACGGCTTTGTAACCGATAACAGCTTTACCATTTACACCGACAGCACCTACAGCGAGGAAGCTGAAGATATAGTGCCGGGCGAGATTGTTGTTTTCAGAAGCAAAAACGGCTACAGCTTTAAGTATTACACAATCGAGTCGGCGCAGGTTAGCGTTGACAGCGCGATTTCAACGTTCGTAAACGGCGAAGACGCAAACATGATTTTAACTGACGGCGATGTTGTAAAGGCGTCAATTAAAATGACTGCTCCGTCATATCTCGGCAAAAAGGGCGTGCTTGTGCTTGCGCTTTATAAGGGCGGCGCGCTTGCAGATGTTGTGTGCGACTCCAAAGCGGTGAACGGCGAAACGACGTTTGAAGCTTCTTTGACGATAGATAGCGCACAGGGAGCTTCCGCAAAGGCAATGTTCCTTGACGAGTTCGGAAAAATAAAGCCGTATGTAAGTGCAGCGGAGTTCATAAACTTTGTTAATTAAATTATTAAAATCGGGGCGGATTTTCCGCCCCGAAATATTCTATATTACGGAGGTTAGATATGCTTAAAAAAATCTGTGCGGCGGCTCTTTTGCTAAGTCTTTTTCTATCCCTTGTCCCTTTTGCGGCGGCGGAAACAAACGAATTTAAGGAGCTTTACATTTCGGAGGATTTTGAAAGCGGCTTCGGCGCATTTAAGGCAAACGAAAAAACGGTCGGCACAGTTAAAAACACCGTCACAACCGTAACTTCCGGCGGCAATACATATATGCGCCTTTGCAAGAATACAGCGGACGGCGACTGCTTTGCAGATGTCAATATCGGCATGACGAGTAAAAAAACGGTAGTTGAATTTGACTTTAAAATAAGCGCAAAGGGAGTGGGCGGTATGCTTGCGTATCTGCGCGACTATACTTCGGGTCCCTTGCAGCAGGACAGCGTTTTAAATCTTTCAAAAGACGGCACTGTTACGGCTAAAAGCGGCTCTTATCAGCTGACGGAAAACAGCTGGGCTCATTTTATCATATTTTTTGATTTTGAAAACAAGACGTATACCGTTTCGGTAAACGGTGAGGAAATAGAAAAAAATGCGGTTTATTCCGCTTTGAATATACATTCGCCCGACCTTTTCAGAATTTATGCCGGAGCAGGCAGAGGCGATATGTGCGTAGATAATTTTAAGGTGTACAGCGGCGATGAGGTGCGCGACGTTTCGGAAGAGACGGCGGAGGGCGGCAGAAGCCGGATTTTTCCGAGCGATTATCATACGCAGTCCGTTTTAAAGGGCAAAACGGCGCTTCACGCAAAAAGCGCGTATAAATACTGCGGCGGCGCAAAGAGAAAATGCAGCGCTGCGCCGAAAGAGGAAAACGGAGAGTTTTACGTGTCGGCGGAGGACTTTTCGAGCGTGAGCGGACTTAAAGCGGCGGACGAGGGAGAATATTTTCTTATAGGCAAAGAAAAATTTTATAAAAACACGTATAAATCGAGCTTGGGAGAGCTTTCCGCTCCCATATCGGACAGCGGTATTCCGCTTCAAGCTGCGGCGGACGCGCTCGGCATAAGCTATTATTCGGACGGAGCGGGGCTTTTTGTTTTTACAAATGCTGCGCTAAGTGAAGAGGAAATATCGGAAATCGGTAAATATATGTTTTTTGAAAGAAAAGACGCAAAGGAGCTTTTGGAAAGCTTTGGGGCTGCTTGCCGCCCATATGTTATGCTAAGCGCCGAAAAGCTTGAGGAGCTCAAGGGTTCGGCTGACGCGGAATTTTTGAAATACAAAAATGCGGCGATAAAAAAGGCTGACAGTCTGCTTGAAAATTTCGAGCTTCCGGAATACAAAATCGAGGACGGACTGCGGCTTTTGCCGGTCTGCAACGGAGTTGAGATTAACCTTTCGTATCTGTCGTTTGCGTATCTTATGACGAACGATAAAAAATATTCGTCTGCCGCGTGGCGCATAGCGGAAAAAGTCTGCTCGTTTCCCGACTGGAACGCGGACAAGCATTTTTTAGACACGGGAGTTATGCTCTCGGCGATTGCGATTTATTACGACTGGTGCTACAGCGCCATGACGGACAGCCAAAGAAAAACCGTTTATTCCGCCGTAAAAAAATTTGCGTTTGACAAGGCAAAATCCGCATATTACAGAACAGATCCGTCCTTTAACACGTTTTTTGCCACTACCGACACAAACTGGAGCGCGGTCTGCAACGGCTCGATCGCAATCGCCGCAATGGCGATGATGGAAAACGATCCGTCATACCTTTCGGATATTTTAATGAACGCAAAGCGCGCGCTTGAAATTTCGTCATACGCCATTTGCCCGGACGGCGCGTGGAGCGAGGGGATAGGCTATTGGGAATGGTTTTTGCAGCACCTGACAAGGTTTATGTCAACGTATGAAAATGTTTACGGCGAAAATGAGTTTTTAAATCTTTCGGGTATGGATAAATTCGCATATTTCGGCGCGGATATGTCGTCGGCAAACGGAAGCAACAATTTTCACGACTCAAACGACAGCCTCCGCGCGCCTGGAGCTATGCTTTATCTCGGTGAAAAATTCGCGGATAAAAATCTTATAAACGAAAAATATTATTTTGCCGATAAGTATAATATTTCCTTTGACATTGACTCTCTTTGCTTTTACCAAAAGCGCGGCGGCAGCGCGGATTTTGCAAAGAGCGCATATTACAGGGGCGTGGAAGCGGCATCGTTTAAGGACTCGTCCGATATGTTTTTCTCGTTTCACGGCGGGAAAAATGACGGCGCGCACAGCCATTTTGACGGCGGCGCGTTTGTGTACGACTGCGGCGGAGTGCGCTGGGCGGAGGATCTCGGAGCGAGGGACTATAATCTGTCAAGCACGCATGGAAAGGCAGGCTTTTACCATATCCGCGCGGAGGGGCATAATACGATTGTTATAAATCCGTCTGAGGACGCAGGGCAGAGCAGCACGGCAAACGCGCCGCTTGTCCGCTTTGAAGAAAATGAAAATTCGGCAATAGCCGTGCTTGACATGACAGAGCTTTACACCGGTGCGGACAGCGCTGTGCGCGGATTTTTCATCGGTGATAACAGGCGCAGCGTTACAATTCGCGACGAAATAGAGCTCGGCGATGACGGAACTGTATACTGGTTTATGCACACGAGGGCGAGCGCGGAAAAAACTGGCGATAATGAGTTTACGCTCACGAAAAACGGAAAGAGCGTTAAGGCGGTGTTTTCTTCCAACGCGCTGCACAGTGCGGAAATTATGCAGGCAAAGCCGCTTGACACTTCTCCGAAGGACACTGTGTGCGCCGATTTGGACGGAATACAAAAAATTGCAATCTGCCTTAAAGGCAGCGGAAAAATAAATCTCACAGTAAAGCTTTTCCCAGCAGGCGAGGGGATAGACGAAGCTGTTTCCAAAATGTCAATTTCCGACTGGTCGCTGCAAAGCACCGTCAACACCTTTGACGACGGGGAATATAACGCGCTTTTCGGCAGAGCTGACGGCGACAGAAGCGCAGGCGGCGAGAGCGTGCGGCTTGATATTAATTCGCCGCGAAAAAATTTGTCGCAGAAAATAAGCTTTTATGCCGCGTTCGGCGACAGGAAATATATTGAGCTGACGGGGAAGAAAAATCTGTCATCAAAGGAGAGCGTGCTCGGAAATCTCATTGAATGCACAGACGGAAAAACATATGTGTTCGGGCAGGAAATCGGCGGCTTTACGCTGTTTAAAAACAAGTGGTATAAATTCGACGCGCTTATAAAAACGGGCGACAAAAACACCGTAACGCTTTACGCGGACAACAAGTGCATTGCGGATAATATCGGGTTTTTGGCAGGTGAGAGCATTGAGGAAATAAATGCGGCGGTGCTGCATGGTGCCTATGCTGACGACTTTTCTTCAGAAAGCGCGCGGGAGCTTGACATTTTGCCGCTTACGTTCGTTTCGAGGGACAGAAATATAAGAAAATACACCGTAACAGACAAGGGCTTTTTAATGTACTGCGACAGCAGAGCGCTTGTAACGCAGGCTGTTTTATCTGCGTTCGGAAAGAGAAACATTAAATCGGCGCAGCTTTCGGGCGAAAATGTTTTAATCACAACCTCGTCGTCAGATGTGATTTATATGCCGGTTTTTGATCTCGGCGAGCTTATTTATCACGGCGCGGAGGAGAAAAAGGAGCTTTCGGGCGCATATCCGACAACGCTTAAAATGAATTTTGCAGGCGGTGACTTTAGCGTAAAATGCGGCGCGGACGAGTTTGCGTATAGCGAAAAATCGCTTACGATAAATTCCGCAGCCTACAGCGCGGAAAATGTCTGCTCCCTTGCGGTGAGCTTTTATCCGCAGCTTAAAAGCATGGATATTTACGTAAACGGAGAGCTTTTTAAGGAAAATATTCCGATGAAAAGTACAGATTTTTGCGGCTGGGAGATAAGCGGAGATGTAAGTGATATTTTATGCTTAACGGGCGGATATTACTGCGATTTGAGAGCCGATATTTCGGGCGGAACGCTCCGCGCAAAATCCGTTTATGATCGCAGGATAACGGCGGCTATGGCAGATTTTGACGGAAATAAAATGACCGCCGTGCGCTCATCTGACGCTTTTCTGACAGATGAGGAGCAGAGCTTTTATCTCGGCGGCGCGGATAAATATTTTCTGCTTGACGCCTTTGACGGTTTAAGGCCGATTAAAATGCAATAGAAAGGGAAAATTTTATGGATATAAACAATATTAAGGAAAACGTAAAAAAGGTGAATGATTACTGGCTTAAAAAAAACAGCGCTGTTGGCGACTGCGCATGGGAGCGCGCGTGCTACTATACAGGGCTTCTTGACGCATACCGCGTGACAGGGGAGAAGAGGTATCTTGATTTTGCGAAAAAATGGGCAAGCAAAAACGAATGGAAATTTTACAATGACCCAAATTATAATACCGAAAACGCCGACTCGATTTTATGCGGCGAAGCATATCTTGACCTTTTAGACGAGTTCGGAGCGGACGGCACGGACGGAGAAATGAAAAAAACGCTCGACAACCTCTGCCGCGATGAGAAAAACGATTATTGGTGGTGGGTCGACACAATTTATATGGCGCTTAATATTTTAAACCGTTTCGGAGTGAGGGAGAATGATTTAAAATACTGCGACAAGGCGTACAGGCTCTACACAAACGCAAAAACGGAGCGCAAATGCTTTGACGAAAAATTTAATTTGTGGTACAGAGATGAAAGATTTCTGCCCGATAAGGCGCGAAACAAGGACGGAAAGGAAATTTTCTGGTCGCGCGGAAACGGCTGGGTTTTTGCCGGGCTTGCAAAAACGCTCGATACACTGGACGAGGGAAATCCGTATTACAGCGAGTATAAGCAAATGTTTCTTAAAATGGCAAAGGAAATTCTTTCCTTGCAGCTGGATAGCGGCTTTTGGCACACCGATTTGCTCTCACCCGAAATTTTCGATATGCCTGAGGTTAGCGGAACGGTGCTCTTTACGCTCGGCTTTTTGATAGGCCATAGGCTTGGGCTTCTCGGTGAGGAGTATTTAAAAGCGGCAGTTCGCGGCTATGAGGCTATAACAAGCGAGGCAATTGATGATGACGGAAAAATCGGCTGGGTGCAGGTTGTCGCTTGGGATCCGGGTCCGGTTGATAAAAACGGAACAAATGACTATGCCGTCGGGGCGTATTCTAAGGTCTGCCGCGAGCTTGTCAGGATTTTCGGCTAAATTTGAATTTGCGTGAAAAGGTGGGCATAAGCGGAAAAACTGCATGAAAAATTACAAAAAGGATCTCTTACAGAGGTCTTTTTTGTTTGCCTGGCAATTAAGCCTTTCGGTTACAGTCCTTTTGTTTGCAAAGGGTGCTGCTTAGCTGACATAAGGCATGTTAAAAAATTCGGGCGAGAGAGCCTTAATGTTTTTTTAAGCGTAGAGAAGTTTTTTTAAAATTTAATATACCGTTTTTATCAAAAACACTTGACAAATCCAAACAAATGATGTATAATTTGAATTATGTATAACATTAATTATATATGGAGAAGTAAATATTTCAAAAAAAACATATTTGCTAACGAAAAACTTTCATTCATCCTATATACTTGCCCAAGTAAAGGCTCCTTTTGAAGGGAGCTGTCAGCGTAGCTGACTGAGGGATGATGTTAAATCGGCGGTCAATGTCGCCCCTACGGAGCAAACAAAATAGTTGCAAACAACCAAAAATCAGCAAACGTTAAATCATACGGAGAAAACAAAGAACATTGCAAATAATATCACACGCTCACAAGTGTTAAACATCGGGCGAAGCAGAGCCTCGCCCCTACGGAGTGAACAAAGATTGTGGCAAAAAGGCAAATGTTGCTATTTCAAAAAAACATATTTGCTAACGAAAAACTTTCATTCATCCTATATACTTGCCCAAGTAAAGGCTCCTTTTGAAGGGAG
>CAKSSN010000033.1 GCA_934489015.1 uncultured Clostridia bacterium
GACTCCGATTTCATCTGAAAGCTTTAATGCTTCCTCTTTAAATTCTTTACTGTACTTTGTCATTTTTAACACCTTTCCTTCTGTTTTTATTATATCAGATTTTTGGGTGTTTGTCGACTCTATTTATATTATACCATTCCAATGATATTTTTATTATACACCATTTTGGAGGCCTTGTAAAGAGTTTACACAAAATTTAGGATTGACTCAAAAAACCATGATATAAAGCGGGCTGTTTACAGTGTCAATTGACCCTGTAAACAGCCCGCTTTATTAAAAAATCCAAATTACCTGTTTTATAAATTCGCGCCCGAATACGGCGCAAGCTCAAGGCGGATAAAATATCCCCTGTCATGAGAGCAAACCGGGCATATCGGCGGTACATTCGTTCCCTCGTATATATGACCGCAGTTAAGACACATCCATGCGCACTTAACATCGGAAACATAAAGCTTTTCACTCTTTACAAGCTCGGAGAGCCTTTTAAATCTGTCACCGTGCATTTTTTCTATTTCCGCTATCATTTTAAATGAAGCGGCAGGCGCGGCAAAGCCCTCCCTTTCGGCAGCTTCGGCAAACGACTTATATACATCGTCATATTCCTGATATTCGTTATGTGCCGCAAAGTCAAGAAGCTCGGCTATGGAATTTGAAGTGCTTACGGGATAACCGCCGCTAAAGTCAATCGTTTCACCGCTGAGCTCCTTCAAATGATTGTAAAACACCTTAGCATGCTGCATTTCCTGACCTGCCGTAAACCTGAACACTGCCTCTATAACATACTGCTTCTGCTCTTTTGCAACCTCTGCCGCAAAGTCATATCTGTTTCTTGCCTGACTTTCTCCGGCAAATGCGCGCATTAAATTCAGCTTTGTTTCACTTGATTTAAAATCCATAATAATCTCCATTCCGCCGCCCTGCACCGGCACAAACAGCAGCAAAAATCTCTTATCGGCAGGGTAGAAAATGATAAGAGACGCCCACGTGCGCTTTTAAAGCATAGCGAGAAAATCGCACGCGGGCAATTCGCGTTCTGCCTTCGTTATATTTTTTGTTATTATGGATTATTTTTATACCTTTTATTCAAAAATAGAAAGCTTTTTAAGTCTGAGCGAAATTATAACCGCAATAATTGCCGACACAATATCTCCGCCGATTACCGTTAAGAAGCAATATGTAATTACATACGAAACCGATACAGCCTGACCGACAACATATTTGCAGATAAGATAATAATATGCCATTCCGAAAGCATAAATTATTGCAAGACCGACAATGCAGGCAATAACCGCACTGCGCAAATTGAAATTTTTTTCACAAATGCGCCCCATTGCAAATGCTGCGACCAAAAAGCCTATTATATATCCGAAGCTCGGCTTAAGCACATACGCAAATCCGCCGCCCGCCGCAAAAATAGGAAGCCCGACAAGACCGAGAAGCATATAGATAAGCACTGACAAAGCGCCTTTTTTACTGCCGAGAAGCATTCCGGCAAGAAGCACAAAAAACACCTGCATTGTTATCGGCAAGGCCGGAATAGGTATTTTTATAAATGCACCTATGCACACAAGCGCACTGAAAAGCGCTACCATTGTTATATCACGAATTTTCATAAACAATCCCCCATTATGCAGCAAAAGCCGCAAACTACGTTATATTTTATTTGATTGTCACCACAATTATATGTGCAATGGTGACATTGTTTTTAAAAGAAAAAGCGGATTTTTCCGCTTTTTCTCACTGCGGCAATTAGTTGCCGAGCTTTGCACTGTTTATTTTAATACCCGGTCCCATTGTTGATGCTACAACAACGCTCTTAAGATACTGACCCTTTGCAGCAGCCGGCTTAGCCTTAACTATAGCTCCGATAAGAGCGTTAAAGTTTTCCGAAAGCTTTTCAGCTCCGAATGAAGCCTTACCGATCGGGCAGTGAATGATATTTGTCTTATCAAGACGATACTCAATCTTACCTGCCTTAATTTCGTTTACTGCCTTTGTAACGTCCATTGTTACGGTACCAGCCTTAGGTGAAGGCATAAGTCCCTTAGGACCGAGAACCTTACCGAGACGACCGACAACACCCATCATATCCGGAGTTGCAACAACAACGTCAAAGTCAAACCAGTTTTCGCTCTGGATTTTTGTAACCATATCCATATCGCCTACATAATCAGCGCCTGCAGCCTGAGCCTCGTCAGCCTTAGGTCCTTTTGCGAAAACAAGAACCTTAGCCGTTTTACCTGTACCGTGCGGCAAAACGATAGCGCCTCTTACCTGCTGATCAGCGTGTCTTGAGTCAACGCCGAGCTTAATGTGAGCTTCAACAGTTTCATCAAACTTAGCCTTAGCTGTCTTTGTAACAAGCTCCATAGCTTCAGCTGCGTCATACTGCTTTGATTTATCGACAAGCTTTACGCTGTCCTGATATTTCTTTCCTCTGAACATAACATATCCTCCTTTGTGGTTATACGAGATATATACTCTCTCCCACTTCTACTCTTAGCAATTCCTTATTCTTCTACCAATACGCCCATGCTTCTTGCAGTACCTGCAATCATGCTCATAGCCGCTTCAACGCTTGCTGCGTTAAGGTCAGGCATCTTCTGCTCAGCTATAGCCTGCAAATCAGCCTTCTTAATTGTAGCAACCTTTGTTTTGTTAGGAACACCCGAACCGCTTTGGATATTGCATGCCTTCTTGATAAGAACGGCAGCCGGCGGCGTCTTTGTCACGAATGTGAAAGAACGGTCAGCATACACTGTAATAACAACAGGGATAATAAGACCTGCGTCCTTTGCTGTTTTTTCGTTAAATTCCTTTGTAAACTGCATAATGTTTACGCCGTGCTGACCGAGAGCCGGGCCAACAGGCGGAGCCGGTGTTGCTTTGCCGGCAGGAATTTGTAATTTAATATAACCTGCAACTTTTTGAGCCATAAATGGCACCTCCTTAAAAATACGTGTGGTAATTACGGGCAAACGCCCTCCCACTGAAAAACCAGAGGGATTTTAACTATATAAACGGACTTGTCCGTCTATAACAAAATAAATCAGTCGATAGCGGAAATCTGACTTGCTTCAATCTCAAGCGCAACCTCACGGTCGAACATATTGATTTTAGCCTTAACCTTTCCGGTTTCCGAATCAACGCTTTCAATAACACCCGAAAAGCCCTCCATAGGACCGGACTTAACGGAAATTCTGTCACCGACAGAAAAGCTAAGTTCAGACGGACGTACTGTTTCAACGCCCATTTTACGAACCTCTTCATCGCTCAGCGGAACCGGCTTTGAACCGGGGCCTACGAATCCGGTGACACCTCTTGTGTTTCTGACAATATACCAGCTTTCATCCGTCATAACCATTTTGATTACAACATAACCGGGAAACATTTTGCGCTTAACGATTTTTTCTTCCTCAGCACCGTTTTCGCCGGAAACGTCAACATTTTCAACAGGCACCTCAACATCCATAATCAAATGCTGAAGACCTCTGTTTTCAACGGATTTTTCAATATTTGCCTTAACCTTATTCTCATATCCGGAATATGTGTGTGCCACATACCATTTTGCATCCGCTGCCATAAAGTTTTCCTTCCTTTCTCACAAATTATAACCAACCGGTAATAAATTGGAAAAGCTTTGAAAAACCGATGTCAAGTACTGACAATATAACTGCAACAACCGCAATAAATACAAGAATAACGCCTGTGTTATGCCACAACTGGGTCTTTGTCGGCCATGTAGCCTTAGAAAGCTCTGATTTTGTTTCAACCAAAAAATTCTTTGACTTTTTGCCAATATCCTTTTTGGCAGCTTTAGTATCAGCCATAATAACACATCCTTATCTTAAAATTTGATTATTTTGTTTCCTTGTGCAGAGTATGCTTTTTGCAGAACTTGCAGTACTTGTTCATTTCAAGTCTGTCGGGATCGTTCTTTTTGTTCTTCATAGTGTTGTAATTTCTCTGCTTACACTCGGAACACGCCAATGTGATTTTTACTCTCATTTGTTTTACACCTCCAAAAAACAGCATAGGTTACCGGGTTTTTTTACACATAAAAAAAGAGCCCTTAAGCAATTTCTATTATAGCATACATAAAGGCTCTTGTCAAGTATTTTTTAAAAATTTTTAATGCATTTTTAACGAAACCTTATATTTCATACAGCCGCAGCACAAATCTGTCTGTAAATCTTATATATATTTACCACACAAAAGCCCCGACTGTATAAAAGTAACACAAAAATTTTAAAAGCTCTTGATTTAAAATAAATAATGTGGTATATTATTAGGTAGTGTTTTATCTGTTAAATATGTTTGTTTTTTCGAGAAATTTTAAAAGAATAATTCCGAGTACGCCGCAGGACAATATCTCACCGATAAAAATTGTCGCCGTGAAATAAAGGTATGTTCCCTCAGCTTTATAAACAAACATTAAAATAGGCGGCACAATCAGCGTATTAAAAATAATCGGCGGCACGGGCGCAAGATATTTGTATTTTCTTAAAGCCCGCGTAAAAACCGCGCCCAAAAGCGTGGCAATGCTGCCGAATATAATATCAAACAGCGCGCCTCCGGTAAAAAGGTTGGCAAGAATACAGCCGATAAAAAGACCCGGCACAGCCGCAGGCGTAAAATACGGCAAAACGGTAAGCGCTTCGGAAAGGCGCAGCTGAACGGCTCCGTTTGCAAGGCCGAAAATGTTTGCGGCATATGTAAGCACTACATAAAGCGCCGCAATAAACGCACTTTGAGTAACATAAAGACTCTTTTTCATAATTAAATTAACTCCTTTAGTTTTGTTTTATGTGAGGAAGGTTTCGAACTCACGAGGATAAGTATACCACAAAACAAGAGGATTGTCAACACATACATTAAATTATTAATACACTATTTTTAAGGCGGTAGATCAAGATGAAAAAACAATTTGTAAGACACAATGTACTCCCTGTAATCGCGGCTCTTATATGGGGCATGGCATTTGTGGCCCAAAGCAAGTGCAGCGACAAGATAAGTCCTATGACATTTACCGCTCTTCGCTCCATTGTTGCGTCATGCTTTCTCGCAGCTGTATATGCAATTTCGCGAAAAACCGAAAAAAAGGTGTACGGCAGCGCAAAGCCCGTTAATAAAAAAAACGCTGCCATAGGCGGAATACTCTGCGGTATATTCCTTTGCGCAGCAACAAACGTTCAGCAGCTCGGAATAATGTATACAACCGTTGCAAAGGCAGGCTTTATAACAACTCTTTACATAATGTTTGTTCCCATTTTCGGAATTTTTCTGAAGAAAAAATGTCCGCTCAATGTCTGGATAAGCGTTGCAATATCGGTAACCGGTCTTTATTTTCTGAGCATAACCGACGGCTTCACACTTGCAAAGGGCGATGCGATTGTTGTTTTGTGCGCGGTATTATTCGCGTTTCACATACTTGTAATAGACAAATTCACGCTTGAGGTTGACGGAATACTTCTGTCACTTATACAGTTTATCACCGTTTCGGTGATTTCCTCTATAGGCGCTGCTTTGTTTGAAACAATAGATTTTCGGGCAATTCTCTCATGTGTATGGCCGATTTTATATGTAGGTATTTTTTCGAGCGGCGTTGCATACACGCTTCAGATTATAGCGACAAAAGGCGCAAACCCGACTGTTTTATCGCTGCTTTTGAGCCTCGAATCCGTATTTGCCGCACTCGGCGGATATATCGTGCTCGGTCAGAAATTGACAGGCAGAGAAATTCTCGGCTGCTGCCTTATGTTTTCGGCAGCCGTTCTCGCACAGATTAATTTCGGAAAGGACAAGCAGAAAAAATGAGAAGAACATTTATAATCGCGCTTATAGCTCTTATATGCGCAAATATTGCGGCGGCGGTTTTCCTGACAGACGGCCTTAGCAAAAAGAAGCTTGCCGAAAGCACACTTGCCGAAAAGAAGCAAGCGTATTCCGCCGCAAACGAAAGACTCAAATCCGAAAAAAACAAGCTTGACAGTATGCGCTCGGAAAAATCGCCGCGCATAAATGCGTTTGACTTGTCACAAAGCCGCGCAGGTATCGGCATGGCCGACGGAGTAAGCGTATGCATAGACGCAGGTCACGGCGTAACGGACAGAAAGGAAAAGGAGCCCGTAAGTCCGTCTTCAAGCGAAAAAAAGGCGGCTAACGTAAGCGGGGCCGCAGGAGAAGAGCCAATAAATCTTGAAATTTCAAAAAAGCTTAAGGCTATACTTGAACAAAACGGCATTTCGGTTGACATGACAAGAGAAGAAAACAAATGCGACAAAAGCAATATAGAGCGCGCCGAGCAGGCAAACGGCAGCGACTATTCAATAAGAATACACTGCGACGGAAGCGAAAGCTCCGAACAAAACGGTATTTCCGTGCTTGTTCCCGAAAAAAGCTATTTTAACGACGATAGCTTCACTCAAAAAAGCCGTACGCTCGGAGAAACCGTTCTCAAAACCGTTACCGCATCAACAGGCGCGAAAAACAACGGTATATCGGTAAGAGGCGACCTCACCGGCTTTAACTGGTCTCGCGTTCCGTGCATACTTGTAGAATGCGGCTTTGTTTCAAACGACGCAGAATACGAAAAGCTTAAAAGCGATGAATATCAGCAAAAAATCGCTCAGGGAATTGCGGACGGATTTCTGGAGTTTATAAAAGCGCAAAATCAGCCCTGAAAGCAAAACATTTAAAAGGAGTAGAATATGTCACTATTTACAATATCCGACCTTCACCTGCCACTCGGCATAGACAAGCCTATGGACGTATTCGGCAAGGGCTGGGACAATTATGTAAACAGAATATATGAAAACTGGCAGAAAAACGTGGGCGATGACGATACGGTAGTTCTCGGTGGCGACTTTTCGTGGGCAACATACCTTGATCAGTCCTATAAGGATTTTGAATTTCTGCACAGCTTAAGCGGCAGAAAAATTCTGCTCAAGGGCAACCACGACTACTGGTGGACAACCATGAACAAGCTCGGCGAATTTATCAAAAAAAGCGGCTTTGACAACATTTATTTTCTGCAAAACAACGTTTACACCTGCGGCGAAACAGCAATATGCGGAACACGCGGCTGGTCGCTTGACATCTCCGCACCCGACGACAAAAAAATATACGAACGCGAGCTTATAAGGCTGCGCCTGTCGCTCGAAAGTGCCGTTAAAACAGGCTGCGACGAAATATATGTATTTACTCATTACCCCCCCGTTACAAATCAGCTGCAGCGCACACGCTTTCATGAAATTCTGACGCAGTTCGGCGTAAAAAAATGCATTTACGGTCATCTACACGGCGCGTCACACAAATCGGCATTTGAAGGCGAAACGGACGGAGTTGAATATATTCTCGCATCGGCGGATTATCTGGAGTTTTCGCCGATACTGCTGAAAAAATAATCTGCGGCGAAAAGCACCGCAGGCAAAAAGGAGCAAGGGAAAATGAATAAAAATTCTTATCTTCACGACTTTCTTTCCAATCTGCCCGACTTTGTATTTGACTACATTGAAATATACTACAGCGGCGAAAGCATAAACACTCAAATAGGCTACTGCATAGATCTTAGAATATTTCTCGAATACCTTATCAAATTTAAATTCAAAGAAAAAAGCTCTCCCGAAGAGTTTACCTGCGCGGATATTGCTGCGGTTACGGCGGAGGATATTATACGCTTTAAAGCATATCTGCGCGAATATCAGTCGGAGTATGTATCTCCCGACGGAAAGCTCATCCGCCGCACCAGAAAAAACTCAAATTACGGAATTAACAGAAAGCTCTCCTCTGTGCGCGGACTGTTTTCATATCTTTACAAAACGGATAAAATTCCGCAGAATATTACCGACAAGGTGGATATGAACAAGCTTCACCAAAAAATAAAAAAGCCGCTGACAACGCAGGAAACCGTGCGGCTTCTTGACGTTCTCTACAACGGAGAGAAAACCTTTACAGGCAGATATTTAACCGAATATCTGCGCACAAAGCAGCGCGATATTGCAATACTTGTGTCATATCTCGGTACGGGCGTGCGAGTGAGCGAACTTGTAAACCTCGACATAAAGGACGTATGCTTTGACACCTCTTCATTTATAGTAACGCGAAAGGGCGGCGACGAGCAGGAAATATATATGCCTGTTCAGGTTGAAAACGAGCTCGGAGAATATCTGAAAATCCGCTGCGGCGAGGAAGCAAAGGACAAGGACGCTCTGTTTATAAGCCGTCAGGGCAGGCGCATGACGGTATCGAGCGTTGAAAAAATGCTCAAAAAATACTGTCTTGCCGTCGGGATAACCGACTCCGACAAAGCACGGCCGCATGCTCTGAGAAGGACATTTGCTTGCAGACTTCTCGAGGACGGAGTTGACATAAAAATGGTTGCGGAGCTTATGGGGCATAAAAATATAGAAGTAACACACAAATTCTACGCGCAGTACAATTCTGCCGCAAAGCGCGAAATAATGCGGTCAATTGACGTTACGGGAGATATTAAAAATTAAATTTTTGTGTATATTGTAAACACTGTGTTTATTTTTTGTTAATTTTTCGTAAAATTCGACAAGCGTTTTTATTTAAAAAATACTTGAAATTTTTGAAGTTTTAAGTTATAATTTATATATAGGATAAAAATCCTAAGAATGCTTTCTGAAAGCAAAATTTAAGGAGGAAAAAAAGCATGAAGAAAATCATGACATTCGTACTTGCTTTGGCTATGGGTATCACCATGACAGCTTGCAGCAGTACAAAACCGGCGGAGGACGCTGACAAGGCTGAGGATAAGGCATCGGCTTCTGCAATGCAGATTTCAAAGGACGATATTAAGGTAGGCGTTATTCACATCGGCGATCCGGCCGCAGGCTCAGGCTATTCATATGCTCATGATCAGGGTATTGTGGCAATGCAGGAGGAGCTCGGTCTTTCGGACGATCAGATCGTAAGAAAGAACAACATTGCCGACTCTGACCCGACAGCTACACAAAAAGCAATTGAAGAATGTATCGAAAACGGCTGTAACGTTATCTTCGGTACAAGCTGGGGCTACATGGACACAATGGAGGCTCTCGCAAAAGAATATCCGGATGTTATTTTCTCACATGGTACAGGATATAAAAACAACGGCAAGAACATGAACAACTACTTCGGCAGGATTTATCAGGCAAGATACCTTTCGGGTATAGTTGCCGGGATGAAAACACAGTCAAACCTCATCGGCTATGTTGCCGCTATGGGTATAGACAACGCTGAGGTAACGGGCGGAATTGACGCATTTGCAATGGGTGTTGCTTCCGTAAACGAAAACGCAAAGGTATATGTAAAGGTTACAAACAGCTGGTATGATCCGCAGGAGGAAACAAACTGCGCTAAGGCTCTTATAGCAGAGGGCTGCGACGTTATAGCTCAGCACTGTGATACACCTAATCCGCAGACTGCTGCAGAGCAGGCAGGCGTTTGGGGCGTAGGCTACAACTCCGATATGCAAAAGGACGCTCCGAAAGCAACTCTTACATCAACAATCTGGAATTGGGGCGCTTACTATACATCGGCTGTTAAGTCTATAATCGACGGAACATGGACATGCGAAAATTACTACGGAGGCATGAAAGAGGGTCTTGTTGACATCGCACCGCTTAACAAAGAGCTTTGCACAGACGAAATGCAGAAGGCTGTTGACGATGCAAGAGCAAAAATTCTTGACGGCAGCTTCAATGTGTTCGACGGCGTTATTGAAACAAACGACGGCAAGACAGTAGGCGAAGAGGGCTCAACTCTCAGCGACGCTGATATTACGGGAAAAATCAACTGGTACTACAAGAATGTAGAAGTTAAATAATTTTTCTTATGATTTTAAAGCGGCACTTCATAAGCTGTGAAGTGCCGCTTATCTGATTTTATCACAAAAGGAGGACTCGAAAAATGCCAGCAGCTATACCGGCAATTGAATGTCGCGGACTTAAAAAAGTTTTCGGCAGCGTAATTGCAAACAATCACGTAGGGCTTACGGTAAATTACGGCGAAATACTCGCAATACTCGGAGAAAACGGCTCAGGTAAAACAACGCTTATGAATATGCTATCAGGCATATACAAGCAGGACGAGGGCGAAATTCTCATAAACGGAGAGCTTGCCGCAATAAATTCGCCTGCCGACTCGCAGAGTCTTGGCATAGGCATGATACATCAGCATTTTAAGCTCATTGACGTATTCAACGCATTTGAAAACATCATAATGGGTACAAAGGAAAAGGGCAATCAGCAGACTAAGGACAAAATCAAAAAAATGTGTGATGAATACGGCCTGCAAATAGACCTTGACAAAAAGGTTTACGATATGTCGGTAAGCGAAAAGCAAAATGTCGAAATCGTAAAAATCATTTTCAAGGGCGCAAAAATTCTTATTCTTGACGAGCCGACCGCCGTTCTCACTCCGCAGGAAACCTCCGTACTTTTTAAAATTCTCGGAAAAATGCGCAGTCGCGGAGCGGCAATAATAATCATTACCCACAAGCTCAACGAGGTAATGGAAATCAGCGACAGAGTTACAATTCTGAGAAAGGGCGAAAGTGTTTCAAGCTGTAAAACGAGTGAGGTAAACGAAAAGGAGCTTACAGAGCTTATGGTAGGCCGCCCGATTTCTCTTGAAATAGAAAGACCGGAGGTGCAAAACGCCGCCGAGCTTTTAAGAGTTGTAAACCTTACGGTAAAAAGCGCCGACGGCTCAACAGCACTCGATGATATAGAATTTACAATCAGAAGCGGCGAAATTCTCGGCGTTGCCGGAGTTGCCGGAAGCGGTCAGAAGGAGCTTTGCGAAGCAATTGTAGGCCTCACACCCGTTGAAGCCGGAGCAATTTTATATAAGAAAGAAAATCTTATCGGCAAAAAGCCTAAGGATATAATAAATCTCGGAATACAGATGAGTTTTGTTCCTGAGGACAGGCTCGGAATGGGACTTGTCGCTTCAATGAGCGTTGCGGATAATGTTATTTTAAAAAGCTATGACAAATACTCCAAAGGACCGTTTATAAACAAAGCGCCTGCAAGAGAGCTATCAAAGGATCTTGTGGAAAGGCTCGATATAAGCACTCCGTCAATTGATACACCCGTAAGGCTTTTGTCGGGAGGAAATATTCAGAAGGTGCTTCTGGGAAGAGAAATAGCCTCCGCTCCGAATTTGCTTATAACGGCTTATGCGGTAAGAGGACTTGATATAAATTCTTCATTTACGATATACGATCTTTTAAATGAACAAAAGAAAAAGGGCGTTGCGGTGCTGTTTATAGGAGAGGACCTCGACGTGCTGACCAGCCTGTGCGACAGAATTATGATTTTGTGTCATGGGAAAATAACCGGAATTGTTGACGCGAAAAGCGTTACAAAACAGGATATAGGACTGATGATGACGGGAGGCGAATATAAGTTTGATTAAAATTGCCCATTGCACTGCCTTTCGTTCGGGGCGGTACCAAAGTACAGCACCGCTCACTTCAAGACAGCACACTGAACAATTTTCTTTCAAACTTAGTTTTGTGCCTTTGCGGCACGGAAAGGAATGGTCATAAAATGAATAAAATACATATAACAAAGCGTAAGGAGCTTACAGGCAAAAAAATTGCTCTTTTGCGTTTGCTTTCCGTTTTTGCGGCAATAATCGTCGGCGGAATATTTATAGCATGTCTGGGCAAAAATCCGCTTTCCGTATACGCGCGCCTTTTGAGCGGAGCGTTCAGAAGCAAAATAGCCTTTCGCTCCACCATAAAAATAATGATACCGCTTTTAATATCCGCGCTCGGCGTAACGCTTGCCTTCAGAATGAAATTCTGGAACATAGGCGCCGAAGGGCAGATTATATTCGGCGGAATATTCGCGTCATACTTTGCGCTGTTTCACTCGCAGCTTCCCCACGCGCTGCTGATGATTATAATGTTTCTTGCCGGAATAATCGGCGGAGGACTCTGGGGACTTATCCCGGCAGTGTTCAAAGCAAAATACAATACAAACGAAACGCTCTTTACTCTTATGCTGAACTATATCGCGCTGTATGTTATCGTATTTCTGCGCGACGGCCCGTGGGCAGACCCCGAATCGGGCGGATTTCCGAAAATAGCGCGCTTTGCGGATAACGCACAAATGGGAAGTATACTCGGCGTTCAGTCGGGCTGGGTTATTGCGCTGGTGCTCGTCATTCTGGTTTTCGTATACCTTAAATTCACAAAGCAGGGCTATGAAATAGACGTTGTCGGAGAAAGCGCAAACACGGCGCTTTACGCCGGAATGGACGTAAGAAAAATAACTCTCAGGACAATGTTTTTAAGCGGCGGAATATGCGGCATTGCCGGAATGGTTCAGGTATCGGGCGCAGATATGACGCTTGCGACCGCAGTTGCCGGAGGCGTCGGCTTCACGGCAATAATAGTTTCATGGCTTGCAAACTTAAACGCGTTCGGAATACTTCTTGTATCGTTTCTGTTCTCGGTGCTTGAAAAAGGCTCCGGAGTTATCGAATCGGATTTTGGAATATCGACATACTGCGCGTCGGTTTTACAGGGGATAATTCTCTTTACGGTACTTGCCGGAGAATTTTTCATCAGATACAAATTTATGATAAGCAAGGAAGGCGGTAGAGTAAAATGACAAAATTTTTAAGCTTTCTCGTTGCCGCTGTTTTTGCCGGAACACCTATTTTGTACGGCACGCTCGGCGAAATAATAAACGAAAAATCGGGGCATTTAAATCTCGGTGTTGAAGGAATGATGGCAATAGGCGCGTGCGCCGGCTTCATGGCAGGCTATGCAAGCGATAACATTTATCTTGCGCTTGCAGCCGCATTTTTATCCGGAGTGCTCGCGGCGCTCATATACGCGGTGCTGACGGTAACGTTTATGGCAAACCAAAACGTAACCGGACTTACCCTTACAATTTTCGGCAGCGGAATTTCAAACTTTTTCGGAGAAATGATGCTCAAAGCCTCCCCCACCGGCAGCTTAAAGCTCCCCGAAAAAATCCTTTCCGCAACAAGCAATATAAATATTCCGTATCTTTCGGATATAAAATACATCGGAATGCTGTTTTTCAGATATAATCCGCTTGTGTACTTCGGAATATTTCTTGCGATTGCGCTGGTTATTTATCTGTATCACACAAAAACAGGACTTAATCTGCGCGCCATAGGCGAAAACCCGGCAGCAGCGGACGCAGCCGGAATAAACGTTATAAAATACAAATACATAAATCTTCTTCTCGGCGGAGGAATATGCGGCATAGGCGGACTTTACTGCTCTATGGTAACCTGCGGTGGTGTATGGATGAGCGACAGCGTAAACGGTCTTGGCTGGATTGCGGTTGCGCTCGTTATATTCGCGTCATGGCATTCGGGAAAGGCGATTTTCGGCGCATTTATTTTCGGCGCGTTCAGCGTTCTTAAATATTACGTTCCGAAAACGATTGCAATTCCGAACGCATTTTACAATATGCTTCCGTTTTTGCTTACGGTAATAGTTCTTATTCTTTCGTCTGTTAAGCAGTCAAAGGATAAAATGCAGCCGGCAAGCTGCGGTCTGAACTATTTCAGAGAGGAAAGATAGTCAAATTGCATAATAATTTTTTTAAAAAAGCGAATAAATAGTTGCAGTTTTGGTATTGACAATTTAAAAAAACGTGATATAATTATAATATAAAAATTAATCAAATCAGAACATTTAAAAAACAAAGGTGTTTTATATTATATGTATAAAACACCTTTTTTAAATATTCGGATATGCTTAATACACAGGAGGTTTTATTTATGGAAAGCGTAGCAGATATCTTTGGCAGCAAGGTTTTCAACCTTTCGACAATGAAGGCAAGACTGCCTAAGGAAACTTACAAGTCACTTGTTGAAACGATTAATAAGGGCACACATCTTGAGCCTAACGTAGCTGAAGTTGTTGCAAATGCAATGAAGGACTGGGCTATTGAAAATGGATGTACCCATTACACGCATTGGTTCCAGCCGATGACCGGTGTTACTGCGGAAAAGCATGATTCGTTCATCTCTCCGGCAGATAATGGCAGAGTTGTAATGGAGTTTTCGGGCAAAGAGCTTATCAAGGGCGAGCCTGACGCGTCAAGCTTCCCATCGGGAGGACTGCGTGCAACGTTTGAAGCAAGAGGTTATACGGCATGGGATCCTACTTCATTTGCTTTTATCAAGGATAAGACACTTTGTATTCCTACCTCCTTCTTCTCATATTCCGGAGAAGTGCTCGATAAGAAAACGCCGCTTCTGCGTTCAATGGAAGCAATCAATAAGGAAGCAAAGCGCGTGCTTAAATATTTCGGAGTAGATACCGAAAGAGTAGTATCGTATGTAGGTCCCGAACAGGAATACTTCCTCACAGACGCAGCGCTTTATAAATGCAGAAAAGACCTTATGCTTACCGGAAGAACGCTTTTCGGAGCTGCACCGGCAAAGGGTCAGGAGCTTGAAGACCATTATTTCGGGCAGATTAAAGAGCGTGTTGCCGATTACATGAGAGAGGTTGACGATGAGCTTTGGAAGCTCGGCGTTCTTGCTAAAACAAAGCATAACGAGGTTGCTCCCGCGCAGCACGAAATTGCACCTATATTCTCAACATCAAACACCGCAAGCGACCACAACCAGCTTACAATGGAAATTCTTAAAAAGGTTGCGGCACATCACGGACTTGTATGCCTGCTTCATGAAAAGCCGTATGAGGGCATAAACGGATCGGGTAAGCACAACAACTGGTCACTCGGAACGGTTGAGGGAATTAACCTTTTCAAGCCGGGCAAAAAGCCGCTTGAAAACAAGATGTTCCTGCTCTTCCTCTCCGCTGTAATAACAGCAGTTGACGAGTATGCAACGCTTCTCAGAGTTGCGGTTGCAACAGCCGGAAACGACCACAGACTCGGCGCAAACGAAGCTCCTCCGGCAATTGTATCAATCTTTCTCGGTGATGAGCTTGCAGATGTTCTCGAAGCAATCAAAAACGGCAGTTCGGATATAGACAGCCATAAGTACATACTTGAAACAGGCGTTGACTCGCTTCCGAAACTCAGAACAGACACAACCGACAGAAACAGAACATCACCGTTTGCTTTCACAGGTAACCGTTTTGAATTCAGAATGCCGGGCTCTGCTCAGTCAATCGCCGGAATAAACATTGTAATTAACACAATTGTTGCCGAAGCACTTTCGCAGATTGCAGATGCGCTTGACGTTGCCGATGATAAGGATAAGTGCATTGATGAGCTTATAAAAGACGCTGTAACAAAGCATGAGCGCATAATCTTCAACGGAAACGGCTACTCTGACGAGTGGTGCGAAGAGGCTGCAAGACGCGGTCTTCCGAACCTTAAAACAACCGTTGACGCACTTCCTGAATTTGTATCGGAAAAATCAATCAAAGTATTTGAAAAGCACGGCGTATTCTCACCTGCTGAGGTTGAGTCAAGATACGAAATTCTTGTTGAGGACTACTCAAAGCTTCTGCACATTGAAATGCTCACAATGCTTGAAATGGCAAAACAGGAAATACTCCCTGCCTGCCTCAAATATTCAAACAAAATTGCAAAGGGCATTGAGGTTAAAAAGTCAATCGGCATAATGTCCGACTCCGAGCTTAAGCTTGCAAAGGAGCTTTCGGATGATGTCAGCATATTGATTGACAAGATTGAAGCACTCGATAAAATTGCAGTAGCCGCACCGTCTGAAAACGACTATGAAACGGCTAAATATTATAAGGATACGGTTATTCCGGCTATGGATGAACTCAGAGCTATCGCAGATACTCTTGAAACAAAGGTCGGCAAGGAATACTGGCCGTTCCCGACATATACGGATTTGCTTTATAAAATCTGACAATATTAAAATAACCGGCGCGCCGCGCCGGTTATTTTTCACTTTAAATATTCGGATAAGTCATCTTTTATCCCTTTACCGCTCCGGCGACAACTCCCTCGATAATATAGCGCTGCGAAAACAAGTAGAAAATAATAATCGGTATAATCGCAAGCACTAAAAGAGCCATCATAGCGCCCATATCAATAGAGCCGTAGCCGCCCTTTAAATACTGGACTGCTATAGGAATTGTCTTGTAGTCGCTGCCGATTAATAGAAGCGGCAGCAGATAGTCATTCCATATCCACATGGCATTTAAAATTGCAACCGTTATTGCAATAGGCTTTAAAATCGGCAGAATAATTTTAAAAAACGTACCGGGCGGACTGCACCCGTCAACCATAGCCGCCTCTTCAATTTCAACCGGAACGGACTTTACAAATCCGCTGTACATGAAAATCGAAAGTCCGCTGCCAAGACCGAGATATATCACTATTATGCCCACCGGGTTGTCAAGCGAGAGAAAATTCGCAACCTTAACAAGCGTAAACATAATCATCTGAAACGGTATAACCATCGACAAAACAAACGAAAAATATAAAAGTCTTGTAAAGCCGCTTTTCACCCTCACAATATACCATGCCGTCATGGACGGAAAAAATACTATAACCGCCACCGAAAGCACCGTAATAAACAGCGAATAGGCGAACGCATTTAAAAAGCTTGTTTTTTCAACTCCGCGCACATAGTTGTCAAAGCCGACAAAGGTGTCGGCGTTCGGGAGATTAAACGGCATATCGGCAATATAAAACTGTCCTTTAAACGAATTTAAAAGCACGATAAAAATCGGCATAAGGAACAAAATCGCCAGCACCGACAGAAAAACCGTCAGAAGAATATTTTTCTTTTCCACTACTGTTCAATCTCCTTTCTTCCGGTTATGCGCAGCTGCCAGAAGCCGACAAACGCAAGAATAACCGCAAAAACAACGGCCTTTGCCTGCCCCACTCCCTCATAGCCCACGCTTCCGTAAAAGGTGTTGTAAATATCAAGCGCCAGCATTTGAGTCTGCTTTGACGGTGCGCCGGCAGTAAGCGCCAAATTCTGATCGAACATTTTAAACGAATTTGACAGTGTAAGGAAAAGACAAATCGTAATCGACGGCATAACAAGCGGTATTGTCACATTTCTTAAAATTTGCAGCGGCTTTGCGCCGTCAATTCTTGCTGCTTCCGTAAGCTCCGGCGGAATATTTTGTATTCCGGCAATATAAATTACCATCATGTAGCCTATCATCTGCCAGTTTGACAAAATAACAAGCCCCCAAAATCCGTAGGTTGCCTTATACGTTATCGTGACTCCGCTGCGCTGTAAAACTCCGTTAATAATCAGCTGCCATATATATCCGAGAACTATTCCACCGATAAGGTTAGGCATAAAAAACACTGTCCTGAACAGATTTTGCCCCATAACCTTTTTTGTCAAAAGCATTGCAATCAAAAACGCAAATACATTTATCGTTATAATATCCGCGACAGTAATTTTCACGGTAAAAAACAGAGAGTTTAAAAAGTCGCGGTTTGAAAAAGCGCGTATATAGTTGTCAAAGCCGTTTAACCGCGCGTCCGAAACCGTTGTAAACTCCGAAAACGACAAATAAAATCCCAGCAAAAACGGCACTATAAACGATATTGTAAATGCAAGAAGCGTCGGCAGAACAAAAAGCGGAAAATATTTTTTTATTGATTTTTCCATTCTATCACCTTACTTGCTTCTCTCACTTTTCCATTTTTCAATAACCGTTTCCTTAACATTTTCCCAGTCCGAATTTCCCTGAACATATTGCAGCAGCGCGTCGCCGAAATAATTTTTAAATTCCTCCGACGGAAACGAAAGAAACGTCCATTCTATATTGTCCTTGCCCGAAGACGACCATTCAATAACCTGTCTGCCGAGAGGATCGCTCGGACGCTCGTTTTCCGTAAATGACGAAAACGGCGCATTAAAGCCAAGCTCGTCCGAAACATATTTTTTACCCGTATCGCTTGTAAAGAGCCATTCCAAAAACGCAACAGATTCAGCCTTTGAAGCTTCGTCCGCCTTGTCGTTCACGGCAATATAGTTTTCCGTTCCAATGCAAAGTCCCTGATTTTCTTCACCCTTAAAGCCCATATAAATCGGCATAAATTTTATATCGTCCTCCGAAACCGTGTTGCCGCCGACCTCTTTTATCTGAGCCCACGCCCAGTCTCCGTTTTGAACCATAGCACATTTTCCAAGCGCAAATTCCGCCATAGCGTCGGACGTTGATTTTCCGCCGAGAAGCTTTTTGTCTATAACGGAATTATCGGTGTATAAATCAAAAATCCTTTTGTAATTGTCGCTGTATTCAAATTTAACCGTCTGCGCTTCAACGCCTGTCGTTATGGTGCTTTGGCTCGGATTCTCCTCTTCAAATTCATGATAAAAAGGGATATTTGCAAGATGGGTCTGCCATCTCCACTGCTCACCGGAGCCGAGCGAGGTTGAAGCAAAAACGCCCTCAATACCGAGCAAATCCTTTTTCTCCTGCATATCGCTCACAACCTCCGAGAGCTTTTCAAAGGAGTTTATCTGCTCCGCTGATGAAAGAGAGCTTTTTCTGTCGGAAAGCGAAAAGTATTTTCTCATAATCGCGTCATTATAAATTATTCCGTAGCCCTCAACAGCGTAAGGAATTGCATAAATGCCACCTTCCGACTTTATCGCCATATCCTTGTCGGAGAGCGTTTTGTAAAGCTCCGTTCCCGACAAATCCGTGCAGTAGTCCTTCCATGACGAATAGCCTATAGGACCGTTTACCTGAAAAATTGTAGGCGGATTTGTTTTCGCAATTTCCGACTTTAACGTCTGCTCATACGTACCGCTTGCCGCAGTCACAACCTTAACGCTTTTCCCGGTTTCTTTTTTATAGTCTGCCGCAACCTTTTTATAAATATCGGCAATCTCCGGCTTAAAATTCAAAAAATACACCTGACCGCTTTCGTCTTTTTTTCCGCAGGCTGCAGAGGGCAGTATCGCCGCCGCACACAGCACGGAGGATATAATTCTCTTCAACATAATTCTATCTCCAATCCGCCGTCCTGCAACGGCTTTAACAGTATTTTTAGCAGGAAAAATAAATATTCTAAAAATATTATGCGCAGGTAAATTAAAATTATTAAAATTAAATTATAAAAAAACAGAAAACCTTCAAAAACATATACAGTTTTTAAATAATAAGACTTAATCACCTATATATTGAAATTCTTAAATATACGACTATACAAACCAAAATTATCCGAAAGTATTTACAAACAGATATCATTGTGATATAATAAATCTGAAAACCTTAAAAATGCAGGCTAATACATTTTATAGGAGGGGCAAAATGGAAATTGTATTAGAAATTGTAATATGCGATGATGATGCAGAATTTTTAAATAAAGCACACGAGTCGGTTTTGAAAACTGCGAAAGAAAACGATATTTTTTGCAGCATAACTCTGCTTTGCAGCGATGCCGAGCTTATAGAATATTTTCAGGACCGCAGCGCCGATATTATTATTACAGATATAGATATGCCCGACAAATCGGATTTAAAAAGCAACGCATATGAAATGAGCGGCTTTAAGGCGGCGCAGAAAATACAAAGGGAGCATCCCGAAACGGAAATAATTTTTTTAACGGCGCATGAGGAGCTGGCGTATCAATCGTTCAGATACAGACCTTTTTCCTTTGTCAGCAAGCGCGATTTGCAAATGCTTGACGAGGATTTAAAGGAGCTGTTTGAAAAGCTGATAAACAGAAAAACCGAAAGCCTTTCCGTCCCTTTGATTATTGATAAAAAAATATATATGATTGATAAAAACAAAATTATGTATTTTAAAAGTGACAGGCACTATATTAACGCCTATACCGCAGATGGAAAAGAAGCCGCCTACCGCTGCAGCATAAATGAAGCGTATAAGCAGCTGTCAAAAAGCTTTTTTATATTTATTCACAGGAGCTATCTTGTAAACTGCCGATTTATAAAGCTTTTTAACACGCAGTATATCACGCTTACGGGCGGCGAAAAAATAGCCTTAACGCGCAATGAAAAAAAAATACGCGAAGCACAAATTATATTCAGCAATTATAAAAGGAGTTTGAGATGATAAGCTTATTTGAAATCGGAGTTAATGTACTTGAAATGTTTATAGTGCTTATGTTCCTTACGCTTTATTTCGGGAGCAAATTTAAAAGGTTAAAGGCTGTTGCAGGCTTTATATTAAGCCTTATTGTAACTGTCGCAATAATTACATATCTGAACACGCTGTATATTTACGAGGCATTTTTAGGCTTAATATTTGCGGCGCTGTATTTTACATATTGTGTGTTGCTTTTAAAGGGTGACATTGGCGTAAAGCTGTTTATGTCCGGATTTATAAACTGCATCGTTTATTCGCTTGCACTGTTTTCTATCCTTTGCGCAAGTCTGCTGCCTGCCGGAGATATAAACAGTATTTTCGGCTTTACGTCAACGCGGCTTTATCTGATAGCATTAGGCAAAACGCTTCTGATAATCATATGCCTTATACTTCTGAAATTCCGCTTTAATTACGTCGCAAAGAAAAGCAACATGCTTCTTTTTATAATAATGCCTGTTATAACGGAAATATCAACCGTCGGAATAATGCAGATTTATTTAAAACACAACGAATTAAACACCGAATTATTTCTTGTTGCAATAGGAATTATGCTGACTAATTTTTTAATATATTATCTTTTTATTAAAACAAACCGCGATCTTGAAAAAGCCTCTCAGCTCGCGCTTTTGCGGCAAAAGGTTGAAATTGATAAAAAGAACGCGCAGGATATAGAAAATCTATATATTAAAACCTGCGGCATACATCATGACCTTGTAACGCACTTTTCGGCAATATCAAAGCTTTTGGAAGAGAGCAGCGAAAAGGCTCAGGAATATATAAATACAATTATGAATAATCAGCTAAGCTTTGTAAAAACGCTTATAAAAACCGAAAACGACTGCTTTGACGCAATCGCGAACACAAAAATTGCATTATGCGAAAAATATAATATCAGATGCATAATCAGAGTTATGAAAAATTCCCTCGATACCCTGCGCGACGATGAAATAGCTGTTTTGTTCGGGAACCTGTTCGATAACGCAATTGAAGCTTCAAAAAATTCACAGCGAAAATCAATAAAGCTCGATGTGCAGCAGCAGGACAGATATTTATCTGTTTTTATGAAAAACTCAATAGATAAATCCGTACTCGGCGAAAATAAAAATCTCAATACCACAAAAAGCGATAAAAAAAATCACGGCTTCGGCATTAAAAATATCAAAAGGGTTGTTGACAGATATAACGGAATAATTCAATATTATGAAAAAGATAACTATTTCATTTGCGATATTTTAATTCCAAAACAACCCCAACCAAAAAAAATTTTGCAGAAAAAATAAAAATTTTTGTAGTTCGTGCCTATATATTGTAGTTCGTGCCAAAGGACATCTTGCAAAATTGGAAATAATGTGTTATAATATATCCATACTCTACCTGATTATGTTAAATATTATTATTTTGCGAAAGGATGACTTATTATGAATATAGCAATATGTGACGACGATTTACAGCACGTTGATTTTCTCAAAGAAAGCTTATCTGAAATGAGCGGCAAAAAAATAAAATTTGAAGTATACGAAAACGGAGAAGACTTATCTGCCGAATACAAATGCGGAGAAAAAAAGCATGACGTAATCTTTCTTGACATGGAAATGCGCGAAATGTCGGGCATAGAAACAGCAATAAAAATCCGCGAAAATGACGAATATGTTATTATAATTTTTGTAACAAGCCATACGGAATATATGCAGGAAAGCTTTAAATGCTCCCCGTTTCGCTTTCTTGTCAAGCCGCTTGATACTGCGGAATTAAAGGCTGTTTTTGATGACGTGTGCGAAAAGCTGTCAAAAAAGAAAATATACATTTCATTTTCGGAAAACAAATCAATTTTCAGAATTTGCTGCGAGGATATCATATACTGCGAAAGTCAAAATCATTTTGTTTTTCTGCATACAAAAGATAAAACGTATAAAATATGCAAATCCCTGACCGATTTACATAAACAGCTCGATAATGAATTGCTCTATCGCGTGCACTCTTCATTTATAGTAAATTTTCATTATGTCAAATCAATAAAAAACAATACCATAGAGCTGTATCACTGCGACAAAAACATACCCATAAGCCGCACATACAAAAAGAACGTTTTTTCGGATTACACACAATTTGTCGAAAGGGATTTTAACGTATGACTATCTATAATATGATTGACTATCTTTCCGGAACGATTGAAGCGATAATGATGTTTATGCTGTTTGACAGCTTTTTCAAAAGGAAAGACGGCTTAAGCAATGTCTTTTACCTTGCAGGTATAGCAGTGCTCACGGCAATGATAATTATAAGCAACAAGCTTTTCACATACGGAATGCTAAATGCCATTGTTGTGTCGGTCGCTTTTTTCGCAATGTCGTTTCTTTATGACGGAAATGTTGCAATTAAAGCTGTTGTTTCGCTGCTCAGTCTGGTTCTGATGGCGGTAATTGAAATAATGGTTTTATATTCTATAGTTCTGATATGCAAAATATCCGTTAGCGACGCGGTGAATATACAGCTTTACAGAATAATCGGAATTATCATTTCAAAAACACTGTCACTGATGATCGCAAATATAATAAGGCTAAACCTTAAAAATAAGCAAATACTTTTCAGACCGTCTTATTGGATATTGTTTATTATTATGTTTGCCACATCTGTAGTTGCGGTATTTCTGATATTCCGGCTTTCATATTCAATACATGAAAAATATATGTATTATCTTTCTGTATTCTGCTCGTTCGGTCTGCTTTTCAGCACCGCGTTTGCACTGTATTTGTATGAACATTTGTCAGAGCAGGCGGAAGAAATTTATAATCATCAGCAGTATGAGCAGCACCTGAAATCACAGCTTAAGCATTTAGACGAAATACAGCTTTCACAAAGACAGCTCCGGAAATTTAAGCATGACTTTTCAAATTACATAATTGGATTAAAATCATATCTTGACAGCGAGGACTTAGATGGAGCAAAAGCGTATATAAATAATCTTTCCGAAAAGCTTACTGCCGGACGAAATACCATAACAACCGGGAATACCGCTCTTGACGCCGTATTAAACACAAAGAAAATAGCGGCGGAAAATAAGGGGATAAAATTCATCGTAAAAATTCAAATTCCCGAAACGCTTCCTATAGAGCCTATTGACATATGCTCTGTATTCGGAAATGCAATCGATAACGCAATTGAAGCATGCGAAAAAATAAAAAACAATGATAAGGAAATAGTGCTTACAATCCTCTGCCAAAATAAAAGAATGTTTTGCAAAATTGAAAATACAGTATTAAAGCAAAACAATCCGTCGCTTACAACCTCAAAAAGCGATAAGCTAAATCACGGCTTTGGCATTGAAAATATTAAAACAACGCTTTCAAAATATAAATGCGACCCGGAATTTAAATTTGAAAATGATAAATTTATTCTCAAATTTATTGTCTTCCTGTATTGAATATATTTACATAATATATATTTAAAAATAAATAAATTTGAGTCGCATATAATCAAATTCGACCTTTTATGTTATTTTCGTCGTTTAGAATGTCGTTTACGAAATTCGCTTGAAATCAGTAAAATATTATGATATACTAATTATAGTAAATATAGCAAAATTATTTTAATGTAAAAAGGGAGGATTTTTCAATGTTAAAAAAAACGGCTTTACTTTTAGCAATATGCGCAACAGTTCAGGGATTTACCGCATTTGCATACGACACTGATTATGAATATATCAGAAAAAAACAACGTGAATTTGCCTCGCAGTATGACTATCATGAGGGCGATTGGGAAAGGTCGTTTGAAGAATATCCCGGCGCACTATATACCTCAGGTGAAGAAAGACGTGCGGACGGAAGTATTTATGAGTGCCCGGCAATATATATTGATTATCAGGCTATATATTATAACAGCTTTACAAAAGAAGAAACCAATGTAACGTTTAAAATCAACGGCACGGCAAAGCCTGAATACAGCAAATGCGTTCTTATCAATTCAAGACTTCTTGTTCCGGCTGAAGCCTTTAAGGACGTCGGCTGCGACGTAGACTTTAACGATGATACATACGTTTTGACCGTTTCAAAGGACGGCGTTATCCTCGAAATTCTCCCCAACCTCATAGGTATGAGAAAGGGTCAGGCAAACGGATTTTATGTTCCGCTTTCGCCATGCGCAAGATTTATAGACGACAAAATGTATGTTCCGGCGCGTGCTTTAGCACAGGAATTTGACCTTAAAATCTCATGGAGCGAAGAAACAAGAACGGTTGAGTTAGACAATTAAAGGAGTTCTCCTTTTTCAAGATGAGAACTCCACCGGTTGAAAGGAGAAAAAGCCATGAAAAAAAGATTTTTAACATTTTTCTGCGCAGCTTTAAGCGCTGCGACTATGACAACGGGAGTATATGCAGATACAGAGAGCAGCACTGCTCCCGACTTAGAAGAAATACGGAAGGTTATGGAGGTTGCAGAAAGCAAAAATAAAGCTGAAACAATTACATACACAAATGAAGAAGGCGGAGAATCTGAATATCAAGTAGATCGAGCCGACATAGACGATAACGATGTAATTAAGATTTATGATGTACCGTTTATAACAGTGAACCATAGTCAAGTAAGTAGACACAAAAAAGCACAATTTTTTAGGGGATCGGGCTATTTTGTCTGTTCCCAGTAT
>CAKSSN010000034.1 GCA_934489015.1 uncultured Clostridia bacterium
TTTCCGAATGGATTGTTAGTTATGCCGGTTGAAGAATTAAAGTAGTTTCAGAAATTTGGGGTAAATTTCGACTGCACATTTATTGACATTTCCATTATTATACACCATTTTGGAGGCCTTGTAAAGAGTTTACACAAAATTTAGGATTGACTCCGAGTTGACTGCAGCCCTATTTTTTCTGTTATTTTGTTACAGCCCTTATTTCCATGAACTCACAGACAACGGCTCAAGAGAGTTTAAATCCTTGAAAATCATCGCTTTCACCATGTCTGAGTTGTCGGCATTCAAGCCGAGCTTAGTGAGAGTTATTGACGTCTTTTGGGTGATGTTTTCGGTTTTTGTATCGACAAGCCTGCCGTCCTTATACAGAGCGACAACAAGCACGCAAGGGGAATCCGCAAATAATACAACAATATTCTTGCCGGTGTTTACTACGGCAGCTTCCGGCTTTTTGTTCGTATGTATCAGCTCATCGCCGTGATTGCCTACCAGATATACAGTTCCTCCGCTGAACGACGGGTACGATTTGCCTATGTCCTGATACCATATCTGTGTACCGTCGCATCTTGCTCGGTTGAGCTGATACGTGGCATAGCCGGAAAACCAATCGTCCGTATACAGCGCACGGTATGTAGAACCATATTCGCCGCCGTATGCCGCTGTGCCGGCAGATGCAACATTAACTTCAATATTTAATGACGGTTTCTGTACAGCGCCTATTATTGCTGCGCCGGAGGATTTTCCGGCAGCATAGCAGTTCGTAAGCCGACGGAACAAGGTGGAATTGACATATCCGAGAACACCGCCGGTATATCCGCCGCTTTTCGCCGTTACATTTCCTGTCGAGCCGCAGTTGCTTATCCATACATCTTCGTTTGCATATCCCAAAATGCCGCCTATGCAGTCCGAAGCGTTCGGTACGTTTATATTACCGGAATAGATACATTTTTCGATTGTCAGTAAGCCGGAAAGCCCTCTGCTACTACCGACTACTCCGCCCACGTGTTTTGCGGACGCATTTCCCGAAATATCAACGCTCGATATAATTCCCGAGAAGACTGCGCCGCCTTTTGCAGCACCGGCAACTCCGCCGATTTTTACATATTCGGTTTCGCTTGGAAGCGATATTTTTCCGCTTACGGAAAGATTTTTTACCGTACCTCCGGAAACAGTGCCGAAAAGTCCGAAATTATCATGTGAAACTGTAAAATTTATATTTTTTATTTCTTTGCCGTTGCCGTCAAATGTTCCGCCAAACGGCGTTTCGGCGGAATTTCCTATAACAACGGAAGTTGTTCCGCCAAAATCTATATCGTTTGTCAGAATTGCGTTTAAGTTACTTTTTCCGCTGTTTACCAGACGTGCAAATCCGAAAAGGTCGAGCGGAGTGCCTATTTGGTATACGTCGTCCGTCATTTCCGGCAAATATTCGTATTTGCAAAACGTGCATATGCCGTCTGTATCAAACGTATGTTCAAGCGTTTCGTTTTCAAATTCGATTACTTTGCCGTTGGAATTTCTCAGTTGAGTTTTGCAGCTGTGGGAGTGACCGCCGGCGGCAGCTGTCCATTCTCCCCATGTATGGGTATGTGTATATTCGCATACGTTGCATTTCATCGTGTCGGCGGTGTCTTTAACCCATGTATGATTTGCGCTGATGAGCATCGAAGAACAGAATGCACAGCGTTTTGTATGGCCATAGTCGCCTGTTCCCCAGTCGTCACTCGGTACATGAGAACCTTTTGCGTATGCCGCACCGCAGTCGAGGCATGAATATTGCGTTTGGCAGTTTCCCACCGTATCGGTGTGATGGTATCCCATATCCTTTCTTGCGTCGCAGCTTTGGCATGAATTCCAGTGAGCGTATGCGTCCAGGGAAACGGCTTCTTCCCATGCATTGTGTTCGTGAGTTATTTTGCATACCTTGCATTTGTTGTCCGAACCGAAGTTATGTATTTCAGGCGATTTTGTTGCGCCGCATTCGCTGTTTTCGCATACGAGCCAATGCCTTGACGAGTCATATTTGTATGATGTCCAGCTGTGCGTATGTCCGGCTATTTCGGTGCGTACATATTTGCAGGTACGGCAGATATTATCAGAAAAATTATGCTCTTCGTAGTACCTTTGTTTCGTATCTTCAACGATGGTACAGCCGTCGTTTTGACATTTTGCATAATGATAAAAGCTGTCCGAAGCTGTCCATCTCGGATAGCTCTGATAATTGTGTTCGTGGGCGAATGCCTCGGCAGTTGCCGTAATGTTATCGGGATTTTCTGTGCTACCGGCAGCGTGCAGCAGCGAGTATGCGGTAATAACAACCGAGCCGCTTTTCTTCGGAAGCACTTTTCCGGAGGACGGACCTACTCCGATAATTTCCGAATTGTCGGAGGAATATCTTACGGTATCGGTTGTGTCGCTCGGACCGAGTTCGGCAATTAAAGCAGGTGCAAAATCAAAACCGTATGACGATTGGTATTCTGTGGCGAAATACATTTTGCTGTAGTTCATCTTGATTGTTTCCGCTCTCTTTTTTACGGATATTGTTATCTTCGCACTTGATTTGTTGCTCGATTTATTGTATGAAGATATCGTAACCGTACCGGGATTAAGCGTAGTGAGCTTGCCTGAGGTTCTTCCGATTGTTGCGACCGATGTGTCGCTGCTTATGAAATAAACGTCTGACGAGCCTGTGTCTTTTATCGTATACGTACTGTTGCACGTCATGATAGTAGGGATAGCCGAGCCGTCCGAAAGGACAAGTTTGTTTGCAGCCAATGCCGCCGGGCATAAAAATACCAAAATCAAAATCATACAAAATGTCGTATGTAAAAGGCGCTTTGGAAAATTCATTAAAATACCTCCAAAATATTAATGTATATTGATTGTATCACAAATTTTTCATTTTGTCATCAGTCCAAAGTATGATATGAATAAAAAAAAGACCTCCGAAAGGCAGTCCGCAATAAAACAGCAATAGTGTTTTCTTTGAAAGGGGCTGTAGTCAACCCGATTTTAAAATCGTTTTGCTACAGCCCCTTAAATATAAATTCAATATAAAATTATTCAGCGTCCTCTGCGTCTGAAATAGGCTCTTCAACCTCAACCTCAGGATCGGTTGAATATACGAGAGCTTCGCCGTCTGCCGGCTCTTCCTCAACCTCAGGAGCTGCCTCTTCCTCCTTAGCCTCAGGAGCGATTAATGCTCTTATGCTAAGGCTGATCTTTTTAGCATCCCAGTCAATATCCGTAATCTTAACCTGAACCTCCTGACCGATTGAAAGCACATCTTCAGGCTTTTCAATCCTTCTGTCAGCAATCTGTGAAATATGGATAAGACCGTCAACTGTCGGGATAAGCTCTGCAAAAGCACCGAACGAAAGCATTCTTACAACCTTAACAGTTATAACATCGCCAACGTTAAATCTTGACTTTGCAACAACCCACGGATTGTCCTCAGCATTTTTAAAGCCGAGAGAGATTTTCTTTGTTTCGGGCTTAAGGTCCTTGATGTAAACATCAACCGTATCGCCTACAGAAACAACCTCTGACGGATGCTTAATTCTGCTCCATGAAAGCTCGCTGATATGAACAAGACCGTCAACACCGCCGATGTCAACAAATGCACCGAAGCTTGTGAGAGATTTAACAACGCCTGTATATCTCTTGCCAACTTCTGCACTTGCCCAGAATGCGTCTTCCTTTTCCTTCTTTTCCTGCTCAAGAATTACTCTTACCGAGCCGACAACACGCTTTCTTCTGTCATCAATTTCGATAAGCTTAAGCTTAACATCATTTCCTACGAGAGTCTGTAAATCCTGTACAAATCTTTCAGAGGCCTGTCTTGCCGGAACGAAAACCTGAGTATCGAGAGCCTGGGCAATCACTCCACCTTTCACAGCCTTAATGATTTTGCCTTCAAGAACATCTCCGTTTTCATAGGCTTCTTTAATTTTGTTCCACGCTTCCTGCTGTACAATCTTCTTGCGCGAAAGTACAACCTTTCCTTCGCTGTCATTAACGCCGACAACGTATACCTTTATATCGTCACCGGGCTTAACCAGATCTGAAGCTTTTGCGTTCGGATCGTCAGTGAGCTGATCGAGAGCGAGCTGACCGTTATACTTGAAGCCGCCCAAGTCAACAATAACCTCATTGTTGCGCACCTCCACAACAACACCGTCGATGATGTCGCCGTTATTGAGGCTCTTGCCCCCGTACTGCTCAAACATCTCCGCAAAATTTTCTTCATTCTTCAGATTTTCATCCATAGCTTTAACTACCTCCTCGATAATACGTCCGGGCGTCGACGCTCCCGCCGTAATACCTATCTTTTTATTATTTTTATATATACCCGGAGGAATATCCTCCGAAGCTTCAATATGGAAAGTGCAAGGGCAAATGCTTTTTGATATTTCGTAAAGCTTGCGCGTATTGGAGCTTTCCATTCCGCCGACTACGAGCATAGCGTCGCTTTCGGCCGCCAAAGAAGCTGCCTCCTCCTGACGCTTTGCTGTCGCATTACATATTGTATCAAAAAACAGTACCTGATTGCAAGTATTTTTGAGAAAATTTACGATTTGAACAAATTTTTTTTTATTTATTGTTGTTTGTGCTACAACACAACATGGATTTTTTATGAAATCCTCCGGAATTTTCGTTTCTGTATCGTAAATTACAAGCGCACTGTTGTCGCAGTGACCGTTTATTCCGATCACTTCGGGGTGATTTTTATCGCCCACAATTATTATTTTTTCGCCGTCTGCATGATGCTCGGCAACAATTTTGTGTATTTTCTCAACAAACGGACACGTCAGATCTTCATATTCGATTTTGTTTTCTTCAAGATAATCAAATATTTCTTTCGGCGCGCCGTGAGTTCTTATAATAACCTTTGTCCCCTCCGGAACATCCTTAATATTATCATAGGCCTTAACGCCCATCTCTTCAAGCTCACCGACAACCTGCCTGTTATGAATAAGCTTTCCGTAGGTGCAGATTTTTTCTCCGCCTGCGGCACACTCATACACTCTGTCGACGGCGCGGCTTACGCCATAACAAAAGCCTGCCGTTTTTGCAAGAGTGACTACTCTTTTTTCATTTTTATTCATTTACCGACTCCGAATCCTCATTATCGTCCGTTACCGATTTAACCGGTATTTTTGTTGCCTCGCTGTTAGATGATGATTCCTGCTTCTGCGGCGCCTTTGTAGCCTCCGGCTTTTTTGTCGCCTCAGGCTTCTTTGTAGCTTCCGACTTAGACTCCTCCGCCTTTACGGTCGCTTTCGGCTTTGCCGTAACCTCATTTGCGCTCTTAGCCGGCGCTTTTGTTGCGCTTGACTTATTTTCGGAGGATGTACTCGTCTTGGGCTTTGCAGTCTGAACAGCAGTGCCCGACGATGCCTTAGGCTTTGCCGTAACAGCTTCCGCCTGCCCGGTTTTGCTGCCGGAGGACTTATCCGTGCTTTGTCCCGGTGCCTTGTCTATCGTAATATTTGAAGCGTCATAGCCAAATTCGGTTTCTATAATATTTCGCGTTTCTTCAAGGTCGCATACCCAGTACGATACCTTATCAATCGTTTGCGCAATTCCCGGAAGCGAGAACGCAGACAGATTTTCACTCTTGAAATCGTTCAGATACTTCGAGTATTTTATAACATCCTTTACCGACATATTTGTTTTTATCGACTCCGAAAGCTGCTTAAACATTGCCGGGATTTTAAGAATAAGCGATGCTTTGAGTTTCTGGTCGATTACAGCCTGTATAAACTGCTGCTGAACTTTTATTCTGTCAATATCGCCGTTTGCATAGCTCTTTCTTTTACCATTAACCTTGTTTCCCTTTCTGTAGCGCAGAAGCTGAACTGCCTTTGCACCGTCAAGTTTCTGAGGACCGGGCTTAAGGTTTATATGAAGTCCCTGCACGGGATCGTCATAAACCATTCCCACGCCGTCATTGTAAAGGTCGGGAATTTCAAAGTCAATCGGGCCGAGAAGATTTATACATTCGGCAACGTCGTCAAAGGACATTTCAACATAATAGTTAATCGGCACACCGGTAAGTCTTGTAACGGCTTCAACAGTGCCCTGCGCGCCCATTATCCCGCCGGAAGACGATCTTATTGCATGAGCGGCGTTTATTTTCTGATATTTTGACCCCACATACATTCTTGTGTCACGCGGAATTGACAAAAGCGTTGCCTTTTTCGTTTCCGTATCAAAGGAAGCGAGCATTATACAGTCTGTTCTGAGACCGCCCTCGTCAACGCCCATTAAAAGAACATTTATCTTGCCGTCCGCCGTGTCAACTGTTGCAATTTCGTCCGTTGTCAGACCCGGCTCCGACGGCTGCCAGAAGCCGAAGCCCAAAGCACCCAGAAGTCCTACAAGCAGTACCGCAAGGCAAATTCCGAGCACCTGAAAATATCGTTTTACATTTATTTTATTTTTCACGTGTTAATCCTCCAAAAATAATCGGTTTATTTCCGTAATTTTTAAAATTATTTCATATTTCGACATACACATATGGTTATTATATCACTTATTCGGGCCGCCGTCAAGGAAATATCAACATATTTTATAATTTGTACATAATTATTTTTTATTTACTTTATAAATCACCTTATGTATTTTTACGATATTCGCTCGGAGATATACCGCATTTTTTCCGAAAAAGCTTTGAAAATGCGGCTCTGTCATCATATCCGACAGCTGCTGCAATTTCATTTATCGTCATATCGTCCTCACACAAAAGCTTTGCGGCAATGCCGATTTTAAAATTTATTATATATTCTCCCGGACTCATTCCGAGCTTTTCTTTAAATAGCCTGAACAGATACGAATATTCGAGCATTGCCGCCTTTGACAAATCCTTAGCCGTTATTTTTTTCATATAATTTAATCTGACATATTCGCGGCATATGTCAATATATCTGTCGGGAGCGGGCTTTTTGCGCGCCGTTTTGCCTGATGAGGTTTCGAGCATTTCGCTCATAAGATTTAAAAATCGGCTGTATATATAAAATTCGTTCTTTTCCGTGTCTATTTCCGCCATTTCCTCAAAGCACCCGGCAAGCTTTTCGGGATTATTTGTTTTATAAATCGGATTTTCGCTGTCAAGCTTTAATATTTCAAGAAATTCCTTTCCGAGCGCTCCCGAAAAATTTATCCATATATATGTCCATGGGTCATTTTCATCCGCCCGGTACAGACCCTTTTTATTGCCGATGAAGAAAGCATTGCCGGCTTCAAGGCTGTATGTTCTGTTTTCCGTTGTAAACGTTCCCCTGCCGCTTACAATATAATGAATAAGATAATCCTTTTTAAACTGCCACGAGTATAAATGTCCCGGTCCGCATTCTTCCTTTCCGATATGGTTTATTGTAAGGTCGGAATAATCTCTCAGTATAAAATTCTGCATATCAGCCCCTCCTCTTTTTTTAAAACGTGCATCACATTTTTATTATACAATAATAATACACATATATGCAAGGTTTTTACGTTTACAAACTTAAATTTTGTTGATATAATGCAATTAAATAACACACAAGCGATTGCACACTGTATATTTTACAATCGCTTAGAGGAGGAATTAAATATGATGGCTGAAAAACCGATCATGGGCTGGAACTCATGGAACACGTTCGGAGAAAAAATTAACGAGGAGCTTATTTGCCGCACTGCTGACGTAATGTGCGATATGGGCTACAAAGGCGCAGGCTACGAATATGTTATAATAGACGACTGCTGGGCGCTTAAGGAGCGTCAGAATGGAAAGCTCGTTGAGGACCCGAAGCTTTTTCCGCACGGAATGAAGTATGTTGCCGATTACATACACTCAAAGGGACTTAAATTCGGTATGTATTCCTGCGCCGGAACAATGACCTGCGCCGGTTATCCGTCAAGCTACGGATACGAATTTGAGGACGCAAAGCAGTTTGCCGAGTGGAGCGTTGATTATCTTAAATATGATTTCTGCAATTTTCCGCAATGCGCCGACCGCGAAAACGCATATCTTACAATGGCAATGGCTCTGAGAAACTGCGGCCGCGACATAGTTTTTGCGGCATGCAACTGGGGCGTCGGTGATCCTGCAAAATGGATGCGCTCACACGGTGCGCATACATATCGTTCAACAGGCGATATTTTCGATAACAGAAAGTCATTTATCGATATTTTCAAAGCTCAGGTTACAAACGTTGAAAGCAATGCGCCCGGCTGCTATAACGACATGGATATGCTTATTGTCGGAATGCACGGCAGCGGAAACGTAGGTCTCGGCGGCTGCACAAGCGAGGAATATATGCTCCACTTTGCTCTTTGGGCATTTCTCGGCTCGCCGCTTATAATCGGCTCGGATATAAGAAACCTACCCGAAGAGGATAAAAAGACTCTTCTTTGCAAGGGACTTATTGATATAAATCAGGACAGCGAATGCAGACCGCCGTTTGTTATAAATAACAACAATTCAAGATATGTTTTGATGAAAATTCTGAGCGGCGGACGCTTTGCGCTTATGCTGGCAAATTCCGCAGATGAGGAAAACAAGTGGGCAGACAAAATAACCGTAAGCTTTGACGACTGCGGAATACACTCAAACACTCCGCGCAGCATAAAGCTTACAAACGCCGTTACAGGTGAGGATATGGGCGTATTTAAGGATTTCTACAGAGCTGAAATAAAGCCCGGAAGATGTCAGGTGCTGGTAGGTGAACTGTGCTGAGTGCGGATAAATGCGTAAAATGCGGCAAAACCGTAACAAGCGATGAAGCGGCGCTTTGTAAAAAGCTTATTAACAGGGCGACGGAAAAATATATGTGCTTAGACTGTACGGCAGAATATTTTGACGTTACAAAAGAGCTTTTAGAGGATAAAATAAAGCAGTATAAAGCACTTGGCTGTACACTGTTTAAGTAACACGCACAATATTAAAACGGATGTATTTTGCATAAAAAGCAGGCAAAAGGGTCAGACTGTTCTGCCCGACCCTTGCAAAGCAAAATACGTCCGTTTTGTTTTATAATTAATATCGGTTTTTAACGACTCTTTTCGGATTTTATACAGCAATATATATAAAAAACAAAAAAACTGATGAAAAAGCCTCAAAAGTATGGTACAATATTAAAAAGCTGATTTTAAGAGGTGTTGTTCCGATGCAAAAGCGTGTTCTTGCAATTCATGACATATCGTGTGTGGGCAGATGCTCCCTGACCGTTGCGCTGCCGATAATCTCCGCAGCGGGAGTTGAGGTTGCCGTTATGCCTACCGCCGTTTTATCTACTCATACGGGCGGCTTTACCGGGTATACATTCCGCGATTTAACCGACGATATGCTCCCTATTGCAGATCACTGGAGCAGGCTCGGAGAGCAGTTTGACTGCATTTTTTCGGGGTATCTCGGCTCATACAGGCAGCTTGACATAATGCAGACAATAGCGGACAGATTTAAAACCGATAAAAATATTTTCATTGTCGATCCTGTTATGGGTGACAACGGCAAAATATATTCAAACCTTGATAAAAGCTTTGCTCATGGCTTTGCCGCACTTTGCGCGCGCGCGGATATAATAACGCCGAATTTAACGGAAGCTGCGCTTCTGACCGATTTTGAGTATAAAAGCGGCGGATACGGAGAGGATTATATAAGAAGCCTTTTAGAAAATCTTGCGTCAGGCGGTACGGAGAGAATTATTCTGACAGGCGTTTCGTTTGACAGCAGCTCAATCGGCTGCGCGGTATACGACGGCGGAAAAATCGACTATCTGTTTAACGATAAAACAGAAGGTATGTTTCACGGGTCGGGTGATGTATTTTCAAGCGCACTGACAGGCGCAATTTTAAACGGTGCATCACTGAAAAAAGCGGCGCGCATTGCGGCGGATTTCACTTCGGAAGCAATAACCCGCACCAAAAACACGATGCGCGACCCGATTTATGGCATTGATTTTGAAGAGGGCATATGTGATTATTCCCAAAGAATTAAAAATTTACATAATAATACTTGACAAAAACGGTTTTTTTATGTTACAATAGTTTTGTATGCAGACATCGTGCAGCTGATGTATGATGCTTCACAATAACAGGAAAGGAATTTTTTATAATGGAAGATAACAACATAATTGTATTAGAGGACGAAAACGGCAACATGGTTGACTTTGCCGTAATTGATGTTTATGAGCTTGACGGAGTAACATATTTTGCTCTTATAGAGGCTGAAGAGCTTGATACGGCAGAAGAAGTTCTCATCATGAGAGTTGAGGGCGAGGGCGACGACGCGGAGCTCGTTTCAATCGAAAGCGACGCAGAGCTTGAAGCTGCATTTAACGAGTTTGTAAAGCGCGACGGCGAATGCACGGACGAAGACTGTGACTGCTGCCATCATGACCACGAATAAATAGCGGCTTTTGGCGCAGACCGTTCAAAGACAAAAAATTCCCGACAAAGCTTTATAAAAAGCCTGTCGGGGATTTTTCAGTTTCCGCACTCTATGCTGATTTTATTAAATATTTCAAGATAATCGTCTATCGACTGCTTCTGCTTTTCCTCGCCCGATATATCAAGCACGGAATTTCCCTCATGCATCATAATCGCGCGGCTGCCGTAATTTACCGCATATTTAAGATTATGCGTTATCATGAGTGTTGTTATTTTTTTTGATTTTACAATTTTGTCTGTAAGCGTCATAACAATATCGCTCGATTTCGGGTCGAGCGCTGCCGTATGCTCATCAAGGAGCAAAAGCTTAGGCGACGACATTGTTGCCATTATAAGAGTGAGCGCCTGGCGCTGACCGCCTGAAAGCGCGCCCGCAAGAGTGTCGAGCCTGTTTTCAAGCCCCATTCCGAGCTCCTCTAAAAGCGATTTGTAATAATCCTTTCTTCTTGTATTAAGACCTCTTGTAAGGTTAAAGCTCTTTCCCTTATTGTCGGCTATAGACATATTTTCAAAAATAGTCATTGACGGACAGGTTCCCATTGCCGGGTTTTGAAAAACTCTTGCAATTACGGACGCTCTTTTGTAGTTTTTTATAGCAGTAATATCCTCGCCCGAAAAAACAACCTTTCCGCTGTCGGGGAAAATATCTCCCGAAATAATATTAAGAAGCGTCGTTTTTCCCGATCCGTTGCTTCCGACAACCGCTATAAACTCTCCGTCATTTATCGTTATGTTAAAATTATCGAAAAGTATCTTTTCGTCAACCGTACCGGCGTTAAATTTCTTGCATATATTTTCAAGCTTTAGCATAGCTTTTTTCAGTCCTTTCCGACAGGCAAATTTATCTTGTTATGCCTTTCTTTTTCATTGCCGAGCTTACAACAAGCGTAAGTATAAACAAAATTGTTACAACAAGGTTTGTATCCGACGCCATAAGCCCCATTTTAAGCGCAAGCGAAATGCACAGCTTATATATAATCATTCCGAAAATAACGCTTGTGGTTATGCGTATATGCTTTGCCTTAGGAAATACCGCCGTTCCGATTATTACTGCGGCAAGACCCATAACTATTGTTCCAGTTCCGGAGGATATGTCAAACTGCATAAATCTCTGGCAGTTAAGCGCTCCGGCAGTTGCGGCAAGACCGTTTGCAATTGAAAGAGCAATTATTTTAAACGTACCCGGATTTTTGCCGAGCGTTATTACAAGTCCCTCATTATCTCCGGAGCATCTTACAAGAAAGCCGGATTTTGTTCTTAAATACCAGTCAAGCAGATATTTAATTATAATCACAATTACCGCCGTAACGACAACGTATTTATATATTCCCAAAAACTCAAAGTATGAAAATATTGTTTTCTCGCCCATCAGAAACAAATTCGGAGCGCCTGCAATGCGGTAGTTTATAGAATAAAGCGCCGTCATTGTGAGTATTCCGGAAAGCAAATCCTTAATTTTAAGCTTTACATTAAGAAGCCCCGTTACACATCCGGCAACGGCACCTGCGGCAAACGATGCAAGAAGACAAAGTCCCGGATTAATTCCGCGCGTTATAAGAGCGGCGGTTACAGCCGCGCCGAGCGGAAATGTTCCGTCAACCGACAAGTCGGGGAAATCAAGTATTTTATATGTAATGTAAACTCCGAGAGCCATAATTGCGTATATGAGCCCCTGCTCCGCTATTCCGATAATTAAATCTGCCATAATAATCTCCGTTTCTGCCGCATAAAGCGCGGACGGTTTTAATTTATAAAATTATACACCGCATGAGCTTTTAAAGCCCGGCGGTGCAAAAAAATCTTATTCAGCTGTTTCAGCCTTTGAAAGTACGCTTTCGGGGATTGTAATTCCGAGCGACTGCGCTGTTTTTGTGTTTACCGTTATTTTGCTCTCCTTAAGCGTTTCAAACGGAATTGTTGAAATATCTTCACCGTTGAGAACTCTTGCTGCCATCTGACCTGCCTGTATTCCGAGCTTAAAATAATCAAGTCCCGCAGACGCAAGGCAGCCGTTTTTAACCTGTTCTTCCTCCGAGCCGAATACCGGTATACCCTTTGCATTTGCCTTTTCAAGAACAACGCCAAGAGCCGATACAACAGTGTTGTCTGTAAGGTTTGAAATGCAGTCAACCTGTGTTAAGATATTATCCGTTGCCTGTGCAACCTCAGCCTGCTTTGTTATGCCTGTATCCACAATTTCAAAGCCGTACTGATCTGCCAAATCCTTATATGTTTTAATAGTACTTACCGAGTTTGCTTCGCTCGTTGTGTATATAATTCCGATTTTTTTAGCGTCCGGAAGTATTTCTCTTATAAGCTCAAGCTGCTCTTTAACTGGAAGGCGATCGCTTATTCCCGTAACTCCGTCCATTGCTTCAGTTTCCGATTTTGCAAGCTTCGCTTCAACCGGATCGGAAATTGCGTTAAATATAACCGGTATCTTCTTTTCATAGCAAGCAGCGTAAAGCGCCTGAGCCGACGGCGTTGCAATGCCGCACACAAGATCTTTTTTTGCTGCCGCAAAATTTTGAGCAATCTGCGTATTCATTGCCCTATCGCCCTGCGCCGCAACATATTCAATCTCAATATTTTTACCTTCTTCAAAGCCTGCTTCCTTAAGACCTTCTATAAATCCCTCACGGCAGTTATCAAGCGAGGGGTGGTCGGAAATCTGCGTAACACCTATTTTATAAACCTTGCTCTCGGATGCGCTTTCTGTCTGTACGCTGTCCGTTTTCTGCTCTGTGCCGCAGCCTGACATAACACCTGCGCACATAACACTCATAACCAATCCTGCAATTACTCTTCTCATCTTTCTCGTCATTCTCATCATTCTCATCTCATCCTTTCAAAAATAAAAAAACTTTTCAGACATGATAAAGGTCAGCTGAAAAGTAATATACTCACAATATAAAAATATACTAATCTAAACATAAAACTAATCTCTGCTAAACTTTTCTCATCTCATCTGGAAGCTATTATACTACACTTTTTTTCATTTGTCAATACCTTTTTTAAAATTTTTTTCTTAAAAATTTTGAAGCGTAAAAAATGGGGATAGGAAAAAAGCCTTGAAATCAATAAACCGAGCCAAAGCCTTAGCTTTGGGATCACCGAAGGCGTACATCGTTACGCCGAGAGGCGAAGCTTGACCGATAGCAAGAAAATAAATGCTTTCCTACTCCCGCTATAATAATTATATTTTATATAATGTTTATTTTTCCGCTCCGAAGTTTTTTAACCTCCCCTTTAAATTTTTTAAGCTCGTGCCGCATATATCGGCATTATCAATTACGGAATTAAAAAATACATACTCGTTTTTACCGGGACAAATCGGGTAAAATCCCAAAGACGCAAAAATATACCACGCCGACATTGAGCCGTTATCCTCATCTCCGGGAAAGCCGTCACTTTTATAAGAAAAGGCTTCAAGGCAGATTTTTTCTGCCCAATACTGCGTTTTTTCATTTTCTCCGAAATACGCGTAAATAAAAGGAATAGCAAAGCTCGGCTGATTGCTTATCGCGCAAAGTCCGAAGCTTGCCGACGCCATTTCGGTCATTTCATGAATTTCCGTTTCATATCCGCCTACTCTGTAATCGCTCTCATGCTCAAAAAGCTCGTCAAGCCGCTTTATAAGCTGCTCTTTTCCGCCGACAAGCGCCGCAAGATTTTCAAGATCATGAACAGGCGAAAAAAACGTCTGATACGCACTGCTTTCGGTATAATCTCCGCCCCAGCTTATCGGGTCAAAGCTCTCCCGAAGCTCGCCGTTTTCCTTTCTTGCACGCATAAAGCCGCTTTTTACGTCGAAAAGCTTTTTATAGCTTTCGGCACGCTTTAAATATTTTTCCGCTTTTTCTTCATATCCGAGCAAATGCGCAAGGCTCCCTATGCACCAATCTCCGTATGAAAAATCAAGAGTTAAATTTACGCTTTCCTTATATTTGTCGCACGGCACATAGCCGAGTCTTATATAATCCTCAATTCCCTCTCTCGCAAAAATTCTCTTCTCCGATTTCTTGTTTGCGTGCTTTTCCATAGCCGCAAAAAGCTTTTCGAGCAAATCGCGCTCCGCGATATTTTTTGCCGCCGCAGTTCATGGCTATTATGTAATTTGCTGCTTTGTTCCCTATAGGCAAAGTCAAAGATATGCTGCCTGCTTCATCTGTATAAAGCTGATTTACATAGCTTTCTTCAAAAATTTTATCGGCCGCTGCCTCTGATACATCCTCATAATCCGTCGGCGCGGAAAGCGGACCTATTACCCTTACCGTAACAGGCTTTTTGCCAATGCCGAAATCGCAGCTTACGGAAACATTTCCGGTAGAATAATCTGTGCTTACCGTTATCCCATCCGCAAAAGCCGACGTTGAAACAAGCATTGCAGCCAAAACGGCTGCGCCTGCTTTAATCAGTTTATTCATAACAATCTCCATTTCATAAAACTATTTGTTGCTCTTGTACCACTCGTTCATAAGCGCTTCGGCATTATCTCCGCCGACTCTCTTCCACTCGCTTCTAAGCTCCTGTATTCCCCATTCCGGAGTATACTTCGCGCCGCCGGAAATAACCTTCATTCTTATTGAATCATGGAGCGGCTCAAATGCGTCTATAACGCTTACAACATCGTCAATTCTCGGATCAACGGGAATATCACGTCTGAAATCAACAGAACTGTTTACCTTCATGCTCGCCTCCTGAAGCTTTGCAAGCGTTTGGGATATGTCGTCCTGAGCCGCCATAACAGGAATCCACTCCGGCTTTACCTGCCACTGCGAAACGATTGCATAGTCAAGCGCATATTCAACTTCATTTGTAAACTTCGCTTGATCTATAATCTGCGGAACGCCGTCTACAAGATTATAATGCTCTCCCTCGTTTCCGAACTTGATATTAAACCAGCCCTTGTCTATCATCCAGTCTATAAACTTCATTGTGCTCTCCGTATCCTTGAGATTTTTGTTAAAGCCTACATAATAGCCCGGCGCTGCCTCTTTCCAAAATGAATTTGTGCCGTACTTTGTAGATACGGGCTTAAGAGGAACAGGCTTTGCATCGGGGTCATTGAGCAAAAGCTCCTTTGACATTGTAGATCTCCATGTCTGAGTGAGTATTCCGCTCTTGCCTGTAGTCCAAAGCTGAGTTTGTCTTATAAACTCCTTGTCAATAAGCCCCTCATCATAAAGAGTTTTCATATAGCCGAGCGCGTCTGCGTATCTGTCAAGCGTTCTGCCGAATTTGAGAGTGCCGCCCTCGTTATACCAAAGCTTGCTCGACTGATACATTGACGGAAAAATTTCATGCCAGTTTATAACAGCCATTGCCGTTGTGTCATTAACTCCGTTCCCGTCCGGATCACCGTCACGAAATGCTCTTGCTACATTCAAAAGCTCCTCATCCGTTTCGGGCATTTTAAGATTTAGCTTGTCAAGCCAGTCCTGTCTTATCCATACACCGTGATTGAGCACACTGTCCTGCGAACGCTTTGATGTTATAAGATATTTCTTGCCGTCAAAGGTTATAAAATCATTAAGCTTCGGATTTTCTTCAAGATATTTTTTGTACGCCGTGCTGTATTTTTCAATAGGCTCGTCAACGCTTTGAAGCACGCCCTGCTTTATAAACGCACTGAAAAGGCTTGCGTCATAATCGCAGATTAAATCGGGCGCTTCGCCTGCCGCAACAAGCATACTGAATTTCTGCTTTGCTTCATTTCTCGGAATGGGCACCCACTTAACGTTTACTCCGCTGTTTTCGTTTATGAATTTCGTCCATCTGTTGTTTTCGTTTATGAATTTCGTCCATCTGTTGTTTTCGTATGTACCCTCCGACGCCGGAACATTTCCGCGATCAAAAACGGAAACCGTTATTATCTTTTCCGCTTCGCCGCCTCCTTTTGAGCAGCCTGTCATGCAAAACGGAACTGTCAGCAACGCCGCCAATAAAATTTTCTTTGTTAATAACTTCTTTTCTTTCATATTTGTTTCCCCTTTCGTGCCTTTCGGCAAAATACAAAAGGAGCTTACCGGCATAACCACGATTGACGACAGCATAGAATCAATTTATTTTTACTCAAATGCGTCAAGGAAAATAGTAACGCAGAGAAATAACTATTCCGCGTCATCATTTTCCGATATGCAGTGGCTCGACAACGCAAAATCAATGAAGGAACACACCGTATGGCTTCCTTTAAGAAAAATTTCCGATGAAAGAAACGTTACAACGCTTATTCATACATACCCGATTAGAATCGCTTTCAAAGTGCGAATCGCTGAGCGATATAGACTACTTTTTAAAGCAGATTTTATCGGAGCTTTTTGAATTTTCGGGCAGCTCGGAAAATTCCGCCGCAAGCAGCGATTTATACGAAAAAATAATAGACTACATAAATAATCATTATGCAGAAGCCGATCTTTCAATAAATCTGCTTGCCGAAAAGCTTGGAGTAAGCACATCGTATATAAGCAAAATATTTAAGAAAAATATGAAAATGAACTACATAAAATACTTAACCGATGTCCGCCTTGAGCACGCAACACAGCTTTTGGTAAACACCGATCTTAAAATAAACGAAATTTCGGAAAAGGTCGGATACTTAAACACATCAAGCTTTATAAGGCTTTTTAAGAAAAATTATTTTGTAACTCCGGCGGAGTACAGAGCCTCACACGGAAAATTTGACGCAAGACAGACCTAAACACTATATGCAAAAAAAATGTAATAATTAAAGCTGTAATTATTACATTTTTTTAAATTTCCAAAAAGACCTTGACATCAGCGGTATTTTCCTATATAATTATAATTGTATATTTATGTGTATTTGCAAAAGAAAGGACAGATTATAATGGAATACATGGGATTAAACGAAATCCGTGAAAAATTTCTGAGCTTTTTTGAGTCTAAGGGCTGCTTAAGGCTTGACAGCTTTCCGCTCATTCCGAAAAATGACAACAGCCTGCTTCTTATAAATTCGGGTATGGCGCCGCTTAAGCCGTGGTTTACGGGCGCGGAGGAGCCGCCGAGAAGACGTGTTACAACCTGTCAGAAATGTATCAGAACGCCGGATATTGAAAGAGTCGGAAAAACAGCGCGTCACGGTACGTTTTTTGAAATGCTCGGTAACTTCTCGTTCGGGGATTATTTTAAGCATGAAGCTATTCACTGGGCGTGGGAGTTTATAACAGAGGTTATGGGCATACCAAAGGACGTTATCTGGATAACCGTTTACGAGGAAGACGACGAAGCGAGAGATATTTGGGTAAACGAGGTCGGAGTTGACCCCGAAAGAGTTGTAAAGCTCGGCAAAGAGGACAACTTCTGGGAGCATGGCACAGGTCCGTGCGGTCCGTGTTCGGAAATTCATGTTGACAGAGGCGAGGAATACGCCTGCGGTCCGGACTGCAAAATCGGCTGCGACTGCGACAGATTTATGGAAATATGGAACCTTGTTTTCACGCAGTTTGACAGACAGGAGGACGGCACATATGAGCGCCTTGCAAACCCGAACATTGATACAGGAATGGGTCTTGAAAGACTTGCGGCTTATATGCAGGGCGTAAGCAATCTTTTTGAGGTTGACACGGTAAAGGGCGTAATGGATCACATTTGCCGAATTGCCGGTGTTGAGTATAAAAAGGATCACAAAACGGACGTTTCTCTAAGAGTTATAACAGACCATATAAGAAGCACGGTTATGATGATTTCGGACGGCGTTATTCCGTCAAACGAGGGCAGAGGATATGTTTTGAGAAGACTTCTGCGCCGCGCTGCAAGACACGGAAAGCTGCTCGGAATTGACAGACAGTTTTTATATGAGGTTGCCGACACCGTAATAGCAAATTCAAAATCGGCTTATCCGGAGCTTGAGGAAAAGGCTGACTATATAAAGAATATTATTAAAATAGAGGAAGGCCGCTTTGACGCAACAATTGAGGGCGGACTTGCCGTTTTAAACGGATATATGGACGGAGCAAAGGAAATAACGGGCGAGCAGGCATTTAAGCTCCATGACACATACGGATTTCCGCTTGACCTCACTGTTGAGATTGCCGGAGAAAACGGTCTTGAGGTTGATATAGAGGGCTTTAATCGCGCAATGGACGAGCAGAAGCAGACGGCGCGCGCAAGCAGAAAGGACGGCTCAAGCTGGGACAGCGACGCAACGTATGAATTTGAAAACGCCGAAAAAACAGCTTTTGTAGGCTATAACAGCCTTGAAGCAGACTCCGAAATTGTCGGAATTGCAACAGAGGGCGAGGTTTCAGCCGTTATTTCGGACGGTGAAACCGGAATAATTGTAACAAAACAGACTCCTTTCTACGCTGAAATGGGCGGACAGATAGGAGATATAGGCGAAATTACATCGGGCAATTCAAAAGCGCGTGTAACGAACACAACGAAAACAGGCGACGGAATTTATCTTCATGAGGTTAAGGTTGAAAGCGGTAAGTTTTCAAACGGCGACAGCGTGCATCTCACAGTTTGCCGCAAGAACAGAATGGCTATCGCAAGAAACCACAGCGCAACGCATCTTCTTCACAGAGCGCTCAGAGATGAGCTCGGTCACCATGTTGCACAGGCAGGCTCGCTTGTAACGCCGGATCGTTTAAGATTTGACTTTTCGCATTTCGAGGCTATGACTCCGGAGCAGCTGCAAAGAGTTGAGGACAGAGTTAATGAAGCAATTCTCGACTCTCTCCCGATTGTAACTCGTGAGCTGCCGATTGAGGAAGCTAAAAAGCTCGGCGCAGAGGCGCAGTTCGGCGAGAAATACGGCGAGGTTGTAAGAGTAGTTTCCATGGGCGATTATTCGGTTGAATTTTGCGGCGGTACTCACCTTACAAATACGGCGCAGGCAGGACTGTTTAAGCTCATTTCAGAGGGCGGCGTTGCCGCAGGCGTTCGCAGAATTGAAGCCGTTACAGGCAGCGGCGTTGTTGAATATATAAAGGAAAAGGACGCTTTAATCGCAAACACGGCTAAGGTTTTGAAAACAAATCTTTTGGGTGAGATAGACAAAAAGGCAGAGGTGCTTGCCTACGAGCTTAAAAATGCCGAAAAAGAGCTTGAAGCTATAAAGGCAAAGCTTGCAAGCGCTAAAGCCAACGATATGATGGCAGGAATTAAGCATATAGGCGAAATTGAGCTTGTAACCGCTCAGCTTGACGGCATGACAGCTAACGACCTTAAAACAGCGGCTGACGATATTAAGGCTAAAATGAATGCCGGAGTTGTTGTTCTCGGCTCATACACTGACGGAAAGATTACATTTGTTGCAATGGCTACAAAGGAAGCCGTTAAAATGGGCGCACACAGCGGCAATATTATAAAAGAAATAACGCAGATTGCCGGCGGCAGAGGCGGCGGTAAGCCGGATATGGCGCAGGGCGGCGGAAAGGACGCGGCAAAGATTGATGACGCACTTGCAAGAGTTGACGAGATTGTTGCTGCTCAAACAGGTCAGAACTAATGACTAAAAAGGAAAGAGCGGCGCTTACGGTTTCGCGTCTTGAGGAGCTTTATCCCGATGTGAAGTGCTCTCTTAACTATACAACGCCGCTTGAAATGCTGCTTGCAACGCAGATGTCGGCGCAGTGTACGGACGCGAATGTAAATCGTGTTACGGAAAAGCTTTTTAAAAAGTATACGTGTGCAGAGGACTTTGCAAACGCCGATATAGAGCAGCTGCAGGAGGATATTCGCTCAATCGGACTTTACAGAAATAAGTCTAAGAATATTATAGCCTGCTGCAAAAAAATCATATCGGATTACGGCGGAGAAGTACCCGATACTATGGAAGCTCTTTTAACGCTGCCGGGAACGGGCAGAAAAACCGCAAATCTGATTTTAGGTGAGATTTTCGGGAAAAGCGCCGTTGTTGTCGATACGCATTGCATAAGGCTTACAAACAGGATAGGTCTTACAAAGGAAAAGGCGCCGGAGAAAATCGAAGCGGAGCTTAAAAAGCTTATCGCGCCCGAAAAGCAGCTCGATACGTGCCATAGATTTGTTTTTCACGGCAGAGCGGTTTGCAATGCACGGTCACCTAAATGCAGCGAATGTACGCTTAATGATTTTTGCAAATTCGGAATTAAAAATCTGTCCGAACGCTGAAAATTCGTAAAAATGCGTATAATAAAAAACTGAACGCCGCCCTTTCGGGCGGCGTTTGTGTTATAAAAATCCAATGAAATACACTTAATCTGTAAGACTTTTTGCCGAAAACTGACCGAGACTTTCCGCACCGGTAAAGGTTTCGGGCTCTGCCTTTGTTACAACCGTGCTTGTCGTCAAAACATCATCGACAGCATTAAATTTTATCATCTTAAAATCCGGTTTTATATATTCTCTTCTCATTATTCTGCACCTCCGACTTTGTAATTGTCAAATTCCTTATTTGTGTCCAATGTGCACTCAACAACATCAGACCAAGCTGTATTGCCATCTGTTGTTGTCACATATGCAATAGCATAATATTTGCTGTTTTCGTTAGGATCAATATTTACAAGATCACCGTAGAAAACATTGAGGTCAGCAGATTTTGAAAGTACGCTGCCGCTGATAGCCTGTGCAATGTCGCTGCCCTTTGCATACTTAATGCCTACAGCCGAAACATCACCCATAGGAACTACTTTAAATGAAAATCTCATAACGCCGAATTTTTCATTTTCTACTGTATAGAGGCCTGAATCGGTCATTGATGAAAACGTTGTACTTCTTATTGCTTTTTCTTTATTGTCTACTGTAAGAGAAGCCTTATCCTGCGAAGGATCTGTTATGTTAGCATTATAATTTTTAACGTTATAAAGACCATTTTTACTGTTTGTTGAAGTCGAAAATCCTTCTGCCGTAGATTTGTTGATGCTTACATTAAAAGGAGAAAATCTTGAATCTATTTCAACAGCAGCTTTACCTATGCATTCTTCACTTGCAATAAAAGTACAATTATTAATTACAACTTTCTTTGAATCAGCATTAATATATTCTTCTACAGGTTTATTATTGTAATCTTCATTATAAATTAAAATACTTTTTCCGACACAATTAAAGATGCAGTTATTAAATTCTGCAATTTTTGCACCGTATGTCCACACGTTATAATCTACAACCGTCTGCACAAAATTACACTTATTAAATATCTCTTTGTTTCCGTAAAGAAATACCTTTCCTTTAATTGTACAGTTATGATATGTAAGGCTGTCTGCGTGCTGAAGACCAACATAGTTTTCATCTGCCGGCCACTGCATTGTTAAATCCTTAAATGTAACTTTTGCACCGTGAATTGCAACAGCGCCTTTAAAATGAAGAACATCTTCTCCGTCTGATGTATCGCCCTGAATTGTTATTGCCTTTGTTCCGTTATGTAATTCTTTTTCATCTGTTACATTAATTGTTCCGATTATTGTAATCGTATCGCCTTCATTTGCTGCATTAACAGCGTCTGCAAGTGTTTCATATGAAGTATCACCGATTTTAGCTACTGCAGTTTGTGCGGGAGCATTTGAAACTGTTTCAGAGCTTTCTGCCGTTACTTTCTTTGTTACGGTTTTATCAGCTTCGCCCGGATACTGCAACTGAACCTCTGCATTTGTTTTTTCAATTCCAACGGTTACATTTAAAGTCGAAGCATTTCCTTCTCTTCCGTCACCGATAAGAATATCACCGTTTCCGCCTGTTGCACCGGTAATGCTCGTATTTTTAACGGTTGCATTAATTGTTCCGGTAGATGTTGTTACAAAACGGATAGGAGACGCATAATCAGCTGTACCTGTTGAAGCAACAATTTCGGCAGTAGAGCAATTTGTAAATGTGCAGCCGTCAATGTCTATCGTCTGAGCCTTTGTTGATTTGTTGCTGAGATTTACAGGTGCGGCAATATCCTTAAAAGTGCAGCCTATTAATTTTATATTTGCAGGTGAAGTGATATGTACGCTTGTGTCCGGCAACGCATTTGCATTAGCTTCCCTGTCAAAAGAACAATTGTTAAGAGTAACGTTTATATCTCCTACAGAATCATTCTCGCTTGAACGAAACATGATTTTTGTCATGTTTTTGCAGTTGTTAAACTCAAGGTTTAAAGTATTTGTTGTATTTCTCTGTCCCCAAGCACCGATACCGTCAAGATTATTTACGACAACAGTAATGTCTTTATCGAGATAAACACCGTTTTGATCCTGCGTACCTGTGGAACGGTTAAATTTAAATGTATCAAATTCCATATCGCCTTCACAGCTTGCTTTGGTACTATCATATGATACCTTTGCGCCGTTTCCGTTTATTATAAGGCTATCGGCCACGTGACCGTGCGTCATTATACCAACATCCGAATTCGGCTTACATTCAAGCGTAACAGTTTTTTCAGGATTGCTTTTGTACACACCGGCAAGGGCGTCTTTCAGTGTTTTAAAATAAGCGTCCTCACCATTGTTAATACCATAGGCAACTACTGTCATACCGTCATGACTATTCCAATCAGCATTGCTTTCATCAGCTGCAAAAGCAGGGAAAACTACGCTTGTAAGTGCCAAAGCGGCAGACAAAATGCCTGTCAATAGTTTTTTACTTTTCATTTAATTTGTCCTTCTTCCTTAAAATTTTTATGGTGTTCGGCTTTAAAATTTCTATCCCCCTTTACCAAAAAGCCAAAAAATATGATTTATAGAATATATAATTATACGGCAGAGCCGTTTAATTATCAATGTTTTTTATTATACCGTAAACAAAGTCGAGCTGACATTGTGCCCTTTTCCTGTCGCCCCACATAACATAGTCAAGCACGGCAGATGCTATTATGTAAACGCACGGGCGAAGCTTATCGGGTGTACTGCCGGTTTTATGCGCTAATTTCAGAGCAAGCCTTTCATACATATAGTTTACTTCAAGCGCAATTTCACGCATTTTTTCGCTGTATTCGGAATTTGCCGCTATCTGATAAATAAACCGAATTGCATTTTTAAATCCGTCAATGTAATCGAGAATACCGCCGAAAAATCCGTCCAAATCGCAAACGGAAGCGAAAACATATTCAAATATTTTATCAACGGTTTTATAAAAGCCGTATTTCGTAACCTCTGTGACAAGATTTTGTTTGTCGTCAAACCAATAGTAAAGCGAGCCGAGCGACAG
>CAKSSN010000035.1 GCA_934489015.1 uncultured Clostridia bacterium
TCTTACAGCCTTAATTGCAAAATGCGACTCACGGTTTGTGCTGCCCTTTGACGGACGGTTAAAAATTTCCCAATCTATAAACCGTCCGTTTCCCGCGAGACCTATGCTCCCTGTGCCTATTCCGCCTAACGGAAATGAAATTTCTCTTGTATAATCATCATTATATTTCATATTTTTACTCCTTGTGTTTTGCGCAAGTATTTATCCGGTATTTGCCGCTTTATTTTATTATATTCTTTATTTCTTTGCCGCCCACAATTACCGATTTCAGATTAAGCTCCTTATCAACAATAAGGCAATCAGCCGATTTGCCAACCGTTATGCTGCCGTACTTATCGTCAATACGCGCCGCTCTTGCCGGGTTTATCGAAGCACATTTAACAGCTTTATTTACGGGTACTCCAAAGCTTACAAGGTTTCTGACACATTTGATCAATGGTGTTGTTCCGCCTGCGATTGCTCCGTTTGCCAAAGCAGCTTTGCCGTTTTTCACAAAGATTTCAAGACCGCTCTCATGATAAACTCCATCTTTCGCCCCTGCTGCCGCAAGTGAGTCTGTAATAAGTACAAGTCTGTCCGCACCGCACAGTTTATATGCAATTTTAACCATTTCGGGATGAACATGGTATCCGTCACAGATAAGCTCCATAAACACATTGCTGTTAAATGCAGCACCGAGCATATTGGGGCTTCTGTGATGAAGCGGACGCATTGCATTAAAGGTATGCGTAACATTTGATGCTCCCAGTTCTATTGCCCGCTTTCCGATTTCAAAATCGGCATCCGTGTGTGCCATTGATATTGCAAAGCGATCCTTATACTTGTCTATAAACTCCATTGCTCCCTCGTTTTCAGGCGCAAGACTTACTATTTTCAGTAAATCTCCGGCTATATCAAGCACTTCGTTTATTTCCTTATCATCCGGATTTCTGATATTATCCAAATTCATAGCTCCGCAATATTTTTTGCTTATGTACGGTCCCTCCATGTGTATTCCGGCTATATGTGCACCGTCAAAATTTTTTTCGTGTGCCTGTACCGCACGTTTTACGGCACGTATAAGGGTGTCATGATCAATAGATGAATATGATGCAAGGAATGTGGTTGTTCCTATCGATGCCTGGTATTCGGCAATTTTTTTGAGTGAAGTTTCATTATCATCCTCGCAGTTACAAAATACACTTCCGTGCATATGAATATCAATCAGTCCGGGGATAATATAATCACCCTCCGCATCAATACCGTCTCCTTTAATATTGCCTATTTCGGCAAACACTCCGTTTTCAATCCTCAAATCCTCTTGTTTAAACTCGAAATCATCATTTAATACATACGCATTTTTTAATAACATATTCTTTTCCTCCTTCATTGTACAAAATCCTTTATTCTTGCTGCACCGATTACTCCTGCATCATTTTTAAGTTTTGAAAAATATATCGGCACAGCGAAATCATATTTTTCCGTAAGTTCGGTAAGCGGCTTTAAAAGCCTGTCACCGGCATTTGTTATACCGCCGGATATAACTATCATTTCCGGATCAAATACCTGAATCAGATTATTTATTCCCACTGACAGATATTTGAGATATTCGTCAAACACGCTTTGCGCCGTTTTACAGCCGGCATCAAGCACATCAAAGAACATCTTGCCGTCAAGCTTTTTATTTTCGGAATATACTCTGTACAAAGTGCTGTCCGCATTTTGTCTTGCCGCTTTCTCCGCCGCCTTAATAAGCGCACTTACGGAGGCGTAATCCTCCCAGCAGCCGCATATACCACATTCATGCTCCACTCCGTCATATTTTATACTCATCTGACCGAATTCACCGGCATTTCCTCTGCCGCAAAACAGCTTTTTACCAACAATTATTCCTCCGCCGATTCCCGTTCCGAGAGTTATCATAACAAAGCTTTCGGCGTCTTTTCCCATTCCTGCCGCACACTCGCCTACGGCGGCACAGTTTGCATCGTTAAGCACATATATAGGTACGTCAAAACGTTTTTTCAGAATTTCCTCAATCGGTACATTTTTCAGCGGAAGATTTGTCGTATCGGCATATCCGTTCTTTATGCTGCCCGGTATACCGAAGCCTATTCCGGCAACAGGATATTTTTCCGATATTTCCTTGCATTTTTCGGAAATACTGTCAATAAGAGCGTCCTTTGAATCGGTACACGCGGCAATTTTTTCCCGATAGATAATTTCATCATCCGAATTAACAACACCGAATTTTATATCAGTACCGCCTATATCCACACCGAGCATATCCTCTGAAAAAGCTTCCTTATCGCATATTATTGTTACATCAGGATGTACTTTCAGCATTGATGCCGGAAGTTCAGTAGTGATTTCTCCGTTCAAAAGCTTATTTATTATGTTATGCTTTGATTTTCCGCTTGCAAGCAAAAGAATTTTTTTTGCTTTTAAAATCGTACCTATTCCCATTGTCAGTGCGTGTTTGGGTACATCGCTTTCATTTTCAAAAAAGCGTGAATTTGCTTCAATGGTATTTTCGGTAAGCTTTGTGAGATGTGTATAAGTATAGAGGTTATTGTCCGGCTCATTAAAGCCTATATGACCGTTCCTGCCTATTCCGAGAAGCTGTAAGTCTATCCCTCTGGCTTCTGCAATTTTTTCTTCATACTCCCTGCACTCCTTTTGCGGGTCGGCCGCCGCACCGTCGGGAATATGTGTTTTTTTCATATCAATATTTACATGAGAAAACAAATGCTTATTCATAAAATAATGATAACTCTGTTCATTTTCACACGAGAGCGGATAGTATTCGTCCAGATTAAAAGTTGTAACTTTTTTAAAATTCGCTTTTCCGTCACGATTCATGTCAGAAAGATACTTGTATACTCCCTCAGCGGTCGAACCTGTTGCCAATCCCAATACACTTTCGGGGTTTTCGTTTATTTGCGCTGCAATTAATTCCGCCGCTCTTTTTGACATTTCATCATAATTTTCACATACAATCAAATACATTTATTTCAGTCCCTTCGCATTAAGAAAGAGCGCGGCACCAAAGCCGGTACAGCGCTCCTTTTCATCAGATAAAGTTGTTCTTTATCATACGGTAAATCATCATTGCCGCTTCTGCTCTTGCAGCCGGCTCCAAGGGTGCAAACTCACTGTCAGATTTCCCGCTTATAATTCCGTATGCTTTTAAGGTATATACCGCATCTTTGGCATAATCGGAAATTTTATCATCGTCGCCGAACGGAGTATACTTTTTCTCCGGGAGAAGTTTTGCCGCACGATAAAGCATTACAGCCAAATCCTGACGGGTTATATTCCGGCCGATACCAAACTCCGTATCACTTACTCCGTTTATTATTCCCCTGCTAACAGCAGATGCAATATATTTTTCGTACCACGCTCCCGATAAAACATCAGAAAATGCAGTTGTTCCCTGTTCATCCGCAAGCTTTAATGTCAGTGAAAGCAGCTTTACAAATTCTTCACGGGTTATCTCGCGTCCCGGCTCGAAATCACCGTTTTCATTTCCGCTTATGATTTTATTTTTAGCCAAATATTCTACCGCATCATATGCCCAATACGAAGAATTTACATCGCCAAACGTTTGCGTATCCTGTATCGGAGTATCTTTAACATTTGAAGTATCTTTAACAATCGGAGTTATCATCGGAATACTTCCTCTTCCTCCTCCGCCTCCGCCGCCTTTGGTATTTGACTTTGAAGAATTGCTGCTTGCGGCTTTAAGCACTGTAACGCTTATTTTATCCGATGCAGAGGCTTCATTTTTAACTGCCGTTATTGTTATTTCGGAGGTATTGTCATAGCTTGAACGTGAAATAATTCCGGCATTTGTTATCGCGGCAGGGTTTGAGCTTGAATAGCTTAATACAGATCCGTATTTTCCCTTAAGCGAGAATACGATATTTTCCTTTAATGCGCTGAGCAAGTAATTTGATTTGAGGTATTCAATCGCATACTGCACATCGCGCTGCACAGATTCTTCGTCTGTCAATTCTTCGACTCCGTTGCCTCCTATAGTTATGGTATATACTTTTTTATAAGATGTTATACCATTACTAAAGCTTACAGTCCACTCAACCGTCTGGTTGTTATCCTTTTTATAAATTTTGCCCGAATTCGACAACACGCTTGTATTGCTGCTTGTACCCGTAATTGTTATACCGGCATATTCCACTTCGGGAATAACAAGGTCTTTAAGCAGCATATTTATATTATTTTTGCTTAAAAGTTCACGTTCATAAAGTGTTGCCGCCGCAAGTTGATTTTCTGTATATGTCATTCTGCGTTTTAAATAGAAATCATCAAAATATAAGATTGATGTTTCTATTTGCGAATCATTCTTCCACTGTGATACTCTAAATCCGTCAACAGTGGTAGGAAGATGTTCTACCATATAATAACTGTATGGTACGCCTTGTGTACTGTCGTATAATTCGCCGTTTAAATAAATTTTTCCGTATTCGGTTATACACTGATCATTCAGATAAACATGGAATTTTGCAAGTTCGGTATCCATTTCCACTGTTATACTAAACCATTCATCCTTCGGATATGTTACCCCTTCCGGAATATACAGTGAACCACCGGACGGATATTCTGAGCTGAAATTGATAGTTCCATCAGGTTTAAGATTTATTACAGCACGTGTTCCAAATCCGGTCTCACCAACAAATTCCACACAAGTTTTTGCATTATCGCCATGTACATAGCAGCGTAATCCACCTATAAGCTTACCTGACAAACCTTTCGTTGTATGATATTCCAGATATCCGCTTCCGTTATTGCTGCCTGTACCCATTCTTACAACAGTATTATTAGCATTGGTCGGATCTTCTTCGGCAGTAAAAGTCTTTTCCTCCGGTATAACCCATATTCCGGAATCCGATGCAAAATTGTTATTACCTATACTCCAGCCGCTGCAATCTTCCGACCATACATCTTCTACTTCCTCCAGATAATTCTGTTCAAGGATTTTTATTTCAAAGCTTTTTGTAATCTTTTCATTTCCGTAGGTAATTTCGGCCGTAAGAACAGCAGCAATTTTTCCGGTACCGTATACGGGCCGTGAAACTGTTGCTTTGCCATCACCAACTTTAAGATAATCCGAATTTGACGACCACTCTATTGTACTGCCGTAATGCCAGTTTACCGGAAGAGTCAAATCCGATGTTACACTTTCTATGTCCTCATTGCTTAATTTGTCAAATGTAAGACTTGATTTTATTTTATCGCAAAGCTCTTTTTCATCTGTAAAAGGAACAACTGTTATCGTAAACACCTTTGGTTCTGAAACATAGTAATTTCTTTTAAGCACCGCATTTAAATTCACAGTCTTTGCCGGCGATGACGGCTGCGGATTAAATACTTCACCATTACTCGATATAACCTCTTCATTATCCGATGTCCATTCAATTGATATTTCGTTATCAAGGCTGTTTATAAGAGATAAGTTCTGTGATACATTTCCTATTTCTTCATTGCTTATATCCGAAAAACTTAATTTTGCAAGCGCCGCGTCAACTATATCCTTATCGGATTCTTCTTTTAATACAGTTACAGGGTACACAAGTGTACGTGTTTCCGTGCCGTTTACGGCCGTAAGTGTCAGCGTAACATCACAGTCGCCCGCCTCAAAAACCGGACGTATTACTTCTGCACGGTATTTATCCGAAAGTGTTCTGATTTTTATTCTTGACGTATCTGATGATACCCACGAAAATGTCGTGCCGTAATCCTCACCGCTCATAGGCAAATAGAAGTCGCTGTCAGCTTCCGCATTGACATTAAACTTTGCAATATCATTGTCAACCATTGCAGTATCATTTAACAAAACGGTAAATACAAAAGATTTTTCATCTTCATACCCGTTATAATTAAATTTTGCGGTAAGAGTAACACTTTTTGTTTCGTCGGCACGATTTGTTCTTCCCTCGCTGCTTATTACATTTTCGTCACTTGTAGTCCAAGTAATCACTGTGCCGTTTTCATGCGCTGAGGGCAGTGTCAGGCTCTTTTTGATTTTATCCGCACTTTCTGTTGTAAGCGTTTTATAGGTCACGCTTTCCATTGCTTCTTTAAGCTTATCAAACGGATTTTCCTCTTTTAAAACCGTAATTTGATATGATATATCATACACAGCTTCATTAAGGGTAAGGTGCGCCGCAATTGTTACCCTTGCATCCTCCTCGTTATATTTCGGACGTGTTACCTTTCCAGCGGAAGATATTATCGTTTCATTATCGCTGCTCCATGATACGGATATGCCGTCCGGAGCGTCTGTCGGAAGTGTCAGATCCTTTGTAATCGCATCTGCTCCCTCCGTACTGAGTTTTGCAAAATTAAGAGCAAAGTCCGCATATTCCTTTAAAATTTCATCATCACTTGCAAATGCACGTTTTAAAACATTAACTTCAAACTGTTTATTTATCCACAGTCCATCCTCCGTAATGATTTTAGCGTTTAAAACCGCTTTTTGATTAAAGCCTCTGCGAGTTACCACACCTTCGCTTGTAAGCGCTTCTTCATTATCGCTCGTCCATTCGATTGGATATTGCCCCTCGCTGCCTATTGTCTGCGGCAGTGTAAGGTTTTCCGTAACCTCGCCGATTTTTTCACTGCTTAACTGATCGAATGTGAGAGTGTCAGCAATAGCCTTCATATCACTTGTACAATCCTCTGTTACCGTAAAGTCGTCAACAAAGCTCTGACCGTACCACCCATTAATATCAAATACGCTAAAACCGTATCCGGAAAATCCGGTTCCGGCATCATACAAATCCTTGTTGCTCATATCCATTGTTCCGATACTTGCGCCGTTAATGAACAACTCTGCTTTCCATTCAGCCACATTGGTTTTAACTTCCAGTTCATTCCACTGACCCGGCTTATATGCGTCGGGATTGTCTATTATATTACCGTTTCGGCAGTAGAACTCACAAAATATCTTACCATCTGCATTTCTTAATGCAAATCTGAATGTGGCAGCATTTCCTTCTATCTTGGGAAGTTGATAAAATTTAAATTTTATAATTATATCATTTCGTGTATCAGTCTCATACTGCTTGGAAACCGCAATGCCGTCCTGCCAGCTTTTTGCGGTATTGGTAACTTCCAAAACCTTATTGCCGGCAAGAACCGGATCCTCTGACACCTGAAAGATTTTATTACCGGCGCTCGACGATCTTCCCCACTTCTTTGGTACTACTCCTACCGTTTCGTTCTCAAAATCATCTGAAAACAACACTTTTGTTGTCGCATCCTCATACTTCGCATTTTGTGCAAAGACGGTATACGGCAGCATAAGGCAGATTATCAGTAAAATCGAAATATATTTTTTCATTTCTGTCCTCCCTTACTCCACAACAATAACTTCTTTTAAAAGATTATATCTTGTACGTACAAATACCTTGTCTCCCTCGCATATTTCATTTGAATCTATCTTTTCAAATCCACCGTCGGAAGTATATTTGTAATAGTCAACTCCTCCGCTCATTTCATAAACAGGATTCAGAAATGAGTCTGTTCTGAAAAACGGATAATCAAGCCTTGTCACCGTGCCGTATGCAACTTTGATTTTTGCATTTGAAATATGAGAGGTGTAGTAATTCCAGTATGAGAAATCGCCCTGATCCTTTTCATTTGCATCAAAGAGTACGTTGTACAGAATAATTGCAAGCGCTTCATCAGAGGTTTGGGCATAGCTTCTCAATTCGGTAGTCAATTCGTACTGAATAACCGTTCCTTTTTTCACTTCCTGCGTAACTTTAGAATAATTCATATCATGAGAAACAAGCTGCTGTACTTTCTTACCGTCCTCATATCCCTCAATAACCATATAGCTGCCATCGTCTTCGCTGAATGTTTCATAGACATCAGTTACCAGCATAACAGGAGAATTTGCATATTTAATGTACGGTCTGTTGTATGAGGTTACTGCTGCACAGTATACAATCAGATTAACATAGCCGTTATCATCTATATCATAACATTCCACTGCATACGAGCTGTTATTTCCGAAATAATCGCTCGGTCTGCCTGCGGAAATTCTTTCGGGATACATACCGAGAGACGGAATATGAATTACCGTTGTGTTATCGTCATAATAATACTGGTTATTTATTATGTGATATGCAAACGGACTTCCTGAACGCTCCTTGTCCAAAGAAAAATATTTTGAATTTTTCTTGTTATCCAGCAGATACAGTTCTGTGATATATCCGTTGTCATCTGTTTTGTATTTTACAAGCTGTGCCGTTGTATTGTCGCCACGACCCAGTTCATCTAAAATTTCCAAAGGACGTATACGTGAAACGGTGTATTTATCATTTACAACACGTCCGAAAAGCGTACTTTTCTTTGGTACTGTCTGCAGGTTTTCCCACTCATTTTTTACGGTAATTATAGTAAGATGAAGAGGATTTTCATCGTCCTCATCCTCATTTTGTGCCCTTGTAAGATAGCCGTATGACATTTTTCTTAATGAGTCCTCATTCATCTGCACATTTGCTATTTCGTTAAATGAATTTAAGTACCATGTCACGCTGTCGCCAACAGCAAATTCCTCTGCATTTGCATAACCTGCCGAAAGAGCTTTGAGGTATCCGGGAGTACAGTAATAACCATTTTCCGGGCTGCTGTCGATTGTATAATACATTTTTTCATTTTCGCTGTAGGAGGATGTGACTTTACCGGACAATGTTTTATCGGAAATAAGAATTTCTATTTTACTTCCGTCAAGGCTTACCGCTGCACATATTACATCGCCTGCCTTTATTTCTTCAAATTCCGTCAATTCGCCATTTTTGTATACGGTAATTTCGTTATCTTCTTTATAAGTAAAGTTATTTCCGAACACATCATAAATAGTTTCGGATTTTATACTCTGTACAACATACGTTGTATAATTTTTTACAAAAACAGTTTCATATTCACCGTTTCCGTCAGCGTCAATAAGCGTCACATATCCGCACTCCGGGCAAAGTTTATCCGCCGTAAATTCTGCGGTTGTGCTAACCATTGCACCGTTATACACAAGCGATATATTACTTGCCAGGCTCAGTTTCTTTGAATTTCGTCCGGACCAGTATTTAAATGTATCTAAAGTAGTTGCGTCGTCTATATCCTCCGCCTGTACGGTAACTGCATTATTTTTTGATTTCGGTACAACAAGAAGTACTGTCGCATTATTATCATCATCATAATCCTTTATGTATATATATGACTCCATACCGACATATGCATTTTCGGGTGCAAGCTTAGTATTATATATTGTACCCGAAATAATGAGCTGATCTTTATTAAGCTGAACATCGCTTCCGTCTATACTGTAACCGTACACAGCCGTAACCTTATCGGTTATCTTTTCGATATTCAGACAATCCAAAATCGTCTCATCGCTTTTGCCGTAAGTGGGATACTGTTTTGAAATATCTTTTGTTATAAATTCCGTTTCAAGACTGTTTACTATCATTTTGGCTATATCACTGCGAGTTGCCTTGCTATCGTAGCCGCCTATGCCTTTAAGCATATCAATCTGATTTGCTGTTGTAAGATAGCCTGTCGGATAACCGCCGTTACTTTCAGCCTGACTTCCGTACCCCAACGCGCAAACAAGTATTTTTGCCGCATCGGTTACGGTAATATTGTCGTTCGGCCCGAAAACGCTCTCATTATAACCGTTTATGATGCCCATCTCCTTTGCAAGCCGTACATATCCCGATCCCCAGCTTTCACCGGAAACATCGGTAAAGCTTTTGCCGCCGCTGTATGACTTTGCCAAATCATCCAAACCCAGACAACGGATAATAACCGCCGCATATTCCATTCTCGTAATGTTTGCGTCTTCATGCAAACTGCCGTCATCATAGCCGTTAAAAACTCCGAGCTTGTTAAGCATTGTTATATCATTTATGTCTGTGCTTTGTGCCGACACTGCAGCTGCACCGATTGTAAGCGCCGCCGCAAGCCCGGCAAATATTCTGACTAATTTTTTCATATACCTCTCCTTAATCCACTATTACATTTAATGTTGCTTTTGCAGAATTATCACTGCTTGAAATTGTTATCTGAGCCGTTCCCTTTTTACGTGCGATAAGCTTGTTTGTTTTATAGTCAATCACAACGCAATCCGGCGCTGTACTGCCGTATATAACCGAATTATCCGCATCAGTGGGAAGTATTGTTATTTCAAGGAATTTTTCATCACCGACAGACATATGAATTTCACTCTCCGGCAAAATTATCTTTTTTGCTTCAACGCTGTCCAAATTCACACTGAACCATCGGTCGCCGCTCTTATTTCCATCAGTACTGATTCCCTGTTCCATATCGTTCCATGAAGCGTCTGCGAAGTATCCGTCAAACGGAACATACGGCAGGATATCCTCCCATTCGCCGCATACCGTTGCTTCAAGCATTGCAAGAGCGTAGTGCATTCTTTCCGACTTCCAGCCTCCGAGTGGTATAAAGTTATTGTCGATGTTAAGCCAGAACAGACCGTCAACCATATTATTATTAATAAAATTATCTGCAATTCGGCGTGCAACATCAAGGTATCCCGTTACTCCGGTAGCCTGATACAGATACTGCATTATTATGCAGTCAACTCCTTCTGTGATTGTTGTATTCAAATCCAAGTTCATATTATCACCCGGATATTTTTCTCCCAGTTCTCCGACTCCCTCTTTTTGATAGTGATTTCTTAAATAAGCATATATTTTATCCCTGTATTCTTTAAGATCATCACGATCCTTTGTTGCCAGATAAACCTCTGCATATGCAAGACGCATATATGCGTTTGCCGAATAAGAGCTCCACACCTCTCCTATATCAGTGCCATAGTATCCGCATTTCTTTACTACCAATCCATCAAGTTTTGTACCATCAGATAAAAGTCTTGACGCAAACCTATTAGTATCGGGATAATATGCCAAATCAAGATGATTAACCATTTTTTTCACAGCATGGTCCAAAATGCGCTTTCCGTTCTCGCTGTCATAACCCAAACCGTTTGCAAGCAAAAGTTCATGGAGTATTGTTGTACTGTAATCGTCCGGATGAGACAGGAACGGTTCTATTGCCATCCATTTATCTTCTTCCGAAAGAAATCCCTGATCAACCAAATCATCAGCAAATTGGTTATAAAAGCGGTCACCATAACTTGGATATGAATAAACAGTTTGGTAATTCTGCGGCATCCACCAGTTTTTTGGCAGAGTTTTCTGATCCGGAGCTCCGTTTCCGGTGCTGGTTTGATATCCTCCCACTAAGGTTTTCGGATTTTCAACCCTCCAGTAACAATCCAAAAAATTCATTGCCCACGTGCTCGCAGCATTATCTCCGGTATACTTATATAATGTACCCAAAATATCGGCAAAATCATTTCCGGTAGCACGGAAAGATACGTCTGAAGAACGAATATAACAATTTTCGCCGAATGTTTCCGATTGAAGTACGTTTTTCCACGTTTTCCATGTATCCCACTGGCTTTCATCCGGTGTTACGAAATACTGTCCATGTCGGTTAAACATCAATCCGCTCCAGTCTGTCATATGTGCACAGATAAGACTTTTAACCATTTTTGCAGCTTTCTGCGGATTTAACTCGAAGAACGGTTCTATATAGACAGAATTATTTTTCAATTCATCATAATTGGAATTATTGATAAGGTATGCTGTGCCGGTTTTTAAATCCACTGCGGCATGACCGCCCCAATACGGCATACTTGAAGCTTCATCAACATAATTATCAAGGTAATATTGGTATGTATCTGTGATTTCCTTTTTGTACTGCTCATCACCTGTGACTTTATACATCAAATCAAGAGTTCTGAACCATCCGCCCTTACACGCCAGATTTGACGGCACTCCTGTTCCGGCTGAAGTTCCCGAACGCCATTCTCCCGGCTGCTGTGCCGACCTGTCCCATACGTCAGCAATCAACGGAGTATTATTATATGGGTCTCTGCCGATTTCACGAACACGATCCACATAAGCGACAAGCGTTTCAAATCTTGCGGTATCATCCGTATATGTTTCCGCGTCAAGCAAAGTAAGCGTCTTTTTTTCCTTAATATCCGGATTTGATTTTGATGTTGCGACAAGTGTTATATGCTTATCCTTAGGCAATTCTCCGTTTACGGTTATAATTCCGTTTTCGCTGTCAAATTCAATCGTATCGGGAACATTCCCCTCCAACGAGAATGTACATTGTTCATCATACAATTCATCACCAAACTGATCGAAAAATCTCGCCTTGTACGGATATTCGGACAAACCCGACATCTTTGATGCCAGCTTTGCATCTCCGTTTATTACAATTTTATCAAGCTTACTGCTATATGCGTTTACAGTCAAATCCTTTGTAACCGTAACGCTTCCCGCCTGAGCTGACAATGTAAAGTTTTTCCCTGCCGCTTCGGGAGTAACCGTAATATAAGCTTTATCATTACCCTGCTTTAATATTACACCCTCATTTTGCGGTGAAATCATAAATGAAACGTAATTTTTAACAGTAAGTCCGTTTTGGTCATACGCTTTGGCAGTATATGTATACTCGGCATTTTTCTTATCCGATACATTAAGTTCCGTTTCTCCCTCAAATTCAATTCTTTCAATATACTGTTCGGGAGTTATTTTTACGTTATCTATACAAATTCCCGGCGAATACTTTGTGCTGAAATACATAGTATCGGCGGTTTTTTGAACATCCGCTGTTTTAATATGTTTCAGCAAAGGCTGTTCCTCAGCTTTAAGCTCACCGTCAACATAAACGCTTGCAAAACCATTTGAGTAATCCACATCAACACTCATATGATAATATCTGTTTACAGCATAGCCTTTAACAAGAATGATATCCATAGAAGAGCTTTCTTTTTTCATAACAAGGTTTCCGTTTTTTGTTTCAAGGCGTACCAAATCCACGCCCTGCCTTGAAAGTCCCAAAGGGCACGCGCCATCCGTTCTTTTATCTTTTTGTTTAAAATCAAAGCTTACGTTAAGTTTCACTTTTTCACTATAATTCAGCTTGTATTGCGCAAATGCCGTTACACCATCTGTATAAGGTGTAACATACATACAGTGATTTCCGTCTTTTTCTTCGTAAGCAGTTACCGATCCGCCTATACTGCCCGCAAACATTCCAAGTCCGTTTCCGCTTTCAAAATCTTCTGTCTGTATGCCTATCGGTGAATCATCTGCAATCGCGCTCATACAGCCGTTTGATGAAATCAGAGCCGTTACTATCAAAAAAACAAGCACTTTTTTGCCAAATTTCATAAAACTATTTCTTCCTTTCCTGTTATTGATGCCTTAACATGATACAAAGTCAAGGTATTTGCTCCCATCGCTCACAAATAAAATTATACCATAAATTTTACCGGTTTGCAACATAATATAATCAATGTTAGGGATACTGCAAGAAATGCAGCATCCCTTTCCATAATACCTTATTTTACGTAATCTCTTATTCCTTCAATTCTGCTGAGTCCTGCCGCAATACCTGCCGCAACCATGTCTGCACCGGCCGCTTTAAGATGCGTTGTATCATTAACAACTGCCGCTGTATTATAGTCGGAGCCTGTGAAGTAAGGATCATCCGCATAATCAGCGGGGGCAAACATCAAATACATCTGCTTGCTGCCTTCCTCTCCCATGCTTGTAACGGTCTCTTTTGCCGCTGTGTTCAAATCTACAAGAGGTACATTGTACTCTGCCGCAAACTCTCGCATATCATTTATATAGAATGACAGCGTATCCATAGCAAGCTTTCCGTTTGACCATTTATTTCGCGGAATCGGAGCAATCAAAATCATGTTAAGTCCCAGTTCCTCACAATCCGTTCTATACTTATTAAGCCAATATTTATAGCTTATAGGATCATTTACATCTCCGAAACACTCTGTGTAATATTCATCTTTGTTAATATGCTCATCATCATTATGTCCAAAGCTTACAAGCACATAATCGCCTTTCTTTGCATTGGCTTTTATAGCATTCCATCTTCCGTCTTCGTTATAGAATGATCTGGAGCTTCTTCCGCCTGCGGCATAGTTTTCAACCTTAACAGCGTTGCGGTCGAAATAATTGCCTATTACATTTCCCCAGCCCTTCTGCGGATAAGTTTTGCTGCCGTAAGGTGCAGCAATTGAATCCGACGCTATAAATACGGTCTTTTCAGTATTTTCGTTTATAACTGCCGGCATTGTAAGAGGACAAATATTTGTTTTGTTCCATACGAAGAATTTTGCGTCCGTTTCCGCTGTGCATACAAGCTTTTTGTCAAGGAACGATACATTAACCGTATCACCGATTTTTGTTTCCGGGACATCAGCGTTTATAACCTTATCCAACACACCGTTGTTGTAAACAGCCACATATATAATCTCGTTGGAAGCGTCTTTATTCTTTACAAGCTTAATGCTGTCAAGCAAATATTCCGCATTTCCGCCGGTTATTACTTCTATATTATTGTCATCTGCACTTCTCGGCTTTGATTCAACAGATTTTCCGCCGTCTCTTGTATAGTAAATGCCTTCAATTGTGTATATTGTATCTGCATTTTCATGCTTATACATTTCATCAATATTGTTTTCTATAAGCTTTTTGCGAATACCATTTGTAATATCGGTTGTAAGAACACGGTCTTCATACGTTTCAACCTTTACATTATCAAGATAATACCAGCCGCCGTTCCACTCACGCGGTGCAAATCCGATATAATTTATCGGAGCTGTCAAAGTTTTTGTCTTAGTACCCTTTGCCCCGTTTACCGAAACGCTCATAACGCCATTACTATCCACATCAGCAACAAGAGTATTCCATGTGTTTTGCGTAAATGTTGTCGTATAGTTATTCCAAGCAGGCATATCATCAATTCTAAGCCAGCCGTTGTTCATAATCAACTTTGTGTTATCACCAAAGAAGATTTCCAGTGCATCTCTGCGTGATGTCGTATCTGTTGGACTATAAAAATAGTTCGCAGGATAAATGTCCACACTGATTTTTAAGTTTTTGTTTCCACCTTCAAAGTCCGCTAATATCTTTTGCTGCGCAATAATGGACAAATTTGCCGCCTGTGTACCATTTGGGCGATTTGTCGGCAAGGAGGATCCCGATGTTTTTAATCCCTCAATGTCTAAAACATTTGTTGCCGCAACAGTTTCATCAGTACCGAGTTTTTCACCCATACCTGTCACTGTATATTTTGCATTATCACTTTTTGACCACCAAATCTGGTCATAATCCACAACAGCTTTGCTATAGCGCCACTTAGTATCATCAGAAGAGTCATAGTCACGTACATCAAATCCGGTTTCAAAATCGTCTTCAAATACCGTTGTATAATCTCTGACAACACTCGCTGCACTGCCTATCTTTAAATCATCCATATACCATGTGCCGGAGTTTTTGTCAGCAACTAAATCCAGTTCCAATTTGTCAAAACCGCTGGTATCAAATTTTGCGACCTTGCCGTTTCCGAAGTCATATTCCATACCCATGTCATTTTCATAGAACAACGGAGTATCATTAATCTTCTTATCATTGATAAATATATTATAATTTCCCGCTTCGGTATTTACTACAAACTTAACATCGATCCATTCACCTTTTTCGTAAACGTACCTAAACTGAGTCTGTGACTTATAATCGTAAATTGTTCCTCCCCAGTACGGATCGTTCTGCATAGTAATATGCGGACCGATAAAATTCTGCCACGAATAGTACCCACCGTTCTGACGGAGCATTATATCCATTTTAGCTGTTCCATCCACGCACTTGAAACGTGCCGAAAAGACAAGGTCTTTTGATGATTTTGTCAGCTTGTGATATAATCTTTTGGTTCCCGTTGTTGGACCGGTACGTGTAAAATCAAGATACTTATTTCCTGTATTTTCTTTATCTTCCTCAACTGTCATTGTTCTTTCGGTAAGAGTCGGGTCTTCATCAACCCACTCGTTCTGACCGTTAATCTTTCCGATTGTCAGTCCGTCGAAATTATCTGAAAACACATTGTCAAGCTCATTATCCTCATACGTTGCATCATACTGCTCCGCTTTTATGTTGTCTACGTAGAACAAATCCTCTGTGCTGAAAGATACACCTGTTATTGCGGTATTTGCCGCCATTGTTCCGTTTCCGTCAAGCACATTATTAATGAATGTTTCATATTTTCCCGTCGCCGTATTAAGCAAGAGTGACACAGTATCCCATTTTCCGCTGCCGGTTACGGTTACTGTTGCTCCGCCTGCCGCAAATGTCAGTGCTTTTCCTGCTTCCGCATAGAAATCAGCCGATACGATAATTCTGCCGGAATATGACACCTCTGTACCCATATCATTCACAAATTTCCATGACGCTTCACTGCCTTCAAGCTTTACAGCCTTATCATTCGTTTTCAGCGGCGCTTCCGTCATAACAGCATTTCCGCTCCAGCCTTTAATGCCGTCAACCGTTGTACCTATATCCGTTTTAGCTGCCAGTACGGATGCCTGGAACATTCCTGATAACATCACTGCCGCAAGACCTGCCCTTATGATTTTTTCGGTTACTTTTTTCATGTTTACTCTCCTTCTCTTATAGCACCTGTTACGGTGCTTTATTTTATCCCGTCTTTTTCCTTTGCCATCGGGTCCGAATATATTTATCCGTATCATAATTGTAACTGTACAGCAATAAAAATTCAACTGACAAATAAACAAAAAACAGGTCAAATTCGGGAAGAATGTGATATAAGCGCTTTTTTCGTTATGATTTTTATTGACACGAACAACTTTTTTTAGTATAATAATACTTGTTAAGAAATCGAATTTTTATGTTACGGAGTGAAAAGCATCATGGATGTAAAAGGAGTTTATTCAAAATTCAAACGTTTTTTTAATATAAAATCAAAGACATTTTTATTGCTTTTAATGTCATATATTCTTATTCTCGCAATACCTGCAATTACGACATTCTTTATATGCGGCAATTACCAGGCAGCGCTCACAAAGCAATACAAGCAGCAAACGGATAACCTTATGGAAACCGTAAGTTCAAACACGGCGTCGGCAATAAAAGATATACGCAAGCTGTATTCTTATGCAATAAATTACGAAAACATAAATGATATTATGGCAATCGGCAGCACACGTGAATACAGCACCAGCAAAAAAGTAAAAGAATTTTTAAATCCGATTTACTGTTTTTCCGCAAACAGCTTTGAATCATACTTTATTTATATGAAGAATTCCGATACGGTCCTTGCCGATAACGCAATATGCAGCAGCGAATACTACTATAAATCCGTTTTCGGCAGCAGCTCATTTTCATATAATGATTGGCTTGCAAGCATTACATATCCCGAAAGCCGTCTTACTTCATACTATACCGACGGAAACAAAACCGTTAAAATGATGTATCATATCACGTACACAAACAGTTTTGGGAACACTATGGTACTGTGCGCCCTAACGGACGGTAAAATTTTTGTCGGAGACACGGATATTGCAAAGACCTTAGTGGACTGCGATGTGTATGTTTCGGACGCTTCCGGAAATATTCTGCTTTCTTACACAAATCTCAGCCAAAACAGATTTTTTCCAAACGTAAGCAGCATAAAGGAAAATTCCGAAAACAAATACAATTTCACCTCATCACGCATATATGTGGGTGCAACTCCGATTGACGTCAGCGTTGTATCGCCACGCTCGTTCCACAATCCTATTATACGCAACACGCTGCGGTTTTCGATAACGGTTATAGTTTTGTGCATAATTCTTTGCTCATTGCTTATAGTATATTTCTGCACAAAGCATTATGCTCCCATTTCCGAATTTATGCGGCTGTTCGGCGAACACATAGCTGAAAACGAATATACTTACATACGGAAGAACATAGAACATATTCTCTCGGAAAATATGGCTCTGTCAAATCAAACGGATTCCTTTGAGGAAAAGCAAAGAAGCTATATCTTGGGCAAATACGTTACAGGCAGCTATTCGCCGCATTATATTGAATCCGCATTTAAAAGCAATAATATAACATTTCCGTATAAACTTATTGCCGTATGCGTTTTTCAGATTAAAAATCCGAACGAGCTTTTTGCAGATACTCCGGGTCTTTCCGACGAGCGCCGATACAATGATTTATTGTTTATCATAAATAATGTATTCAGCGAGCTTTTCGACACTCCCGGATACTCCTGTGATATTATAGATTCCGCCGGATATATCTTCTGCATAGTAAACAGCTCCGAAAGCGTATCTGAGATAAACAGAGTTATAGAAAATACAATGAATTTCGGTTTGGACTCTATTTATGACAATTTCAACCTTTCCATAAGCTATGTCGTATCCGATCCGGTTCATACACCGTATGAATTCTCCGCAGCTTGCAGCGAGGCTCTGTACCTTTTGAATTATAAAAATATGCTTGGGATAGATCAGCCGCTGTTTTACAGCTATTATAAAAACCATCCGTCAGCATCGGACAGTTATTTCTCAGCCGATATCGAGCAGATACTGGTCAACTATATTTCAAACGGTCAGGAGAAAAAGGCGCATGAGTGTATAGATGAGATTTTCATAAATCTTAAATCGGCAAACCTTCCGCTTGACAGGCTGAAATGTATTCTTATAGATATTGCCTCCGTGCTGCTTAAAATTCCCAGAATAAGCATTTCCGATGACGAGCAGACGCATTTGTTCAGCATGATTCTTTCCGCGTCCGCAAACCTTTCGGATATGAAAAAGCTAATGTTTACCACCATCTCCAACATATGCGGGCAAATAAAATCGCAGGCGACAATGTATAAAGATCAGCGCATAAACAATCTTATAAAATACATAGATGAAAATTTCAGCAATCCTAATCTCAGCCTTACCCTTATAGGCAGCGAATTTCATCTTGACGCCGGATATTTGTCAAAGCAGTTTAAAGATTACACCGGCATAAGCATAGTAAACTATATAAACAAGCTCAGAACCGAAAAGGCAAAGGACATAATAAATGCCGGCTCTTCCGACAGCATAGAAAAAATTGCGCAGAAGGTAGGCTACAACAACGTAAGAACGTTTAACAGAATTTTTGAAAAATCCGAAGGAATTTCTCTTGCCGCATATAGAAAATCAAGAATTTAAACAATTTTTTTGCTTTTTATCACTTGTTAAAAAAGTGATTATATGCTACTATTAAGAATATTATTATGAAAGAGTTATTTAAAATGAAAAAGAAACATACTTTTATATTTTTATTAACATCGCTGCTTGCAGCGTCATGTGCAAAAGACAGCAGTAATAAAAACAATATGGATTTAAGTACATATCCGATAGAAACAGATGTTGAACTGACTTATTTCATGCCGCTTAATGAAGCGCTTACGTCAGCAATATCAAATTTTTCAGAAACGCGATTTGCACAGGCTATGCGCGAAAAAACAGGCGTTCAGGTAAAATATATTCATCCGCCTATAGGTCAGGAGGACGAAACATTTAATCTTATGCTGGCTTCAAACGACCTGCCCGACATTGTTGAGTCTATGGTATCGTCAATGTTCGGTGGAGTCGATTCAAAGCTCAGAGATCGTGTTGTGCTTCCGCTTAATGATTTTATGGACGATTACGCTCCGGCACTTTCGGAATATTTGAAGCAGCATCCAAACATCGACCGAGAAGTAAAGCTTGATGACGGCACTTATCCATGCTTCCCCTTCATACGCGGAGACAAATCGCTGCTTATCTCATCAGGTCCGGTAGTGCGTCAGGACTGGCTCGATGAGCTCGGTCTTGACACACCGCGAACAATTGATGAATGGGAAAAAACGCTTACAGCATTTAAGGATAAAAAGGGTGCGCTTGCCCCGTTTTCTTGTACAACTATTCCGGTCCTGTTTCAATTTGTCGGTTCCGATTACGGATTTTACATATCCGATAACACCGTTAAATTTTCGCCTTTGGAACCGGAGTTCAAAACAGCGCTTGAAACCCTGCGTCGCTGGTATGAAAACGGACTTCTCGATCCGAATTATACGCTTACGGATCACGCAATGCTTAGTTCCAACATCTTAAACGGGCTTACAGGCGCTACGCATACAGGAGGAGGTGCGGGACTCGGCAGATGGATTGTATCGTCAACAAATCCGGATTTTAAGCTTGCAGGTGTTGAAATGCCGTTAAACCAGCATAACGAGCCCAGCGAATTCGCCTCAATATCCAACTATTTTTGGGGATACGGCGCAATTGTTACTACCGCCTGTAAGTATCCGGAGCTTGCCGTTAAATATATGGATTACAGCTATACAACAGCCGGCTCAATGCTTAATAATTTTGGAATTGAGGGCGAGAGTTATAAAATGATTGATGATTTTCCTACATATACAGATGTAATTATGCATAACAGCAACGGTTTATCGGTAAATTATGCAATGGCAAATTATATGAGAAGCTATAGTTCCGGACCGTTTGTACAGGATGCACGATATATTACGCAGTATTACAACCTGGATGAACAAAAGCAAGCTCTTAAAGAATGGGAAAAAGGTGTTGATGCTGCACTTGAAAGGACCTTGCCAAACTTGTCTCTTTTAAACGATGAAACAAGCGAATATTCGGAGCTTTACACCAAGCTTTCAAAATATATCGAAGAATCCGTTACCGAATTTATTTCCGGTACAAAACCCATGAGCGAGTTTAATAATTTCATCGATCATCTCAAAGAGCTCGGTGTGGACAGGGCAATTCAAATTCAGCAAAATGCATATAATCGCTATTTAAAGCGTGAATAAATCTAGAGAGGTGCAAAATACATGAAATAAAAAGTAAATAAAATATCAACAAAGCCAAATGAAGCAACAAAAGCGAATAATATAAAAAAAAGAGCATGGCAAACAAGCCTTGCGGCGAAAATCAAAATTTTCGATTTTAAAAATTATCAAGCAAGGCGTTTTAAAGTTTTCACGCTGCGATAAGAAACATCTTTCTTAGTGATAACGGCAGCAATTGCAATCGATAAGAGCGATATATGAGCAATTGTATTAAGATTTTTTACAGAATTGCCACTGCGGACGAAAACTCTTTCGCAGCCTGCCTGCTTAAAGCGAGAATTATATCTTCCGGCTTCTGTTCTGAGAGCATAAACAGATTTAAAAGCTATTGAGCTTCTATCAATGGAAAGCCTGTAATCATCCGGAATAGTTACGTATTTAGTGCAGCCACGATTTTTCTTACCGTTATTCCAACATTTGTGATTGCATGGACAACAGCCGCCTTTGGAGCGTTTAAACGGACAGCTGTATTTCTGACGTGTTCGACCGTTTTCTGAAAACTTGCCGTCTTTGTGCATTGCCAGTCCGGCTTCGCAAATGATATTTCCTGCTGGCAGCTTTTTGGGATTTTTGGTGTTTCGTTTGTTTAAGGCAATAAAGCAATCACCGTTGTATGTATCATGAACAGT
>CAKSSN010000036.1 GCA_934489015.1 uncultured Clostridia bacterium
ATTATACAGGATTCGGAGCAAATATGCTCGTTTATTTTGTAAATTTTTTTCTAACCCCAACATTTATTATAGAGCCTTTTTTTCTGACCCCAACATTTATTATAGAGCCGTAAATTAAGCAGAGATTGTGTATCATGTAAAGTGAGCATATTTAGAATCCTCCTGTAGTTTTTTGTTTCAATTCTATTATACAGGATTCGGAGCAAATATGCTCGTTTATTTTGTAAATTTTTTTCTGACCCCAACATTTATTATAGAGCCATATATTCAAAATACACAAATTATTGTCGCTCAATTTTTGCATATGGGAGAACTTACACCCCAACAATTGACAAAGAGCCTTTAAAATAAAAAAAGCATACCTTACAGTAAGCTTTTAAAGTCGCACAACAAGTGCAGAACGGCCGTGCCGAACGTGTTGAAAGATTTTTTATTTGAACTCGTAATGTAATTTCATAGGGTAACTAAATCTTCCACTATTATACTACCACATTTTAATTGTTTTGTCAATACTTTTTTTGAAAAACATATTTTTATTCGGAAATGTTGACAAATATATCAGGTCTGTGATATTATATAATCAGCACTGCGGTACTGATTTATCCGTGAATGCAAAATTTTTTACGGAGTCTATGACTTATGAAACTTCAATTGGGAGATGTAGAGGAAACGGCACTTATACCGCTTGCGGTCAGAGCGTCGGAAACAAAGCGTAAAAATGCCAGGATTAACGATTATAAGGAGGCGGAAATTATTGATAGGCTTAATATTGACACGAAGAATTTTGGCAAACTCATAACGCACGAATGTGTTGTTGCGAGAACAATTCTTTTTGACTCCGTTTTGAAAAATTATATAAGTCTTTATCCCGATGCGGTTGTTTTAAATATCGGCTGTGGCTTGGATGACAGATTTTCACGCGTTGATAACGGTAAAATTATCTGGTATAACATAGATCTTCCCGACTCCGTTGATGTGCGCCGAAAGGTTTTTGACGAAGCAAATCGGGAGCATATTTTAGGATGCGATATTTTGGAGCGTGAGTGGACGGAGAGTATTCCAAAGGATAGAATGGTGATTGTTGTGGCGGAGGGGATATTCATGTATTTTTCAAAAGAACAGGTTTCCTCTGTCTTAAAAATCTTGACGGATAATTTTAAGGATGGCTTTTTGCTTGCGGAGGTTATGCGCCAAAAAATGATGAAAGAAAAAATGCACGATACCGTAAAGCATACAAATGCGGTGTTCGGATGGGGAATAGACAAGAGCGCAATGGAGCTTCGAGAGTTATGCGGAAAGCTTTCCTTTGTGAGCGAAACGAGCTTTTCGGAGCAGATGAAAGAGGACGGCCTTAAAAGCAGACTAATGGGTACAATTATAGGAAATTTAAATAACAGGCTGTCGGTTTTCGGGTGGAAGAATTAATATAAAGTCAATTTGTGACTTCCGAACGTTTGTTGAAAGCTTTTTATATCATTTCCGTAATTTTTGAGAAAAAGAAAAACCGCATAAATGCTTGATTTACAAAGCTTTATGCGGAAGTGTTGATGGTGCCGATGGTGGGGGTCGAACCCACACGGTATCGCTACCACGGGATTTTGAGTCCCGCGCGTCTGCCAATTCCACCACATCGGCGTTATTTCCTCTGTCAAAATGACAACACAATTATTATACCATAACAAACAAAAATAGTCAATATGAAATTTGCACAAATCATGTCATTTTAATTCATTATTTTTCACATAAATTTATACTTTATAAACAAATCGTTTCAAAGTTATGTCAAAGCTGTATATAATCAAATTAAAATGTTGACAATACCGCAAAAAAGTGATAAAATAATAATTATAATTAGGTATTTTATCGCATATAGCAGATTTGAAAAATTCGGGCGCTGTATACGTATATATCAGGCACAGGAGAAAACATTAATAATCATAAAAATACATAAGACGATTTGTTTTGTTTTCGCGGTGCATAAAAGCCGTAAGCGGCAGAATGAGGGATTAAAATGGCAATTAGAGAGGTAAGAAAAATCGGAGATCCGATTTTAAGAAAAACAAGCAAAGAGGTTAAAAATTTTGATAAAAAGCTGCATATTTTGCTTGACGATATGCATGATACTCTTGCGAGCTATGACGGAGTAGGTCTTGCAGGACCGCAGGTGGGAATACTTAAAAGAGTATTTATAGTCGATTTTGACGGCGAAAGAATAGAAGCGATAAATCCGCAGATAATAGATGAAAGCGGAGAGCAGACCGATAACGAGGGCTGCCTCAGTATTCCCGACAGATGGTATGAGGTTACGCGTCCCGAAAAGGTTACGCTTAAAGCGTTTGACAGAGATGGAAATGAATTTACCAAAACGGCAGAGGGCATTATCGCAAGAGCGTTTTGCCACGAAAATGACCATCTTGACGGCATTTTGTTTATTGATAAGGTTTCTCCGGAGGATAAACAAGAAATGCTTGAGAATGAAGAGGTATAAGTTTGAGTAAAATCGCCCATTGCACTATCTTTTGCTCGGGGCGGTACCAATGTACAGCACCGCTCACTTCAAGACAGCACAATGAACGATTTTCTTTCAAACTTAGTTTTGTGCCTCGTGGCACGGAAAGGAATGGTCATAAGGATGCGTATACTATTTATGGGTACGCCGGATTTTGCGGCGGAAAGTCTGAGAGCGCTTTTAAACAGCGGTTATGAGGTAGTCGGCGCTGTAACAAATCCCGACAAGCCAAAGGGCAGAGGCCATAAATTGGCGCAGTCGCCCGTTAAGGAGCTTGCGACAGAAAACAATATTCCTGTTTTTCAGCCGCAGAGTCTGCGTCATGGCGAGCTTTCGCAAACGCTTAAGGAATTAAATCCGGATGCGATATGCGTTGCAGCATACGGAAAGCTGCTTCCCAAAGAGGTGCTTGACTTTCCAAAGTACGGCTGCATAAATGTTCATGGCTCGTTGCTCCCGAAATACAGAGGTGCGGCGCCTATTCAGTGGGCTGTTATAAACGGAGAAAAATATTCCGGAATAACAACTATGCTCATGGGTGAGGGGCTCGATACGGGCGATATGCTGCTTAAGGAGCAAACCGAAATCGGCGAAAACGAAACTGCGGCAGAGCTTTTTGACCGTCTTGCCGTAATCGGCGGAGAGCTTCTTGTAAAAACTCTTGAAAAGCTTGAAAAAGGTGAAATAGAGCCGATTGCTCAAAATGAAGCAGAGGCAACATATGTGCCTATGATAAAGAAAGAAATGGCTTTGATTGACTGGGAAAAGTCAGCTGATGAAATATGCTGTCTTATTCGCGGCATGAATTCTTGGCCTATGGCATACACATATTTAGGCGGCGCAGCGGTTAAAATAATTTCAGCGTTTGAAGGAAACGGAAACGGCGAGCCCGGAGAGGTGCTCGGAGTGATTAAAAAGCAGGGGCTTGAAATAGCCTGCGGCAAGGGAAGCGTAATTGTTCATGAGCTTCAGTTTGCCGGAAGCAAGAGAATGTGCGCAGAGGATTATCTGCGGGGACATGATATTGCGAAAGGAAGCATATTCGGAGAATAAGCCTCAATTTCCGAAAGCAGAGGGAGTGTTAATATGAAAGCTCCTTTTACACTTGCGTTTGGCAGGCTAAAATTGCCCGTGAGAAAATTTTACGAATATACTTGAAAAACACACATGGGCGTAATAATCTCTTATCAGTCCTTGCCCTGTCGATAAGAGATTTTCATTACTGTTTGTGCCGACACAGGGCGGCGGAATGGAGGGTGTTATGCCTTATTATTACTACGATTCAACATATATACTTGTTATACTTGCTTTTTTGCTGACGCTTTTTGCATCATTTGGCGTTAAAAGCACATTTAAAAAATACAGTACCGTGATTAATGCAAGAGGTTATACGGCGGCGGACGCCGCAAGGCGTATTCTTGATGCAAACGGTTTGAGAAACATACAGATTGAGCATGTTTCGGGCGAGCTTACGGATCACTTTGACCCGAAAGCAAATGTTGTAAGGCTTTCGGATTCAACGTATTATTCAAATTCAGTTGCCGCCATAGGCGTTGCGGCTCACGAATGCGGTCATGCAGTTCAGCACGCGGTCGGATATGTTCCGATTAAAATAAGAAACAGCATTGTTCCGGTTGTAAATATAGGAAATTCGCTTTCAATGCCGCTTTTCCTGCTCGGTCTTATTCTCGGCAGATACAATCTTGCAATTGCCGGAGTGCTTTTGTTTTCGTTTGTGCTGGTGTTTCAGCTTGTAACGCTGCCGGTTGAATTTAACGCGAGCAGACGCGCGCTTAAAATTCTCGATACTTCAGATATGCTCTACGGCGATGAGCTTAAGGGCGCAAGAAAGGTGCTTACAGCGGCGGCTATGACATATGTTGCCGGAGTTGCGGCAACGGCGCTTCAGCTTTTAAGGCTTCTTTTGATTGCAAACAGCAGAAGACGAGATTGACATAGGATTTAAATCGGAGAGTGTTTTATATGAAAAATGCCAGAGAAGCGGCGCTTCAAATTTTAATAGCGGTGGATTTTAAGGGTGCATATTCAAATCTTGCGCTTAAAGACGGGCTTGGCGGGCTTTCGTCAGTTGATAAGGGCTTTGCAACGCGCCTTGTCTACGGCTGCATATCAATGCGCCTTACGATAGATTATATAATTTCCCGTTATTCAAAAACCAAGATAAAAAAGCTTTCCGCCTGCGTTCTTGAAATACTGCGTATGGGTATTTATCAGATTTATTTTATGGATCGTATACCCGACAGCGCGGCGGTAAACGAAAGCGTTAAGCTTGCCGCAAGGCACGCTGCCGTTTCAAGAGGGTTTGTAAACGGAGTATTGAGAAGCGCTGCAAGAGGAAAAGATAATTTAAAATACCCGGAAGATAAAACGGAATATTTATCCGTAAAATATTCGTTTCCGATTGAGCTTTGCGTAAAATTTGAGAATATGTTCGGCTTTGAAAGAGCAGAAAACCTGCTTCGTGCGTTTTCTGAGGAGCCGGAAACTATAATCAGGGCAAATGCATTGAAAACGACAAGGGAAGAGCTCAAAGCATTGATAGAAACCGGCGGAGCTGAGGTGCGCATTGTGGAGGAGCTCCCGGATGCTCTTGCGGTATCGGGGCTAGACGTAGGCTCTTCGATAGAATATAAAAGCGGACTTTTTACCGTTCAGGACACAGCAGCTCAGCTTGCTTGTCTTGTTTTGGCGCCAAAGAGCGGTGATACGGTTTTTGATATGTGCGCTGCGCCGGGAGGAAAGACTACATATCTGGCGGAGCTTATGACGGATAAGGGCTTTATAACCGCATTTGATATATATCCGCATAAAACCGAGCTTATAGACGAAAATGCTTCAAGACTCGGAATATCTATAATTGAAAGCTGTACATTTAATTCCGCCGCATATCAAAAGGAGCTTGAGGGCAGGGCGGATAAGGTCCTTGCCGATGTACCGTGTTCGGGAAGCGGAATATTAAGACGCAAGCCCGAAATTAAATGGAATATGACGGATGTAAATGAGCTTTGCGAAATTCAAAGTAAAATTCTTGAAAATGCTGTGAGCTATGCCGCACCCGGCGGAGAGATTGTATACAGCACCTGCTCGGTAATGCCGGAGGAAAACGAAAAGGCTGTAGAAGCTTTTCTGTCAGGTCACCCGGAGGTTGAAGCGGTTGATATATCGCCGCTGCTCCCCGAAAAATTCAGAAAGCCTACAGCGTCGGACGGCTATATAACGCTGTATCCCGACACGGACGGAACTGACGGATTTTTCATATGCAAGCTGAGGAAAAAGTAAATTCCCGATAACTGAAAAGAGGATAAAAATTAATAAATGATAGATTTAAAGGATTTAACCTTTGACGGCCTTAAGGACTTTGTGGTAGGGCTCGGAGAGAGCGCTTTTCGTGCAAAGCAGATATTTTCATGGCTGTCTAAGGGCGCGGCCGATTTTTCCGATATGAAAAATATAGGTAAGCCGCTTCAAAAAAAGCTCGGTGAAAATGCGTATATTTCACATCCGAAAATAAAGCTGAAGCTTGTTTCAAAGCTTGACGGCACGGTGAAATATTTATTTGAGCTTGAGGATAAAAACATAATAGAAACGGTTGTAATGAAATATGAATATGGGCTTTCCGTGTGCATATCAACGCAGGTCGGCTGCCGTATGGGGTGCGGCTTCTGCGCGTCAACAATCGGCGGCAGGGTAAGAGACCTTACTGCCGGAGAAATATTAAATCAGGTTATATTCGCGTCTAAGGATATGGGGCAGCGCATTTCAAATATAGTTTTGATGGGTATAGGCGAGCCGTTTGACAATTTTGAAAATGTAAAGATTTTTCTCGATAATGTCACGCACCCGGAGGGACTGAATATAGGGTGGAGGCATATAAGCCTTTCAACATGCGGAGTTGTGCCTAAGATTTACGAGCTTGCGGATATGGGAAAACAGCTTAATTTATGCATCTCGCTTCATGCGTCAAATGACGCTGTAAGAGATGAGATTATGCCGATAAACCATAAATATAAAATTGCGGAGCTTTTGGACGCGGTAAGATATTATATAGAAAAAACAAACCGCCGTGTAACGTTTGAGTATTCGCTCATAAGCGGAGTAAATGACAGCACCGATCAGGCGGCGGAGCTTGCAAAGCTTCTTTCGGGTATGCTTTGCCATGTTAATCTTATACCGGTAAATTACGTAAAGGAGCGCGGCTACAGGCGAAGCGGCGCTGTGAGAGAATTTAAGCGCGAGCTTGAAAGGCGCGGCATAAACGCAACAGTTCGCCGCGAGCTCGGAAGCGATATAAGCGCGTCATGCGGACAGCTGAGGCGCAGTCATTTGGACGAATAAAAAACAGGCAGGGAGGTGCAAAAAATTGAGATTTGGATTTAAAACCGATATAGGCAAGCTGCGCCGCCAAAATGAGGACAGCGTTTACATAAACGAAAGCGAGCCGTGCTTTGCCATAGTTGCAGACGGTATGGGCGGTCATAATGCAGGCGAGGTCGCCAGCAGGATTGCTGTTGATACAATATCGGGTGTATTGCTTGACGGCAAAAAGAAAAAGATAGATTATGACGATAAAATAAGAGATGCATTTGTTCTTGCAAATAAGAAAATATATGATTATGCCGAAAAAAATTCAAAGCTTATGGGCATGGGAACAACAACGGTTGCCGCCGTTATTGACGGAAAAAAGGTGATTGTTGCAAACGTAGGCGATAGCCGTGCATATATTATAGCGAGCGGCGAAATACGCCAGATTTCAGTAGACCATTCATATGTTTGGCAGCTTGTGGCAAGGGGAGATATAACGGAGCAGCAGGCTAAGCGCCATCCCAAGCGCAACTATATAACGCGCGCTATGGGAACGGATAAAAACGTTTGTGTTGATACATTTTCGGTGGATTTTGACGACGGAATAATTCTTCTTTGCAGCGACGGACTTACAAACCTCGTTGAAAATTATGAAATAAAACAGATTACAGATATGACAGACGATTTGCAGGAGGCGGCCGACAGGCTGACAGAGCTTGCAAACGAGCGCGGCGGAACCGATAACATAACGGTGGCGCTGATTGGTAAATAGATAAATCACCCTTCATTAAGGAAAGAGAAAGGATTGTATTTAAAAAATGACTGATAACTTAATCGGAAAAACACTTGCAAACCGCTATCATATATCGGAGCTTATCGGAAGCGGAGGAATGGCTACGGTTTATAAAGCCGAATGTAATCTCTTAAACAGGGATGTTGCAATAAAGGTTTTAAAAAGCAGCATGAGAGATGATCCTTCCGCAGTTAAAAACTTTACGCGTGAGGCGCAGGCTGCCGCAAAGCTGAGCCACAACAACATTGTTTCGGTTTTTGATGTCGGAGAAGAAGACGGAATAAACTATATGGTTATGGAGTATGTAAAGGGTAAGACCCTTAAAAAATACATACAGGAAAACGGTCCTCTTGCGTGGCAGGAGGCGTGCGATTATGCAATTCAGATAGGTCAGGCTCTTGAGGCGGCGCACTCTAAGGGCGTTGTTCACCGCGATATAAAGCCGCAGAATATACTAATGACGGAGGATAAGGAGCTTAAGGTTACCGATTTCGGCATAGCAAATGCCGCAACAACGGAAACTCTTGCCGTAGGCTCAAGCGCGATGGGGTCTGTTCATTATATTTCGCCCGAGCAGGCGCGCGGCGGCTTTACAGACGCAAGGTCGGATATATATTCGCTCGGTATTGTTCTTTTTGAAATGCTCACGGGCAGAGTGCCGTTTGACGGTGAGTCTGCGGTTTCGGTTGCGCTTATGCATATAGAAAAGCAGCCGCCGTCAGTGCTTGATATAAATCCGACAATTCCGGCAGATCTTGCAAAGGTAGTTTCAAAGGCTATAGCTAAGGAGCAGATTTCAAGGTATCAGAGCGCGGCAGAGCTTGTAAACGATCTGCGCGCCGTTCTTGCGAGCGAGCCTGTTGAAATACGCGATTATGATGACGATGAGGACGATTTGGGCAACACAAAGAAATTTGTTATAACCGACAGGGATTATGACGATGAGGACGAGGAGCCCGTAAGAGAGAAAAAGCCGAAAAAGAAAAAGAAGAAAAAAACAGAGTCCGAAAAGAAAGCGGACAAGGCGGCAACTCTGCTTGCATTTTTCACAATAATTGTTCTTGCGCTTCTTACTTTCGGAGGATATGTTTATCTTAAAAAAGGTACGGGCGAGATAAAGGTGCCGAATTTTGTTAATATGACGCTTGATGACGCTGTAAAGCTTGCCGCTGATAAGGGCGTTACAATATCGGACGAGCTTGAATATTCGCTTTCGGATGAAATTGAAGAGGGTAAAATTATTTCCCAGACGCCGGATGCAAAATCTTTTATAGCTCCGGATGAGCAGGTTTATGTTGTTGTGAGCATAGGCTCGTCGGGCGGAGATTTGAGTGTTCCGTATGTTAAGGGTCTTGACGCGCATGAGGGTATGCAGAAGATAATGGATGAGGGTCTTCAGTATAATCCTATTGAGGAGCCGAGCGACACCGTTGCGGCAGGAAAAATAATACGTCAGTCGCCGGAGGCAGGAACAAAGCTTAATAAAAATGATGTTGTAAATATTCATATAAGCACAGGCAAGGCGGGGCAGACTCAAACTCCGGTTGCCGTAAAGAGCGTTGTTGTGCCTGACCTTAAGGGTAAATCTCAGCTTGAGGCCGAAAATGAGCTCAGACAGTATAATCTTAAACTCGGCAGCATAAACAGAAAGGATTCGGACGCGCCGGAGGGAGAGATAATTTCTCAAAGCCCGCTCGGCGGAAAAACAGTACTTGAGGGATCTGCCGTATCGCTGTTTATCAGCACGGGAACGGCTGCCGAAGCAACGTTTGTTGCACCTACAATTGCGCCTTCAAGCAGCGCAGATGAGCCTGAGGACGATAACACGGATGATGCAAATACAGATGAGCTTGTTACAAAAACCTATACCTTCCAGATGCCCGACGGCGACGGAAGCGCGAATGTTAAAATAACAATTGACGGCGATACGGAATATGAAAAGGTAAGAAATTACGGAGATATAGTTTCAATTGACATAATGGGCAGAGGCAGGAAGAAGATTGTTACCTTTGTCAACGGAAAAATCAAAGATGAGCAAACTATTGATTTAGAATAAACGAACAGGACGGCAGTTTTATGCATGAAGGTGTAATAATCAAGGGAATAGGCGGATTTTACTATGTTTTGTCGGGCGGCAATGTTTACGAATGTAAGGCGAGAGGTATTTTCAGAAAAGAGAAAATAACTCCGCTTGCCGGCGATAACGTGGAGTTTGAAGAAAAAAACGGAAAAGGAAGCATTGTGCGCATTTTGTCGAGAAAAAACTTTCTTATCCGTCCGCCTGTTGCAAATGTTGACAGACTTGTGATAGTGATTGCCGCGTCGGCGCCAGAGCCGAATACCGTTTTGATTGACAAAATGCTTATTCAGGCTATGCAAAACGGTATAGAAGCGGTTATATGCATAAACAAATCAGAGCTTGCCTCAAGAGATGATATTGAAGAGGCTTACAGTGCGGCAGGCTATACGGTTATATGCGTAAGCGCCGAAAAAAGAGAAAATTTAAGTGCTCTGCATGAGCTTACAAGGGGTAGGATAACAGCCTTTGCAGGTGCGTCGGGAGTCGGTAAATCGAGCCTTTTAAACGCGCTGACAGGTGCCGGAATGGAAACGGGGGAGCTGAGTGAAAAAATTCTGCGCGGAAAAAATACAACGCGCCATGTTGAGCTTATTCCGATAGAAAACGGCTTTGTTTTCGATACTCCGGGCTTTACCTCATTTGAAATAGGAAAAATAGAGCCGCAGGAGCTTTATAAGTTTTATCCCGAAATTGAAAAGTATTCGGGTATGTGCCGCTATCGCGACTGCGCGCATACGCGAGAGCAGACCGATTGTGCCGTAAAAGACGCTCTTGAAGACGGAAAAATATCAAAAATACGATATGACAGCTATTGCGAGCTGTATAAATTGCTTAAAGAAAATAAAACATTTTAATATTATGCAACCTTTTGGACGCTTAAATTGTATTAATAGTGAAGGGAGGATTGGCTGTGTGTGATTTCAATTCACGTGAGTTTAAAGAGAAAATTACAAGAAAATATTTCCCTATGGTATATAAGCTTGCTCTGAACCAGACAAAAAACCGTGATTATGCGGACGATGTGGTTCAGGAGGTGTTTTTGAGATACATACAGAAGCAGGTTGATTTTCAAAGCGAGGAACATATTAAGGCGTGGCTTTTGCGCGTTACGGTAAATTGCAGCAAAAACACGTTTACTAATTCATGGTTTAAAAAGACGGAGGGGATTTCGGAGGATATTTCTTTTGAAACTCCCGAAAAGAGTGAGGTTTATTATGAGGTTTTAAGCCTGCCGGCGAAATATCGTGCGGTAATTCATCTTTTTTACTATGAGGATATGTCTGTAGCCGATATTGCAAAAATTCTCGGCAGTAAGGAATCAACAGTCAAATCCCAGCTTCACAGGGCAAGAAATATGCTTGCCGATAAGCTGAAGGGAGGTTACAGTCTTGTTTGATGAAAAATTATACAGAGAAGCAAATGATGAAATAAAAATCGACGAGACTCTCATTGAAAAAACGATTGAAAGGGCGTATGCTTCAAAGCGGCGCAGGTTTAATCCGGCTGCGCTTTATTCGGTGGCTGCCGCAATTGTTCTTGTGATAGGCGTTTCGGCGTCGCTGCCGGTGCTGATGAAGAAAACCGAGCCGGACAGCAGTATTTCGGAAATGGTTGATAAGCAGAAAAAGTCTGATAGCACAAAACAGGAAAAAGCTCCGATAGCAGAAAAAGAAACGGAAGAAATTTCGGGCGGAGAAAATATTGAGCAGCAGGAGAATTTAAATCCGGGAAATAATTCTGTTTCGGGAAGTGACTCTGCAAAATCCGAAAAGATAACGGAAAAAGCAGCCGAAACGAAAAAAGCGGCAGGTAAGCCTGCTGAAAACAAAAAGAGCGTGAAAGCGGAAGAAAAGCAGACGCAAAAAGCAGAAAAAAGTGATGCTGCGGTACAGTCTGAGGGAGAAACCGAAGCTGTTAAAGTACCACAGGCCGAAAATGCCGACTGCGGCAGCAGTGAGATTGTTGAGGAAAGAAAAGCAAGCTCGGCTTTTGAAACTGCTGCGACAGATAAAAGCGTGCAGACTTTCTCAAATGAGGCTGCCGATATACAGGCGGATGAAACAGATCAGCCGAAAGCGGGAGCAAGCTCCGGCGGCGGAGGAGCCTCAAGCAAAATGGCAGCCGCACCGGGAGTATATGCTGCGGATATGGCAGCAAGCAGCTTTATATCAACGGAGGAATATTTAAAAAATCTCAGAATTGATATAAATGCGGTTATTGATGTCCCGAATGGCTTTAAGGATATTACGCCCGAAAGTCAAAATTCCGAAAACGGATATTTCTGCTATGCAAATGACAGCGAAAACAAATATATTTATGTCTATACATCTAAAGGTAAGCCTGATAACAGTATTGTATGGAAAGAGGAAGACGGATATACAAGCGCGGTATTCGGCATAAATGATGTTTTGTTTACCGTTGAAGCGTATGGCATGAGCAAAGCGGAGATAGAGAAAATAATAAAGAAATAAACATAGGAAAGGGATTTTAAAAAATGATTTTAGCACCATCAATTTTATCGGCTGATGCGTCGATAATGGGCAGTCAGATTAAGGAAACGGAAAAGGCGGGAGCTAGCTGGCTTCATCTTGATATTATGGACGGTCATTTTGTGCCGAATTTGAGCTACGGACCGGGCGTTATCAAGAGCATAAGACCTGTATCAAATCAGTTTTTTGATGTTCATCTTATGATTGAAAATACTGAAAAATATGTTGAGCCTTTTGCAGAGGCCGGCGCTGACGGAATTACAATGCATATTGAAAGCGTAAGCGATGTTGACGGCTGCATAAAGCTTATCCGGTCATTCGGTAAAAAGGTCGCAATAGCGCTTAATCCCGATACACCGGCCGAAAGAGTAATGCCTTATGTCGATAAAATCGATATGGTGCTTGTGATGAGTGTTTTTCCCGGCTACGGCGGTCAGAAATATATTGAGGACGTAAACGACAAGATCAGATTTTTGAGAAAAGAATGCGGAAAGGATATTCATATTGAGGTTGACGGCGGCGTGAATGGCGACAACATCAAAAATGTATATGACTGCGGCGCTGATGTTCTTGTTGCCGGAACGGCTGTATTTAAGGGGAACATAACCGAAAATGTAAAAAAACTTATGGGGAAGTGCAGATTTTGAGAGTTGTTATAATTGCCGGCGGAGCTTATGAGCCGTGCATTGATATAAAAGAAGATGATTTCGTAATCTGCGCCGATCATGGATATGATTATGCTTTGAAATATTCGATACACACCGATATGCTGATAGGTGATTTTGACTCTGTAAATGCAGATATTTCGCCCGTTAAGGATAAAATTTCGTTTCCGTCGAGAAAGGATTTTTCGGACAGCGAAATTGCCGTTAAAAAGGCAATTGAAATGAAGCCTGATGAGGTTGCTCTTTTGGGCTTTACCGGGAGCAGACTTGACCATTCGCTTGCAAATTTAACGATGCTGAAGCAGTTTTACGAGCGCGGAATAACGGCGTATATTGCCGACGCTCACAATACGGTATATTACTACAAGGATTTTTTTGAGATAAATGGGAAAAAAGGAAGCCTTGTTTCGCTTGTTCCTATGACATATGAAATAAGCTTAATTACAACCTACGGGCTTGACTATCCTCTTGATAATGAAACGCTTTATTTCGGGCAGTCGCGAGGAATATCAAATGTTGTTGTGTCCGATAAGGCCGGCTATAAATCTAAAAGCGGAGAGGGTTTTATTATTTTTTCAAAGGATTGATTTAAAGAAAAGGACCTTTTATATTTTCTGCTGTCGTCTTTGCAAGGCGCGAGCCTTGCTGCCTTTTCCGCAGTAAAAACGGACATTCTTTTAATGAAAACCGCACCAGTTTGTCGGTGCGGTTTTTTTAAAGTTTTTTGGACTGTGGTCTGTAAATTCGATCTTTATGATAATTTTAATATAATAAGCTTTTTAAAAGCTTCAATCTTTAATTTTTTTGAAAATCAGGCCTATTATAAGTCCTACGGCAGCAGGGCATATCCAGCCCAGACCGAGATTAAACATAGGCAGAAACTTTTCCGCAAACTCTACCGCGCCGTTTAAATGCAAGAGCTGCTTTGCAGCGTCGGGAAGAGCCTTAAACAAGTCAAATACTGACGCTATCAGCGTAAACGCCGTAACAAAGCAGTAAACCGATTTGCTGTTATTATAAAATTTCCCGAACAGAGCCAAAAGAATGATGGTTATTGCGAGCGGATATAAAAACATCAAAACCGGAAGCGAGAAGTCTATAATAAGATCAAGCCCCAGATTTGCGATAAGGAAAGAAACAACGCAGAAAATTATTGCCCATGCCTTGTATGACGGACCTTTTTTAAACATTGCTTCAAAAGCCTCCGAGCAGCTTGTTATAAGACCTATTGCTGTTTTAAGGCACGCAAATGTTACCGTAAGCGCAAGCACAATTGCTCCGGCTTTCCCGAAATAATGACTTGCAATAACGTTGAGAGCCTCGCCGCCGTTATCTGCGATAGGGTACGCGCCTCTGCTTAAAACGCCTGCAATTGTTACCAGAATATAAATAATCCCCATTATAATGCAGCTGAATATTCCGGCAATAACGGTGTTCCCGGCAATGTCGTCAGGCTCGTTTATTCCGAGACCCTTAATAACGTTTACAACAACAATTCCGAAAGCAAGTCCGGCAAGCGCGTCCATAGTGTTATAGCCCTCCAAAAAGCCCATGAAAAACGCGCCCTGCGAGTAGGCTTCGTCGGGAGCAATATCCTTTATCGAGCCGAGCGGCGAAACAAGCGCGGCGATAACCAAAATTCCCAGACATACCAAAAATATCGGATTTAATATTTTGCCTATCCATGTCATAATTTTAGACGGCTTCAGCGAGAAAAACAAAACCGCCGCAAAAAACAGGAAAGAAAATATTAAAAGCGGAAGAGCGCTGCTGCTGTTTATGACAGATATAATTCCTACGGTAAAGGAAACCGTTGAACATCGCGGAATTGCGAAAAAAGGACCGATTGTAAGATATAGCGCGCAGGTGAAAAACAGGCTGTATTTTTTCCCGACTTTGTTGCAAAGCTCGGAAATTCCGTCCGATTTGCTTATACCCAGAGCTGCAACGCCCAAAAGCGGCAGCCCGACTCCTGTAATCAGAAAGCCTGCCAGTGCGTGCCATACGTTGTAGCCTGCCTGCTGTCCCATATGTACCGGAAATATAAGGTTTCCCGCCCCGAAAAACATTCCGAAAAGCATACTCGAAATGTATAGTATCTCCTTTGCCGATAATCTTTTTTTCATAAAATACCCTTAACCTTTCTGCTCACAAAAAAGCAATAAAGCAAATTGTACATTCGTGCGTGAGCCTGTTAAATGCACAACAAAAGGATGTGTAGTATCAATGCGTTTATTGCTCTATTATATATTTTAACACAAATAAAGCAAAAAATCAACATAATAATAAAATTTTTTTAAAAAAAATAAAATGGGAACGCCGCAAATTTGTTCGGCATTCCCGTGCTACATTAAATTATTCCGTAAGAACCTTGTCAGCTTCTATGCTTCCTAAGCTCTGCGCTCCGTCAAACGTTTGCGGAGCTTCCTTAACAACAATGCTTGTTGTCAAAATATCATCAACGCTGAATTTTATAGCCTTAAAATCGGGCTTTGTGTATTCTTTTCTCATTACTGTGCACCTCCGTAATTTGTAAATGTCTTGTTTGTGTCTAAAGTACATTCAACAATATCAGACCAAAACGGCTCGCCGTTTGTGATTATATAAGCTGCCGCATAGTATTTGTCCGTGCTGCCCGAATTGATTTTTGTAAGATCTCCGTAGAAGGAAGCTATATTTCCATCGGTTTTAAGCTGAGCTTCATCTGCATTAAGGCTTGCATTTATATTGCCTGCATTAATAAATTTAATTCCGACAGATTTTATTTCGTCTGTTACTGCTGCATTAAATGAAAATCTCATAACGCCGAATTTTTCGGTGTCTGCCATGTAAAGTCCCGAATCGGTCATTGTTTCCCATTTAACAGCAGGGGCGTTGATCGCATTGTAAATGTAGCCATCTTCTTTTAAATTGTAAACAGTGCCGCCCTTTATGCCGGCTTTTGTGTTTACTGTATCGGCAATTTTGTTTGAGCTATCTATGATGATTGTAATGTTATCGGCTGTAAATTCCTTTCCATCTGCAAGAGCGTCATCATAGAGTAGGTAACCGTTTCCTTTTATAGTGTTTCCCTTTATTGTTATTTCAGCTTTTGGCATGCAGGTCAGCAATTTTGAGTGAAGCGTAAAAGCGTTGTTTGTATCAGAAAGATTAAAAGTGTTGTTTTCAATTGAAAGCTGAGCCGCGCTTGATATTTGAATTGCAGAACGTCCGGCATCTGAAACAGAGCCTATTGTATTTCCCGAAATTGTGGACGTCAGAGCCGTATTATCAACGTTAAGTCCTCTTTTATATACGCCACTGTCAATCGTATTTCCTGTAAATTCAAAGCTGCCGCCTGACTGAACGTGCATAACATATCCATCTGAGTCCTTAACACCTTTTTCGCCTGTAAAGTGACAAGAGTTTACTATAAGATTTCCGTCACCATGCGGAACGCGCAGCTGACCTGTAAATATGCAGTTATCAAATGTTGTTTTGCCTGTTGGCATGATATAAAGTCCGCCATCAAGAGTTATACCTGTGAAGGTGGTTGATGTCAGTCCGCTTGATATGTATGAGTAAGCATCGCCGAAATTATCGTTTGAAACTATTACGGCTTTTTCGCTGTCTGCCGTTACGGAAATATTATTCCATGAATAGCCTTTGCTTGAATAAATATATCCGCCGGAAAGTGACGGAAGAGTAAGAGCGCCATTATGATAATATTCGCCTTGTTCAACCGTTCCGTAAATTTTCCATGATAAATCTCCTGTATTGTCAGCAGGGAGCATATCCGAATTATAATCACAGCCGGTTGTTTTTTTATTTACTTCCCAATATGCCCTCATAAGATTGTTTACTGAACGAAGTGTTTTTCCTTTAAATAAAACGGTATTTTCGTCCATTTTGTAAGATGCTTGTGCATAGTTGTCTGTTAAATCTTCATTTTCAAAGTAAAGTGATACGTTTCCGCTTTCGTCTGTGTCCTTTAAGTAAGTTACTGTTTGATTTGATTTGTCCGTATATTCAACCTTTTCAGTTTGTGCGGATACGGCTGCAGCAGTACCTAAAGAAACCATACATACTATAAAAGCAGTAAATAACTTTTTGATTTTCATCTGATTTGTCCTTCTTCCTTAAAATTTTTATTTATGTTTGGCCTGAAAATTTCTATCCCCCTTTACTGAAAAGCCAAAGAATATAATTTATAGAATATATAATTATACGGCAGAGCCGTTTAATTATCAAGGTTTTTATTATATTACAAATAAGGTCAAGCTGACTTTGCGCACTTTTGCCGGTCGCTGTGCACGGCACAGTCAAGCGCGGTAGAAGCAATTATATAAACATATGGTCGCATTTTATCTGCCAAACGGTTTGTTTTATGCGCTGATTTCAGAGCAAACCTTTTACAACATAATCAGCATTATGTGGTTAGAAATATAAGAGTTTGTTTTAAACCTGCGCAAAATTCTTTAAAAATAAAAGCCGAATTAAAAAAATATTTAAAAAATAGCGCATGAAAAAGACCAATTGAAAAAGTGTCATTAGATTGGTCTTGATTTTGGCGTTTATTTTTTTGCAAAATGACGAATATTTACATAAAGTTATAAAAATATTGACAAAACCGATTTTTTGTGCTATCATAGAACTGTAGAAAATATGTAAATAATTCTTATTAACCACATAATGCTGATTATGTGGTATTTGTTTTTTCAGCAACGGAGCAGTCCAAGCCTTTGGATTTGTTTTATATGCACATCTCCGCTTTCGGTTGTGTATATGCGTGTAGTGTTAATGCTTGAATGACCGAGAATATCCGCAAGGCGTACTATATCCTTTTGAATGGAATAATATGTTCTTGCAAAAAGGTGGCGGAAATTATGGGGAAATACCTTTTCCTTTGAAACGCCTGCGCTGCTGCAAAGCGATTTCATCATTTTCCATATATTTGACCTGTCGAGAGGCTTTCCGGTACTTGTAACAAATACGGGGCCGTTTTTTATATTTTGAGCCTTAATATACGCTTTCAGCATTTTGCAAAGATTTTTCGGCAGAAAAACTTGTCTTATTTTTCCCTTGCATTTTATTGTGGCAATGCCGCTTCTGACAGCTTCTGCCGTTACATATTTTATTTCCGAAACGCGCAGACCGGTGCTTGCAAGCGTTTGCATAAGCAAATAAAGCCGCTCGTTTTTCTTTGACCGCGCAGCCGTCAAAAGCTTTTCATATTCGCATTTTGCAAGCTCTTTTGCTTTATCCGCAAAAATCTGACGCTGAATTTTTAGCGTTTTTACCTTTAAGTCATATCTGTTTAAAAACTCAAAAAAAGCGTTTAGCGATGAGAGCATTGAATTTACGCTTTGCGGCAAATATTCCTCGCAAATTGCCTTTTTGTATTCAAGCACGTCCGCCTTTGAAAGACATTTGCTGCCTGTATATTTTATAAAAAAGCGAACGTCACGTAGATATTTTTTTATTGTGTTTTCGCTCTTTTCACAATCATAAAGAAAAGCTTCAAAACTTTTTATATCCTTGCTTGTAATTTCTTTTGATTTCATTTAAAATCACGTCCTTTCAGAATTATATTGTACCACATTAAGAATTTAATTCTATATTTTTTTGCAAGCAATGTTTTTTTTGTAGCTGTTTTTTTAAGGTTAATTTGCATATAGTAAGGGCGATATAAAAAACTGAAGATATAAAATATAACCAAATATCAAAAAAAGTGTTGACAAAATAAAAAAAGTGTGGTAATCTTTTTTTAAACCAGTGATGAAGAGTAAGTAAGCTTTGAAACTGCTTTACGAGAGAGCCGCAGATGGTGTGATTGCGGCAGAGTAAGACATTGCCGAATGGACTTCTGAGGGCAATCAGAAACAAGGATATTCTTTGGAGTATGTGCGACGGAGTATGGCACTTCGTAATCAAAAGCCGGCATATGATGGTATGCGCAGAGAGGACGCTTTTTATATTATGCGTCAAGCCGGGTGGCACCGCAGGAGATTTTTATTCCTGTCCCAGCAACACTTATTTGTTGTGGGACGGGATTTTTTGTTTTTGTCCCACAAGCATAAAAAATTTTTTTTATGAAAGGGGACAAATGATATGTCTGACAAAAAAATTCCGTACAAAATCTACCTTGAAGAAAACGAGATGCCGAAGAGTTGGTATAATCTTCGCGCAGATATGAAAAATAAGCCTGCGCCGCTTTTAAATCCCGGAACGCTTGAGCCTATGAAAGCAGAGGAGCTTGCGCCCGTATTCTGCGATGAGCTTATACAGCAGGAGCTTGACGATAAAACGGCGTATTTCCCGATACCCGAAGAAATAATTGATTTTTATAAAATGTACCGTCCGTCGCCGCTTGTGCGTGCATATTGCCTCGAAAAGAAGCTCGGTACGCCGGCTAAGATTTACTACAAATTTGAGGGCAATAACACAAGCGGAAGCCATAAATTAAACTCGGCAATCGCTCAGGCGTATTACGCAAAGAAGCAGGGCTTAAAGGGTGTTACAACAGAAACCGGCGCAGGTCAGTGGGGCACGGCGTTGTCAATGGCTTGCTCATATTTTGACCTCGACTGCAAGGTGTACATGGTAAAGGTTTCTTACGAGCAAAAGCCTTTCAGACGTGAGGTTATGAGAACATACGGCGCGTCGGTTACTCCGTCACCGTCTATGGAAACAGAGGTAGGCAGAAAAATACTCGAAAAGCATCCGGGAACAACAGGAAGCTTGGGCTGTGCAATATCGGAGGCTGTTGAAAAGGCTACGACGAGCGAGGGCTATCGTTATGTTCTCGGCAGCGTTTTAAATCAGGTCCTTTTGCATCAGTCTGTTATAGGTCTTGAAGCAAAGGCGGCTTTGGATAAATACGGAATTAAGCCTGATATAATTATAGGCTGCGCCGGCGGCGGATCAAATCTTGGCGGACTTATAGCGCCGTTTATGGGTGAAAAGCTGCGCGGTGAGGCGGATTATCGTATTATTGCGGTTGAGCCGTCCTCGTGTCCGAGCTTTACGCGCGGAAAATTTGCGTATGACTTTTGCGATACCGGTATGGTTTGCCCGCTTGCTAAGATGTATACGCTCGGCAGTGATTTTATCCCGGCGCCAAATCATGCAGGCGGCCTGAGGTATCACGGCATGAGCTCAACGCTTTCGCAGCTTTATCATGACGGACTTATGGAGGCTGTTTCCGTACCTCAGACAGCTGTTTTTGAAGCTGCTGAGCAGTTTGCACGGGTTGAGGGCATTTTGCCTGCGCCGGAGAGCAGCCACGCAATAAGAAAGGCTATTGACGAGGCGCTTAAGTGCAAGGAAACAGGCGAAGAAAAGACTATTCTTTTCGGTCTTACCGGAACGGGATATTTTGATATGGTTGCATATCAAAAATTCCATGACGGCAAAATGGATGATTATATTCCGACGGACGCAGAGCTTGAGGAAAGCTTCAAAAAATTGCCTAAGGTTGATAAATAAAGGCTCTTTGTAATTGCTGTGGTATAAGTTTTCCCGTATGCAAAAATGAGCGACAATAATTTGTGTATTTTGAATATATGTATATATGAAAATGCAGCCGCAGAGGGTGTGGTAATGTGGATCAGTCAAAGACTTATCTGCCTTGCCACATCCTTTTTAGAGTGTTAAGCATTTTGCGGCGATGTCATTTTTATCGGAAAAGAAAATCCGTTTTTGACTCTAACATTTATTATAAAGCAAAAAATATAATGAATAAACTTTGAACCATAGTCAAGTAAGTAGACACAAAAAAGCACAATTTTTTAGGGGATCAGGCTATTTTGTCTGTTCCCAGTA
>CAKSSN010000037.1 GCA_934489015.1 uncultured Clostridia bacterium
TGCCACATAATACTGATTATGTGGTTTTTTGTTTTTAACAGCGAAGCAATCCAAGCTTTTGGATTTGTCGGATATGTATATCTCCGCTTTCAATGGTATAAATGCGTGTGGTGTTTATGCTTGAATGGCCGAGAATATCGGCAAGGCGAACGATGTCCTTTTGCATTGAATAGTATGTCCGTGCAAACAGATGACGAAAATTATGCGGAAAAACCTTTTTCTTATCAACGTTTGCGCTGTCGCAAAGCGATTTCATCATTTTCCATATGCTGAACCTGTCGAGCGGACGTCCCGTTTTTGAAGCGAACACGAAGCCGCTTTTTATGCTTTTTGCTTTTATGTAGCCTTTGAGCATTTTACAGAGCTTTCTCGGCAAAAATACCTGACGTATTTTTCCTTTGTTATTTATCGTGGCAATGCCCGATTTGACGGCCTCAACCGTTATATATTTTATTTCCGAAACGCGCAGACCGGTGCTTGCGATTGTTTGCATAAGGAAATAAAGCCGATCGTTTTTCTGCTGCTTTGCCGCTGTGAGCAGCCTTTCATATTCGTATTTTGCAAGCTCCTTTTGCCTGTCCGCAAATATTCGGCGCTGAATTTTAAGAGCTTTTACCTTTAGGTCATATCGGTTTATAAAATTAAAAAAAGCGTTCAGCGACGAAAGCATTGAGTTTACGCTTTCGGGTGAGTAGCTTTTGCAAAGTAGTCTTTTATATTCAAGTACGTCCGTCTTTGATAGCGTTGTTTTGCCAAAATGCGCTGTAAAGCGACGCACATCGCGTAAATATTTTTTTATTGTGTTTTCGCTTTTTTCATCCTCGTAAAGATATATTTCAAAATTTCGCAGCTCCTTATCAGCAGCGGTTTGATTTTGCATGATTTATCACTACCTTTCATTATTTATTTTATCACAAATTGAAGAATAAAGATATAGAAAATGCGAAAAAATTTTTTGTTGTGCAATAATTATTGTTTTTTTAATAAAAATGAGTCGGGTATTTGTTCATAGCGACGTATAAGCGGTGCAAAATAAGCAAAACAGGGAATAGAGGAAGGGATTGTTTGTTGGTTTTATTTAAAAGTTATTCGATTTGTATTTTGAGTATTGTAATATAGCTCTGTAGGGGATGGGCTCTGCTCTGCCAATTTAAAAATTGCAAGTGTTTACAGTCTTTGCCACATTCTTTGTTTGCTTTGTAGGGGTAGGGCGCTGTTTCGCCCGATTTTTTACCTGCAATTTTTTAGAATTTCGTCAAAATCTGTAAATATAGCTCAAAATGTAGCAGCGGCGTATGCATCGCTGCGGTAAATTATAAGCGTATTACAATCAGAATTTAAATTTCCCTTGCCGCGTTGGCAAAAGATAAATAATGCAAATCTAAAAATCTTTGCTTGCATGGGGTCTTGGGGCTTGCCCCAAGCGGTTCAGGGTCCGGGAGGTACCGGACTCCCGAAAGTTTTGGTTCTTTTACTTACAAAAGAACACCTGTAAATGACGAGAAATAACAAATAGTCAAAGAGTTAATAAAATTTAACCAAAAAACATATTTAGCTAATTTCAATATAATTACAATGCTGGATTTTTACTCCTTTCACCGCTAAAGCGGTCCCCCTCCCTCAAGGATGGAGGCTTTTGCACTCCGAACCTGTAGCAAATAAATAAAAAACTGAAAGTGTTAAAATGGGCGGAGCAACAAAGAATATGGCAAAGAGCAATAAATTTACGAGTGTTAAAACGTGTGGTGCAGAGCCCCGCCCCTACGGAGCGAACAAGATTGTTTTAATGTTGAGGTTGTTACATATATAAAAATTGAGCATTGATTTTATATATATTTTTAACAATTTATTTTTAATAACATTGTATTATGAAAACAGATATGGTATAATATACAATAAGAAAGAGGAGAGAAAATGAAAAAATTTATTTTAGGTACAATTGCGGGATTTGCACTTGCAAGCACGATTGCATTTGCAGCTGCTTAAATAGCAGAGGACGCAAGCTTTAAGGTTTTTGTAAACGGTGAGGAATTTACGTCGAGCAAGGCTGTTGTTATTGACGGCAGCACATATCTTCCTTTAAGAGCGATTGGAAACGCTCTCGGAGTTGCTGTCAACTGGAATGAAGAATTAAGACAGGTTGACATTGGAACAGCTAAAAGCAGTGAGCCTAAAACAGTTCAGTACTCAAGACAAAATCCCGTTCTTCTTAATACATTTCAAAGATATACATATAATTCGGAATACAGCCCGGAAAAAGGATATTCATTATCAGTAAAAGTAATTGAAGTAGTAAGAGGAGAACAGGCATATAAAGATTTGCTGGAACAAGATAAATATTATGGTGAACCTGAAAGTGGGTATGAATATTTAAATGCAAAAATAGGGGTTTCATTTCTTGAAACAAATAGTGATTTTTCCGTTACTCCAAATGAATATGATTTTTCAACATATACATCTAATAATGAAGAGTGCCCACACAGTCCATATACACTGGAACCTTATTTGCATAAAAGTATATATGCCGGAGGAAACTCTGAAGGATGGATAACCGTTTTAGTCAAAAAAGGAGATGAAAGACCGAAAATGGCGTACAAGCTCAATTATGACGGAACGGGTGGCATATGGTTTGCCTTATATAAATAAAAATTATAAATTTAAAACAAGCATACCGCGTTAAGCGATATGCTTGCTTTTTTATCACAAAACAATTTGTTTTAAAAAACCAAATTATTTGCTCTGCTTAATTTTAGCCTGTGCAGCTGCGAGTCTTGCGATCGGCACACGGAACGGTGAGCAGGAAACATAGTCAAGACCTATGTTGTTGCAGAATTCAACAGAAGTAGGATCTCCGCCATGCTCGCCGCAGATACCAACGTGAAGCGACGGTCTTACTGCCTTACCATTCTTAATAGCCATTTCCATAAGCTTACCAACACCTGACTGGTCGAGCTTTGCAAACGGATCGTTTTCAAAAATCTTAGCGTCATAGTAAGCGTCAAGGAACTTACCTGCGTCGTCTCTTGAGAAGCCATATGTGAGCTGTGTAAGGTCGTTTGTACCGAAGCAGAAGAACTCAGCCTCAGAAGCAATTTCGTCAGCGAGAAGAGCAGCTCTCGGAACCTCGATCATTGTACCAACCTCATACTTAAGGTCAGCGCCTGCTGCTTTGATTTCAGCGTCAGCTGTTTCAACAACAGTCTTCTTAACATACTTAAGCTCCTTGATGTCGCCGATAAGCGGAATCATGATTTCCGGCTCGATTGTCCAATCCGGATGATTCTTCTTAACGTTTATAGCAGCGCGGATAACAGCAGTTGTCTGCATCTTTGCAATTTCAGGATATGTTACTGCAAGACGGCAACCTCTGTGACCCATCATCGGGTTAAACTCATGAAGTGAAGCGATGATTGTCTTAATAGCTTCAACGCTCTTGCCCTGAGTTTTAGCGAGTGCTTCAATGTCAGCTTCTTCTGTGGGAACGAACTCATGAAGCGGGGGATCGAGGAAACGGATTGTAACCGGGTTACCCTCAAGAGCCTCGTACAATGCTTCAAAGTCGCTCTGCTGCATAGGAAGAATTTTAGCAAGTGCTGCTTCTCTTTCTTCAACAGTGTCTGAGCAGATCATTTCTCTGAACGCGTCAATTCTGTTTCCGCCGAAGAACATATGCTCTGTACGGCAAAGACCTATACCCTCAGCGCCGAGCTCTCTTGCTCTCTTAGCGTCTTCCGGAGTATCTGCGTTTGTTCTAACCTTAAGAGTTCTGTACTTATCAGCCCAGCCCATTATTCTGCCGAATGTTCCGCTTATAGAAGCTTCAACAGTCGGGATAATGCCGTCATATATGTTACCTGTTGAACCGTCGATTGAAATATAATCGCCCTCAACATATGTTTTGCCTGCGAGAACAAACTTCTTGTTTTCCTCGTCCATAGCTATATCGGAGCAGCCCGATACGCAGCAGGTACCCATACCGCGAGCAACAACGGCAGCGTGTGATGTCATACCGCCGCGAACTGTAAGAATACCCTGTGAAGCCTTCATACCCTCAATATCCTCAGGTGAAGTTTCAAGTCTTACAAGAACAACCTTTTCGCCTCTTGCGTTCCACTCTTTAGCGTCTTCGGCAGTGAACACGATTTTACCGCAAGCTGCGCCCGGTGATGCAGCAAGAGCTTTAGCAACAGGAGTTGCAGCCTTGATAGCTTTCGGGTCAAACTGCGGGTGGAGAAGTGTGTCGAGGTTTCTCGGGTCAATCATAAGAACTGCCTGTTCTTCTGAGATCATGCCCTCGTCAACGAGGTCACAAGCGATTTGGAGAGCTGCCTGAGCCGTTCTCTTACCGTTTCTTGTCTGGAGCATATAAAGCTTCTTATCCTCGATTGTGAACTCCATATCCTGCATATCTCTGTAGTGATTTTCAAGAGTATGGCAGATGTCAACGAACTGATTGTAAACTTCAGGCATAACTTCCTTAAGCTGATCAATCTTCTGCGGTGTACGAACGCCGGCAACAACGTCCTCACCCTGTGCGTTCATAAGGAACTCGCCCATGAGGTGCTTTTCACCTGTAGCCGGGTCTCTTGTGAAGGCAACGCCTGTACCTGATGTATCGCCCATGTTACCGAAAGCCATCATCTGTACGTTAACTGCTGTACCCCATGAATAAGGAATATCATTGTCACGGCGGTATACGTTAGCTCTGGGGTTGTCCCATGAACGGAATACTGCCTTGATAGCTCCGAAAAGCTGATCCTTAGGATCTGTCGGGAAGTCTGCGCCGACCTTATCCTTGTATTCTGCCTTAAACTGCTCTGCAAGAGCCTTAAGGTCTTCAGCTGTAAGCTCAACGTCCTGAGTTACGCCTTTTTCTTCCTTCATCTTGTCGATAAGAACTTCAAAGTATTTCTTTCCGACTTCCATAACAACGTCAGAATACATCTGAATAAATCTTCTGTAGCAATCCCATGCCCATCTCGGATTACCTGATTTTCTTGACATAACCTCAACAACGTCCTCGTTAAGACCAAGGTTAAGGATTGTGTCCATCATACCCGGCATTGAAGCTCTTGCGCCCGAACGAACGGATACGAGAAGCGGATTTTCCTTATCTCCGAACTTCTTGCCTGTGATTTCTTCCATCTTTGTGATGTACTCAAGGATTTCTGCCTGGATATCGTCGTTGATTTTCTTTCCGTCCTCATAGTACTGTGTGCAGGCCTCTGTTGAAATTGTGAAGCCCTGAGGTACCGGCAGACCGAGATTTGTCATTTCGGCAAGGTTAGCGCCTTTACCGCCGAGCAATTCTCTCATGCTTGCATTACCCTCGCTGAAAAGGTATACGAACTTTTTACTCATTCTTGTTCCTCCTAATTTTTTTCTGCGGCAAAATAGCCTACATATTTATTATACCATATTTTTCGAAAATGTCTATATGTTTTTTAAATTATTTTAATAAAATATTACACGTTTTTTACGCGATTTTTCATGAAAAAATCACAATTTTTAATAAGAAACGCAATAAATTCAAAGTGCAGATGTGAAATTATGTCTTTTTCAGCATTTTGCAAGCCTTATTTTTAAAATTTCACATACGCGTTTTCCGACGCTTCCGGTGTACTCGTCATAGTCGTCCGTCGACTGCGAATCGGCGGAATCGGAAATGATTTTTACCGATTCGAGCTTTACGCCGAAAACGAAAGCTATCTGCGCAAGCGCCGCACATTCCATGTCAACGGTTATGCAGCCGAAATGAGTTTTAAGCATTTCCTTAACCTCGCTTTTTGTGCAGAAGCAGTCCGCCGTTGCGCAGTCACCGGTGTGACACGCAATTCCGCTTTTTTTTAGCTCGTCCGCAAGATAATCGTTCACCTCAAGCGGAAGCTTGACTATATTAAGTCCGGAAATCATTCCGAGAGGGTCGCCGAACGCCGTTGTGTCCATGTCGTACTGAACGGTTTTCTCGCAGATAATCGCGTCGCCGCGACGGAGCTGGGGAAGAAGTCCGCCTGCCGCGCCGCAGTTTAAAACTCTGTCAACGTCGAAATTAAGCAGCATTGTCTGCATACAGCACGCGGCAAAAACCTTGCCTATGCCGCATTTTGCCGCAACAACTTCTTTTCCGGCAAGTTTGCCGATATAAAACGTGTAACCGCCTATTTCTTTTTTTTCGGTTATTTCGAGCTCTTCTTCCAAAAGCTCTTTCATTTCAAAATCCGTAGCTCCGATTATTCCTGTCATAAAACGTAACTCCTTTCAGACCGCTTTGTTTTACACATTGCCGCAAAGGGAGAGGCTTAAAAAGCCGATTGGCTTTTAAGCTGCCTTTGCCTATTTCGGGTGGATAGATTTTTCGCTTAGGGAATTTTAATATCCCGGAGCTTAGATAACATCCCTGCGGGCTGTTATCTAAGCTGTGCCCCTGTATTCTTTTCAAGACCGGAGAGAATTTTGTCAAAAACTGCGTTTACCTCATCAGCCGTAAGGCTTCTGTCGGCTGCTCTGAACACAACCGAGTACGCAACGCTCTTTTTGCCGTCCGGGATTTGCTTACCCATGTAAACGTCAAAAAGATTTACCGATTCGAGAAGTCCGCCGCCGTTTTTAACAATTATTTTTTCAAGCTCCGCAACGGGAACATCAGCGTCAACGAGCATTGCAATATCGCGCGTTGCGGCAGGGAACTTCGGAAGCTGCTTGTATTTCACTTCCGCATTTGAGTGCGCTATAACGCCCTCAAGCGAAATTTCGGCAACGTAAATCGGCTTATCAAGGCCGTACCTTTCGGCAACTGTCGGGTGAATTTGACCGACTGTTCCTATTTTTTCGCCGCCGGCAAAAATATCAGCCGTTCTGCCCGGATGATATGTTCCGTTGTCGCGGCAGGCTGCAAACGCAGGCTTTTTAATGTTCATTTTTGAAATAATAGCCTCGCATGCGCCCTTAATATCGTAAAAATCATATTTCTCACCGTACATACCGAGCGTTATAACAGCTCTTTCGTCCGGCAGAACGTCGCCTGTCGGAATATAAACTCTGCCTATTTCAAAAAGCTTTGCGCTTTCGTTTCTGTAGTTGTAGTTTCTTGCAAGGCAGTCGAGCATGCTGTCAACCGTTGTTGTACGCATAACGGAGCTGTCCTCGCCAAGCGGATTTGTTATAACAACCGTGTTTCTTAAAGTACTGTCCGGAGCGATTGACAATTTGTCAAACACTGACGGGGAAGACCATGCGTATGTGCAAATCTCATAATAGCCCTGCGATGTGAGCGTGTCGCTTATGCAGTCGCAGGCAAGCTGGCGCTCGTTTTTCATTCCTACCGTTGTTTCGCCCTTAAGAGCTGTTGTCGGGATAATGTCATAGCCCCAGAAGCGCGCGATTTCTTCCGCAACGTCTGCTTCGCCCTCGATGTCGGGACGGAAGCTCGGAGCCGTTATCATCATTGTTTCTTCGTCAACATCAAATTCGAGAGTGCGCAGAATTTCAAACATTTTCTCCGTCGGTACGTCCGTTCCAAGAAATGCGTTGATTTTGTCAGGTCTAAGCAGAAGCTTTGTTTTCTCTTTTTCTTTCGGGAACACGTCTATTACTCCGCCTACAACCTCGCCGCAGCCAAGCTCCTCAACGAGCTGACACGCGCGCTCTGCTGCCGGCATTGTGTTATAAACGTCAAGACCCTTTTCGTATCTCGATGAAGCCTCCGTTCTGAGTCCTACTCTCTGCGCGGTGAGTCTTACGCTCGCACCGTCAAAGGTTGCCGACTCAAATATTACGGCTGTTGTGTCCGGCTTAACCTCAGAGTTGAAGCCGCCCATAACTCCGGCTATCGCAACCGCTCTTTCGCCGTCTGAAATAACAAGGTCGTCTGCTGTAAGCTTTCTGTCGTTTTCGTCAAGAGTTTTTATAACCTCTCCGTCTGCTGCGGAGCGCACAATAATCTTTTTGGCTTCAATATCTCTTAAATCGAAAGCGTGCATCGGCTGGCCGTATTCGAGAAGAACATAGTTTGTTATGTCGACAATGTTGTTTATTGAGCGTATTCCGCACGCTTTAAGGCGGTGTACCATCCACTCCGGTGACGGACCTATTTTAACGTTTTTAACCATTTTGGCAGTGTATCTCATGCACTTTTCCGGGTTTTGAACGTCAACGCTTATATAGTCGTTTATATCCTCATCATTTGAAGAATAAGTCGGCGCTTTGAGGTTAAAGGGCTTATTAAACGTTGCCGCACTCTCGCGCGCAAGACCGATTATGCTGAAGCAGTCGGGGCGGTTTGACGTTATTTCAAAGTCAATTACCGTGTCGTCAAGACCGAAAATTTTCTTTATGTCAACGCCGATTTGTGTGTCCTCCGGCAAAATCAGTATTCCGTATTCGGGCTCATAGCCAAGCTCCTCAGCCGTTATGCCGAGCTCCTCATGAGAGCAGAGCATTCCGCAGGACTCAACTCCTCTGAGCTTTCCTTTTTTGATATGCACTCCGCCGGGAAGTGTTGAGCCGTGAAGCGCAACGGGAACAATCTGTCCCTCTTTAACGTTCGGCGCGCCCGTTACAATTTGCAGCGTTTCGCTTCCGACGTCTATCTGACATATAACAAGATGATCCGAATTTGTATGCGGCTTGATTTCAATAATTTTTCCCGTAACAACCTTGTCAAGCTCCGCGCCCATATCAATAACGCTCTCAACCTTTGAGCCGCTCATGGTCATTTTGTGCGCGTAGTCAAGCGGTGATACACCGGAAATATCGGTGTAGTCGTCAAGCCAGCTAAGCGGTAATTTCATAATATTTCAATCCTTTCTCTTAAAACTGTTTTAAAAATCTCACGTCGTTTTCAAAGAAAAGACGCATATCGTCAATATCGTATTTGCGCATTGCAATTCTCTCAAGTCCCACGCCGAACGCAAATCCGGAATAAACCTCCGGGTCAATTCCGCAGTTTGCAAGCACTTTCGGGTGAACCATTCCGCAGCCGAGAATTTCAATCCAGCCCTCGCCCTTGCACACGCGGCAGCCTTTTCCGCCGCAGACAAAGCACGAAACGTCAACCTCTGCCGACGGCTCTGTAAACGGGAAGTGATGCGGGCGAAATCTTACCTTAGCGTCGTTTCCGTAAAGCTTCTTTATAAAGGTTTCAAGCGTGCCTTTAAGGTCTGCCATTGTAACGCCCTTGTCAACAACAAGTCCCTCTATCTGATGAAACATGGGGGAGTGGGTTGCGTCAACGGCGTCGCTTCTGTAAACTCTTCCCGGCGCAAGAACGCGGATAGGCGGCTTCTGCTTTTCCATTACGCGCACCTGCATAGGCGAGGTCTGCGTTCTGAGAACAACGTTGTCGTTTATATAAAATGTGTCCTGAGCGTCGCGCGCAGGGTGATTTTTCGGAAGATTGAGCGCCTCAAAGTTGTAGTAATCGGTTTCAACCTCAGGGCCTTCCGCAATTTCAAAGCCCATTCCGAGGAATATATCCTTAACAGTGTTCATTGTAGCGGTGAGCGGATGAAGACTGCCCATTTCCTGCTTTTTGCCCGGCATTGTAACGTCAATTACCTCTGCCTTTAGCTTAGCTTCGCGCATTTTTGCCGAAAGCTCGGATTTTTTCTCGTCAATTTCCTTTTCGAGAAATGCACGAACCTCGTTTGCCATAGCGCCGATTACCGGGCGCTCCTCCGGCGGCAACCCGCCCATGCCCTTTAAAACGGCTGTTAATTCGCCCTTTTTTCCGAGAAATTTAATTCGGATATTTTCGAGCAAATCAAGGTCGTTGGCATTTTTCAGATTTTGCTCGACAAGCTCTTTGATTTTTTCGATTTTTTCTTTCACCTGAATTCAAATCCTTTCTTATATAATGTGATTATCTCCGCCGCTTCAGCGCTTGAAGAGGGGAGTTTTTTGCCAAAGCATAAAAAAACGCCCTCAAGCCGTCAAAAAACGACTCGGGACGAAGCTTCTGTCTGCTCCGCGGTACCACCCGCATTTTTGCCACGTATGGCAAACTCTCAAAAAGCAATTTAACGCTTGCTACTCCGGCAGCGGCTACACACAAAGAAAAGCTTCACCGTTGCTGCTTCGGGGTGAAATTTCGGTCAGGTGCGTATGCGGAAGCTCTCAGCCGCTGATTTCCGCTCTCTTTGATACACAGTTTCCGGACGTACTTTGCCCCATCATTGCATTTATTATATTATAGCATATTAAAGAGATATTTGTCAAGAATTTTTTTGTATTTTATTTTGCAAGGTAATATGTTTGTGCATTTTTACTCGTTTCAAATAGATATTGATATGCGTTAAGAGACGGCGTTATATGTTCAATTTGCAATAATTTTTAAAAAATATTGCGAATTAAACATATTTTTATTGACTTTCGGGTAATGATATAGTATAATGAAAAGGGCAGGAGGAATTGATATGAGAGATTTTCAAAAAATTCTTGATGAAAAATTAAAATCGACTTTTATAGAAGCAAACACCGACGAAGAGCCGGTTATTGAATATGATATATTCGGCGAAATCCGCGAGGAAATTATACAAACGAGAAAAAGCAGGCAAATTTCGCAAAAGGAGCTTGCGGAGAAATCCGGAATTTCTCAGTCGAATATAAGCAAAATAGAAAACGGGCACAATATTCCGAGTATTCCTGTTTTGAAGAGAATTGCGGACGGGTTGGGGAAAAGGCTGTCCGTTACGTTTGTTGACGTTGAGGAGGATTTTTAATGGCTGTTTTTATCAATTCGCTTAATATTGCAGAGTTTCGCGGGATAAGGGACTTAAAAGCACAAAACCTTAACCATATTAATATTATTTCGGGAGATAACAATTCGGGAAAAACGAGCATTTTGGAAGCTGTAAATCTGCTTAAAAATCCGCTTTCTGTTTATGATTTGCTGACCGATCCGAAGTTTATGCGTGAGCGTGCGGTAATTTTTCCTTTTTCTTTATCTACATGGTTTGACTGCTTTTTGAATATGCTGTCGGGTGATGAGCTTGGGTTTAAGGTAGGTGCGAGCACTGCGGAAGGCGATATTGATCTGGAGCTTAGCGGCAAAACGGAAACGGTTATAATCGACAAAAACAGTCCGCTGTATAATATGAGTGGAGTGTATACGCGCTCGGCAAAATCCGAACAAATAGAAACAATTATGTTTTCGGGCGTATATAAATGTACAATTAATTCCGATTTTAAAAGTTTTCCTATAGAGATAACGCCGTATATGCCGGCTACCAATTTGCCGAGAAACAATAAAAAATTTTTGAATATTACGTATTTGTCGCCGTCAAGGCATTTGCAGGGTAATAACTTTTCAAATATAGTCCGTTCGGGATCGTATAAGGATTTGTGCGTGTTCTTGCTGCAAATGTTCGATTCGGATATTGAAGATTTGTTATATATAAAAAATGACTTTACAAACAGGCCGGTTGAAGCCGTAAGGCACAAAAAGCTCGGCGTTATGCCGCTGTCAACGTATGGCGACGGCATAAAAAAGGTTATTTCGCTTGCAAACGGAGTTGCTTCGGCAAAGGATGGCATTTTGATGATTGACGAAATTGAAACATCAATTCACAGCAGATATTACAATGATGTTTTTTCGTTTTTGCTCAAAGCCTGCCTGCAGTACAATATACAGTTGTTTATTACAACGCACAGCAAGGAAGCGATTGACGCTTTGTTATACACTCAAAATTACACCGGAGAAAACGCAGCCGATGACCCGATAAGCGTTATTACATTTAGGCAGGATAAGGAGCATTCAAAAACGCTGTCGCGTACACTCAGCGGCAGTGAAACACTGAAAAATCGTGAAAAATTTGATTTTGAGGTGAGAATATAATGCGGATTATATTATGCGAAGGAAAAACAGACGCTGTTTTGCTCAGCTATTATCTCGGAAAAACAGGCGGTTGGCGCTACAACCGTGATAATAAAAACAAAAAGCTTAGAATTGATTTTTCAGACAAAAGCAATAAGGTAATCACTCATTTTATAAAAGATAATGATGATGAACTGGCAATCTGCGCCGTCGGCGGCAAGGATAATTTTGCAGACTTTTACTCGGAGTATATAGAGCGGTACTTTATCGCCTCCGAAGACGGGGAAACAGAGCATAAAATAGCCATAGTTACGGACAGGGACGACAGAAGCGTTGAGGACATAGAAAAATATTTTTCTAAAAATGTTATTTCGAATATCGCGAATAATGAATGGGCAGATAATTATTTAACCAATGGATTTGGGCAAAAAATAAAAATTTCCGCGCTGATGGTTGTTATACCGCATAATCAGCAGGGCGCGCTGGAAAATCTGCTTTTAAATGCGCTGTCTGAGGACGAATACAGGGGCAATTTGATTGATAAAAGCAAGGAATTTGTTGAGAATATATCGCCTGAGGCGAAAAAAATTATAACATCCGATAGATTGAAGCTTAAAACGAAATTAGGCGTTTCGCTTGCGGTGCTGTATCCCGAAAAGGTTTTTTCGCTGATAGATGAGCATTTAAAGGAAATTGACTGGGAGAAAACAAGCACAATAAACGAATGCTTTAAAAAACTGACTGAAATATAAAGGTGCGGCTTCAAAGTATGAAAAAGTACATATATTTTTTATAAAGCTGCCGCAAATGCATCACTGAAAGGAACATTATAATGGACACAATTAATTCAAAGGAAGAAAAAAGAAAATTTTACAGGACGGTTATATCGCTCGTCATACCGATGGCGCTTCAAAATCTGATAAATGTAGGCGTGCAGGCGGCGGACGTAATAATGCTCGGCAGGCTTGACGAAGCGGCAATTTCCGCCGCGTCGCTTGCAGGTCAGGTTTATTTTATAATGACGCTGCTTTTCTTTGGCTTAACGTCCGGCGCCGCTGTATTAACGGCGCAGTATTGGGGAAAAGGCGACAAAAAGACGATTGAAAAGGTGCTTGGGCTGGCTGTTCGCTGGGCTGTAGTGATTGCGGCCTTATTCGCTGCCGCCGCGCTCATTTTCCCGGACAAGCTGATGCGCATTTTCTCGTCCGAAGCGGACGTTATAGAGCAAGGAGCGCATTATATGAGAATTGTTGCTCTTGCGTATATCCCGGCGGCGATAACAATGGTTTACCTGAACGTAATGCGCAGCGTTGAGCGCGTTATAATTTCAACCGTTGTGTACACAATCTCGCTTTTTGTAAACGTTGTTTTAAACGCCGTATTCATTTTCGGGCTCTGCGGCGCTCCGGCGCTCGGCGTGAGTGGTGCGGCGATTGCAACGGCGATTGCGCGCTACTGCGAATTTTTCATAGTAATATTTTACGCGTCGCGCATGAATAAAACAATCCGCGTGAGAGGATCTTACCTTTTGAAAACTGAAAAAATTCTTGTTTCCGATTTCGTAAAATACGCGCTTCCCGTTGCCGCAAACGAGCTGATGTGGGGCGGAGGTATCTCGATGGTTACGGCAATAATCGGTCATATGGGAAAGTCGGCGGTTGCCGCAAATTCTGTGGCGCAGGTTGTTCGTCAACTTGCAATGGTTGTTATATTCGGGGTGGCGAACGCAACGGCAATAATGCTCGGAAAGGCAATAGGTGAGGGCAAAAAGGAGAATGCGCGTATTTATTCGGTTCGATTTCTTAAAATAACTCTTGCGCTTGGCGTAGGCGGCGCGATTGTTGTTCTCGGAGTTTCGCCGATAATAAGGAGCTTTATGACGCTCGGCGATGAGGCTAATTCGTACCTTAGCGCAATGATGTATGTTATGTCGTATTTCGTGTTCGTTTCGGGATTTAATACGGTGCTGATTGTCGGAGTTTTCCGTGCCGGCGGAGATACGAAATTCGGGCTTTTGCTCGACTGCGGCGCGCTTTGGTGTATAGTAATTCCACTCGGAGCTTTTGCGGCTTTTTATCTGAAGTTTCCGGTAATTGCGGTTTATATAATACTTACGAGCGATGAGCTGATGAAGCTACCGTTTTCGTTTTGGCGGTATAAGTCGCTTAAATGGCTGAAGGACGTGACGAGAGATTTTTCCTGATGGATAGGAGATTTTTAGGATGAAAAAAATACTTATAGCCGTAATGATTGTTTTATTCATTTTCGGCATGAAGCACACTGTTGTAAAGGAATTTAAGCATGACGGAGAGGCGCAGCCTCAGGGTGCCGACGTGCAAAGCGACGTACAGACGGATGCTCCGGCGGAGAATACCTCTGTTTCAATAACCGCGTGCGGTGATTTTACGCTTGCAACCGATGTTCAGGCGCCGACCGACGGCAGCTTTGTTTCGGAGCTTAAGGCGCAGAATAACGATTATGACTATTTTTTAAGAAACGTTAAGGACTATTTTGCGGACGACGATTTGACTATAATTAATTTTGAGGGCACGCTTTCGGAAAACGGCTCGCGCGCCGATAAGCAGTTTGCGTTTCGCGGAAAGCCGGAGTATGTAAAAATCGTGTCGGAGGCTTCAATCGAGGCGGCAAATGTTGCGAATAACCATACGCTCGATTACGGCACGCAGGCGTTTGAGGACACAAAGAAAACCTTGTCGGATAGCGGGATAGCGGTTTTCGGCGGAGCCGATTATTCGATAGTTGAGAAAAACGGGATAAAAATCGGGCTTATAGGTACAAATGCGCTGAACGCTGCTGCAACGGAGAAATTCGAGCCGACGTTTGAAGCGCTCAAGAGCGAAAATCCCGATATGATTATAGCGGTTTTTCACTGGGGAGTTGAGAAGCAGTATACGCCGACCGAGCAGCAAATAAGCCTTGCGCATAGGGCGGTTGATTTGGGTGCGGATCTCGTTTTGGGACATCATCCTCATGTTTTGCAGGGGATAGAGCAGTATAACGGCAAAACCATTTGCTATAGTCTGGGAAATTTCTGCTTCGGCGGAAACAGAAATTCGTCAGATAAGGATACAATGATTTTTAAAAAGACGTTTAATTTTTCCGGCGGACAGATCGTTGATGACGATACTTATGAGGTAATTCCTTGCTCGATTTCGTCCGTTAAAAGTAGGAATAATTATCAGCCTACGCCGCTTTCCGGCGATGAACGCAGCCGAGTTGAAGAAAAGATTAATTCGCTAAATCAAAAGATAAAAAATGCGTCGTAAAAGAAGCGCTTGCTTGATGTGGATAGTCAGACTTGTTCGGTTTTGCTGTTTTTGTGGTTTGCGTTGCTGTTTTGCTATATTCTCTGTTTGCTCTGTAGGGGCGGAGCAAAAAAGAACACCTACAAATGATGAGAAAATACGCAACACCAATATAAGTTTCAACTAATTTCAAGATAATTGTAATAATTGATTAATTTTAAGCATGAGTTTTATTAATAAATAAAGTTAAAAAAGGACTGCAAAAGTTGATTGACCCTTGCAAGCCCTTTAAATGCCTTTAAATTCAGCAATATTCCTTTTTAAGCAGCGCCCTCACATAGCCGCGCGATTTATCGGTTGAGTCGATATAAAAGCCGCGTCCGTAATAAAAGCGCACAAGTGACGTTATTTTCGCTCCGGTATGAAGCGAAATTTCCTTAATTCCCTTATCAATCATTATTTTGTCGACAAGGTTCATTATAGATTTTCCTATACCGTTATTCTGGCTTGTCGTTCTGACTGCAAAACGGCTTAAATATGCGGTTTTATCGTCAAAAATCTCAACGCGCACGCAGCCGACGGGAATGTTATCCGAAAGCGCAATAAGCACAATTTTGTTCTTTAAATCCTCGCGCACGTCCTCCGGCTTTTCCGTAAGCGCGGCGGTTGTTTCAATTCCGGCAAGCTTTATGTAAGAAGCAAACGCTTCCTTTGTTATGTCGAGTATGCTGTCGATGTCATGCTCGCCCGCAATTCTTACTTCAAAAAGTGACTGAAAATTCATTTATATGCCCCCGACGGATAGATTATTTCATAAGTGTGACAAGTACGGCTTTTTGTGCGTGGAGTCTGTTTTCCGCCTCGTCGAATATCACCGAGTGAGGACCGTCAATAACTCCGCTCGTAACCTCAAAGCCTCTGTAAGCCGGCAGGCAGTGCATAAATATCGCGTTTTTATCCGCGTTTGCGAAAAGCTTCTCGTCAACGCAGTAGCCGTCAAACGCCTTAATTCGCTCTTCCTTTTCGCTTTCCATGCCCATGCTGACCCATGTATCCGTGTAAACAACGTCAGCGCCCTTTATAGCTTCAATCGGGTCATTTGTTATGATAAGCTCCTTGCCGCTTTTCTTAAAGTCGTCCTTTGCGTTTTCCACAACCTCACCGTCGCACTCATAGCCCTTAGGCGTTGCAACGGAGCAGTTCATGTTCGCCTTAGCGCAGCCGTACATAAGGGAGTGCGCCATATTGTTTCCGTCGCCGATATATGCAAGCTTCAGACCTTCAAGCTTTCCCTTATGCTCATAAGTTGTAAGCAAATCCGCAAGCACCTGGCAGGGATGAAGAAGATCCGTAAGCGCGTTTATAATCGGAATATCCGCGTTTTCCGCAAGCTCTAAAACGTCGCTGTGCGCATATGTTCTTATCATGATCGCGTCAAGGTATCTTTCCATAACCTTAGCCGTGTCGTAAATCGACTCGCCGCGTCCGAGCTGTATGTCGTTGCTTGACAAAAAGAGCGGATAGCCGCCGAGCTGTGTCATTCCGACCTCAAAGGAAATTCTCGTTCTTGTTGACGATTTTGTAAAAATCATTCCGAGAGTTTTTCCCTTTAAAATGGGGTGGGGAATACCGCTTTTAACCTCGCTTTTGAGCTTTGCGGCAAGAGAGAGCAGGTTTTCAAGCTCCTCGTGCGATATATCGTGCAGACTTATAAAATCTTTCATTTCTAAATTCCTCCGTTTATTTTATTTGATTTGCGCCAAAATTTTATCGAGTGCCGAGCAGAACAAATCAATTTCCTTTTCGCTTATGATAAGCGGCGGCGCAAGCCGCAGGGATGTGCCGCAAAGGCTCGTCAAAAACTTGTTTTCAAAAAGGCGCGCAAACACGTCTTTTGCTATGCTGCTATCCAATTCCACGCCGATTAAAAGCCCGGCACCGCGAATTTCCTTAATTTTTTCGGGATATTTATTCATCAGCGCCGAAAGTGCATCTTTAAAGTATTTTCCCATTTTATCCGCGTTTTCTACAAGCTTTTCTTTTTCCATTATGTCAAAAACCGCAAGTCCCGCCGTTGTCGCAAGCGGATTTCCGCCGAATGTCGTTCCGTGATCGCCCGGCTCAAATGCACCTGCAACGCGCTCCTTTGCCATAACGGCGCCAATCGGAATACCCCCGCCGAGAGCCTTTGCGCTCGTCATAATATCCGGCTCAACGCCATAAAGCTCATATGCCCACATTTTGCCCGTTCTGCCCATACCGGTCTGAATCTCATCAAAAATAAGCAAAATATCCTTTTCGTCGCAAAGTGCGCGCACCTTTTCAAGATATTCCTTATCCATCGGGTGAACGCCGCTTTCGCCTTGTATCGGCTCAATGAGAATTGCCGCCGTTTTGTCGCTCACCGCGCCTTTGAGCGCGTCAAAATCGTTTGGCGGAACCTGAACAAAGCCGGGAGTTAATGGGCGGTAGGGCTTTTGATATTTCTCCTGCCCTGTTGCCGCAACGGTCGCAAGCGTTCTGCCGTGAAATGAGTGGTCAAGCGAAATTATTTCCATTTTGTCAATGCCCTTTTTATAGTAGTAAATCTTTGCAAGCTTAAATGCGCCCTCGTTTGCTTCCGCGCCCGAATTTGCAAAAAACACCTTGTCCATGCATGAGCTTTCGGCAAGCTTTTCGGCAAGCTCCGCCTGCGACTTTATGTAGTAAAGATTTGAAACATGGATAAGCTTTGAAACCTGCTGCTGTATTCTCTTAACATATTCCTCGTGACAGTGACCGAGCGCGTTTACCGCAATGCCGCCGAGAAAGTCGTAATATTTCTCGCCCTCCGTTGAGGTAAGCACCATTCCTTTGCCGCTTTCAAAGCACACGTTTGTGCGGCTGCCGAACGTGTTCATATAATATTGTTTGTCTGTTTGTTTGATTTTCTCAAGCATAATTTATTTGCTCCTTGATTTTAAGAATATACAAATCTATTGTTTAATTATACAATAATATGAATAAAAATTCAATAGAAAAATACAACAAAATTTTTTTGATTAATTGTCATTTTTCGTCAAGTATAGACAGATTGCGGTCTATCACCGCTTTGCCTCTCCACGAAAATGCTTTTTCGGAATATTTCCGCTTAAATTCCCTCGCCGAAATATCCTCTTTTTCAAGTTTTGTCGTAAGATTTTGAGTGAAAGGGGGAAGAGTTGTCTTAAGTGCATTTTTATTCATCGGGCAAACCCTCTGGCAAATGTCGCACCCCCACGCGCTCGCCGATTTTTTTATTATCTCTTTTTCCTTTTCCGAAAGCTCGCCTTTTTTCTGCGTGATGTATGACGCGCATTTTTCCTCGTCAAAACCGCTGCCGAGCGCTCCGCCGGGACAGCTTTTTATGCATTTTCCGCAGCCCGTACATTCGCCCACTTGCGCCTGCGACGGCTTAAAGGGGAAGTCCGTTACAATATAGCTTATAAACGTGTAGCTTCCGTATTTTTCGTTTATCACAAAGCCGTTTTTGCCGCGCACGCCGAGCCCTGCGCAAAGGGCAAGAGCGCGCTCGGAAAGCTCGCCGCTGTCGGTAAATGCGCGCGCATGATAATTTTCCTCTTCAAGAAGCGCGCAAAGCTTTTGGGAAATCCGCGCGCAAACTCTGTGATAGTCCTCGCCGAGCGCGTATGCGGAAAGATTTTCCCCGACTTTATCTGAAAGGTAGGGAACAAGATACACGATTATTGACTTTGCGCCCGGCATAACGGAGAAAACGTCCGTCATCGACTCCTTTTTTGCAAAAGCCGAGCGCGTTTTTATATCGAGCCTTGAAAATTCCTCCGCGCCGACAAAGCCTATCTCCGTTATTCCGCATTTCTCCGCCGCGCGCCTTATAACAGCTTCGTTCATCTGTAGGAGGGAACGGAGGAGTAGATGAGATTTGTGTACTTTTCTTTTAGCGTGTTAAGGTCAAGCGAATTTGTTTTGAAAACCGACTTGTCACGAACACAGAAAACCTCCGAATAGTCGCCTGCCGATGAAATGTTTCTTACTATTATATACGGCACCTCGTCGTATTCTACAACGTCAAAGTAAACCGCGCCGTTTGAAACAGAAGCGTCAAAGAGTGTGTAAATATCGCCGTCAGGTGTGGAAAGCTCCAAAAGGTAGTCCGCGCTGTCGTCCGCCATGAGCGCGCCGGACTCATCTCTTTGAGAAGAGGTATAAAGAGTTAAGGTATCCGCGTCATTTTCGGAGAGAAAGAAGCAGTCGGTTTGCTTTAGCTTCGTCATTCCCTCAGACGCACTTTCGCGCGTTATCGGCGCTTCGATATACTTAAACTCCGTAGGCTCCGGCGCTTGCTCGCTTGCGACTGGGCTCGGGTCAACGGCCGGCATCGGCGTTACGATTGACGCGTTTTCCTGCGTGCAGGAGCTTAAAACAACAAGCGCCCAAAAAGCAAAAATTAATTTTTTCATTTACATTCCCTCCGTTTTGATTTTTCTGTAATGCGACGGCGTACAGCCCGTTGCGCGGCAAAAGATTTTGTTAAAGTTTGAAATTGACGAATATCCCGAATCGTATGCAATTTCAAGAATTGTCTTTTCCGTCTTTGACAGGAGATTTTGCGCGCGGCAAACTCTAAGGTATGTTATATAGTCCGAAACGTTTCTTCCGGTTATTTTCTTAAAAAGGCGGCTGAAATACTGCGCGTTCAGGTGAACGGTGCCGCTTATTTTATCAAGTGAAATATCCTCCGTGAAATGCTCGTCTATGTACAAAAGCGCCGGCATGAGCTTTTCGAGGCTGTCCTTGTCGAGTTGCGAAAAATAGTCGTCAATAATTCCGCCGCGATATAAGAGGCCGATAATGCGGTAAGTCTCGCTTTTTATCATTATTTGGTAAGCCGTTTTAACCTCCGTAATCTCGCGCTTCATGTTTTCAAAGCAGCAGTTAAGCTCCGCCGTTAATGGGTCGGTGCTTTTAAAAAGAACAGCCGGATTTTTGTTTTCGTTTAAAAACGATGACAAATGACGAAGCTTTTTATTCGACCCCGACAGGAATTTTTCTATGTCAATCTGGAACATTGACGAGAAAGTGCCCGTAAAATACTCCGTGCTGTGCGGAACGTTTCGGTTTACCATTATAATATCTCCGGCGCTGCCGCAAAGCGTTTTTTCGCCCGCGTGGCAGATGAATTTTCCGCCTCTGATCTGCAAAAATTCCGCTTCAGTGTGCAAATGAACGGGGAAGCTTCCGTTGGACGAGTTTGTACCTCCCGGAACAACGCTTATTCCCGAAACGTTAGGCTGAACCTGCTGAACAAACAATGAAAATGTCAATAAAAGTGCAGTCGAAATTTACCCCAAATTTCTGAAACTACTTTAATTCTTCAACCGGCATAACT
>CAKSSN010000038.1 GCA_934489015.1 uncultured Clostridia bacterium
GCTACCCGAAAACAATGTTTCGGTACACACAAGACAGGGCGTAGATGTTCATTTTGCCGCTTGCGCATGTTAAAAAGGCAATAAAAAACCGAGTGTCATACAAAACCTTTCAAGTTCTGTAAGAACACTCGGTATGGTGCGCCAGAAGGGACTCGAACCCCCGACCTACTGGTTCGTAGCCAGTCACTCTATCCAGCTGAGCTACTGGCGCATTGTTGACTTAACAACTATTATATTATAACAGAAATAAGCTTGTAAGTCAAGTGTTTTTTGCTTTTTCGTAAAATTGTATAATAATTATTTGAAAATAAGAGGTTTTTTATACTATTAGGCAAGCATTGGCTGAAATGACGGATAATTTTTATGTTTTACTTGACAAAATTATATGTAACGTGATACTATATAGACGTAACTGAAATAACTATGTTGAGGTGACTTATTATATGGATGCGGCGGGATTTAATTTTGAAACGGATTTTAAGGATACAAAAAGATTAATTAAAGAGATGTGCGCTGAAAATAATCTGAATTTGAAAAAAATATATTCAGACAAAAAAGCGCTTCTCGGCTCCGGAGAGAAAACAATTATTTTCTGCGGTTTTACGGATAAGGACGACGATTTGAGTTTTATACGCACCCTCAAAGGGCAGGGAAGAATATGTCTTTATATCGGATATTCCGAAAATCCGACCGATGCGGAAGCGATTATCGGTGCATTTGCGGCGGCGCGTAAAAGGAAAAGTGCGGCTCTATCGGCAAGCATCCGTGCGGCAAAGCGCAAAAATGCGGAGCTTGGCAGAGTTCCGAACGCCGTGTTCGGATATGACAAGGTTTCGGGTGAGCTTTTCAGAATGAGCATAAATACAGGCGAAGCGGAAACGGTGAAGCGGATTTTTTCGCTTTACACAAAGGAAAAAATCGGGCTCGGTGCAATTGCCGATATTTTAAATTCCGAAAATATAAAAACAAAGCGCGGCTGCACATGGTCGCAAAATGCCGTGTCAAGAATACTTAAAAATCAAATATATATAGGAAAAATAACAAGCTGCAAGCAGCGCAGCGATATTGAAAGCGGACGCAGAATTGAAAATGATAAATCCGATTTTGTTACTGTTTTAAATGAGGATATGCGCATAATTGACGATGATATGTTTTCATCGGCCCAAGTGCTTTTAAAGAGTAAGGGATATAATTTTACGAAAAAAGGCGAAGAAAAACTGTTTGCCGAGCTTATAAAATGCGGCGAATGCGGATCGGTTTTCAGGCGCATAAGCCGTACATATAAAAACACGTATGTAAGCTGGATATGCTCCGGAAGAAATTCAAAGGGCATTAAATTCTGCGGAAATTCATTTGCTATAGCCGAAGAGGAGCTTGCCGACGCTTTAAGGGATTATTTTAAGGAGCTTATCAAAAACAGGGACAAAGCGGAGAGCTTTTTGGAAGCAGAGGCTAAAAAAATAAATCCTGATTTGAGCAGGGGAGAATTCGGGCAAATAATAAAAAACGGTTTTGAAAACATGAAGAGAGCGGCAGACGGAGAAAATAATTTTTCGGAGGTCATAAGCCATATGACTGCGTATAAGGACGGCACCGTTGACATTTATCTTAAAATGGCGGCGGATATGGGAGTAAACAAAACGATAGATTTATAAAAATGAAGCGGAGGTTTAGGAGAGAGTTGAACTCATGCCTAAGCTCTCCGCTTTTGATTATTTAAAATTAAAATTTCTTTTTTTATATTCTGTCGGCGAAAGACCTGTTTCGCGCTTAAAAACTGCGGAAAAATAACCCTGACCCGAAAAGCCGAGTTTGTCTGCCGTTTCGGTTACCGTTATTCCGCCCTTTAACAGCTCGGCTGCCGTTTTGATTTTAAGTTTCAGAAAATATTTATGTACGCCCATTCCGGCATACTTACTGAAAATTCTCTTAACCGTTGTGGCGCTTGTGCTGCACGCCTTTGCAATTTCAACAATGCTCGGCTGATCGCATATGCAGTTATTCATATAGTTGACCGCTTTTGTGAAAACTGCGGCCTCATCCGAATCGGAAACAAAGGATATTTCGTTATCGTCGCAAAATGAAAGCAGCAGAATACTTATATATGAAGCGACCGACTGCGAAAAGGTTTTAAGCAGATCGAAGACCGAAAGATACATTGCATAATATGAAAAATCCGGATTGTACTTTTTCAGCTTGCTTGCAAGGTAGCTGCGGAATACGTCGATTATTCCGTGCTGCTCTTCGTTGAGCGTGAACACCTTGTTTCTGAAAAAGTCCATTATTTCACCCTCAGCCGAAAAGGAAAACACAAAGATATGGCAGTCCTCCTCAACGTAAAACTTGTGCAGCTCAAGCGGCTTATGAAAAATAATCTGCCCGGCTGTGAGGTCATACACGCGCTCGTCGCCGCTGACGCGCAGCCGCCCGCTGATGACATACAGGCATTCCCAGAAATTATGACTTTCGCCCGGAAAGTTAAAGCCCTTTTTGTATCTTTCCTCAAAGAGCGAATAAAATTCGGATATATAAATTTGTTCCTTGATTTTATAGGCATTCCACATAATTTGGTCTCCTTTTTGGTCTAAAAACGTATAAAATCAGTCTGTAATCGTATTGAAATTTATTAATACGTGTGCTATAATATTCGATAGTGCATAAATATTTTAACATAAATAAACCAATTTGTCAAGAACGGAGAGGAAATATATGAGTGCAGAGCTTGTTATAATGGCGGCAGGAATGGGCAGCCGCTTCGGAGGACTTAAGCAGGCAGAGCCGATCGGCCCGAACGGCGAGATGATTATTGATTATTCGGTGCAGGATGCGTCGGATGCCGGCTTTTCAAAGGCAGTTATCATAATCCGAAAGGATATTGAGCACGATTTCAGAATTGCGTGCGGAAAACGTATTGAAAAAATGATTGATACGCAATATGTTTTTCAGGAAAAGGATATGCTCCCGAAAGGATATACCTTGCCTGAGGGCAGGTTAAAGCCGTGGGGAACGGGACAGGCAGTTTTGGCGGCAAAGGACGCGGTTAAAAATCCGTTCCTTGTTATAAATGCAGATGATTATTACGGCAAGAGCGTTTATTCGGATATGTTCGGTTTCCTTTCAAAAAATGACGGAATGTGCATGGCAGGCTACAGACTCGGAAACACTCTTTCGGAAAACGGCAGCGTGTCAAGAGGCGTATGCTCGGTTGAAAACGGATTTTTGACCGGAATTAAAGAGGTAACCGACATTACGCGCGACAGCGGAATACCGCTCGATACCGTTGTTTCAATGAATATGTGGGGTCTTGATACGGGATTTTTTGCATATCTTGAAGAAAAATTCGAGGCATTTATAAAAGAAAACATAAACGAGCCTAAAAAGGAATTTTTCCTTCCGGAAGTTATAGGCAGCAGAATAACGGAGAAAAATATGACCGTTACCGTTGTCCCTACGCAGGAGCAGTGGTACGGAGTAACATACAAAGAGGATGCGCCTGCGGTTCGCGCGGCAATTGCAAAACTCAGATAAAAGGAGAATTAAAATGAGAATTGATTTAAATGAAATACTCAATAAATTCAACATAGAGTCGACAATTGAAGAATACGGAAACGGACATATAAACGATACATATCTTACAAATTCACCGAATTATATTTTGCAGAGAATTAATACGGATATTTTTACCGACCCTGACAAACTGATGGAAAACATAGATAATGTAACGAGCTTTTTAAGGAAAAAGATTAAAGCGGCAGGCGGCGATCCGTCGCGCGAAACGCTTACTGTTATAAAGACCGATGACGGTAAGAATTACTACAGATATGATGATAATAATGTTTTCAGAGTGTATAATTTTGTTGAGAACACAAAGAGCATAGAAAACTCAACTACTCTTGAAAATATTTATAACGCAGGTGTGGGCTTCGGTAATTTCCAGAGAATGCTCGACGATTTCCCTGTTGAGAAGCTTTATGAGATTATAAAGGATTTTCATAATACGCCAAAGCGTGTTGAGGCGCTTAAAAAGGCGGTTGAGGAGGATCGCGCCGGCAGACGCAAAAGCGTTGAAGCGGAAATTGAATTTGCACTTGAAAATTCGGATTTTGCCGGAATTGTGGTTGACGAAACCGAAAAGGGCAATATCCCGGTGAGAGTAACGCATAACGATACAAAAATAAACAATATTTTGTTTGATGAAAAAACGGAGAAGGCTGTATGCATTATTGACCTTGATACCGTTATGCCGGGCAGTGCGCTTTACGATTTCGGTGACGCGCTGAGAATGGGCGGCTCAACGGCTGCTGAGGATGAAACAAATCTCGATATTGTTAATTTTGATGCCGATGCCTTTAAATCGTTTGCAAAGGGCTACTGCTCACAGATGAGAGAATTTTTAACTCCGGCGGAGATGGAATATTTGCCTATGTCTGTCCGCCTTATGACATATGAATGCGGAATAAGATTTTTGACGGATTATCTTAACGGTGATACATATTTTAAAATCCACCGCGAGCATCACAATCTTGACAGGGCAAGAAATCAGTTCAAGCTTGTAAGCGACCTTAAAGCAAAAGAGGGCGAGCTTAAAAGGATTATAGAAAAAATCTGATAGGAGAGATATACTATGCGTGTAATTTTATGTGACAACTATGAGGAAGTATCGGAGCAGGCGGCAAAGCTTGTGGCAAGTCAGCTTATTTTAAAGCCGACAAGTATTCTCGGTCTTGCAACCGGCTCTACACCGATCGGGCTTTATGATCGCCTTGCGCAGATGAATGAAAAGGGTGAAATTGATTTTTCGCAGGTTACAACCTATAACCTTGACGAATATTATCCCATTAAGCGCACGAACGATCAGAGCTATTACTACTTTATGAATGAGCATCTTTTCTCAAAGGTTAATATTCCGCTTGATAATACGCATATTCCGAACGGTGAGGCAGAAAATCCGACTGCCGAGTGCGAAAGCTATGAGAAAATGATTGAAAAGAGCGGCGGTATCGATCTGCAAATTCTCGGTATAGGTCAAAACGGACATATCGGCTTTAACGAGCCGGATGTAAATCTTAATTCGGTAACTCACCTGACAGACCTTACGGAGAATACAATTGAAGCAAACTCAAGATTTTTCGAGTCTGACGAAGAGGTGCCGCGCCAGGCGCTTACAATGGGTATTTCAACAATACTCAAGTCCAAGAAGATTATTCTTCTTGCCAGCGGCGCAAATAAGAGCAGAGTTGTCGGCGAGCTTTTAAACGGCGGAATTAACACAAATATTCCGGCAAGTCTTCTTAAGGTTCATCCCGACGTTGTGCTTATATGCGACAAGGACGCATATTCCGGTACAAGACTCGGCGTTGACATAGGCGGCTCAAGCGTAAAATTTGCGGTTGTAGAGGGCGAAAAGGTTATATACAAAACAAGTATTCCGTCCGAATATGCCGATGCGGAAAGCTTTGTTGAAGCGATTGCAAACGAGTGCAAAAAAATAAAGGAGCAATATCCGATTAAGACAATCGGTGTCGGCACGCCGGGAAGAATTAAGAACGGAAAGGTTACGGCTTCAAATCTGCCTTTTGATAAAACACCGCTTTCAAAAATGCTTAAGACAAAAATAGATATGCCTGTAAACGTTGATAATGACGCAAACTGTGCAGCTCTCGGCGAATCGGAGCTCGGAGCGGGTAAAAAGTACGATAACATTGTGCTTGTAACGCTCGGCACCGGTATAGGCGGAGGAATTATTCTCGGCAAGCAGATTTGTCACGGCGGCTGCGGCATGGGTGAAATCGGTCACTTAATTGTTCAGGCAAAAGACGGAAGAAAATGCCCCTGCGGACTTACGGGCTGCTGGGAGCAGTATGCGTCGGCGGCTGCGCTTGCAAGAGATGCGGCTGCGGCAGCAAAGGAAAACACGGATAGTGTTCTTTACAGAATTTATAAGGAAAACGGCGAAAAGATGAGCGGTAAGCTTGTTTTTGAAGCTCTTGACGAGGGTTGCCCGGTTGCCGAAAAGGTATTTTCGGAGTATATTGACTGGCTTTCTGTCGGAATTGTCAGCCTGATTAACGTGTTCGGCCCGGAGGCTATAATTCTTGCCGGAGGAATTACAAATCGCGGTGATTTGATTATTTCGGAAATAAAGAAGCGCATTAATACGGATGTGGCTATTGAAATTTCAAGCCTGCAAAGCGATGCCGGTGCGATAGGTGCCGCACTTTTATAAAGTTGAAGGATACGGGCGGTTTTTTAATCGTCCGTATTGCTGTATATAACTTTTTTTGAGAAAGGAACTGCCTGAAAATGATTTATAAAAATGCTCTTTTAAACGGAGAAATTGTTGATATAAAAATTGAAAACGGAAAATTTGCCGAAATAGGACACATAAACGAGGACGGAGAGGATCTCGGCGGAAAGAAAATATATCCCGGGCTTATTGACGTACATATTCATGGCTGTATGGGAAATGACGCGTCGGATATAGGAAAGCTCCCGGAAATGTCGGAATATCTGGCTAAAAACGGCGTTACATCATGGCTCCCGACAACAATGACGATTGATATTGAAACGATAAAGAAAATAACGTCTTCAGATACCTCATGCCCGAACGGTGCTGAAGTTCTCGGCTTTCATATGGAGGGACCTTATATTTCGCCAAATCATAAGGGTGCTCAGAATGAGAAATATATAAAAAATCCCGATATTGATGAGTTTCTTTCTATTAAAAATGTAAAAATGATAACTCTTGCGCCTGAGCGTGAGGGCAGCATGGAGTTTATAAAAAAGTGCCCGGCTGTTGTTTCAATCGGTCATACGGACGCGGATTACGACTGTACGGAGAAAGCCATTGACTGCGGTGCGAAATGTCTGACGCATACGTTTAACGCAATGCCGCCGCTTCATCACAGAAATCCGGGAGTAATCGGAGCAGGAATTGACAGGGAAATTTATGCGCAGGTTATCTGCGACGGGCTTCATATACATAAAAGCGTTATAAAAATGCTTTACAGAACTTTCGGGAAAAGCCGCATGGTGCTTATAAGCGACGCGCTGCGCGCGGCAGGGCTGGCAGACGGAGTGTATGAGCTCGGTAAGCAGAATATAATAGTTAAAAATTCTATCGCGAGAACGGAGGACGGCGCACTTGCCGGCGGCACAACAATGCTTCTCGGATGCGTTAAAAAGGCTATAGAGTTCGGTATACCCGAAGAGGACGCTTTTTGTATGGCTTCAAGAACTCCGGCAGAGCTTATGGGACTTAACAAAGGAAGAATAGAAGTCGGCTTTGACGCGGATTTCGGCATTTATGACAATGAATTAAATCTCCAAATGTGCGTTGTCGGCGGAAAAGCTGTTTATAAAAATATGTAAAAAGTTTCTTGACAAAGGCGTATATATATGATATAATAGGCTAAAGTATACTGTCTGCACGGCAGACTGACTGATGAGGAGTAGAAAAGAATGAGTAACAATGTTTTTGACGTGCTCAAGGAGCGCGGACTTATTGCGCAAACAACGCACGAGGAGGAAATAAGAGAGCTTCTCGGCAAGGAGAAGGTAACGTTTTATATAGGCTTTGACCCTACTGCCGACAGCCTTCATGTAGGTCATTTTCTCCAGATGGTTGTAATGCGCCATATGCAGAATTTCGGTCACAGACCTATCGCGCTCGTAGGCGGCGGAACGGGTCATGTAGGCGATCCGTCCGGCAGAACGGATATGCGTTCGATGATGACAAAGGATATAATAGATCATAATTGTGAGTGCTTTAAAAAGCAGCTTAGCAAGGTTGTTGATTTTTCGGACGGCAAGGCTTTAATGGTTAATAATGCCGACTGGCTTTTAAATCTTAATTATATAGAGTTTCTGCGCGATATAGGAACGTGCTTCTCGGTAAACAAAATGCTTACCGCAGAGTGCTTCAAGCAAAGACTTGAAAAGGGACTTTCGTTCCTTGAGTTTAACTATATGCTTATGCAGAGCTATGATTTTCTTATGCTTTCGAGAAAGTACGGCTGTAAGCTTGAGCTCGGCGGCGACGACCAGTGGAGCAACATATTGGGCGGTATTGATTTGTGCAGAAGAAAGGATCAGAACCAGGTTTACGGTATGACCTTTACTCTTCTTACAAACAGCGAGGGCAAAAAGATGGGTAAAACCGCAAGCGGCGCCGTATGGCTCGATCCTGAAAAATTCTCCCCATATGATTTTTATCAGTACTGGGTAAATGTTCAGGACGCCGACGTTATAAAATGCCTTAAGCTTTTGACATTTGTTCCTATGGAAGAAATAAGAGAAATGGAAAAATGGGAAGGTGCGGAGCTTAACAAGGCTAAGAAAATTCTTGCTTATGAGGTTACAAAGCTCGTTCACGGTGAAGAGGAAGCCGAAAAGTGCAAAAACGCTGCGGAGGCTGTTTTTGCAGGCGGCGGTGTGAGCGAAAATATGCCGACGACAAATATTCCCGACGCAGTCGGACGCGGTATACTCGACATTATTGCAGAGTGCGGAATTGTTGCTTCAAAATCAGAGGGCAGACGCATAATTACTCAAAACGGTCTTTCGGTAAACGATAAAAAGGTTATCGATGTAAATGCTGTTGTTACGGAGGATATGTTTGACGGCGGCAGCATGATTGTAAAAAAAGGTAAAAAGGTGTTCCACAGGGTTACAAAATAACGGTCTGACACACGGGATGTGTTTTGTGATTTTTAAATAAATTGAGGCGAAGCTGTATGCCAAAAATGCATACAGCTTCGCTTTTTTGCTTTGAGATATGAGGAGCATATGTTAAAATAGATATATAATGCGTATGATTTTTATATGTATTGTGTATTTATTGTGAAATTTATTTATTAGCTGTTGACATAATACTTTTAAAGTGGTATAATTAAGTGTATTTACAGAATACGTTTTGTAATAATGCGTAAGGAGCGTCGAGGTGATGAAAAGATTTACTCCTACATATGTTTTTAAAAGCATAGCCGATATTGATGACAGTTTTTTCAAAAGGGAAAAAATACATCTTGTTTTGCTTGATATTGATAACACGCTCGTTGAGGATAACGAACCGAAACCGAGTGAATATTCCCTTTTATGTATTGAAAAGCTGAAAAGGCTCGGTCTTAAGCTTTGTCTTGTTTCAAATAATACAAAGGAGCGCGTTGACGCGTTTAACGAGGGGCTCGGTCTTTATTCGGTATACAGAGCGCACAAGCCGCTCGGCAGAAAGCTTGAGAGTGCAATTGTTAAAATGGGAGAGAAAAAAGAAAACTCGCTTTTAATAGGCGATCAGCTCCTGACGGATATTGCGGCAGGAAACGGCTGCGGTATAAGAACGGCGCTTGTAAGCCCGATTGATACGTCAAGAGAAAACCGATTTTTTAAATTTAAACGTTTTATCGAAAATAAGATTTTTTTGAGAAATTTTTAGACTTTTTCTCACTGAAATGACTGTTTTGTTACAGAAGCTTTTAAAATATGTTTTAAAACAGAAAAAAATCAGTAACAAGTGTTGACGGCGGCTTAAAAATATTATAAAATATATTCAAACTGTGGAGGAAAAAGTGAGGGTAATATCAGGTACAAGGCGTGGACGAAAGCTTTGCGAAATTGAGGGTATGGCTATCCGTCCGACAACCGACAGGGTTAAAGAGTCAATGTTTAATCTTATACAGGGCAAAATTCCGTCTGCGGAGGTTCTTGACGCGTTCGGAGGGACAGGCGCTTTGGGGATTGAGGCGCTCAGTCGCGGTGCGAAAAGCGCTGTTTGCGTTGACTGTGAGGAAAAGTCGCTTGCCGTTGCAAAAAAGAATTATGAAATGTGCGGATTTTCGGCGGAGCTTGTAAAATCAAGCGCAAATTCATATCTTGAATCGACGGACAGGCAGTTTGATATTATTTTTATGGATCCTCCGTACAATAAAGGGCTTGTTTCTCCGGCTCTTGAAATAATAAAAAGGCGTTCGGTTTTAAAGCAGGACGGAATTATCGTTATAGAGCGCGACGGCGTTGAGGACAAGTTCTCTGCCGACGGATATTCCGTTTTGAAAGAGCGTAAATACGGAAGAACAGTTATCACTATACTCAGCATACAGCAGAAAGAAGCGTGAACAAATGCGTATAGCGGTTTATCCGGGCAGTTTTGATCCGGTTACTAACGGTCATCTTGATATAATTCAAAGGGCGTCAAGGCTTTATGACAGACTTGTTATAGGAGTGCTTGACAATTCGTCAAAAAGTCCGGTGTTTACCGCAGAGGAACGCGCCGATATGCTCAGGTGCGTAACAGCCGGAATGGATAATGTTGAGGTTGATACGTTTTCCGGACTTCTCGTAGATTTTGCATCAGCTAAGAAAGCACAGGTTATAGTAAAAGGTCTTCGTACTGTAGCCGATTTTGAATATGAGTTTCAGATGGCGCTTTTGAATAAGGCGCTCAATGCTCAATATGAGACCGTTTTCATGATGACTGATACGAAGTTTTCGTACATCAGTTCAAGCATGGTTAAGGAGGTTTCAAAATATCATGGTGATCTGACCGGGTTTGTTCCCTCCGAAATTAAAGGCAGGATAGAAGAAAAATTCAAATGAGAGCGCAGAGCTCATTGAGGCAGGAGTATTGTTTCTCCGAAAGAAATGGATAGGAGTGTTGTTGGCATGGATATGGATATTATGGAAATTATTGATTTGATGGAAGAAGCAATTGAAAAGGCTTCCTCAGTTCCGCTTACCGGCAAGGTAATGATTGACAAGGATGAAATTCTTGATTACATTCAGGAAATCCGTCTTATGTATCCCGACGAGCTGAAAGAAGCTAAATGGGTTAAAGAGGAAAGACAGCGTATTTTGCATGAAGCCGAAACTCGCGCTGAGGCTATTCAGAAAAATGCCGAAGAAACTCAAATGGCGCTCATTGATGAGCATGAAATTACGCGCTGTGCATATGAGCAGGCAAACGAGCTTGTCAGAAATGCGTCGGAGCAGGCTATGGATATTAAAACAGACTGCGACCAGTATGTTGACGACTTGCTCAGCAACGCCGAAGAAAGACTTCAGCTGCTTTTGAATAAAATCAGGCAGGACAGAGCTGATATGAATAATGTCGGCGGTTCCGATAAAAATAATTAAGATTTTTGCGCAAATCAAGCTGTAACTGCCCATGTAAGCAGTAACAGCTTATTTGTTTATTTAAATAATTTTATGCTTTGGAGGAAAGGAATATGCTTACCGATATAGAAATTGCGCAAAGCGCCGAAATGTACGATATAAGAGAAATTGCGAAAAAAGCCGGAATAAATGATGATGAGCTTGAATGTTACGGAAAATATAAGGCAAAGGTTGACAGCAGCATTTTTAAAAGACTTGCCGATAAAAAGGACGGAAAGCTCGTGCTTGTGACGGCAATAAATCCGACGCCCGCCGGAGAAGGTAAAACGACAACAACAATCGGCTTGGGCGATGCGCTTACAAGGCTCGGAGAAAAGGCGGCTCTTGCGCTGCGTGAGCCCTCGCTCGGTCCTGTAATGGGCGTTAAGGGCGGAGCTGCCGGAGGCGGCTACAGTCAGGTTGTTCCGATGGAGGATATTAATCTTCATTTTACGGGGGATATGCACGCGCTTACCGCTGCAAACAATCTTCTTTCGGCTATGATTGACAATCATATTCATCAGGGAAATAAGCTCGGCATTGACGTTAATAATATTGTCTGGAAAAGGGTTACGGATACAAACGACAGAGCGCTTCGCAAATGCGTTGTGGGACTGGGCGGAAAGGTAAACGGAGTTCCGCGCGAGGACGGATTTATGATAACGGTTGCGTCGGAAATTATGGCTGTTTTGTGTCTTGCTTCCGATATAATGGATTTAAAAGCGCGCATTGCGAAAATCATTATTGGCTACAATTACGGCGGCGACCCTGTTTATGCAGGTGACCTTAATGCTGAGGGTGCGCTCACGGCTTTGTTAAAGGACGCTATAAAGCCAAATCTTGTTCAGACTCTTGAGCATACGCCGTGCTTTATTCACGGAGGACCTTTTGCAAATATAGCGCACGGCTGCAACAGCGTTCAGGCAACGCGTCTTGCGATGAAAATGAGCGACTGGTGCATTACGGAAGCAGGCTTCGGAGCGGATCTCGGTGCGGAAAAATTCTTTGATATAAAATGCCGCTTTGCCGATCTTAAGCCGGATGTTGTTGTAATTGTTGCAACGGTGCGCGCGCTTAAATATAACGGCGGCGTTTTAAAGAGCGAGCTTAAGGAAGAAAACGTTGAAGCCTTAAAGCGCGGTATGGTAAATCTTGAAAAACATATTGAAAACATGAGCCTTTACGGCTGCCCGGTTGTTGTGGCAATTAACAGATTTGACACGGATTCCGACGCAGAGCTTGAAGCAATAGAGAAAATGTGCGCAGATAAAAAGGTGCGCTTTGCCCTTTCGGAATGCTTTGCAAAAGGCGGCGATGGCGGAGAAGCTCTTGCAAGAGAGGTTATAAAAGCGGCAGAGGAGGAAAAATCGAACTTTGCGCCGCTTTACGATGAAAACCTTTCAATTCCCGAAAAGCTTGAAATAATAACAAAGAAAATATACGGCGGAAGTGGCGTTAAATTCTCGGCAAAGGCTAAAAAGCAGATTGCAAACCTGGAGCGTCTGGGACTTGATAAAAAGCCCGTATGCGTTGCAAAAACGCAGTATTCGCTTTCCGATAATGCGGCGCTGCTCGGAAGACCGACCGATTTTGATATAAATATTTCCGAAGTCAGAGTGTCAAACGGAGCAGGCTTTATCGTCTGCGAAACGGGAAGCATTATGGTTATGCCGGGACTTCCCAAGTTGCCGGCTGCCGAAAACATAGATGTTGACGAAAACGGAAAAATAACGGGGCTGTTTTAATGGAAATTAAATTGGAAACTCATACGCCGGAGGAAACCTTTGAAGCTGCCGAAAAGCTTGCCGCACATTTTAAGGCAGGGGATATAGTCTGCCTGTCGGGCGAAATGGGCGCAGGCAAAACGCTGTTTGCTCAGGGGCTCGCAAAGGGGCTTGGAATTTCGGAGCCTGTTACAAGCCCGACATTTACAATTGTAAACGAATACACAAACGGCAATATCCCGTTTTATCATTTTGACGCCTACAGGATTGAGGACCCGGACGAAATGTATGAAATAGGCTTTGACGAATATCTGTTTTCCGGCGGAATATGCCTAATAGAGTGGCCGGAAATGATTGAAGAGCTTATTCCGGATAATCACATGACAGTTACGATAGAACGCGGAGAAAACCCGGCAAGCGACAGGATAATAACAATAAGCGGCAGCATAACAGAATAGGTTGAGGGAGAACACTGAAAAATGAAAGTGCTTGGAATTGATACATCGTCAAATGTTGCTTCTGCGGCTGTTATAGATGACGATAATATAATTGCGGAATATACTCTTAATTTGAAAAAAACACATTCGCAGCTTTTAATGCCGATGATTGACAGTATGCTGTCGTCATGCGAGTGCGATATAAGCGATATTGATTTGTTTGCGGTTTCGGTCGGACCCGGCTCGTTTACGGGGCTAAGAATAGGAATTGCAACGGCAAAGGGGCTTGCCTATGCGTGCGGCAAAAAAATTGTTCCTGTGGGAACGCTTGCCGCGCTTGCGTATAATCTGCCTTATGCGGAGCATATAATTGTTCCGATTATGGACGCGCGCAGAAACGAGGTTTACACGGCGGCATATATCTGGGACGAGGACGGCTTCAGAGAAATAGAAGAGCCGCACGCCGCGCCGCTTAGCGAATGCCTTGACGGCTGCGGAAATATGCTTGACGTTATATTTGTCGGCGACGGTGTTCCCGTTTATAGGGAGCAGATAAAAGACAGGCTCGGCGAAAAGGCGATTTTTGTGCCTGCCGGCTCAAATTTGCAGCGCGGCGCGTCTGTTGCGGCGCTCGGCCTAAAAAATGCTTCAGATGCGGTTGACTGCGGACAGATTTGCCCTGTTTATATAAGAAAATCGCAGGCTGAAAGAGAATATGAAGAGAAACATAAACAAAATATTTAAAGTAAATATAAAATAAACAAAAGGAGAGATTTATTATGCCGATGCTTGATATGCCGGTTAATGAACTGGAAAAATACAAGGGAATTTCGCCGTGTCCGAAGGATTTTGATGAATACTGGGACAAAGCGCTTGAGGAAATGAAGGCTGTTGAAACCAAAACGGAGCTTGTGAAATTTGATTTTCCGTCAAAATGCGCAGAGCT
>CAKSSN010000039.1 GCA_934489015.1 uncultured Clostridia bacterium
TTCAGGGTCCGGGAGATACCGAACTCCCGGCGGTTTTGGTTCTTTTGTCGCACAAAAGAACACCTGTAAATGACGAGAAATAACAAAATGTCAAAAGATTAATAAAATCTGACTAAAAAACGCATTTGACTAATTTCAACATAATTACAATATTGGATTTTTACTCCTTCCACCGCTAAAGCGGTCCCCCTCCCTCAAGGATGGAGGCTTTTGCACTCCGAAATTATCGCAAAAGTAAAAAGCATTGTAAGAAAAAAAGTGCGGATAATATCCGCCCCTACAGAATAAATAAAGAATATTGAAAAAATGCCAAACGTCCGCAGGTGTTAAACATCGGGCGGAGCAAACAGAGAATGTTGCAAAAAAAGCAAATGTTCGCAAATGTTAAATCATCGGGCGGAGCAGAGCCCCGCCCCTACGGAGTGAAATAAAATAGTTGAAAACAACCGAAAATCTGCAAATGCTAAAGCGGGCGGATAATATCCGCCCCTACGGAGCAAACAAAGAATGCTGCAAAAAGCGAATGTTTGCAAATGTTAAGTCAGGTGGAGCAGAGCCGCATCACTACGGAGCAAAACGAAACAGTCACAAATAAACAAAGCACATTGCAATTGCAAGCAAAAGCGGGCGGATAATATCTGCCCCTACAGAGCGAACAAAGAATGTTGCAAAAAGCGAATGTTTGCAAGCGATAAATTATCGGGCAGAGCAGAGCCCCGCCCCTACGGTGCAAGCGAAGGATGTAGCAAAATGGCAAACGTTTGCAAAAGTTAAAGCAGGCGGAGCAAAACAAAATGGTTGCAAACAACTAAAAATTTGTGGATGTCAAAAAAGGGTGGAGCATAGCTCCACCTGAAAAATTTCACTTTATTTTGTAATATTGAAAATACCTGCAATTGTTTTGCGCAGCGGCAGATATCCTGCCGCGACTGAATTTATCAATCCTCAATCGCCGCCTTACGCGAATTTATTTTCTTAAAAATCTCCATATCGAACTTAGGTTTTCTATCATACGTATAAAGTCCGTTTACCTCCTGTTCAACGTCATAGAGCTGCGTATAGCAGAAGCCGAACATATTCTCGTTATCGAGCAAAACATCCGTGAGCCTCTTATATCTGTCAATAAATTCTTCATCGTTTTTTGGTGCGTTTCCGTAGCCCCAGCCCTCTTCGCCTTCTTTCTTTTTGGCAATTCCGCCGTATTCGCTCACGAAATAGGGCTTACCTCTGTATTTTTTATCCATGTAGCACTGACGCACACTTATATCCGGAGTTGCGCCTTCAAACGTTTTCTCTTTGCCGAGATTTTTATAATGCGAGGCAAATTCCTCAGGGTCCTGAAAATAGTCGTGAACATCATATATATCCGTTTCGGTGTGATAGTTCCCGCTTGTATCAATGCACGGGCGCGTTTTATCCCATGCTTTTGTCATGCGATAAACGGTGTAAATAAGCGGATTATACTGTGATTCGCCGTTATAATCCCACGTTTCGTTAAACGGGCACCAGCCTATTATTGACGGGTGATTAAAGCTGTAGGCAACAGCCTCATGCCATTCGCTAAGATACATTTCAAGCATTTTCGGATCCGAATAATTTACGCCCCAGTTCGCATATTCGCCCCACGTGATATAGCCGTGCTTATCGCAGTAATAAAGGAAATACGGCTCAAACACCTTTTCGTGAAGCCTTGCGCCGTTAAAGCCTGCATTAAGCGAAAGCAAAATATCATTTTCAAGAGCTTCCTTTGTCGGTGCGGTATAAATTCCGTCCGGATAAAATCCCTGATCGAGAACAAGGCGCTGAAATACGGATTTTTCGTTTATGAGAACTCTGTTGCCGTCAATTCTGACGCTTCGGAGTCCGAAATAGCTCTTTACGGTATCATCTCCGAATTTAAGCGTTACGTCATAGAGTCTGCCGCAGCCGACCTCCCACAAATGTTTTTCGCTGAGCTGTACGGAGCCGTAATATGTTCCGCCGGAGCAGGAAAGGGAGGTGCTGCCTACATTTCTGCCCTCATATTCGCACACTGCCGAAAGCTCCGCTGCGCCCTCAACGCTTATTTCAAAGTCAAGCTTGCAGTTTTGCACGTCGGGATAAAAGCGGAAATCCTTTATGTAGCACTCCGGCGTATGCTCGAGCCATACAGTCTGCCAAATTCCCGTTGTTCTTGTATAGTCGCAGCCGTGAGAGTAATACAAATCCGACTGCTTGCCCTTCGGCTGCTTTCCGCTGCGGTTATCGTCAACGGCGTTAAGCGTGAGAATATTTTCTCCGCCTGTGAGATAGTCCGTAATATCAAACTTAAAAGCCGTGTAGCCGCCCTTGTGCGTTCCGACCTCTTTTCCGTTTAAATAAACCGTCGCGAAGTAATCAACAGCGCCGAAATTTACAAATATTCTGCCGCTTTTTCTCCAAATCTCCGGAATATCAAGCTTTTTTAAATACCATACCGAATTTAAAAAATCCTTGTATTCAATTCCCGACAGCTTGCTTTCGGGGCAGAACGGAACATTTATTTTCTTTGAAAACTCCTTTTTTTCAAAAAGCTTTCTGTCCTTTCCGGAAACCGAAAAGTCAAATTCAAAATCCCATTCGCCGTTTAAATTTATCCAGTCGCTTCTTTTAAGCTGTGGATTTGGGTGTTCTTCTCTGTACATAAAAAGCCCTCCGTTAAAATATAATTTACCTAAATTATATAACGAAGGGTGTAAATATTCAATGATATAAAATCCGTAAGTATTGATGTTTTGTACAAAAATTTATTTTCTCGGAGTTTTGCCGAAATAGCTTTTATAATACCTTATAAAATGCTCCGTGCTACCAAAGCCGACCTCCGAAGCAATCTCCGCAACGGTTTTTGCTTTGTTTGTAAGGAGCACTGCGGCTTTTTCCATGCGTGCGCGCAGAATATCCTTTTTCGGAGAAATTCCGAAATAGCCTTTATACGCGTCATAAAACTGAGAGCGGCTTACGCACATTTTCTGCGCAAGTGCGTCAATTGATATATTATCCGAAACGTTTGACAAAACCTCAAAGCGCAGTCTTTCAAATTCCTCACGCTTTGGGTCAAGTGCGGCAGGGGATAGGCTTCTGTCAAGCAAAATCAGCAGCCGCTTTAAAAGCGCGTCGGTCATTTCCTCATAGCGCGCGCCGCGAAGCAGCATTTCGGTTTTTATCTCGCCTGTTATGCGGTTCAGCTGATCAAAACATTCGGGATAAAAAATTCTGCCCGTCGGAATACCCGACACTTCTCCGGCCGTTGCCGTAAAATGCACAAATGAGTTCATAAATACCGGAGCGCCGCAGAATCGGTGCGGATCGGTCGGCGCATAAAGCACGCACGCGTTTTTTTCTGAAATGAAGCTTTCTTTTCCGACAAAATGCTTCATCGGGTACGGGAAATAAAGAAAAAGATAATCTCCGCTGCCATTTGGACGGTTAATTTCGCTGCATTTAATCTCGCCGCGCATACAGTCTGCAAATCCCGCTTTAAGCATTGCCCATCTCCTTTTTTACATTGCCTATATCCGTTACAATTTCGTAGCCTGCCGAGCTTACGCGCCTTTTAAGACACTCTATGCACTGCGCCGCTTCCTCGCCCGTGCAGATTTTTCCGTCATAGAGCTTATAAAGCTCACGCGTGCGCAGCGGCGACAAATTCGGCATAACAACGTTAGCGCCTGCTTTAAGTCCCATTTCGCGCCCCTGTGGGTGAATTGTTCCGAGAGCGGTTGTTGCGGGGAGAAGCACGTTCGGGAAGCAAAGCCTGAGAATTGCCAAAAGGCGAAGCGTAAGAAGAAGGCTGCCTGTCGGCTTATCTGAAAACGGCGTTTCGCTGTGCGTTACAAACGGTCCTATGCCTATCATATCGGGACGGAGCTTTTGCAGAAAGCGTATATCTTCAATCAGATTTTCGCTTGTCTGATACGGAGAGCCGACCATAAAGCCGGAGCCTGTCTGATAGCCTATTTTTTTCAGGTTGAAAAGACATTCCTTTCGCGCCTCAAGGCTCATTTCTTTGGGGTGGAGCTTGCTGTAGTGCTCGCCGCTCGCGGTTTCATGGCGCAGAAGATACCTGTTTGCGCCTGCGTCATAGAGCTTTTTGAAGCTTTCGTATGAGCGCTCGCCGAGAGAAAGTGTTATTGCACAATCGGGAAATTCGCCTCTTACGGCAGAAACAATATCGCACATTATCTCGTCCGTGTAATATGCGTCCTCGCCGCCCTGCATAACAAATGTGCGAAAGCCGAGTCTGTAGCCCTCGCGGCAGCAAGATAGAATTTCGTCCTTTTCGAGCCGATAGCGCGACGCGTTTTTATTTGAGCGGCGTATGCCGCAGTAGTAGCAGTCATTTTTGCAAAAGCTTGAAATTTCGATAAGACCTCTTATATAAACGTCCGTGCCGTATATTTTTCTGCGCACCTCGTCGGCGGCAGCGTAAAGTTCGCTGTCGTATTCGTCGGTTTCAAGCAGCTGCTTAAATTCTTCATCTGTTAAATTGTGGTTTAAATAGAGCTTGTCTGCAAAATTCGGCATGGCTTTTTTCCTTTCTTTGTTTTTGACCGTCCCATTTAACTTCATCCCTCAGTCAGCTACGCTGACAGCTCCCTTCAAAAGGAGCCTTTTGCTTGGGTGAGTGCATAGAAAAGCGGATAATACCGCCATTTTACAATTTATTTCTTCTTAAAAATCACAAGCTTGCTTGCAACATAATTAAAAATAATAACAAAAATATTTGAAATTATTTTAACCGCAAGCTTATTAAACCCGGCAATATCAATGAATATATAAACAACTGCGGTATCGATTACTCCCGATATAATTCGCGCTGCGAAAAACGCGGCAAGCTGCGCAATAAACGACTTTGAAGCGTCGCCCTCTGCGTCAAACACATAATATTTGTTCGTGAAAAATGCGAAAATAACCGACAAAAACCACGCAATTACGTTCGACACAACTGTCGGGAAAAGCTCGCTTATCAAATCAAACGCAACGATATTTATAACAGTTGTGAGCACCCCGAAAATAAGGTACATCACAATCATTTTATGCTTTTTGTAAAGCGGCAACAGATTGCGCCTGAATATAAATGCAGCAATGAGCGCTGCGGCTGCGCATACAAGGCATACCGGAATAATAATTTCTTTGTAATTTACAAATATATCAATCATTTTTATCTCTCTTTAAAATTTATTTATTTAAAAATTCGGGCGGTGTATTCAAGCTGCCGTAAGAAAGCATCGGTTTTGATGCCGCCTTATCGGGCAAAAACTTTTACACCGCCCTGAAGAGAACAAAGCAGTTTCCGCTTTAAATTCTCAAAATATTTTTATGACAAATCCTGCACATAAATTGTTTTAACGCCGCCGCTACGATCCTGCTCTTTTGCCGGAGCGCTTACTCTGCCGTCGCGCACATCAAAGAATTTCTTTGCAACCTGCGGGAAAAGAGCATAGCTGAGCACGTCCTCTTCCGATTTTGCAAAATCCTTGCATTCTTCTCTGTACTTGTCAAGCTCAGGCGCAAGAAGGTCTGCCGGACGGCAGGTTATAACCTCGTCGTCGCCTATTGCAAGCTTTCTTACTTCCTCGTTTACCTCGCCCGGAAGTCTGCCGTACTCGCCTCTTAAAAGACCCTTTGACTCCTTTGAAATCATCTTATATCTGCCCATAAGCACGTTCAAAACAGCCTGTGTTCCTACAATCTGGCTTGTAGGAGTTACAAGCGGGGGATAGCCGAAGTCTTTTCTTACTCTCGGCACTTCCGCAAGCACCTCATAATACTTATCCTCTGCGTTAGCCTGCTTAAGCTGCGATATAAGGTTTGAAAGCATACCGCCCGGAACCTGATATAAAAGCGCGTTCGGGTCAACGTTCAAAACCTTAGGATCGAGTATGCCCTCGCTCTTGAGCTTATCCGCAACGCCTCTGAAGTGAGCGGCAGCCTTGCTGAGCTTTTCAAGGTCAAGACCCGTATCTCTGTCGGTACCCTTAAGAGTTGCGACCATAGCTTCGGTTGACGGATTTGAAGTTCCGTTAGCCATCGGCGACAGTGCGCAGTCAACAATATCAATACCTGCCTGAGCAGCCATGAGATTTGTCATGTCGCCTGTTCCGGCAGTGTTATGTGTATGAAGATGAATAGGCACGCCGACGTTTTCCTTGAGCTTTTTAACAAGGCTGTAAGCGTCATAGGGAAGAAGAAGATTTGCCATATCCTTAATACAAATCGTCTTTGCACCCATTTTTTCAAGCTGCATTGCAAGCTTAACAAAGTAGTCCTCGTTATGAACAGGGCTTGTTGTATAGCTGATTGCCGCTTCGCAGTGGCCGCCGTATTCGTTTACGAATTTGATTGCCGCTTCAAGATTTCTCGGATCGTTAAGAGCGTCGAAAACTCTTACAACGTCAATACCGTTTTCAATTGATTTTTTGCAAAATTCCTTTACAACATCGTCTGCATAATGCTTATAGCCGAGAATATTCTGACCTCTGAAAAGCATTTGCAGCTTAGTGTTCGGCATAGCCGCCTTAAGAGCGCGCAGTCTTTCCCATGGGTCTTCGTTCAAAAATCTCATGCACGCGTCAAATGTTGCACCGCCCCAGCACTCGATTGACCAGTAGCCTATGCTGTCGAGAATTTTGCAGGCGGGAAGCATATCCTCCGTCTTCATTCTCGTTGCCGCCTGTGACTGATGAGCGTCACGGAGAATTGTATCTGTAATGTATAATTTACTCATGCTTTTTCACAACCTTTCCGCTTTATTTAAGGAATAATGTAAGGAATGCGCCTGCTGCGATTGCCGAGCCTATAACTCCGGCAACGTTCGGGCCCATAGCGTGCATAAGAAGGAAGTTTGTCGGGTTTTCCTTCTGACCTACAACCTGCGAAACTCTTGCCGCCATAGGAACGGCCGAAACGCCTGCCGAGCCGATAAGCGGATTGATTTTTTCCTTAAGGAACAGGTTCATGAACTTAGCAAGAAGCACGCCGCCTGCCGTACCGAAGCCGAACGCAACAACACCCATCAGGATGATTTCAAGCGTTTTCGGTGTAAGGAATATTTCAGCCGTTGCCGTTGCTCCGACGGATATTCCGAGAAATATTGTTACAATATTCATAAGCTCGTTTTGGGCCGTCTTTGAAATTCTGTCAACAACGCCGCACTCGCGCATAAGGTTACCGAGCATAAGACAGCCGACCAATGGAGCTGCGGACGGGAGGAGGAGAGCAACAAAGGTTGTTATAACAATCGGGAAAATAATCTTTTCCGTCTTTGAAACAGGTCTGAGCTGCTTCATAACAATGTTTCTTTCCTTCTTTGTTGTAAGCGCCTTCATGATAGGCGGCTGGATAACAGGCACAAGCGCCATGTACGAATAAGCCGCAACGGCGATAGGACCGAGCAGATCCGGAGCAAGCTTACTTGTTACGTAAATAGCCGTCGGACCGTCAGCGCCGCCGATTATACCTGTTGAAGCAGCTTCAAACGGGTTAAAGCCGAAAAGCTTTCTTGTTCCGAAAAATGTGATGAATATACCGAGCTGAGCCGCAGCGCCGAGAAGAAGACTCTTCGGGTTTGCAATCAGCGGACCGAAATCGGTCATTGCGCCGACGCCGAGAAATATAAGACACGGATAAATTCCCAGCTTGACGCCTAAGTACAGGTAGTCAATCAGTCCCGGCGTTATGTCACCCTGACCGCCGAACATTTCCCAGTGAACATGACCGCCCTCAAAAAGCGCCGAATGATACATTTCCGCACCCGGAAGGTTTGTAAGCAGCATACCGAACGCTATCGGAAGAAGCAAAAGCGGCTCAAACTGCTTTACTATAGCAAGATACAAAAGAACAAAGGAGATTACAAGCATTATAATGATTTTCGGGTCATTAAAAAGTGCCGTAAAGCCCATGCTCTCGGTAAATTTAATAATCGTTTCCATTTATTTTACGCTCCTTTACCAAACCGAAATTTACGCGATTGTGCAAAGAACAGTCCCCGACTCAACAGACTGACCCTTTGTTACGCCGATTGAGGTAACCTTACCGTCAGCGCCTGCCATGATTTCGTTTTCCATCTTCATAGCTTCGAGAATGAAAAGAACCTGACCTGCCTTTACGCTGTCGCCGACGTTTACCTTGATGTCGAGAATGTTACCCGGCATCGGAGCGCTTATCTTTTCGCCTGCGCCCGAAGCTGCCGGAGCAGGAGAAGCCTTAGCTGCCGGAGCTGCTGATTTTGCTTCGTTTTCGCTTACAAGCTCAATTTCTACCTCGTACGGAGTTCCGTTTACAACAACATTATATTTTTTCATTTAACTCATCCTTTCTTCTAAAACGCTTTAAAATTAAAGCTGCTTTATCGACAAAATTTTAATTCCGGATACGTCAGTTCCGTTTTCCTCAGCAACAGCCGCCGCAACAGCTGCCGCAAGCTCACCTTTATTTGCAATCTGCGCCGGTTTTGCGCTCTGCAGCGGAGCTTCTGCCTTTTTAGGCTCTTCCTTAATTAAGGAGCTGCAGAGCTTACCCATTATCATGCATATAAGTATTATACATATAAGACCGACAAATGTAAGACCCATACCGAAGCCGAAAACAGTTAAATCACTTATTCTCTCCGCTTCCTCCAATGCAATTGTTCCCATTCGGAATATCCCCCTTTCCAAAATTTCGGCGGCTTCTGCCGCAAATGCCCTTTGCGCTTTTGCAAAAAGCAGATATATGTTCTGCCGCACGTGCGGCACAGACACTTAAAATAGCTAAAAATATTCAGCTTTTTTTCATATCTTTTGTTCAGTATTTCACGGCGGATTTTTCCGCTTTCCAAAAAATACTGAACATTATTAATGTTATCAAATCAGACAAAATAAAACAAGATGTTTTTAAAAAAATTAGCGTTTTCTTAGCGAATTTTTAAAATTATTTTAAATATTTTTTATTTCGGTTGACAAATTACATTAATTATAGTAGAATTAAGTGAGAATTAAATATACTTGAAATAAAGAAAAGAAGTCCGAAAAAAAAGAGCCCGCAGTACAGCTTTTTGCTCGGGGCAAAAGCGTAAGACTTAAAAGCACGGAAAGGAATGGTTTAAAAATGAAAAAAATAGCGAAATTTCACAAGGTAAGCGAGGAGCGCTTTGCCGCCGATTCGGAGAACAGATCGGCCTATGAAAATATAAAGCTTCCCGTGCGTGCAACGGCAGGCTCGGCGGGCTATGACTTTTTTGCGCCGTTTGACTTCACGCTTGCGCCGGGTGAAACGGTTAAAATTCCGACAGGTATTCGCGCGCAAATGGAAAACGGATGGGTGCTTATGCTCTATCCGAGAAGCGGACTCGGCTTTAAATACAGACTTCAGCTAAATAACACCGTCGGGGTTATAGACAGCGACTATTTCTACAGCGATAACGAGGGGCATATAATGGCTAAAATAACAAACTGCTCAAACGAGGGAAAAACGGTATCTGTTAAGGCGGGAGAAGCCTTTATGCAAGGCGTTTTCACGGAGTTTGGAATAACTGAGGACGATGAGGCGACGGCTGTAAGAAACGGCGGCTTCGGAAGCACGGGCGCGGGAGCATGAAAAAAATTGCGGTAATAGGCGGCGGAGCGTCGGGGCTCATGGCAGCGATAACGGCAGCGCGCGGAGGAGCGGCTGTCACGATTTACGAGAAAAACGACCGCGTCGGGAAAAAGCTTCTTGCAACGGGAAACGGACGGTGCAACCTGACAAATACCGGTGCCGGAAGAGAAAATTATCACGGCGGTGCGGCGGACTTTGTTTGCCGTGCGGAGAAACGCTTTTGGGTAGAAGAAACGCTTGACTTTTTCAGCGAAATAGGGCTTATAACAAAAACGGAGGACGGCGGCAAGGTGTATCCGTACAGCGACAGAGCCTCGTCCGTTCTGGACGTCTTGCGTGCGGAGCTTGAAAGGTGCGGCGTGAGAATGGTATGCGGCTTTGACGTAAAGGAAATAAGGAAAAAGGGCGGCGCGTTTAAAATATTTTCGTATGACGGAAGAGCGGAAGCGGCGGATTTTGTCATATTCTCCGCCGGAGGAAAGGCTTCGCCGTCGATGAGCGGCGGCAGCGGCTATGATATTTTAAAGGCTGTGGGTCATACGGTAACATCGCTCAGACCCTCAATTGTTCAGCTTAAAGCGGATAATAAAAATCTCGGCGGATTAAAGGGCGTAAAGTGCCGCGCAAGGCTTACGCTCAGCGGTGTGTCAAGCTTCGGGGAGCTTTTGTTCACCGACGGAGGACTTTCGGGGCCGCCTGCATTTTTCTTATCGTCGTATTATGAGCCGGGAAGAGAAAATTTTGCCGAAATTGATTTTTTCGACAGCTTTTCGGAAAAGGAGCTTTTCAATACAATAAGAAAGAACGCGCAGCTTTTTTCGGACTGCGGACAGCTTTTTACCGGAATGCTTCATAAATCAATCGGCGCGGCTGTTTTAAAGCAGTGCGGAATTTCGCACTGCGCGGACTGCAAATCTCTTAAAAATCGTGAGCTTTCCGAAATATGCCGAACGCTTAAGCATTTTCCGTGTCGCATAACAGGAACTGCTTCGTGGAATAATGCGCAGGTTACCTCCGGCGGCATAAAAGCAAGCGAGGTTGACGGAGAAACGCTTCAATCGAAAAAATGCGACGGGCTTTATATAACAGGCGAAATTCTCGATATTGACGGCGACTGCGGCGGCTTTAATCTGCAATGGGCATGGTCGAGCGGATATATCGCCGCCGAAAGCGTGCTCATGCGGATTTGAATGAATTTAATTCTATTGCTTCGGCAAAAATAAACAGGAGATGTATTATTTATGGTAAAAGAGAAAAAATACTCGGTAGGAAGACAAATTTTCAGTCTGCTTGGGAGTCATCTTGCAATTTGCTTTGTTATGGGCTTTCTGTCGCTCGTTTTCATGGGCGTTACGAATTATAAAGCTGTTAAAATAATTTTTTCGGTGATATGCATTTTCATTTATGTATCGTGGATGATTTCAGCGTCATATTCGGCGGCGGAGTCGGATAACCGCTCATATACGCCGCTTACGCCGTATGCCTCAAAGGGCTTCGTTTTGTCGGTCGGAATTGCGGCGGCTGTAGCGGTTATGTGGGTTTTGTATGTGCTTGTATGGAAATTTATGCCTATGGAAGAAACAATACGAATACCGACCGTTATTGTAATGCTCGTTTACATTTATGTAACAAGCCCGTTTTCTTTTTTGCTCAATATTACGGGCGCGTCCGCAAATCTTATCGGTCAGATTGTGTCGCTTGTTGTGCCGATAGCCGTATGCGCGTTCGGATATTTCGCCGGATATAAAAAATGGGATCTCGGAAAATATTCAAGAATTATTATGTTTGAAAAAAAGAAGTAAGATAAATTTAATATTGCTGATGTTGACTTGCGGGCGGATTTGGATTATAATAGGTGTATGATTGCATTATTTACGGACGAAAGGATGAATATAAATTATGATATGTCCAAACTGCAAAACGAACAATGCCGATGATGCGGTGCACTGCGTAAACTGCGGCGAATTACTGGATGCGGACAGCGGCGCACAGGAGGAAAACAAGAGCGCTAAAATTGAAGAAATTCAGCAGCGCAGACAAAAAAAGAAAAGACGTCAGAAAAGAAATAAAATTATTGTAATAGTACTTGCGGCGGCAGCTGCCGCGGCAGTGATTTACGGTGCATTTTACTGGATTCAGAATAATATTCTCGACCGCACCGTAACGGACGACACTCTTGTTGTGTCGCAGGCGCCGGCGGCAAGTGCGCTTCCGAGCGAAACTCCGACTCCGGAGCCGACCGAAACGGCGCAGCCTTCAGAGTCTGCCGCACCGTCGGAAAACACCGATGTTGAATCGTGGCAGGCTGTAGGCGGAGAAACAGCCGCTCCGGCAAAAACGGCAAATCCGTCCGCACAGGATAAGGCTGTAAAGGCGGCGGAAAAGGCAGCTCAAAAGCCTGTTGCAACAGCAAAGGCAAGTGCGAACAAAACAACAAAGGCAACCGCAAAGCCGGCAGCTTCTTCGCCGGGATTTACCGCAGGAACAATCACAACAACGCCTGTAAAACAGGGCGAGAGCATGACATCTCAGCTCGTTAAAGCGAGCGGCAGCGAAACGGACGAGTCCGGCCGCGCGCTTATTAAGCTGACTGTCGGCGGCAGCACCTATTATGCTTATGATAACGGTCAGTTCGGCGGCGGAAATTATGCTTATTATTCGCTTGACGCTTCTGCGAGCGCAAACAGCTATAATGGCGCTCCGGTGTATAATGTATCAAATGTTGTTGTTTATGACGCAAGCGGATATATTCTGCCCGAATCGAGCAGCCGCGTTTTGACCGATAGCGATGTTGCACATCTGTCAAAAAGCGAACTCGTGCTTGCAAGAAATGAGATTTATGCGCGTCACGGAAGAACGTTTAAGAAGCAGGAGCTTCAGGAGTATTTTAACTCGAAAACGTGGTATAGCGTGAATAAGAATTATAATTACAGTAATGATAGTTTGAATTTGAATGCGGCCGAAAAGGCAAATGTGCGCTTTTTGAGACATAAAGCTGAGTAGCAGTTGGTTTAAATGTTGGTTTAAATGTTGTTTTGCGCACGGGTGGTGCTTTGATGTTAGCACCGAGAGTCAGACTTTGTACAGCGTGGTGGTTTTGTGACTGCTGCGCTGTTTTTATGCCTTGTTTAATCATTTTATTTTACTCCGTAAGGTTGGGGCTCTGCTCCGCCCGTTTTAACGATTGCGAACGTTTGCCATTTTGCTATATCCTTTATTTGCTCCGCCGATTTGACATTGTGGATTTTTGGTTGTCTGCAACTGTTTTATTTTGCTACGTAGGGGCGGGGCTCTGCTCCGCCCGATTTAGTGCTTGCGAACGGTTGTATTTTTGCTATATTCTCTGCTTGCTCGTAGGGGCGGATACTATCCGCCCGCTTTTACTTACAATTTCAATGTTCTTTGTTTATTTGTGATTGTTTTATTTCGCTCCGTAGGGGTGGGGCTCTGCTCCACCCGATTTAGCGCTTACGAATTTCTTATTTGTTTTATGAAAATTTTGTGGTGCAAAAGCCTCCATCTTTGAGGGAGTCAGGCCGCGTAAGCGGTGGAAGGAGTAAAAACCCAATATTGTAATTATATTGAAATTAGCTAAATATGTTTTTTAGTCAAATTTTATTAACACTTTGACTATTTGTTATTTCTCGTCATTTACAGGTGTTCTTTTGTGCGACAAAAGAACCAAAACCGCCGGGAGTCCGGTACCTCCCGTACCCTGAACCGCTTGGGGCACGCCCCAAGACCCCATGCAAGCGAATGTTTTCACTTTTGCATAATTTATCGCAAGCCAACGCGGCAAGGGAAAGTTATATTCTGATTGTGATGCGCTTGGCTTTTACCGCAGCGATGCATACGCCGCTGCTACATATTGATTTGCATTTTACGGTTTTCGGCGAAATTTAAAAATGTTGAATAATTTATTGGTTCCGCTCGATTTAAAGCTTTGGGAATATTTGGTTGTTTGCAACCATTTTATTTTGCTCTGTAGGGGGCTCTGCTCCACCCGTTTTAACGCTTGCGAACGGTTGTATTTTTGCTATATTCTCTGTTCGCTCTGTAGGGGCGGATATTATCCGCCCGATTTTAAAGTTTGCGAACGTTTACTGTTTTATGCTGCATTTTTTGTTCGCACCGCCCGTTTTTTGATCACAATGATTTTTTATTTTTGCAATAATTTCGGAAGGCAAAAGCCTCCATCCTTGAGGGAGGGGGACCGCGTAAGCGGTGGAAGGAGTAAAAACCCGGTATTGCAATTATCTTGAAATCAGCTAAATATGTTTTTTAGTCAAATTTTATTAACACTTTGACTATTTGCTATTCCTCGTCATTTACAGGTGTTCTTTTGTGCGACAAAAGAACCAAAACCGCCGGGAGTCCGGTACCTCCCGGGCCCTGAACCGCTTGGGGCACGCCCCAAGACCCCATGCAAGCGAATGTTTTCACTTTTGCATAATTTATCGCAAGCCAACGCGGCAAGGGAAAGTTATATTCTGATTGTGATGCGCTTGGCTTTTACCGCAGCGATGCATACGCCGCTGCTACATATTGATTTGCATTTTACGGTTTTCGGCGAAATTTGAAAATGTTGAATAATTTATTGGTTCCGCTCGATTTAACGCTTTGGGGATATTTGGTTGT
>CAKSSN010000040.1 GCA_934489015.1 uncultured Clostridia bacterium
CAGTATGGACGGTATGTAAAAGAAAAAATAAGAGGCGGTCAGTTTGTGTGATTACACACGAATTGACCGCTTTTTTTCTGTATAGGACATTGCGTTTTTTGAAAAAGTATGATATAATAGAAAACAAGTCAAAAAAGGCATAACAAAAAGAGGTAGTGCAAAACCTTGGATAAAGTTATTGAATTTTTGATTTCTCCGTTAATTGAAATTTGATTTATGGTGTATTTAAAGAAATGGTCTGAATTAAGAAGAATTAATTCAAGAATTAGATTTTTCAAAAAACGGAGTGCCGTTAAGGCAAAATTGAAAAAATGTCATTTTATGACCGCACTTGCACAAGAGAGGGTCGAAATGAAATGACAGGGAAACAGACGTTCTCCATGAATTGCGAAGAATATGGAAACGTCTTTTTTCTTTTAGAATAAATAAACGTAAGCTGTTTTCATGTTTATGATGTTTGGCATAAATGCCGTAATATCGAATCAACTTAAAGTGTTTTTCAGGTATATGAATAATTAACTTTTTGATAAAGTCAACAGCAGAAACAGTTTCGGTAATTAATTTGTTATCTTCATGACGATTGTAGTGGAAAGTGATATTTTCACCGTCATAATTATCAATTCTTGAAGAAGCGATAACAGGTCTGCCAAGATATCTTCCGATATATTTTAAAACATCCTGATTGTTGGTAAGAGTAGGTTTAGCATATACATAAAAACCGTTAGGGCAATGCTTGTAAATGTAAGATTTAACTTTTTTAAAAGATTTGCCGATATGTTTTTCAAGATAATTAAGTAAAGTCAATCGAAAAGATTTACGAAGCAGTTCGTAGTGAAAATGTTTAACTAAACGCCGGACAGAGAAGTTACCGGAAGCACCTTCAGAAATGAGCATATGGATATGAGGATTCCATTGAAGAGAGCGGCCGAAAGTATGAAGAACGCAAATAAAACCGGGAGTAAGATTCTCGGATTTGTTGAGTTTTTTAAACATAAAGAAGATAGCGTCTGCGGCAGCCTTAAAAAGAAGATTTAGCAGCGAGCGATCTTTTCTGAAAAATATTCTTAATTCTTCAGGGATAGTAAAAACGCAGTGCCTGTGGGAAGTGCGGACAAGTTTAAAGGACATAGCGGTTGAACGTTTTCGGGAGTAGAGGTTGCCGCAGGAGGTGCAGAAACGGCTTCTGCACCTAAAAGGAGAAACCATAAATCGGGAACAATGTTCACAAATGTAAAAAGCATACCCCCTTTTGAAGTCACCGCAATGAATCATTTTATCCACATTTTCAATAACAGTATCACGGATTTTAATGTTAGAATTAAGAAGTTTATGAAAATGATCTGAAAAAATGTTTTGTAAAATACTCATATGTATATTATACCACAGAATTAGAAAAAAGAAAAGCCTACCCCTCAAGATTGAGGGGCAGGGGTGTTGAGGTGCGAGTCATCGCACTTTTTTATTTTTCATTATTTACTTGACAAAATAAATATATTATGTTATAATAAATATATAATAAAAAACACAGGAGGAAAAAATATGTCAAAAGCGCCGGCAGTTGATTATGCTTTAAGAATTATTGAATACTTTTCCGAAACTCAAAAGGAAATAGGGCTCGCGGATATATGCAATTCGCTTGAAATTAACAAAAATGCAGCATCGAGGGTACTCGAATCGCTGCTTGAATATAATTGGATATACTTAAGCGACAGTGTTCAAAAAAAATACAGGTTTACTATGAAGCCGTTTTCGGTTGTTTCAAAATGCACTCCCGGGCATGCTCTTGCCGAGACTGCAAAAAATGAGCTTTGTAAGCTTAACGAACAATTGGGTGATGCTGTTTATCTCGGCATTAAAAATAAAGAAAACGTACTTTATCTTCTTCATTTTGATTCGAGCAGGGAGGTACGTATTAACGGTCGCGTAGGCGGTGAATATCCGCTTAAAACCTCCGCCCCGGGAAAAGTTTTGCTTGCATATGGAGAACATGCAAATGATTTTGAAACGGAAGCGGAAAAGATAAAAAAGTGCGGCTATGCAACAGACAATGAAGAATTTGCAAAGGGGATTATATGTGTTGCCTGCCCGATATATGACGACCGCGGTAAAGTTATTGCTTCTACAGGTATATCGTCACTCACAATTTATGATAGCATAAATTCGCTTGTGACCGATAAATTGCCGATTCTTAACGAAGCAGCAAAGAATATTTCATTAAAATTAGGTTATAAGGAGAGTTAGTTATGTTTTGCGATTGGACTATTGAAAGATATGTAAGAAAAAATTATTATGATGATTTAAACGCTTTGAATCCGATAGAAAGATTTACGAAAAAATTCAAGATTGAAATCGAAGAACTTAAGCTTGATATAAGGGATGACGATGAGATTATAGGTTGGTTTTATTTTGACAAAAAGTGTGAAGAAAAGGTCATATTTACAGATGAAATGCAGGACAAAAAGACTGAAAATACAATAAATGCACCGGAAGAGTTCAAGAGCCGAACCAATGTTGACAGAGGTCATACCTTGATTGACTATGAAAGCATATTAAAAAACGGTCTTGTTTTTTACGAAAAAAAACTTAATGAGGAAATCAAAAAATATTCTCAAAACGAATATCTGTCGGCAATGAAAGCATCACTTGGAGCTGTGCGAGGTTTGATAAACAGAGTCTCCGATATGATAGACGAAAGGCTGACCGATTGCAGCGAAAATGAAAAATTGCGGCTTACAGAATTAAAAAAAATGATACAAAAAGTCCCGTATTATCCGGCGGAAAGCTTTCGCGAAGCTGTCCAGTCGGTGTGGATAATACACTTTTTGACGCCGCTTGCCGAGGATGCGTGGTACAGCATATCTCTCGGAAAATTCGATAAATATATGTACCCGTTTTACAAAAAGTCCGTAGAAAGAGGAATGACGAGGGACGAAGCAAAGAGGATATTGCATAATTTGTATGAGCTTTTGAACAGCTACGCGGACGGCGCGTGCCTTTTGAATGTCGGAGCGGAGTATAACGAGTTTTCAAAACTGATTATAGAGTGTCAAAAAGAATTTGCAATGCCCGCACCGATTTTGGGAGCGAGAGTTGGCGAAACCACGCCCGGCGAAATATGGGATTTACTCATTGATGAAAAGCTTTTTTCTATGGGACAGCCGACATTTTACGGAGAAAAATCCTGCATAAATGCACTTGTTGAAAAAGGCTTGCCCGAGGATAGGGCAAGAGGATTTTCGAATAATTCGTGCATGGGAATAAGTATACCGGGAAATGAATTTAATAGCATGTGGGGGTGCGTTTTCTCGGTTTCGGCAGTCCTTGAAACAGCGATGAATTGCGGCAAAATGCTGCAATCGGAAAAGACGCTTGTCCCGGGGATAGCAGCACCGAAAAATATTGAAGAATTGTTTGAGAATTTCAAAGCTTGCGCGGAGCATCTGCTCAAAATATGCGTTAAATCTTATGAACAAAAAGCGGAAATCAGCGAAAAAACACTTCCCGACCCGTTTGTGTCGCTGCTCACTCCCGGCTGCATCGAAATGCATTGCGATCGTATTTCGGGCGCAAAATATCACAATGTCACATTTGAGTGCATGGGCATGGTGAATGTGGGCGACGGAATTTGTGCAATAGATAAGCTTGTGTTCAAGGATAAAAAATATGCAATTGATGAAGTGAATGACGCTGTAAAAAATAACTTTGTCGGATTTGAAAATGTCAGAAGCGATATTTTAAAATGTTCAAAGTTCGGAGAAAATTCGGATGCGGACGAATACGCGATTCGTGTCGCACAGATTCTTCAAGAATTAATACGCGGATTTGGCCATGATAATTTATATTATTCGCCGTCGCTGCATACGCTTGACTCAAATGTGAGATACGGTGCGGAATACGGAGCAGGCTATGACGGACGATATGCCGGAGAGCCGTTTGCCAAAAATGCAGGCGCGTCGAACAGCGCGCGAAAGGCTGACCCAACCTCGATGATATTGTCATCATCGGCACTTCCGCAGCATCAATTTTTCGGAGGGCAGCCGATAGACGTGAATTTCAGCGCCGACGCGGTTACCAATCACAAAAAGGAAATCCGAGCGCTTATAGAAGTCTATTTAAACCGCGGCGGCTTGCAGTTTCAGGTCAATTCCGTTTCTTCAAAGCTTTTGCGTGAAGCAATGGAAAATCCTGAAAAATATCCGAATTTAGTTGTAAGAAGAGGCGGATACAGTATTTACTTTAAAAACATATCAAAAGAATCTCAAAAAGAATTTGTGGAAAGATTTGAAAAGGAGGGGCTTTGATTTATGAACTTGACAAGAATTTTCCCGGGAGCGGATCCGTTTTTGATGAAACATAACGGAAAGTATTAAATATATTGTACGACTGAAAACAATGAAAAATTGCAGTCTCCAAGTGCGTTTAATACTGATAAAGACGGAATGGATGGCTTTTATGTCTACCAATCTGATGATTTGATTCATTGGGATATCAAAGGATTATGTCTGTCAAAAGAGAATGCAATCGGAGACAGATGGTTTTGGGCGCCTGAAGTATCATACTATAAAGGCAAATTTTATATGGTCTACACTGCACAAGAACATCTTGCCGTTGCTGTGTCGGATAACCCGACAGGACCTTTCAAAAAGCATTCGGAGGGTTGGCTGCGAGATAAACCTGCAATAGACGGACATCTTTTGTTTGATGATAGCGGCATTTACTTGTATTATGTTAGACTTTGTAACGGAAATCAGATATTTGTTGCAAAAATGTCAGATGACCTGAAACGAATTGAGTACAAATACGAAAATGTACTGATTCAAGCAGAAGAAAAATGGGAAACAGCTGATTGTTTAGTTGCAGAAGGACCGTTCGTTATCAAACATAATGGTCTGTATTATCTTTCCTATTCCTGCAACCATACTCGGTCAGAGGATTATGCGGTTGGCTTTGCTGTTTCGGAAAATCCGACAGGACCTTTTAAAAAGTATGAGTACAATCCTATACTGAAGAAAAAAGGTAATATTATGGTGTGGGACATAACAGTTATATTCCGACAGATGATGAAAATAGATTTATATGCGCTTATCATTGTCACAGCGGCAATCCGGATAACTTTAAACCTCGCATGGTATGCTTGTGCGAAGCGGCATTTGAAAAGAATAACGATATAGACAGATTAAGGATATATTATTAATATTCAAAGGAGTAGTATAAAAATGAAGAATTTTAATAAATTGTTTGATCACACAATTTTGAAACCGCCGACAACCGAAGAAGAACTGAAAAAAGTATGCGATGATGCAATAAAATACGGATTTTGTTCTGTTGCGGTTAACACAGGTATGGTAAAAAGCTGTGCCGAATTTTTAAAAGGCAGCGACGTTTTGGTGGACGCGGCAGTCGGTTTTCCGCTTGGAATAACAACAGTGGAAGTAAAAGCTTTTGAAGCGGAACAGGCAATAAAAAACGGTGCCGATGAAATTGATTATGTGATAAATATCGGGAAAATGAAACAAGGCGATTTTGATTATATAAAAGAGGAAATGAAAACGCTGGTTTCACTTTGCCGAAAGTACAGCGTTACATCGAAAGTAATTTTTGAAAATTGTTATTTAACGGACGATGAAAAAATTAAGCTTTGCGAAATTGCAAAGGAAGTTAAGCCTGATTTTATTAAAACGTCAACAGGCTTCGGGTCGTCATCTGCTACCGTAGATGATGTTAAGCTGATGAAAAATCATGTCGGAAATGAAGTAAAGGTCAAAGCGGCAGGCGGAGTGAGAACGCTTGATGATTGCTTGGCTATGGTAGAGGCAGGAGCTGAAAGAATCGGCTGCAGCAACAGCCCGGCAATCGCCGAAGAATATATAAAAAGGAGCAATTGAATATGAAAAGTTATGTAGTATATGAAGATCAGACTTGCAAAATTGTTGATGATATGCCGATGCCGAAATACGGCGATTATGACGCACTTGTTAAAATAGAAAGCTGTGGCGTATGTAACGGCACAGATACTAAAATTATTCACGGTAAATTTAAAGGAATTGACAAATATCCTGTAGTTCTCGGACATGAGGGAGTAGGCAGGGTTGTGGAAAAAGGGAGCAAAGTAACAAGCTTTGAAATCGGGGATTTGGTGCTTATGCCTTATTGGTCGGATGTTCCGGAGGGATATTCGAGCGGTTGGGGTACATATTCGGAATACAATATTGTAACCGATGCTTTGGCGCAGGAAAAAGACGGAATTATTCCCGAAGAATTTTCATACGGTCAAAGAAAGCTGCCGGCAGATTTTGATCCTGTGTCATCAGCTATGATTATAACCTTCCGCGAAGTTTTGAGTACTATGAAAGCTTTCGGCTTTTCCGAAAACAAAAGTCTTGTAGTATTGGGTCTCGGACCTGTCGGATTAAGCTTTGTTCAGTTTGCAAAGCTTATGGGTATGGGACCGATAATTGCCATTGATATTGACGACGCTAAGCTGGAGCTTGCAAAAAAGCGCGGTGCGGATTACACAATTAACAGTAAAAAAAGCGATATAGTAAAATCAGTTCGTGAAGCTTGCCCCGATGGTGTGGATTTTGCGTGTGATGCGGTAGGTATTACAAGCTTTATAAATACAGCTCTTGAAATTATAAAACCGGATGCAAAGGTTTGCGTGTACGGAATTTCCGAAAATATGACCGAAACAGTTGACTGGAGCAAGTGTCCGTATAACTGGGAGCTTCATTTTCACCAATTCCCGTCCAAAAAGGCAGAGTCGGACGCACACAATCAGATTGTAAGCTGGATTCAGGCAGGGATACTTAACCCGAGCGACTATGTTTCACATGTATATGATTTTGAAGATATTGACAAGGCATTTGAAAATATCAAAAACCATGTGCCTATGATGAAAATGGTTATAAAATTCTAAGGTGAGCCGAATGAAAAGATATATATTAGCACATGATTTGGGAACATCGGGAAATAAAGCGACATTGTTTGACGAGGACGGAAATTTTATAAAAAGCGCGGTTTATCCGTATAAAATGTATACGGGAGCTGATAAGTCCGCGGAACAAAATGCCGATGATTGGTGGAAAGCGGTTTGTGAGACATCAAAACAGCTTGCGGCGGAAGTCGGAAAAGAAAGCATTGCCGCAATGTCGTTCAGCGGTCAGATGATGGGCTGCCTTTGCGTGGACAAAGGCGGCAAGCCGCTTTGCAATTCGCTTATCTGGGCGGATATGCGCTCGGCAAAGCAGGCAGATTACATAAAAGCGCATATGACAGACGAGAGGTTTTATAAGATAACGGGACACAGAATAAGTGCGTCGTACAGTCTTACAAAGCTTATGTGGATAAGAGATAATCTGCCGCAAGTTTACGAAAAAACATACAAGGTGCTGAATGCAAAAGATTATATTATTTTAAAGCTTACCGGTAACTTTGTAACCGAGCCGTCCGACGCGTCCTCTACCTGCTTGTTTGATTTAAACACATTTTCGTGGTCGGATGAAATATTAAACATAAGCGGTCTTGAAAAAGATAAGCTGCCGGAAATAATAAGCTCGGACGCAGTTGCGGGAACGATTACTCAAAAAGCCGCAGAAGAAACCGGACTTTCAAAAAATATCAAGATTATTTGCGGAGGCGGAGACGGCTGCTGTGCGGCTGTGGGAAGCGGAATCGTAAAAGAGGGAGTGGCAAACTGCTGCCTCGGGACATCTTCGTGGATTTCGCTTGCATCTAAAAATCCGGTGTATTCTCCAAATATGGAAACCTTCAATTTTGCGCATATTGTCCCGGGGTATGTATTGCCATGCGGAACTATGCAAACGGGCGGAGGTGCGCTCAGCTGGGCAGTTGAAACAATATACGGCAGAGATTGTGAAAAAGATAAGATATATAGAGTAATGCAAAATGAAGTTGAAAGCACTGTTCCGGGTGCAAATAAACTTGTGTTTTTGCCCTATCTGATAGGTGAAAGAAGTCCGAGGTGGAACAACAAAGCAAAGGGCGCATTTTTGGGACTGACAATCGGGCATTCACGAGGCGATATTATGCGTTCCGTTATGGAGGGCGTCGGATATAATCTTGACATTATCCTAAATTCTTTCAAAAGCTGCGGCGCTGATATTGAAGAGCTTGTAATGATTGGCGGCGGAGCAAGAAATAAAATATGGCAGAAAATTCTTTGCGATATTTTTAATATCCCTGTTAAAGTTCCCGATTGCCTTGAAGAAGCCACATCTATGGGCGCGGCGGTTACTGCCGGAGTGGGCGCGGGAATTTTTGAGGATTTTAATGCAATAGAAAAATTTATAAATATAAAAGAGGCAAACATACCTGATCGGGGAAATAAAAAGATTTATTCAGAGATGAAAAAAATATTTAACGATGCGTATTATGCGCTTGAACCGATATTTGAAAAATTATAAAGGAGAATGATTATGAAAGAATCAACATTGTTTGCAAAATTACCGGAGTATATATCAACGCCCGACGGTATGGCAATAGACAAAGACGGAAATCTTATACTTGCGTGTCCTAATTATGCTATTCCGGATATGCCGGGGTGTATATTGAAAATTGACAAGGATAAAAATATAAAAAAATGGTTTGATGTGCCTGTTTGTGAAGAAACGGGTGCAGCAAGACCTATGGGAATTGCTTTCGGACCCGACGGAGATTTATATATATGTGATAATCAGGGGTGGAGCGGCCAGCCGGAACTCGTGAGAAAAGGCAGAATTTTGCGTGTAAGACTTGACGGAGATAAAATAGTAAAGACGACGGTCGTTGCAAAACATATGGAACATCCCAATGGAATGCGAATTAAAGACAGTTATATTTATGTAACACAAAGCACATTAGAGCTTGTTAAAGATCCGTCAGGAAAACTGGTGAGCTGTGTTTACAGATTTAAGCTTGACGATGAAAATATTGATATAACAAACACACTTGATGATGCAAATATTCTGACAACTTTTATTACTCAGAATCCTGATGACCAATATGGTGTTGACGGAATTGAATTTGATAAAAACGGTGATTTATTAGTCGGAAATTTCGGCGATGGAGCGGTTTACCGAATTAAGTTTAATGATGATTTATCAGTAAAATCAAATGAAGTTTGGGCACAGGATCCAAATAATTTGGTAAGCACTGACGGAATGATTATGGACGGGAAAGGTAATCTGTATATTGCAGACTTTTGTGCAAATGCGATTGTAAAAATACTTCCGGACGGCACAGTGACAAAGTTGTGCCAAAATGGTGATACCGATGGCTTTAACGGCGAACTTGATGAGCCGGGCGAACCAATTATATGGAATGGTAAAATTGTTGTTTCGTGCTTTGACACCGTTACAAACGATATAGTTATCAATACGGCACATGAACTGCCTGCAACGCTTGCACAAATTGATTTGGAGGATTAAAAAAATGGCTGATTTGAATTGTCTTAGAGAATTGATCTTTAAAAGTGATAATGACGCGTGTTTTATTGAGCGCGAACGCATATTGAACCGTTTGGAAAAAGAATTCGACGAGTATAACGGATCTGATAAATATGCTCTCATATTTTCAAGGCTGATGTCAGAGGTTTCAACACCGATAGAAGATTGTGATTATTTTGCAGGCAGAGTGCTTGAAGAAAAGCCTGACTCGGGTATGTCTGCACCGAATCGGCTTTTGTGTGCGACCGGACATATGAGTCCCGATTATGAGAGCTTGCTTAAATACGGTTTGAAGGGTGTATTGAAAAAAATAAAAGATGCAGCGGAGGAAAAAGTTGATGAAGATTCATTGATTTTTGCTCAAAATGCAGAGATAGTTGTGAATGCAATTAAGAGCTATACTGAAAGATATGCAGCAACTGCAAAAAGCAAAGGCTTTGACCGGATGGCAAATGCACTTGAAAAAGTGCCGTATGAACCGGCATATGATTTTTATTCCGCACTTCAGAGCATCTGGATTATGCATATGATTGCAAGCTGTTATGTGGGTGAGCGTGATTATGCATTCGGACGGTTTGATGAGTATATGCTGCCTTTTTATGAAAAAGCGATAGCGGACGGAGCAAGTAAGGAAGAATTAACCGAGCTTTTGGCAGGATTTTTTATGAAAACAAACGAAATCTGCGGAAGAGGTGCATGGGACTATAAATCTAAACCCGTGCCGTGTCAATCTTCAAAGCAGTATGTTAATATCGGCGGCGAAAATCCGAACGAGTTTTCAAAAGTGGTTTTAAAATCAGCGGTAATGAATAATATGGCACAGCCGCAGATTACGGTTTTATTAAAGCCGGAGGCAAATGAAGAATTTACAAAAGAAGTATTTTCGGCAATGAGCAAGCTTGTTGATAAACTGCATATATATAATTATGATTTAATTGTAAATGCGCTTATTAAAAAGGGTATTTCGCCGGAGGATGCAAAGAAGTTTACATTTTCTGCGTGCTGTACATTTGATTTGAATTATTATTCGTATCGGCTCCAATATTACACCCCGACACTGCAAATTTTTCTTGATGTGATAAATAGTAAGGAATATTCAGATCTTGAACATCTCACAAAGGACTTGACCGCATCGCTGAAAAAGGATATTCAAAAGGATATAGAAAATAAGGAAAAAGGCTTTTCCGATAAAGAATATGCGAGAAAATACTTTGTGCTTGACTGCCTGCTGCATACCGATACGGCATACAATTGCATGTACCCATGCGACGGCAGAGCGAAATATAAGATATTCAATGTGTTTTGCCCGGGTGTTGCAACTCTCGGCGATTCGCTTATGGTATTGGATAGGCTTGTTTTTAAGGAAAAGCGATTTTCTTACAGTGCGTTTTTGGAAATATTGAATAATAATTTTGAGAGCCGCGAGGATTTGAGACAGGAAATTTTAAGTTACACGCATTTCGGAAATGATTCGGATACTGACAAATATACAGTTATGGCGGCAAATTCATTTTTGAGCGCTGTTGACGGACTAAAGCTTAAAGAAAACTATTTTGCAATCGGCGGCTTTTATTCGCTTGAACGTGATAACACATGGGAGGTAAAGGCAACGCCCGACGGAAGAAAGGACGGAGAGCCGTTTTCGGAAAATCAATCTCCGACCTACGGCGCGGACAAAAACGGCGTGACCGCACTTTTAAAGAGCTTGTCAAAGCTGCCGTTTGACCGCACCGCGACAGGGGGATTGAATCTCACTTTTTCGCAGGATATGTCAGCGGATATATTAAAGTCGCTGGTGCTTTCATATTTTCAATTGGGCGGATTGCATGTCGGGATAAGCGTGATCAATTCGGAAACTTTAAAAGATGCAATGAAAAATCCGGATAAGTATAAAAGTCTGACCGTGCGGCTGTATGGGTTCAGCGAGTATTTTGTCAGCCTGTCGAAATGGCAGCAGCTGGCGGTTTTAAACAGAACCCGATATTAAATTTAAGGTGAACTTTATGAACGGAATAATTTTTAATGTACAAAAATTTTGCATAAATGACGGCCCCGGGATAAGGACAACTGTGTTTTTAAAAGGCTGTCCTTTAAAATGCACTTGGTGTCACAATCCCGAGTCGCAGTCAGTACAACCGGAGATTATGTTTTATAAAGGTAGATGCGTAAACTGCGGAAGATGTGTGGCAGTATGCCCGAACGGTTGTCATTTGTTTGAGAACGGCACTCATATATTTGACCGAAAAAATTGCAAAAAATGTTTTGAGTGCACAAAAACAGGCTGCGAAGCGTTGGAGCGGGTAGGCAGAGAAATTTCAACGGACGAGGTAATTGATGAGGTCATAAAGGATAAAATCTTTTATGACAATTCAGGCGGAGGGGTGACGCTCTCAGGCGGCGAGCCGCTTTATCAATATGATTTTTCTTTGGAAATACTGAAAAAAGCAAAGGAAAACGGACTGCATACCGCAATTGAAACCTGCGGCTTTGCAACGGAAGAAAAGATAAAAGAAATTTCAAAATATGTTGATTTGTTTTTATTTGATTATAAAGAAACAAGCAGCGAGCTGCACAGAAAATTCACCGGGATTGATAATATCGCTATTTTTAAAAATTTAGAATTGTTAAATAAAATTGGGAAGAGTATAATTCTGCGCTGCCCCATAATTCCGAGCTTAAATGCAAGAGAAGAGCATTTTAAAGGCATATGCGATACAGCAAATAAATTTGAGCATATTATGCATGTTGAGCTTGAGCCTTATCATTCTTTGGGAGAGAGTAAATATATTTCTTTGGGAACTTGTGAGCACAAATTTTGTCCGCCGAGTGAGGAAGAAAAACAAGATTGGCTTTTGAAGATTTCGAAAAATACAAATAAAGAAGTTAAGTTCGCGTAAAGTCATAAAGCACGGTACAAATCAACAAAAATGTACCGGGCTTTAATTATTAATTAATAGGCGGCTAATCTATAGTGATTCTGTCTGAAAAAGTTTGTATAGCCTTTAAAGTCACAGGTTGGTTTTTTATAAATAAAACGCACATCTACGTCGTCAAACGTGACAGGAGTACACGGCTTATTGCACTTTATAACATTTTTAGCTTTATCGGCATCGCCGCCTATAGCTTAGCATATTCGGAGAAGATGAATATGAATGGTAACCGGCAGAAAATGCTAGGGATAATTTAGTGATAAGCCCCATACTTTGTAACTTTTTTGAATTATCAATTGACAAAACGGGGCATTTAATGTTAAAATATCTATTGTTATATAATTTAAATAAGAAATTACAAAAGCGGGGGAAAATCTTGAAGGAAGTAAAAATAAATATCAATGACGCAGGTCAGAGACTGGATAAATTTATCCTGAAATACATGCCGCTTTTACCGAACGGAATGCTTTATAAAGGACTTAGAAAAAATTGTGTAAAAGTAAACGGCAAGCATGTCAAGGACGGAGCACACAAGCTTTTTGAGGGAGATATAGTAAGTCTTTATTTTAAGGATGAGTTTTTCGAAAAACCGAAGTATAATGAATTTTTTTATAAGATTACTCCGAAGTTAAATATTATTTATGAGGACAAAAATATTATATTAACAGATAAAAAGCCGGGTATGCTTGTCCACAGCGATGACAGCGGTGATTATAACACTCTTATAGAACATATAAAAGCATATTTGTATCAAAAGGGTGAGTATTTGCCTGAGGAAGAGAATACTTTTGTTCCGTCGTTGTGCAATCGCATAGACCGTAACACGGGAGGAATTGTGATTGCGGCAAAAAATGCCGAAAGTCTGCGTATTTTAAATCAAAAAATAAAGGATAGGGAGCTTTCGAAAAAATATCTTTGCATTGCAACCGGTTATTTTGAAAAGAAAGAAGATACTTTGAAGGGGTATCTTTTTAAGGATGAGAAACAGAAAAAGGTATATGTTACAAAGACCTCGCAAAAAGGGGCAAAATCCATACTTACACAGTACAAGGTGCTGAGTGAAAAAGACAATTTGTCTCTTTTGGAAATCAATCTTCTTACGGGAAGGACGCATCAGATAAGGGCGCATCTTGCGTCGATAGGACATCCTCTTGCGGGAGACGGCAAATACGGAAAGGTAAACAAAAAACTTTCTCTTACGCACCAGGCACTTTACTCCTATAAGCTCAGGTTTGAATTTAAGACAGATGCGGAAATCTTGGAATACTTGAATGGAAAAGAATTTCAAGTTCAGACAGACTGAACGATTTAGATATCTTCTAAATTGTTCAGTTTTTTTGCGCCTTTGCGTGCTTTTGAGATTTCCGA
>CAKSSN010000041.1 GCA_934489015.1 uncultured Clostridia bacterium
AATGATATAGCCGAGAGATATGTGTCATATTCGCAGTCGGACAGAGTAAAGTTCAAAGCTGTAATTGAGAGTGAAGAGCCTAAAAGTCTTGACGAAATAAGAGATATTGCGGAAAACCTGCATAGGTACAGTCTTGCGTATTATGCGGATACTGCGGAATCCTTTGCAACGGACTATCTTGCACACAATTTGCCAAAGGGCTTTGATATGAATTTCTTTAAGCAGACGAACCTTACTCAACTCGGAAAGGCATTTGCCGAAAGACTCGGTGCGTCATTCACGGAATACGGAGTTATATCGGCAAGAGGTAAGAGGCTGTATGACATAGTTCCGTGCGATAATGAGCAGACAGAAAAGCAAACAGAGGAGATGGGAGGAATGCAGATGTGAATACGGAAAAAAGAATAAAAGAACTTCTGAAAATTTTGAATGTACCGGAAGGTGTGGAAATTTCGGGAGAACAGGCAGAATCGGGAGCAATCCACATCGTTTTGAACGGCGAATATTTTGACACTTACGATACGGTTGAAGATAGGCTGACTGACGGTAATTTAAAATATGCAAGGCAGGAAATTGAACCGGAGAAATATATAACGGCGATTATAAGTAACAGCGAATTTACAAGAGGTAAAGCAACAGAGTATTTTGGTGCCGGAATTACTCTTCCGGTCTTGGAAAATGAACTTGCGGACGCATATCAGAGAGCAAGAGCAACGGCAGACAATGCCGCAGTAACATGGGTGGACTTGTTTGAACACAGCTATGATGAAAACAGTAAATATATAAAAAATACATCGATTGAAGAACTGAACTTTTTGGCGGCAAGATTGCATATACTGTCCCCAAAAGAGCTTGTTGCATTTAAAGCTTGTATTGTAAGTGATGAGGGAATGTCGGCTGCGGATATGATAAATCTGACATACAATCTAAATAATTATGAATCATATGCAGATGCGGACAGCTATGAGAAACTTGGCAGAATATTTACTCAGAACGGATATGTGCCGGAACTTGAAAATCTTCCGAAGGGTGTGCTTGAATATATTGACTATTCTAAAATCGGCAGGAAGGTTCACAAAGAAAAACAAGGGATGTTCGCTGATGACGGATACGCATATAAAATATCGGACAATTTTAAAACCGTGTATGATGGTAAAACGTTTCCGGAACAGATAGAAAAAGATACATATTTGTTCAGGGTAAAGATTGGACAATATCCGAAAGATATGTCGGAGATGCCGCTGGGCTTGTGGATCAGTCTGCCTATGAAAAACGAAAAACTGAGTGATATAAAGAAAGCATTAGGGGTGCATAAATGGGAAGAATGTGTGCTTCGAGGAGTACAGAGCATAATCCCCAATATGCAATATTCCATAGAGTCGGTTTGTAAAATAGAGAGCCTTAACCGTTTGGCGCAAAAAATATTGAAACTGAATGACGAGCAGCAGGCAACATATAAAGCGATACTTGAAGTTACAGGCTGCAAAACCGTAAGCAAGGCCGAGAGGCTTATTGATAAGTGTAATGACTTTAATCTGCACAGAGAAAACATATCCTTTGAAGATTTTGCGGAAAGAAATCTGACAGATGATGAAAAGGTGCATCTGCCTGAAAATTTAAAAAAATATTTTGACTTTGAACAGTATATGAAAGATGTACTTGGCGGTATGCGGATACATAAAACGGAATACGGAATATTAGAGCAGGTAAATGATAACTTTGATGCAGAGTTTTACGCGGAATCGGAGGAAAATGAGGTATAGATCAGACGGGAGGTGACGATAATATGGCGTCCGTAAAAATATCCGAAAACGGAATTATTGAGTTCTATGGTAATAAGGCAGGCTTTGTTAAAAGCAGAACGGCATATATTGATAAAATGTTTGAACGCAGGGAATTGACAGAAGTGCTGACGCAAGGCTATGCACTAAAAGTAGAAAGCCGGGACGGAATATACGATCGCCTTATTTCGGGGGAGGAGGCACAGACCGAAATGCTGAAGCTATGTCGTATTTATCAGCTAAAGCCGAGCGTAGATGTTCAAATGAAATTTATAAGCCTGTCCGACATGGAAAGGCTTGGGTTTGGAAAGCCGAACATTAAAAATTATGATGTTGTTTACGACGGCAATATTGAAACCAATGACCTTGATGAGATATATGGGAAACTGTATATAGATGCCAATGTTGAGGGTTACAGCGGTCATGCTATGACGATGTCGGATGTCGTTGAATTGTATGACGATAACGAAAGCACCTTTTATTATGTGGACAAGGGTGGATATACAAGAATACGGTTTTCGGATGAAGAACCTGAAATCAGCATAGAGCTGCAAAATGAAAAAGAGGCAGTAAATATGCCGGAAGAAACCGAACCGGAAGAAAAAGTAGTATTCAAATTTACGATGTGAGGAGGTGGTTGGGTTGATGCAGGTTAAAATCACAAAAATTATAAACGCAGAAAAACTTAAAGCATATGCAACGGCGTGTTTTGATGATAATTTTCTGATCACCGGGATAAGAGTTATTGACTCCAAAAACGGAATATTTGTTGCAATGCCGAGCAGACGAAAGAAATCGGGTGAGTTTACGGATGTCTGTTTCCCGGTTACAAGAGAAATGCGTGAAAGAATTTCCAGAGAAGTCTTGGCGGCTTATGAGGAGGAAATCTCAAAAGCTGCAGATGAAGTTTGAAAGAGAGGTATTCAAAAAATGAAAAAAATTGTTATGAAAGCGGCTGTAAAATTGAATTTATTTAGGTATAAAACAGGCAGAATTATTGCCGATAACAGCGGTCAAAGTGCGCTTGATACAGCAATCGTGTGCCTTATTGCGATCGTTCTTGGAGCTTTGATCCTTGCTGGATTGTATGCTCTTATTGATTCAGAGGTTATGCCGACACTGTCGCAAAGGATAAAAGATATGTTCGATTATACGAATTAAAACGGAGGATGCGCAATGAAAGATAAAAGTTTAACTGACATAAACGAACTGTGGGAATATGCGTGCAGCGGCAATATCGAAAAATTAAAGGAATACTATGCAAACGGCGGCAGCGTCAACAATCGCTATTCCAAATTCGGGGAAGGTCATTCTCTGATTATGGGGGCATTTCGCAATAATCAATTTGAAACAGTGGAGTATCTTATGTCAGAGGGTGAGAGCCTGTCTCCGAAAGAAACTGCTGAAATAAAAACCGAACTGCGAAAGCTTGAACTTATGCAGAAACTTACGAAACCGGAGGAACAAGAAGATATGGGTATGACGCACAGTATGTAAAAATACAGGCGGTGTCAGAAGATGCCGTCTATATTTTTGCCTTTACGAAGGAGGCGGACAGAATAAAAGAATTTTGTATTACAGCGGTTATGGTATATGCGTCTGCGGTGGATATAGAAAAACGTCAGTTTCCGAATGTATGTCAGCTTATGCTGATTGCAATCTATTTTATCGAATTTAATATATCAAATTTATGGGGTGCAATTACTGCAATCCCATTTTTTATTGCCTCATTTAAAACCGATAAAATGGGTATGGGGGACAGTAAAGCTGTGCTGTTGCTTGGGGGCTTGATAGGAATAAACAAAATGCTGCCGACAGTTATTGCAGGCTGTATCATCTTTATAGTCTATGGTCTGGCGGCTGGAAAAAGAAAAGGCGAAAAGGAACTCCCGTTCATTCCGTCTTTAACATTGGGATATATTACGGAGGTGTTGATATTTGAAATTTTTAGATGTGTTTAAAAACCGAATGGTGCTTGGCATAACCTGCATCGTTCTTGCGTTTGTAATTTGTTTTGTGATTTCGCCGCTTGTATCGAGGACGGGAAATAAGACTGTTTCGGTTGTCAGAGTGGTAAATGATATAAAAAGCGGTGATGAAATAACAAAGAATATGGTGTCGGAGGTAAAGATACCGAATACCAATCAGCCGGATAATATTGTATCCGACACAAAATCGGTAATCGGAAAGTATGCTTCAATGGATATGATTAAAGGCGATTATGTTCTGAAAGAAAAGGTGGCCGATACGCCGTATGTTGAGAACACATACTTTGCAAAACTGGATGGTGAAAAACGTGCAATTTCCGTTACGCTTAAAAGCTTTGCAACAGGTCTTTCGGGAAAACTGAAATCGGGCGATATAGTTTCGGTCATTGCACCCGATTATCAAAAATCGGGAATGACGGTTGTTCCGGTTGAACTTCAGTATGTAGAGGTAATTGCGGCAACAGCCAAGACGGGAGCCGATGTTGAGAATGTAGGCGAAGATGAATCCGAGCTTCCGAGTACGGTGACACTTCTTGCAACGGAAGCACAGGCAAAAATGCTTGCAGAGCTTGAAAAGACCGGTACAATTCATATGTCGCTTGTCTATCGGGGAGAACGCAAGACGGCAGAAAAATTCTTAAAGGCACAGGATGAGGTCTTAAATCCTCCGCAGGAGGAAAATACGGCTGAAAATGCAGCGGAGGGCGGTGAGGTGCAAAATGCACAGTAATCAGGTGCTTGCAGTATGGGGAAGTCCGTCATGCGGAAAAACAACGGTTGCGGCGAAAATCGTAAACTATATAGCAGCGAATAAAGATGATGTTGTACTTCTTATGTGCGATACCGATGCACCGCCGCTGCCGCTGCTTGTTCCGCCGTCAGAAATAGAAGAAGAAAAATCACTCGGAAGTATTTTGGCGGCGGCAAGAGTGACGGAAAATCTCATAATGCAAAACAGTATAACTTTAAAGAAAAACAAGCATATTTCATTGATAGGAATGTTAAAGGGCGAGAATGCATTTTCATATCCGAGATACACCGGAGAGCAGGCAAAACAGCTCATAGACGCACTTCGGGAAATCGCCGATTATATCGTGATTGACTGCTCAAGTCATTTATCGGACGATGTTCTTTCAACTATGTCAATTATAGAAGCGGACTGTGTGCTTCGGCTTATAAACTGTGATCTGAAATCAATATCCTATCTGTCATCGCAGCTTCCGCTCATAAGCGATGCAAAATTTAAAACGGACAGACAGCTGAAAGTCGCCAATAATGTGAAAAGCATTCATTCGGGCGAAAATATAGAACAGGTACTCGGCAGTGTGGCTTTCACAATTCCCCATTCGGATTTGGTGGAAAACCAATACCTTACCGGCGAGCTTTTAAAAGATACTCCTGTAAAAAGAGAAAGCAAAGCATTCAGGACGGTTATTGAGGAAATATGCGGGGAGGTGTTTGAGCTATGATAGAGAGAAATACAGCACAGGATTTGTTCTTTGCACCGACAAAAATGATGGAATTTACAAAAATACTTTCTGACGTTCAGGAATATATGTCCGAAAAACATTCTTCTCTGGTTCTCGGTTCAGATGATGAGGAAATGAGAACACAGATAAGATTTCTGATAGAAAAATATCTTACCGATAACCGAATCTCTGCTGAGGGTATGTCAAGCGAACAGCTCATGGCAAGACTGGAAGATGAAATGCTCGGTCTTTCGTTCCTGACAAAATATATCTATGGAAAAGGTATTGAGGAAATCAATATAAACTCGTGGAAGGATATTGAGGTATATTACAGCGGCGGACGTAAAGAAAAGATACCCGAACACTTTGAATCAAAACAGCACGCACTGAATATTATCCGAAAAATGCTTCATAAATCGGGAATGGTGCTTGATAATGCCTCGCCGGTAGTCCTCGGACACCTTTCAAAAGCAATTAGAATATCGGCAATCAAATCACCCGTGGTAGATGATGATATTGGAGTAACGGCATCTATCCGAATTGTGAATCCTCAAAGCTTTTCGATGGAGGACTTGATAAGCTCCGGAACTGCAACGGAAACTATGCTGTATTTTCTGTCGCAGGCGCTTCGGTATGGGGTAAGCACCTGTGCCGCCGGAGCAACAGGCTCAGGGAAAACCACAATGGCGGGCTGGCTTCTCTCAACGATCCCCGATGAAAAACGAATACTCACAATAGAAAGCGGAAGCCGTGAGTTTGATCTCGTGAAAGAAAAAGACGGGAAAGTGATAAACAGCGTGGTACATATGCTTGCAAGACCGTCGGAGAACGATAAGCAAAACATTGATCAGGATATTCTGCTTGACTATTCACTGCGTTTTAATCCCGATATTATAGCTGTCGGGGAAATGAGAGGACCGGAGGCATACACTGCACAGGAAGCCTCAAGAACAGGGCATACGGTATTGACAACAATACATTCAAACTCATGCGAATCGACATATAACCGAATGGTAACGCTGTGCAAAAGGAAAGTTGATATGGGGGATGAAACCTTGTATGGACTTGTAACAGAGGCGTTTCCGCTGATTGTTTATTGCAAACAGCTTGAAAACCGGGAACGAAAGATTATGGAAATTCAGGAGTGCGAAATAAAACCAAACGGTGAAAGGGTAATACGACCGCTTTACAGATATGACATCTGCGAAAACAGATATGAAAACGGAAAGTTGATTATACGCGGTGAACACAAAATAATCAATGATATATCCGATAGCTTAAAGAAACGGCTGGTGGATAACGGTATGCCAGGCAGTACGCTTGAAAAATTTACAAAGGGGATGATGAGATGCTGACACTTCGATTATTTGCTTTTATGGCATTATGCTGGGGATGTTTAAAACTGACCGGTGTAAGCATAAAAGATATTTTTTCGGGAATGATGAACAGACCGAAAAGCATAAGAGAACAGATAGCGGAGGTAAATGGGAAAAAGAAGAATTTTATCGCAAGAGAGATTGATGAGGTTTGCGAGATACTCCGAATGACAGGCAGGGAAAATAAAATCCCTGTCATTTTTATTGCCTGCGGTATTTCGGCAGCGGTAGGAGCTGTGATAGCATCGCTTTTATCGAATCCGTTTATGATCCCGGTTCTCGGAGGCGGGTGTCTGTTTATTCCGATTTGGTATGTCAGGCTTACGGCATCGCATTACAAAAAGGATATTGCAGAAGAACTTGAAACAGCACTGTCCATAGTGACAACGGCATATTTGAGAAATGAGGATATTGTAACAGCGGTAGAAGAAAATATACCGTACCTCAATTCACCGATTAAAGAGGTATTCAATGAATTTTTAATCGGTGTTAAGCTTATAGACGCAGACATTGTAAAAGGTATAGGAAATCTCAAGCAAAAGATAAACAATGATATATTCCATGAGTGGTGCGATGCGCTCATTGCCTGCCAGTATGACAGAAACCTCAAATCAACACTTACGCCGATAGTTACAAAACTGTCCGATGTGCGTATTGTAAACTCCGAACTGGAACTTATGCTTGCAGAACCGAGAAAAGAGTTTGTTATTATGTCAATGCTGTTGGTCTCAAATATTCCGCTGTTGTACTTTCTGAATAAAGAATGGTTTAATATACTGATGTTTTCTATCCCCGGAAAGATTGTACTCGCTATAGACGTGGCAGCGATATTTATATCGGGCTCATTTGTGATAAGGCTGACAAAGCCTATTGAAATCAGGAGGTGAGAGTATGAAAGATATAAAATTATGCCCTACTTGCCAAACGGGAGCTGATGCATATAAGCTTGATCCGAGAGAGCCGATGTGTCCGTTTCTTTACTATCATAACGGCAAGAGGTGCGATAAATATAAAGAAATGACCGGAGGCGACAAAGAATGAGAATGCTAATTCTGATTTGCGGTCTTGCATTCGGACTGTATTTTATCATAGCCGACAGGCTGAAAATTCCGTATTTAAAGACATCAAAGGCAATTATAAATATGGGAAGAACCGACCGAAAGCTAACCACGGTAATAGAAACGGTTTTAATGGATTTGAGTATGAAACTGTCAAAGCTGATACCGATGGATATGTATAAGAAAAATCGGCTTAAAAATACTTTGAAAGCGGCGGGAATCGGCATGACTCCCGAATGTTATCAGGCAAATGCAATTATTAAGGCTTGCGCAGTGGGGCTGCTTACCGTTCCATGCATCTTGATATTCCCTATAATTTCAGCTGTAGTTTTGGTGCTTGCCGTCTTGGTATATTTTAAGGAATATCAAAAAGCGGATAAGATTATTGAGGCAAGGCGAGATGAGATTGAGGGCGAACTGACAAGGTTTGTGTTGAATATTGAACAGGAACTCCATTCCAACAGAGATGTGCTGTCAATGCTTGAAAATTTCAAGAAAAACACAACTCCGCTTTTTGCGGATGAGTTGGGTATAACGTGTGCGGATATGCGTTCCGGCGGATATGAGGCAGCACTCATGCGAATGGAGGCAAGACTCAATTCTCCGCAGCTTTCGGATGTTGTGAGAGGGCTTATATCGGTAATACGAGGCGATGACGGCAGGGTGTACTTTCAAATGCTTTCGCATGATTTTAAACAGGCGGAACTCAGAAAACTGAAAGCGCAGGCACAGAAGATACCGCCAAAAATCCGAATCTTTTCAATGATATTGCTGGGTTGCTTTTTGATGACTTATCTCGCCGTAATAGGACTTCAAATTGTGGAATCGCTCGGCGGAATGTTTTAGGGGGGTGAAGATCAATGAGTAAAATGACAATGTTCTAAGATAAACTTAAATCGGAGTACCGGAATAGATATGTGTTGACAGAAAGGGGTTAACGAAATATGAATAAACAAAATTTGTTACTTAAAAAGACAGACAGACAGAGAATATGAAGAATACATCAACGGCAAAAGAAACCAAACACCGGATGAAATCATTGCAAACGCTGAGGAAATTGCAGGGATCAAACTTATGTACGATACGGTTAAAGCAGAAACCTTCAGTGAAGAAGAATGTGAATATCTGCTGACGCTGAGAAAGCCGCTGCAAACAATGTATTTGCATTATGAGATGGACGAAGGACTGTATGACAGTATCGGAAGGACAGTTGCGATGATGGCTGATAATAATATCAGCGATTATAGGGTGTTAGATAAAGAAGATTTTAAGACGAGAATTATCCAAAAGCTTGAAACCATATATGATGAATATTATATGGGAATAAGACAGCCGGAATCCGTTGAGGAGGCTTCAAAAATGACAGGAGTCATATCAACTATCCGTTCTCCAGAATATAACATAAGTGCTTATGCGGGCGAGGTACTGCTGCAGTTTAAAAATCCGCTTTATGTACTTGTCCAAATGCAAAACGGCATGCCGAAAAATTGTATGGATTGTCTTGATGAAAGCATAATAAAACTTTTTAACTCAGACATTCTTGAACTTCCGTATGAGTTGGATGAAGATAATGTGATGCAGGATACATATGACCGGCACAAAGCTTTGGGAGAGGCAGAAAAACTGCTTCCGGATATGCCGAAAGAAACAATACTAAAATGGCTGTATGTCATAAGAGAGTCGGCGGTGGAAATGGAAAAACCGGAAGAAAGAAAAGCAAATCCTTATCAATATTTTATTGATAATATTATAGCGATAAAAAACAGGTACGGTTCCGATATTGCGGCAGATGTGTGCAGTTTAAAAAATGAGCATAAATATATGACGGAAGATAATATGATCCCTGCGGCTCAATATATAGAGAAATTCGGAGAAGATGACAGACTCGGAAGGCTAATAGAGGATGAGGAACTTGAGGATTTTATGGAGCAGAAACAAGGCGGTATGGATTTATGCTGAAAGTGCTGAGAAAGAACAAAGCATCGGGATATATTGATGTTGCGGTCATCATACTTTCTTCCATGATGATACTTGCTATGGTTGTGAGTGTGATTCCGGCATACATAACCAAAATGCAGCTTGATACATTTGCCGAGGAGCTTTGCAGGGAAGCTGAAATCTGCGGAAACATCGGAGGACAGACATCAAGCCGGGAAGCTATATTGAATGAAAAGATGGGGATAACACCGACGGTGGAGTGGTCAAAGACAGGGAATATTCAGTTGAACGAAGATTTTACCGTAACAGTAAAACTTGAATATGATATAGGGTTCGGAGGTGTCGGTTCATTTCCTGTGACGCTTATTTCAAAGGCAACGGGTAAAAGTGAGGTGTATCATAAGTGAGAAAACTTAAAGATAACACCGGTAGCACGGCGGTATTTTCAGCGGTGATTTGTCTTGCGATTGTCTTTATAGCAAGCGCAGTGTTTGAATTTATGCAGCTTATGATCATTACATCGGGAATTCGCAATGCGGTAGAATCGGCGTGTATTTCGGTAATTACCGCAAACTACGATGAAACATACAGCCAGCTCCGTGAGGGATACAGTGGTGCATATATGTATAAAGATTCGGGATTTGAAGAAACAATTGATACCGGAAATGTATATGCTGAGCTTGACGGCTTGCTCGGACTGTCGGCCGAGGGTAATAAGCACATAAAATACAAATCTGATAACATAAAGGAATTTGCCGTATCCGATATGCAGATAGTAATGGAAAATACGGAGCTTGCACAAAGCGATGCGGATAAAAACCTGAATGCGATCATAACATTAAAAGTTGAAGTTCCGGTGCGTTACGGCGGCAGAGAGCTTTTGCCGCTTGAACTTAATATGAAAGTGAAAGCGGCATATACACCTAAATTTTAAGCGTATTGATGTAATATGCAATCCGCCTTTTATTTTATTTGCCGAAAATTCAAATCTTCATAGACTTATATAAAATCTTGTGGTATGTTGTTTGCTTGAAAGGAGGCATCGACTATGCCAAATATATATGATGAGCTTTTAAAATGGCTCAAAAGTGATGAACAGAGGTTTTGCGATGAGGTGATGGGCAATACCGAAGTGTATATCAAAATCAGATATAATGATGAAATTGATCTGATATACAGTTTTCACAGAACCGTTGATGGTGAGGTTATTGCAGGAGAGGATTTAGAATATCAAGGCCTGTATTACCGACCGAATGGCAAGCTCTATGATGTACAGTACAATTTATATTACAGAGTGAGGGATTTTGCTGGACTTGAACGCGGATGTGAAACCGAACGTGTCGAATTTGAAAAATGTGTCAAGGAATGTGTAGAGCAAATCGTATTACGGTATTCGGACAGCATAGCAGTTGACGATGAAATAAGAAAAATGGTTGAACGCTATGATTATAGCATTGATGAGTCGGCGAGAAAAATATATCTCAATGAAACCGATGAGGAATTCTCATACAAATGCGAGTATTACGCAGAGCAATTTGAAAAATACCTTATAAAGTATCTCATCGACCGTGAAAAAATAATTCGCAGTGTGGCGGAGGAATACCACGAGGAACATAAAGACGAAATCAGGGATGACATCATACTTAATATTCTGACAAAAGAAAGGTTGGAATTATATAAGCAGGGCAAGGATAAACAAATTGAGATCGTTAAGAAAATTATAGCCTCTATCCCTCAAGACTGCAGGACGGTTAATGTTACAACGGTAATTGACGGCAAAGAACTCACATTTAAAACCGAAGCTTCGGAACTTCGAAGGGATTGCAAAAGTACATATTCAACATGGTATATTAAGACACCGGACAGAGAAGATTATGAAAGATTGTACGGAAGATATTCCGGGTATAAGCCGGAGGACATAACAAGAATTACATTCAGCAGAAAAACATTATACGAAAGAGAGGCGACAGACAATGCGTAAAAGTATAAAAGTTACGGTTATCGCTTTAACGGCGGTAATACTTACGGGCGGCACACTATATATGTGCCGTCCAAAAGAGAATACTGAGGTGCCGGACAGTACAGTAACGGAAAGTATTCCGACAGATGTAAAAGTCGATATAAGAAATATACCGGAGGACATTCCTGAACCATAGTCAAGTAAGTAGACACAAAAAAGCACAATTTTTTAGGGGATCGGGCTATTTTGTCTGTTCCCAGTAT
>CAKSSN010000042.1 GCA_934489015.1 uncultured Clostridia bacterium
TTTCCTCCTGTTTTTGTGTTTATTTTATTATATCATATTTTGCATATTTGTGTCTACTTTTTTAGTATAGCACCACAGAAGATTTCAGGCACATTGTTGATTTTCACGGCACTATGGAAGGCTCATTTAAGGAAGAAAATTATTATTACATAGTTCCTCATAGAAGAGGAAAATTAATAGTCAAGACTGCTTACATACATCTGGGAGAGGATCTCGAAACGGCAACAGAAAGAATTAACGCCCTCACAAATTTAACTGATGAGGAAAAGCAATCCCGAATAGAATACGCAGCAAAAAAGGCAGGAAAATGGTATCAATCTATAGCGTGCAGTGCAGATGAGCGCGAAACAGTTTACCTTACCCGAAATTTATTAGAATCTCTTCTCGCCTCAGCAGGAATAACGAATATTCAGGATATGAAATATTTTTGCGGTAATCCCCTAAGACTATGGGTAAAAGCCGACAATATAGAATATATTTTGCCGGAGGAAGCCTTTGAAGTTACAAAGGATGAAAACGGAACGGTTGTTAGCGGAAAGATTTTTACTGTAGCGGATTTCTTCGATATTCTTAAGGATACTTACGAAAATCACTATAGATTTCCGGTTTACCGCGATGAAGAATCACTTACAGGCTATTACGTTTATTCTACAACACCCATTATAAAAGACAAGCCGAAGAAAGAAGACACAAAAACACAGCCTAAAAAAGACGAAGAAGAGGAAGAAATTACAAAGCCGAAAAATAACAAAAAAGATGATGAAGACATTAAAAAAACCGATAAAACCGAAACAAAAAAGAATGAAAACAAAACAGCCGATACAAAAAAGGCTGATGAAAAAACCGATATAAAATTAAGCGATCCAAGTAAAAAAAACATAGGACAGGACAAATTTTTCAATGACGTTCCGCCTGATCACTGGGCGTATGACGATATTTCGGCACTTACGAAAAACAACGTAATTTTAGGCTACGGCAACAATTATTTCGGAGTGAATGACAGCGTTACAAACGAGCAGCTCGCGCTTCTTTTAAAGCGGCAGTTTGACTACGACGAAAAAAACAGGGGCGCGTTGGCTGCAAAAAGAGAGAACATTATTGTTTCACTTGTTAAGGCACTAAACCCCGATCTTTCAAAGGTTGACACTGCTGTTATAGCCGCCGATTTTTCGGACGGAAATAAAATAAGCGATAGCGACAAACCATATATCGCATACGCTGTAGAAAATAAAATTGTTCTCGGCGACAGCGGCAAGCTAAACCTTGAAAACAACGTTACAAGAGCCGAAACCGCTGCACTTATAAGCCGCGCTTTAAAATTTAAAAAATAAAATGTCTTAATGTACAAAAGGAGAATTTTTCAATGTTAAAAAAAGCAGCCTTACTTTTAGCAGTATGCGCAACAGTTCAGGGTCTTACCGCGCTTGCATACAATACCGAACCGGAATACCTTGTAAAAAAGCATCATGAATTTGCAACGCAGTATGACTATCATGAGGGCGATGCGGAAAGGTCATTTGCGGAATATCCCGGAGCATTATACACCTCAGGTGAAGAAAGACGCGCGGACGGAAGTATTTATGAATGCCCGGCAATATACGTAGATGCTCAGGCAATTTATTTTAACAGCTTTACAAAAGAAGAAACCAATGTAACGTTTAAAATCAACGGCACGGCAAAGCCTGAATACAGCAAATGCGTTCTTATCAATTCAAGACTTCTTGTTCCGGCCGAAGCCTTTAAGGACGTCGGCTGCGACGTAGACTTTAACGATGATACATACGTTTTGACTGTTTCAAAGGACGGCGTTATCCTCGAAATTCTCCCCAACCTCATAGGTATGAGAAAGGGACAGGCAGACGGATTCTATGTTCCGCTTTCGCCGTGCGCAAGATTTATAGACGACAAAATGTATGTTCCGGTGCGCGCTGTCGCACAGGAATTTGACCTTAAAATCTCGTGGGACGAAGAAACAAGAACGGTTGAGTTAGACAATTAAAGGCGTTCTCCTCTTTTTGAGGAGAGTACCGCTACATATGAAAGGATTATATGCTATATGAAAAAATTAATTTCGATTATATTGCTGACACTTCTTACAAACTCTTTTGCTTTAGCAGACGACAGCTACAAATGGGATATATCCGATGACGGTATTCTTACCGTAAGCGGCAGAGAAATAATCGGAGAGCAAACAATACTCGATATAGACCCCGAATATGTTTATTATACATTTCCATGGTCAGACAAGGAAATAAGCGAAAAGATAACGACTGTAAAGGTATCGGACGGCGCTGAAATACTGGGCGATTTTATATTTCACGCTATCGGCGCAGAAAGCATTTATCTTTCCGAAAGCGTAAAGGAGATAAAATCAAACGCATTTTCGGGCTGCAACAATCTGAAAAATATTACTCTTCCGAGCCAAATTGAAGCAATTTCGGAAAACTGCTTCCGCGCGGATTTATCGCTTAAAGCAATCACGCTGCCTCAAAGCATAAAGGAAATACAGCCCTATGCCTTTCGCAGCTGCACAGCTCTTGAAAGCATTACGCTTTCGGATAATATTGAAAAGCTGGGAGACGGCACTTTTTATGACTGCACATCGCTTAAAAGCATAACGCTGCCCGAAAAAATAACCGAAATCCCAAGCAGCACATTTTTGTTTAACGAAAATATGCAATTTGTCCTTTTCCCGAAAAATCTTAAAAAAATAAATCAAGACGCTTTTGCAGGGTGCAAATCACTTGAAGAAATATATTTACCGGACGGGCTTGAGAAAATAGAAAACAGCGCATTTTCATTATGCGCAAAATTAAAAAAAGCATACGTTCCGAAAAGCGTAAAATTCATGGGCGAATATGCATTCGGCTCTGAAAACAATCTTACTATCTACGGATATAAGGACTCTTATGCAGAAAAATACGCAAAGGAAAGAAAAATAAAATTTGAATATGTAACAAGCAGTCTGTATGATGAATACATGAAGCAGGAGCATGAAGTAAAGGAAGCTTCAAAAAAGGTTTTGAAAGCTGAAAAAACAAGCGGCGGAATAAAGCTTTACGCAAACGACAAGGAAATATTGCTCGGAGATAAAAAACCGCTTGAAAAGAACGGCTTTATAGCTGTTCCGCTGAACACGGCGGCAAAAGCTCTCGGATTTGACGCCGTCTTTAATGATGCCGATCAAACGCTGACGCTGACAAACGGCAAAAACACAATAATCGTATCATCAGGCAGCTTTTCGCTTAACAAGGATAATGTTGTAACAAGAATGAAAGAGAGCGCAGAACTCTACCAAGACGAAATATACGTTTCTCTTGAGGACGCGGCGGATATACTTTTATTTAATCTTGCAGAATTCACAGACAATACTCTATCGGACTTTATTGACGTTCCTCCTACTCACTGGGCGTATGACGATATTATGACGCTTGCAAAAAACAACGTAATTTTAGGCTACGGCAACAATTATTTCGGAGTGAATGACAGCGTTACAAACGAACAGCTCGCGCTTCTTTTAAAGCGGCAGTTTGACTATGACGAAAAAAACAGGGGCGCGTCGGCTGCAAAAAGAGAAAATATTATTGTTTCGCTTGTTAAGGCACTAAATCCGGATCTTTCAAAGGTTGACACTGCTGTTATAGCTGCCGATTTTTCGGACGGAAATAAGATAAGCGATAGCGACAAACCATATATCGCATACGCCGTAGAAAATAAAATTGTTCTCGGCGACAGCGGCAGGCTCAATCTTGAAAATAACGTAACAAGAGCCGAAACCGCTGCACTTATAAACAGAGCATTAAAGCTTAAATAAGCTTTCTTTCAAAATCTTTTTATCCCCTAAAAAGCAAACGGGCTGCGCGGAAAAAGTCAATTGACTTTTCCCGCGCAGCCCTAATATTATATTACTCTATGTCCAAGACCTATTGAAATATCATTAAGATTTAAAAGACCTACAGCAAAAAACACGCACACGCTTAAATGGCTTTCAAAGCGCGCAACCGCAATTTTGCCGCCAACGCTAAGCCCCATTGCTTTATCGGCAATCTGACGTATCGCCTCATGGGTTGCGCCGACAACGGCTCCCTCCTCCGCATGCTCCGTTCCGATTACTCCCTCTCTGCGCGCGGCAACAACGGCACGTTCAAGAATTTTTGTAATTCCGTCCGGTATGCTTGCGCCGAAATCTATTGCAACAGACCTTATTTCATTTTCAAGAAGGTTTGCCTTAACCCTGTTTTCTTCGTTTCGCTCCTCGCTTATCGCAAGGCGCACAGCCGCCTTTGCAACCTCTTTTGACCCGATTTTACTCATTTAAATCACTCTCCCCGTTATGAACGCTTACTCCGGCAAGATAGCCGGTAGACCACGCAATTTGAAGATTATATCCGCCCGTGTATGCGTCAACATCTATTATTTCACCTGCAAAATACAACCCCTCCGCAAGCTTTGACTGCATTGTTGACGGATTTATTTCCCTGACATTCACGCCGCCGGAGGTTATTATAGCCTCATCTATCGGCCGAAAGGCTATCGGAGTAAGGCTAAAGCCCTTTATGGTATCGGCAAGCGCGCGCCGCTCCTGTCTTGTGACCGCATTTATCTTTTTTCTCATGTCAATGCCGCTTTTTTCAATCACAACCGGGATAAGCGCTTTTGGCAAAAGCTTGTCAAGCCCGTTTATAATATCCTTGTTTTTCTCGTCCTCAAAATCGCGCAAAATACGCGCGTCAAGCTTTTCATCCGAAAGCGCCGGCTTTAAATCAAGCTTTATAAAATACTCCTTTCGCGGAAATCCCTTCATATGCGCCGAAGCCGACAAAACAAGCGGTCCGCTTATTCCGAAATGGGTAAAAAGCATTTCGCCGAGCTCCGAATAGACCTCTTTCCCCTTTGAATTATAAAGCGAAAGAGTTACATTTTTAAGTGAAAGCCCCGAAAGATTAAGCTTTTCCTTTGTTTCTATCGGGATAAGCGACGGAACAAGCGGCTTTATGCTGTGACCTACCGACTGCGCAAGCTTATATCCGTCACCGGTTGAGCCTGTAACCGGATATGACTTGCCGCCGGTTGCCAAAATAACCTTTCCGAAAAGCTTTCTGCCGCCCCTTGTAACAGCTCCGACAACCTTGCCATTATCCATTATAAGCCTTTGAGCCGAGTCGCACACAAGCTCAACATTTTTCTTAAGCGCAAAACGCGAAAGCGCGTCAGCCACATCATGAGCGTTATCCGATACAGGAAAAACTCTACCGCCGCGCTCCGTTTTGGTTTTAACGCCGAGCCTTTCGAGCAGCTTAACAATATCCTCATTTGTAAAAGAATAAAGCGCGCTGTACAAAAAGCGCGGATTTGTTGGGATATTCCCGAAAAAGTCCTCAATATCGGCGCTGTTTGTTATATTACATCTGCCTTTTCCGGTAATGCGCAGCTTTTTACCGAGCTTTTTATTTTTTTCAATCAAATAAACCTTGTCCGAATTTTCAGCCGCAAAGCCGCACGCTATAAGACCTGCCGCTCCGCCGCCGATTATGACAGTGCTTTTCATTCGCCTGCCTCTTTTCGCTTATATGTACAAAATCTGAACGTGTGTCCGTTTTCCGATATTTCCTCGCCCTCTTTTTCCATATACCATTCGCTGTCCTCATCGAGATTTGGAAAAAATGCGTCCGCCTCGCATTCTTCAAAAACCTTAGTGATATACGCTTCATCGCAGTAAGGCAGCAGCTGTCTGTAAACGCTTTCTCCGCCGATTACAAACGCATCGTCGGGCGCTGTTTTAAGCGCATCGCCAACACTTGCCGCAAGCTCCGCGCCGTCAGCAATAGACTCTCCCGACGACAAAACAATATTTCTTCTGTTTTTAAGCGGCTTGCCGCCCGGAAACGATTCGAGAGTTTTTCTCCCCATTATAACCGTTTTTCCCATAGTTGCGGTCCTGAAAAATTTCATATCGGTAGGAATTGAAAAAAGCAGCTTATTATCCTTTCCTATTCCCCAGTTTTTTGAAACGGCTGCAATAAGCTTCACCGCAAAGCACCTCCACATCAGTTTTCATAACAAATTATTTCAGCTTTATAAGCCTTTCTCCCTTAACAAGAAACGCACTGTCGGAAAAATCAATCATAGCGCGGTCATTCATTGAGTCGGTGAAAAAAGTAATTTTCTCACCGCTGAGCATCGGCTTTAAAAGCTCAACCTTTTTTTCCTTATAGCAAAGCTTTACAAGCTTTCCCGACTTTAAATCTATTTCCGACGAAATAACATTTTTTATGCCGAGCCTTTTCATAGGCTCTTTAAGCAAAAAGCCGAAAGACGCGGACAAAATCACATCATCGCTGCGCTTATTTTCAAGATAAAAGCGCTTTATTTTCCTGAAATTTTTATCCCAAAATTCCTCCGTCGTTTTCTCAATATCGGGAAACGCAGAAAAAAGCTCACAAGAATATTTGCCGATATACCTCTCAATTTCCTCGCCGGATACAAGGCAAAGCTTATATTTCACGAGCTTTATAAGCATAAGCGGGAAAAGCCTTGCAAGACTTTTTTTGCGTTTTATGCAAAATTTGAAAAAGTCAACGGCGCTTTCTCCGTCATATATTGTATTGTCAAAATCATAAACATTCATAAAATCACCGCTGAAACAAATAATCTGTAAAACAAAAAAAATCAATTTTCCGCACGCAGTGCTTTCATTTTACCCCAAAGCTCGTCGGATAATTCGCGCTGCTTTTCAACGCTGACCTTGCTGCCGGCATATTCCGAATAATCAACCGCTTCCCCGAAGCGAACGATTATTTTATGCCTGAACTTATATTCACCCGAAATATAAACAGGAACAATTTTAACCCTTGACCTAAGCGCGATCATAACGGCGCCCTCCTTTATCGGAACATCCTCGCCCTGGCCTATTCTTCTGCCGTGAGGAAAAATTATAACCGTTTCATTATTCCTTAAAAGCTTAATCGCCTTTTTTATAGCGTCAAGATCAACATCTCCCCTTGCGATAGGGAACGCACCCAAAGCCTTTAAAAGCGCTCCGAAAAGCTTATTTTTAAAAAGCTCCGCCTTTGCCATAAAATGCACCTTGCCGGGATAAATGCCGCCGATCAGAGCCGGATCCCAATTGCTTGTATGATTTGGCGTTATCATAACGCCGCAGCCGGTCGGAATATTTTCAAGACCCTCAACCTTTATATTAAACATAACGCAGTAAAAGCCGTGAACAAGCGAACGCACAAGACTGAATTTCATTTTTATAACCATTCCTTTCTGTGCTGTAAGGCACAAAGCTTAAGTCCGATACCGAAAGCAAAAAGCTGCACTGTTGGATTTTTGCAGACTTAAGCTTCCCTCAAAAGTCAATATATTTTATAGCGATTAATATTCCGTTTTCGCTTTAATTATATCGAGAACCTTTTCTATCGACTCACAAAGCGCAAGCTCCGTTGTATCGACAACAATAGCGTCCTCCGCTTCTCTCAGCGGCGACTCTTCTCTTTCGGTGTCGTTTTTGTCGCGCGCGAGTATATCGCGGCAAATATCGTCAAGCGAGCAGTCAACGCCCTTTTCCCTAAGCTCCTTGTATCTTCTCTCTCCGCGCGTATATGCCGAAGCCGTCAGAAAAATTTTGCACTCGGCGTCCGGCAAAACATAAGTTCCTATATCGCGCCCGTCCATAACAACGCTGCTATTTTCCGCCATAGCTCTCTGAAGACTGACAAGGCGAGCTCTCACGCTTGCTATAACCGCAATATCGGAAGCCGCCATGCTGACCTCCTCCGTGCGTATCTTATCGGTCACATTTTCGCCGCACAGATATATTTCCTGCCCGTTTTCACCGTGACGAATATCAATAGATATTTTCTCCGTATTTTCAGCCGCCAGCTCCGGCTGCGCCTTAATATCTATCCCCGCTCTGAGCGCCGCCAGGCCTGCCGCGCGGTACATCGCGCCGGTGTCTATGTAAATATATCCCAGCTTTTTCGCCACAGATTTTGAAATTGTACTTTTACCTGCCCCTGCCGGACCGTCTATTGCTATTTTCATATAAAACTCCCATTCCGCCGCTGACGGCATAATTAAAGCACAGGTGAAAAATCACACTGCCTGTTTCTTTCGTTATCAGTCCAGATGAAAAAGCGGAACAAGATCAACGCTTACGGGACTGTTGTCGGGATTTGTTTCCATAATGTCAGCCATAAAATCCCACCATTTTCTGTTTATAGCCGTATCTGCTCCCTTTGCCCATTTTTCCTCGTCCTCGATTTCGATATATCCGAAAAGAATATTCGTTTCCCTGTCAAGAAAAATAGAATAATTTTTTCCGCCGTGCTCATGAATCATATCCTTCATTTCGTCCCAAAGCTGATTGTGGCGCTTTTCATATTCCTTTTCAAGTCCGTCGTAAAGCTTCATTTTAAATCCTTTAATCATTATTATAACCTCTTTCCGAAAAATCAGTCCGCATACTTAAAGTCAATATCCTTACTCTCTAAAACTTCAAGATATGCTTTAGCTTCTTTTTTTGCTTCATTTAAGTCAAGATTTCTGTAATTTCCGCACTCTACGGCGCTTTTTCCGAATATTTCGCCGTCATGCTCAATTATTTTTACAAGCGTGTCCTTTAAATTTTCAAGAAATTTTTCATTGTCGTTCATTCTGACCAAAACATAAAAACCCGTCTGACAGCCCATAGGACCGACGTATATTATTTTTTCAGCTATTTCGCTGTTTCTCAGATATGTTGCGAGCATATGCTCAAGCGAGTGCATGGCCGAATTTGAAATTAACTCTCCTGTGTTCGGCTTTCTCATTCTCAAATCATATGTTACAATATCTCCGTCAATTCTCGACACGTAAAGCCCTTTTTCAAGGCGTGTGTGGTCAACCTTAAAGCTTTCTATTTTTTCCATATAAATCACCTATTATATTTTATCATAAATAAGGTGTTTAGTCAATACCTAAAGAATAAATTATGAAAAAAAAGCAGAAGCCATCAAAAAGCTTCTGCCCTTTTTATAACTATATTATTCAGCCGATTTTTGAGCCTTAAAATAAGCTCTGAGCGAATTTACAACAATTACAAGACCGAGCGCCATAAGCAAAACAGCTATTATAAGCTGAAGACCCTCAGCCAAAAATGTTGCAGAACCTGCCGCATATGCCTTTACAAGCGCCGAAGTTCTCTGAACAAGAGCCGTGCCCGTTACGCCGAGCATTATAACAAGCGGAGGGAACAGCATTTTGTTGCTTCTTCCCGTAACCTTCATAAACACGCAAAGCGTTACAAGAACAAGTGCCGAAAGCAGCTGATTTGCCGAGCCGAAGAGCGGCCATATGTTTGCATAGCCTATTCTTGTAAGAACAAATGCGAACAAAAGCGTAACTATTGTTGAAAAATATGTGTTGCACAAAAGTTTTCTCCAGCCCTCCGCATTTTTCATATCATCAACGCTAAACAATTCCTGGAAGCTCATACGTCCTATACGTGCAACAGCGTCAAGACTTGTAAGCGCAAGCGCCGAAACACACATTGTCATGAAGCACTGAGCAACATAAACCGGAACTCCGAACATCTCGAAAAATCCTGCAACGCCGCTCGAGAATACCTGAAACGGTGTTCCTGCCGCCGGAGTTCCATCAGCAGCCGCAGCCGCACCGGCAACGCAAAGAGCAATAACAGCCAAAAGACTTTCAAGAACCATTGCGCCGTATCCGACCTTAAGCATATCCTTTTCGTTTTCAACCGTTTTTGAAGACGTACCCGACGAAACAAGGCTATGGAAGCCCGAAACCGCGCCGCAGGCAACCGTTACAAACAAAATCGGGAACATATTTCCGAGCTTGTCATTGTGGAAGCCCGTGAATACCGGCAAATTCATTTTCGGGTGAGCAACCAGAAGTCCGAGAGCCGCACCGGCAATCATGCCGATAAACATATAGGTTGTCATAGCGTCACGCGGCTGCTTCAAAAGCCACATAGGAAGAACTGCCGCAAAGAAGATATAAATAAACGTTATGTATGTCCAAGCGTCCTTGCCTGCCGTAATAGGTATCATCATTCCTATTGCAAGTGCGGCAATTGTGAACACAAGTCCGAGAACAGTTTCTTTCCATCCGCTCAAATGCATTTTATTTTGAATAGCTCCGAAAACCATTGCAAAAACGATAAACAGGATTGAAATAGTGCCTGCCGCGCCGTTTGTTTTTGCAGCCTCCGCAAGCGCTGTCACTCCGTCAGTTTGTGTATATGCGTTAAACGTTCCGGCAACCATATCCGCAAATGCGGCAATTACAAGCAGGGTAAACAGCCAGCAGAACAAAAGAAAAAGCTTTCTTCCGAATTTGCCTATGTATTTTTCAATCAGAAGACCCATCGACTTGCCCTCGTTTTTAACGCTGGCATACAATGCTCCGAAATCGGTAACCGCTCCAAAGAAAATACCACCGATCAGCACCCATAGAAGCACCGGCAGCCACCCGAACACAGCCGCCTGAATTGCGCCCGTTACAGGTCCTGCACCTGCAATAGATGAAAACTGATGACTGAATACAGTCCATCCCTTTGTCGGAACATAGTCCTTTCCGTCCTCAAATTTTTTTGCCGGCGTTTCGGCTTTCGGGTCTATTCCCCATTTGTTTGCAAGCCATCTGCCGTAGAATACATATGCCGCACACAGAAGCACAGCAGCTATTAAAACAATAGTAAGCGTATTCATCAAAAAACCTCTCCTTTCGTTTTCAGACAATAGCCACGTGCAAAACTCCAAAGATATAGAGTTTATGCGGTTTTACGGATGTGGCGAATTCGTTTTGTCACTATA
>CAKSSN010000043.1 GCA_934489015.1 uncultured Clostridia bacterium
AACACCTTTCCTTCTGTTTTTATTATATCAGATTTTTGGGTGTTTGTCGACTCTATTTATATTATACCATTCCAATGTGTGAGAAGTTGAACGGATTATCAATGGATTTGGAAAATACGAATATGGAGAAGTTAAAGTCGGTATTCCCGGAATGTTTTTCGGAGGGAAAGCTTGATATAGACAAGCTTTTATCTCTTTGCGGCGAATATATCGACAACGATTTTGAAAAATATAAGTTTGAGTGGAAGGGCAAATCAGAGTGTCTGCGTTTAGCACAGAAACGCTCGACTGGAACACTGCGCCCTTGCAAGGAAAAGAGCGTTAATTTTGACGATACGCAAAATGTTTACATAGAGGGCGATAACCTCGAAGTGCTGAAGCTTTTGCAGACGGCATATTTTAACAAAATCAAGATGATATATATTGATCCTCCGTATAACACAGGTAATGATTTTGTATACGAGGACGATTTTGCCGATCCTATGGCACGGTATAAAGAGGTAACGCAGCAGACCACAAAATCCAATCCCGAAACAATGGGCAGATACCACACAAATTGGCTCAATATGATGTATCCGAGATTACGGCTTGCGGCAAATTTGCTGAAAGAGGACGGCGTAATATGTATTTCGATAGATGATAAGGAAGTACATAATTTAAGAAAGATATGTGATGAAATTTTTGGTGAGGAAAATTTCGAAGGGCATATTCATTGGCGAAGAAGACACAATCAGCCTAACGACAAAACAAAGATGATAGGCTTAGTTGCCGAACATATTATTGTATATGCAAAAAATAGTGATATTTTAAGGAAAAATGGTGTTGGCAAAATTGACTTAACAGGGGATTTTTCTAATCCTGATAATGATCCGAGGGGAGATTGGGCATCTAAGCCTTGGAAAGCTGGTTCGGATCAATCAGGAAGCAGATATGAAATAATATCTCCAAGTGGAAAAGTTTATAACGAAGAATGGATGGGTGAGAAAGTTACTTTTGAGGCTTTATTAGCCGATGGGAGAATTATTTTTCCAAAAGGCGGAGATGGCATGCCAAGAAAAAAATACTTTAAATGTGAACGTGAAGCAGAAGGACAATGTGCAACAAATTGGTGGGAACACGCACAATTCGGTCATAATCAAGGCGCAAATGATTGTATGACCGATTTGTTTGGAGTAAAAAATGTTTTCAGCAACCCGAAACCTGTTGAATTAATTAGAGGCTTAATTCAAATTTGTAATGTAAAGGATGGCGATACTGTTCTTGATTTTTTCTCTGGTTCTGCTACAACAGCACATTCTTTAATGCAACTCAATAGCGAAGATGGTAAGTTGCGGAAATTCATTTTGATTCAACTACCTGAAAATTTGAAAAAGAATTATGAAGTTGCAACGGGAAAAACAAAGGCGCAAATCAAGGTAGCCATTGATTATCTCTTATCGATGAACAAGCCCTTATTTCTTTCAGAAATTGGTGAGGAGAGAATAAGACTAGCAGGTCAAAAGATACTTGAAGAACAGGACACTCAAATTGCAATGGGCGATGAGAAAAAGAAACCGCTTGATATTGGTTTTAAGGTTTTTAGACTGGATACATCAAATTTCAAAATTTGGGACAGCACACCGATTACGGGCGATAATCAGCTTGAAATGTTTACCGAGCGTATGAACTCAATGATTGACAGCATAAAAGATGACAGATCCGATATGGATGTTATCTATGAAATTATGCTCAAAATGGGTGTTCCGCTTGACACGGCTGTTCAGTACATAGAAATTGACGGTAAAATCGTGTATATTGTTGGCGACTTCCTTTTGATGATTGCGCTTTATGAGGATATAACCGCCGAGGATATAGACGCAATGGCAGCATATGCTCCGGCGAAAATCGTTTGTGCGGAACAGGGCTTTAAGGACGATACCGCCCTATCAAATGCACATTATATTTTGAGAGATAAACAAATTGAACTAAAGTTGGTGTGATTATGAATTTACTTTCGTGGATAGCAGAAAATAAAGAGTGGCTATTTGATGGATTAGGTGTAACAGTGATTGCATTGCTAATCAATTTGATTCTTGATAAAAAATCAAATTATCAGATTAATTTTAAGTTTATTATAAACTTAATAGCAGGCATTATTGCAGGTTCAATTTATGATTACCATAATAATCCTAATAAGGACATAAGATTATCGATTGCTAATTACCTGTCCGCAATAGTTGCTGTTTTTATATTAATTATCGTTATAAGTGTTTTGTTAAAAACACTTGTTAAACACTCGAAAACAAGAACAGCCGTGAAAAAACTGAACGATGATGATGTTCAATTTGTGTTACAATGTCAAAAAACAAATAAATATTTTGAGTTGAGTTTGACGAATTATGCAGAGTTTGAACATAAATGGGGAAATATATTATACATTAAGATGGGAAGCAGAGCTATTATAAATGAAAAATACAGAATATTTGTTGAGCCATATGCACTACGCTTAATAAATAAAAGATTAAATGCAGGTGACAAACAATGAAGCTAAAATTTAAGAATCAACAATTTCAGACTGATGCTGTAAACGCCGTTGCCGATTTATTTTCCGGACAGGAGAAAATGCAGTCAACCTTTGAAATCACACAGGGACCGCAGCTCAGTTTGGTGGAAAATGAACTCGGAATCGGAAACGGAATACTCATATCCGATGAACAGTTAAACGCAAATATGCACGAGGTACAGAAAAGAAACAGCCTTGCACCGTCCGACATTAGGGACGGTATGCGTTCTTTCTGCATTGAGATGGAAACGGGTACGGGAAAAACCTATGTCTACACAAAGACGGTTTTTGAACTGCACAAACGCTACGGATTTACAAAGTTTATCGTTGTTGTGCCGTCTGTTGCCATTCGTGAGGGCGTATATAAATCTCTTGAAACCACAAGGGAGCATTTTTTGAACCAATACGACAATGTGCCGTACCGATATTTTATATACAATTCCGCAAAGCTTTCGGAGGTCAAGCAGTTTGCCACAAGCAGCAATATAGAAATTATGATAATCAATATCGACGCTTTCAAAAAGTCGGAAAATATCATCAATCAGGCACAGGACAAGCTGAACGGCGAAACGGCAATGTCATACATACAAAACACAAATCCTGTCGTTATTATTGACGAACCGCAGTCGGTTGACAATACGCCAAAAGCAAAAGAGGCGATAAGCTCGCTCAATCCGCTTTGTGTGTTCAGATATTCCGCAACCCACAGGGAAAAGATGAATTTGCTTTATCGCCTGACGCCTGTTGACGCCTATCAAATGGGGCTTGTAAAGCAGATATGCGTTTCATCAAACACAGTGGCAAACGATTTTAATAAGCCTTATATAAAGCTTTTGTCGGTATCGAATGATAACGGATTCCGCGCAAAGCTTGAAATTGATGTGCAGAACAAAGACAGCATTGTATCAAGAAAAACCGTAACCGTAAAGCCGAATGACGATTTATTCCTCATATCTGGCGAAAGAGAATTGTATGAGGGATATTCCGTTGCCGGAATAGACTGTACTCCCGAAAGTGAAATGGTGGAGTTTTCAAATACCGAGTTTGTAAAGCTTGGCAAGGCAATCGGCAGCATAGATGAGAATATAATCAAAGAAGCACAGATCAGAAGAACCATTCAGGCACATCTTGACAAGGAACTTCGATATACCGAAAAAGGTATCAAGGTGCTTTCACTGTTCTTTATTGATGAGGTTAAAAAGTACAGAACGGCTGACGGCGAAAAGGGTATCTATGCCGAAATGTTTGAGAAGTGCTATAGTGAGCTTATGAATATGCCCAAATATGCGGAGCTTAAAGCAAAGTTCACAGTGGATGCGGCTAAGGTGCATAACGGCTATTTTTCTCAGGATAAAAAGGGAACATTTAAGGATACAAAAGGCGATACCGTTGCCGATTACGACACATACAACACGATTATGAAGGATAAAGAGTGGCTTTTGAGCTTTGAATGTCCGCTCAGATTTATCTTCTCGCACTCAGCTCTTAAAGAGGGCTGGGATAACCCAAATGTTTTTCAGGTATGCACGCTTATTGAGCAGAAATCGACCTTCACCTGCCGCCAAAAAGTCGGCAGAGGTTTAAGACTTTGTGTAAATCAGGACGGAGAGAGAATAGAAGATAAAAACATTAACATTCTTCATGTTATGGCAAACGAGTCATTCTCTGAATTTGCCGAAACACTGCAAAAGGAAATTGAAACCGAAACAGGCGTTAAATTCGGTGTGCTTCAGATTAGCCTTTTCTCCGGTATGAAATACGAAGAAAAAATCGTTACCGAAAAGCAGGTTGATAATTCGGACGCACAGCTTATAATGAATTATATGTCGACTCACGGATTTGTCGATGACAGCGGAAAGCCCACCGAAACGGCAAAGAAAGCGGTTGTTGAGAAAACTATAGAGCTTCCCAAACAGCTTGAAACCGCAAAAGAGTCTATCGAAAAGGCTATAACAGAGAACACAGCCGTGAAAGCAGATGATATAATAGGCAAAACATATACTGAAACGGTTATTGTTGAAAAGGAAGTAAGCTATGACGATGCGCAGGAGCTTATGCAGCACTTTGAGGATAAAGGCTATGTGTCAAAGTCGGGCAAGATAAAGGACACGATGAAAAATGCACTGCTGAGCGGTACTCTTGATTTGCCGAAAAAATTTGAGGCTGCCCGTGAACGCTTGGAAAGCGTTGTTAAGAAGGCTGATAATAAAGTGCCGGTCAGAGATGCGTCAAAAGAGGTTATTGTGCATCTTAAAAAGCAGGCAATGCTGTCGCCCGAATTTATGGAGTTATGGAACAAGATTAAGCAGAAAACGGCTTACCGTGTGCAAATTGATACCGAAAAGCTTGTTGAAACTTGCGTGAAAGAGCTTAAAGCTATGGAACCTATTCCTAAAGCAAGGCTTGTTTCCAAAACGGCAAATATAAACATTCAGAATCCCGGTGTAACCTACACCGAAAGGGAAATGCGTGTTATGGATTTGGAAGATACATATTCAAGCCTGCCGTATATTCTCGGAATTATCAGTGAAGAAACACTTATAAAGCGAGCAACTGTTGCGAGGATAATCATTGAGAGCGGTAGAGGCGGAGATTTTCTTAACAATCCGCAGGCATTTTTGGAAAGGTGCCTTGAAATCATAAAGAAAAACCGCCACGCTTTGGCAATAGACGGAATTAAATATGTGAAGCTTGACGGGCAGGAGTATTACGCACAGGAGATTTTCGATTCGGAGGAGTTATCGGCAAATCTTGATAAAAATGCGGTTGCGGTAAATCGCAGTGTGTATGACTATATAATTTATGACAGCTCCACAATAGAGAAGCCCTTTGCAAAAGCACTTGATGACGATCCTGATGTTAAGATGTTCTTTAAGATACCGGAGCGGTTCAAAATTGAAACGCCGATAGGCACATATAATCCCGATTGGGCTGTGTATTTGGAGTGTGACGGAGACAAAAAGATGTACTTCATACTTGAAACAAAAGGAACGACTGACCTTTTCGGTTTGCGTACTCCCGAACAGCTTAAAATTCATTGCGGAACAGAGCATTTCAAGGCTCTTGAAAATGGGACGGAGATGTATGTTGCAAAGAATTGGAGTAAGTTTAAAATTGAACATTAAAAACTATGTGTGAAAAAATTAAGTTTGTAGGAGATTAAGGAATGAATGACAATACAATAGTAGCAAAACCAACAATGTTACCAAAACTGTTAGATGCCACACTTCCACATTTAAATGGGATTATGGAAGCGTTTAATTTACCACGTGAAATTATAGCTAGCGATGACGAAATCGCATATGCTTGGAGAGAATTGCCGCGTGAGATCATGCGCATACCGGAAGAATTGAGAGATGAATTGATTGTTAGAATGTGTATCGCAACATCCGTTGGTTTATTCGATGGAGCAATAAATTATATATGGAATGCGGTAATTTTAACATTGAAGCGAAAGGTTAAAAATTTTGGACTTGCATTAGTTGGGGAAACATTAGGAAAATCTTTTAACGAAACAAATTTAAACGATTATATGGATTCTGAATTGTTGGATTTATGTTACAAATTAGAACTATTATCAGAGGATGGGTACTTTTTCTTAAATCAATGCCGTGACATAAGAAATAATTTTTCGTCGGCTCACCCAAGTATGGCAAGAATTGATGATAGAGAGCTAATTAATTTTATAAGCAGATGCTGCAAATATGGAATAACAAATGACTATTCATTGCAGGGGGTTAATGTTTCTGATTTTTTAAGTTCCATAAAAGGAAGAAAACTTGATGATGATGAACTAAATGTTTGGAAACAACGATTAATAGAAACATTTGCTGCACAGAGACAGTTATTGGTGCCAATGCTTATGGGCATATATTGCGATCCCGATTCAACTGAAACAACTCGACTCAATGCTTTAAAGATATGTGTGTTAATTAAAGAATACATTGATGATAAAATAAAATCATCGCTTATAGAACAATATAATAAATACTTTGTTAAAGGGGCTACTGATAAATGCACGGCTGCTAAAATGTTTTTTGAAAAACTACTGATGCTTGGATTGTTGAGCACATCTGAACAACATTCGATAGTAAAAAGTGCATGTAAAAACTTGCTGTCAGCACATTTGGGGTTTAATAATTTTTACACAGAACCCCCATTTGCACAACGATTGTTAGAAATAACATCAAATTTGAAAACACCCGAAACTGTGCAACGTGAGTATGTATATACAGTTCTTATGGGATTTGTAGGAAATCCCTATGGCGTATCAAATGCAGCGATTCCATATTACGAAGAAATGATTAAAAACTTTTCGCCGAAAGAGATAGATCATTTAATTAATATTCTTGGTACAAGGAGTTTGTTTTCAGAAAAAATTAAACTTTACGCCACCTGTAGAAACAGATATCTAGAGGCCTTGAATCTTATTGATAGAGAAAGTATGAAGGCTACTCAATTGGCCGTATATGAAAGTTTAATTATTAAAATTAAATCTAAGAAAATATAGCTTTTATTGGTTCATTGTGAAATATATAAGACAAAGCAGCAGACCAGCAGCCTGCTGCTTTGTCTTATATGCAATTATCTAAAATCATCAAGCCAAGTTTGGAACCGTTCGAGGGTGATTTCGCCATTATAGCATTTCTTTCGTTCTGCACGGGCGGTTTTACCGAACTCCTTGAATTCTTCCTTTGTGATGAGCTTTGCTCGCTGACGCGAGTCCATACGGCGGTAAGCGGTGATATAGGCTTTATGAATATCGTCGTTTTTATGGGTAATGTCAAAGGTTTTAAGTGCGCCGAACTCATTGCAAGGTCTTGTTTCGCCGGGCATAATTCTGTCGCAGTATTCGCTGTTCGTGCGCCCGCCGGGCACAAAATAATGACCGCAGCATTTACACGGCTTGAATTTAATCTTATTTGCAAGCATCTGCATTATATCAAAGCGAATTACATCATCCATAGTTTCGAGAGGGTAGATAATTACATCGCTTTCAAAATCAAAATGCGAATCAAATTGAAAATCAAACAGTTTGCTCTCTTTTTCGCAGTTTACAAAACGCTGATTAAGGGAGCCGTTTTTATCTTTCATAATGTTATTTATATAAAACTTGATTTCGGCTTTTTTCTGCTCAATACTTGCCGTCATAGCATTGATAAAATTCATCATATAATGCGCCGAATCTCTTGGAGGCGCAACAAAATCACTGCCCATAAACACTGTAAATTCTGCAAGAGCTTCGTCTGTTCCCTCGGCAAGGTATTCGATAAATGCAGCAATATAGACCGTTAAATAGCTGTTTTTATCTACGAACGGTGCAGCGGCTTTTATAGCCTCGCTTACACCGCCTGCGGCAAATGATGAAAGTGTTTTTGTAAATATAGTTTCGAAATCGCTCCCGTCAATCCACAAAAAATCAAAAACCGATTTGCCCGAAACAGAGCTTATTTCAGTTTCCTCTATCTGACCGAATTTTAACTTATAGTATGTCCGCTTGTTTTTTGAAAAACCGAAAATCTTTATATTATCTTTCATAACACACCTACTTTATATAACGAATATACATAATACTTGTATCTATTATATCATATCGTTTTCCAAAAGTCAACAAATATACAAAACGATTATAAAATATTTTTGAAAAATAATACTTGACAAACTTATAAGCGTGTGATATACTATAAACGACGATAAGTATATTTAGCTTTATAATCGTTTCGCATATCCGTGCGTATACTATATCGGAAAGGAGGTCAGAAATATGAGCATTATAAACGACACACGCAAATTCAAACAATATCCCGATGTTCTGTCGGCAGATCAAGCGGCTGAAATTCTTGATGTGAGCAAGAAAACAATCTATAAAGCAATCAAAAGCAAGGATATTCACGCCGTAAAGGTCGGTCGGGAATATAAGATAGTAAAATCAAAACTGATTGAAATGCTTGTAGTAGGAAGGTAGTGATGAATACGAAAAAAGAAGTTAAGGTTTCGGGACATTTGGAGGCAATCGGCGGAGTTTATCATATGAAGCTTTCGTGGATAGACGATGCCGGAAAACGCCGCCGCAAATCAAAAAGCACCGGATTGGCTGAACGAGGAAATAAAAAACGAGCAAACGATATGCTTATCGACTTTATGCGTGAACAGGAAGCTGAAATCGCCGCAAGCGGCGATTCGGCAACGGACATTCTTTTCACGGATTATATGCAGCAATGGCTTGAACGCGTCAAACCGAGTATTCAGCTTACTACATACAGCGGCTATCGCGACAATGTGTGCAGCATAATTATACCGTATTTCAAGCCGCTTGAATTGAAGCTCAGAGATGTTACGGCGCAGCATATTCAGGATTTTTACACTGAGCAGATGAAGCGTGTATCGGGTAAAACGGTTAAAAGGTATCACGCAAATATTCATAAGGCATTTAAAGACGCACGGCGGCTTCAAATTATTGATTCCAATCCTATGGATTGTGTTGAGCCGCCGAAAGCACAGCCTTTTCACGGGCAAGCCTATACGATTGAAGAATCTCAAAAAATTCTCGCTTTGGTAAGCGACACAATTTTTGAAATTCCGATTACGATGATGCTGTTTTACGGATTACGCAGAGAAGAGGCAATCGGTCTTAAATGGTCTAACATTGATTTTGAAAATGACAGTATTCTTATCGGTCATACAGTAACCGAAACAAGAGTTGACGGACATTTGCAAATGATACAAAAAGACCTGACCAAAAACAACAGCAGCTTTAGAAGTCTGCCGCTGGTAGCACCGATTAAAGAGCTTTTGAACGAAAAAAGAAAGAGTATTTATGAGTGCAAAAAGCTTTTCAAAAGCGGTTATTGCAGCAAATACTCGGATTATGTGTGCGTTAATGAAATCGGGGAGTTGATACGACCGAGAACTCTTTCTGATAATTTTAAGAGAATTATCAAGAAAAACAATATCCGAAATTTAAGGCTTTACGATTGCAGACACACGGCAGCGAGCATAATGCTGAAAAACGGTGTAAGTATGAAACAAATTCAAATGATACTCGGTCACAGCGATTATGCAACAACGGCAAATATTTATTCTCATCTTGATTATGCGGATAAGGTTTCCGCAACAAAAGAGATGAAGAATATACTGTACGGTAACGAATAATGGAGAGGTTTAAGGCAAAATTGGGCAAAAAACACAAAGTAAATGCGGGTTCGCAAAAGTAAGCAAACCCGCATAATTGGCGGACAGGGTGGGATTCGAACCCACGAGCCGCTTGCGCGACTACCTGATTTCGAGTGCTTTGACTTAATCAGAA
>CAKSSN010000044.1 GCA_934489015.1 uncultured Clostridia bacterium
GGTTATGCCGGTTGAAGAATTAAAGCAGTTTCAGAATTTTGGGTAAATTTCGACTGCACATTTATTGACATTTCCAGTAAAGGACCGTCAATATGGGATATGGCTTGTGAAAAGAAAGGTTTTGTCTATGACGGGCACACCGGCAAAATTGCCTGCGACCATTATCACAGATACAAAGAGGATGTTGCTATTTTAAAAAAGCTTGGCATAAAAGCATATCGTTTCTCCATTTCCTGGCCGCGTATTTTCCCGAACGGTACGGGGGATGTAAATGAGGCAGGTCTTGCTTTTTACGATAATCTGATAAATGAGCTTTTGGCAAACGATATTGAGCCGTACATAACACTGTATCATTGGGATTTACCGCTCGCTCTGCACCGTCGCGGCGGCTGGCTTAACCGTGATATTGCGAATTGGTTTGCAGATTATGCGGCAGTTATTGCAAAACGTTATTCGGATCGGGTAAAGAAGTTTATTACAATCAATGAGCCGCAGTGCGTTATAGGTTCAGGTTACATCAGCGGTGTGGATGCACCCTGTCTTAAAGTTTCTGTTTCAGACGCCGTTCTTGCGGCACATAATCTCATGCTTGCTCACGGAAAAGCGGTAAAAGCACTGCGTGAAAACGGCGCATCGGATATACTCATAGGCTATGCCCCTACCGGAAGCGGCGCATATCCGCATGACGAAAACAGCAAATCCGATATTGACGCGGCAAGAGAGGCATATTTTGAAATAAAAGAAGAAAAAAGCGATTGGTCATGGAGCGTTTCATGGTGGAGCGATCCTGTAATTCTCGGAAAATATCCCAAAGAAGGCCTTGCATATCTTGAAAAGTATCTTCCCGGCACATGGCAGGATGATTTAAAAATTATCTGTCAGCCGCTTGATTTTTATTGTCAGAATATTTATAACGGGCGCGAATTTAAAGCAAGCGAAAACGGATATGAAAAGGTACGCAGATACGAGGGATTTCCTCGCACATCAAACGACTGGCCCATTACGCCGAAAGCTCTCAAATGGGCATCTGAGTTTCTTTACGAGCGCTATAAGCTTCCTATATACATAACAGAAAACGGTTTATCCTGTCATGATGCGGTATCGCTTGACGGACAAGTACACGATCCGAACAGAATAGACTTTCTGCACCGCTATCTTCTGGCACTGCGTGAAGCTGCGGAAGACGGAGCTGATATACGCGGATATTTCCAATGGTCACTTATGGATAACTTTGAATGGAATCGGGGTTACAATGAACGTTTCGGAATTGTATTTGTTGATTTTGTAACACAAAAAAGAATTATAAAAGACAGCGGATACTGGTACAGTAATGTAATTAAAGAAAACGGCGAAAACCTCTAAAAAAAATATCGGTCACTGCATAATCAAACAGTGACCGATATTTTTTATTTACCAAAGACTTGTGTCTCCCACTTTCTTACTAAACTTGTTCATTGCTATTACAAATATAAAGTTTACAACCGAGTTAAACAAGCCAACCGCCGATGAAAAGCTCCAGTTTAAATCTATAAGACCCTTTCTGTACGAGTATGAACTGATAACGTCTGCAACGGACATTGTTGAAGAATTATACAGCAATATGATTTTTTCAAAACCTACATTAAGTATTTGTCCCACTTGAAGAATCAGCATAATTATAATCGTAGGCATAATACTCGGTATTGTAATATGTATTGTCTGTTTCCATCGGTTTGCGCCGTCAAGCTCCGACGCTTCGTAAAGCTGCGCATCTACTCCCGTAAGCGCTGCCAGATAAATAATCGAATCCCAGCCTATTGCCTGCCATATTCCCGAAGTAACATATATCGGTGTAAAATACTCCGGGAAATTAAGCAATGTCTTTGGTTCAAATCCGAAAAGAGACATAATATATACTATAATACCATCGTCCATAGTAAATGTTCGCACCATACCGCATATAACAACAGTAGAGATGAAATGCGGCATATAGGTAAAGTTTTGTACAACTTTTGCAAATCGTTCCTGATGCAATTCATTTAAAAGCAGTGCTAAAAGAATTGGAGCCGGGAAACCGAAAACAAGGCTTGACAAACTTAACCTAAAAGTGTTTCCGAGTACCGAAAAAAATGACGGACTCCCGAAAAAATTCTTGAATTGCCTTAGTCCTACCCACTGGCTGCTCAGTATTCCAAGCTGAGGTTTAAAATCCTCAAACGCAATAATTGCACCGTACATCGGCATATAGCAAAATATAATATAAAATATAACTATAGGTGCAATCATAAGGTACAGCGATTTATTTCTCATAAAATCCATCTTGATCGTCTGTCCCATACTGTGCCCGTATTCTGCATTCATTTTTGTTTTCATAATCAAATCATTAACTCCTCTCAATAATCAACCCTTGACAGAGCCTATCATAATACCCTTAACAAAGTATTTCTGCAAAAACGGATATACGCACAGAATTGGTACCGTTGCAAATACTATTACCGCATATTTTACGCTTTCCGCAATCGACATAATATCCGACGCATCACCGCTGCCTGCCGTCATTGACGTTGTATCATTATCTATAAGTATTTCCCTTAATATAAGTTGCAGCGGAAACAGTGTTCTTTCCTTTATATAGATACTTGCCTCAAACCATGAATTCCATATACCGACCGCGTAATAAAGTGTCATTACCGCAATTATCGGCATTGATAGCGGAACAACTATTCTTACAAGTATACGCCAGTGTCCAGCACCGTCAAGCTTTGCAGACTCAATGAGGCTTTCCGGTAACGCAGCAAACGATGTTCGCATGATTATCAAATTATACGTATTTATCAGCGCCGGTAAAAGCAGCGCCCAATATGTATTGCTTAGGTGCAGCGTTTTTGAAATTAACAAATATTTTGGTATCAGTCCGCCCGAAAAATACATAGTAAAAATTATCATAAGCATTATGAATTTGTTCCAGAAAACATTTTTTCTCGACAATACATATGCCGCAACAGATGTAAAAATTATATTTAATGCAACACCTGCAACCACAAGGAATATCGAGTTTAAATATCCTCGTACTATCATCGGATTTTTCATCATCAGCTTATACGCATTGACCGTGAAGTTTTTCGGCCACAGCAAAATACCTCTATGAGATATGAGTGCATCACTGTTCGTAAATGACGCTACCAGAACATACCATACGGGATAGAACATAATCACCACCAGCAGCAACATAAGCATCACGTTGAATACATTAAATATACGTTGTCCCACCGAATATCTTTTATACATTTTCTTAACCATTCCTTTCATTCTGCATTGAATTTTTGCCACACGCAGAATTTGATCGTTGTTGATAGTTTTATTATACTATTATATATGCTAATCCGTAAAGGGACAAAAGCGGTAATTACACGACATATACGGTATTTTTATCACCTTCACACACGTTATTTCTTGTTTTTGTCCTGTATTTTCGGTTTTTGGCTATTTATATTAGCTGACTGATATGCTATTATATAATCAAGTAATCAAGAGCGTTTTTTGCTTAGGTTATAATTTTTCAGAAAGAGGTGAATTTAAAGTTTATGAAACTTTATAAAAACAAATTTGCATTATCCGCAGTTGCCATTCTGGGAGCAGCGGCACTTTGCTCCTGTTCAAAAGGAACAGACGGCGGCAGCTTAAAGGGGGTCGACTTATCAACCTACCCTATCAACACAGACAAAACTCTTACATTTTGGATGGATCTTCCTTCTAATATTTCATCCTCGTATACAAATTTCGGTGATACCGAATTGGCTAAAGAGCTTGAAAAGCGTACAGGAATAAAGGTTAAGTATGTTCATCCGTCATCAGGTCAGGGCAGTGAAGCTTTTTCGCTTATGGTTGCGTCAAATGACATGAGCGATATTGTTCAATATGACTGGGCAAAAGCTCTTGGAGGTCCGACTGTCACAATAAACGATAAGGTAATTATCAAGCTTGACGATTTAATTGATGATTACGCTCCAAACTTGAAAAAGTATCTTTCGGAAAACGAAGATGTCAACAAGCTTGTTCTTACGGATGAAGGAAATTATTATGTATTTCCGTTTATCAGAGGTGACAAAGAACTCTTAACTTCATGCGGTCCCGTTATCAGACGCGACTGGCTTGAAAAGGTTAATCTGCCTATTCCGGAAACAACCGATGAAGTTGAAACCACACTTCGCGCGTTTAAAAACGATTTGGGCATAAAAGCTCCTCTTACCATGCTGAATTATCAGACAAATTATCTGCTGAATATTTGTCAGGCAACAAATACATTTTATGTAGAGGGCGGAAAAGTATTTTTCGGTCCTTCACAACCCGAATATAAAGAAGCATTGGCAAGACTTAATAAATGGTACAAAGAAGGTCTGCTCGATAATAACTATGTTTCGACCGATTCAACCTTGCTTGATTCCAATATGCTTAACGGTGAATCCGGTATGACATATGCCAGTGGCGGCGGCGGTGTAGGAAAATGGATTGAAACAATGGCATCAAAAGGTGAAAATTTTGATATACTTGGTATCCCGTATATTGCCAACAAAAAAGGTAATTCGCCGAAATTCGATGCTGCCGGAAGTACATATTCATCATACGGGTCGGTTGCAATTACAACTTCCTGTAAATATCCCGAACTTGCCGCAAAGCTTCTTGATTACGGTTACAGCGAAGACGGACATATGCTCTTTAACTTCGGTATAGAAGGTAAAAGCTATGAAATGAAAGACGGATACCCGACATATACCGATGAAATTATGAACAATTCTGAAGGACTTACAGTTACTCAGGCAATGGGTAAATATTTACTTGCCGCAAATACCGGCTCGTTTGTTCAGGATAAGAGATATATTGAACAGTACTACGCAAAACCACAGCAGAAAGAATCTCTTACAAATTGGTCAAAGCATCTTGAAAACTCGGAATCGAGCGCACTTCCCACTCTGACATACACTGCTGATGAAAGCACGGAATATGCTAATATCATGACGGAAGTTGAGAAATTTGTTAATGAAAACACGGCTCAGTACATTTCAGGTATAAAATCTCTTGACTCGTTCGACAGCAGCTTTGAGAGCGGCTTAGCAAGTCTTAAAATCGATCGCGCACTTGAAATAGTTCAGGCGGCATATGACAGATACATGAACAGATAATAAAATCCGGAGGAAAAAAGATGAAAATAATTAACGGAGAAAACATACCTAATCTGCCTTGGGAAGATAAACCGGCAGACTGCCGTGACGTTGTATGGCGCAGCAAGAATAATCCAATAATAACGAGAGATTTTATTAAAAATTCAAACAGTATTTTTAACAGCGCAATTGTACCGTTTAAGGATGGATTTGCGGGTGTATTCAGAAGCGATGACACAATGCGCACTCCTAAGCTGTATACGGGCAAAAGCTCTGACGGTATACATTGGGATCTGAATGACGAACCGATACGCTTTAAGAACAAAAACGGCGAATATAATGAATTTGAATACGGCTATGATCCGCGTGTATGCAAAATTGACGGAAAATACTATGTAACGTGGTGCAACAGCTACAAGGGATTCCCCACTATCGGCATTGCAGAAACAACCGATTTTGAAAACTTTGTGCAGTACGAAAACGCATTTTTGCCGTTTAACAGAAACGGCGTGCTGTTTCCTCGCAAAATCAACGGAAAATATGCTATGATAAGCAGACCTTCCGATAAAGGACATACGCCTTTCGGAGAAATATTTTTCAGCGAAAGCCCCGATATGACATATTGGGGAAAACACAGACTTGTTATGGTTCCGACAAGCGGCTGGCAGGAAACCAAAATCGGCGGCGGTCCCGTTCCGATTGAAACGGACGAGGGTTGGCTTATGATTTATCACGGCGTGCTGACAAGCTGCAACGGTTTTGTGTATAGCGCAGGAGCAGCAATTCTTGACCTTGAAAAGCCATGGATAGTAAAGTACAGAACAAAGCCCTACATTTTATCACCGAGAGAAATATACGAATGTGTCGGCGATGTACCTAATGTTGTATTCCCCTGCACAAACCTGTGTGACGCGGCTACCGGAAGAATTACAATATACTACGGAGCTGCCGATACGGTAATCGGAATGGCATACACAACAGCAGATGATTTGGTAAGATACATTAAAGAAAATTCTTATTAAAAATAAATGCAGAGCGGGCGTTTTTGATATGCCCCCCAAAAGTGTCTAACTTTTGGAGGGCATATCATTTCCCATTCTGCATTTATTTTGGTCTCTTTTAAATATATTCACGAAAACCTTTACCTATAATATCAAAACTGTTAGTAATAACCACAAATGAATGTTTATCTATGCTTTTTACATACTTTTTTAAATCCTGTGCCTGCGCACGATTTACTGCTGTTAAAATCAATTTGTAGCTGTTATTTGAATATGCCCCGGTGCAGGTACATACCGTTGCTCCCTTATGCAGAGTTTCATTAATATGCTTTTTTATTACATCACCCTCAGATGTGATTATCATAAAAAACTTTGACATATTAATTCGTTCTATTACATTATCAACCACAAGCGATTTTGCAAAAAGCCCCAGCAGCGAGAAAAGTCCCGTTTGTATTCCGAAAATTAATCCGGCACAGACCGCTATAATGAAGTCTGTAACAAACAGCGCATTACCGATATTTATTCCCGTATATTTTTTCAAAATCATAGCCGCTATATCTGTTCCTCCGGTAGAGGCATTATAATAAAAAAGTATTGCACTCCCGATCGCAGGAAAAAATATCGAATATGTAAGTTCCAGAAACGGCTGCGTAGTAAGAGGCTTATCCATTGGACAAATTATACCCATGACATATACCGCAACCGATAAAACAATGCTGCAATAAATAGTTTTGACACAAAACACCTTGCCCAAAAAAATCATTCCCACAATGAGCATTAACATATTTATAATCATCATATATGTGCTATTTTGCCATTGCGGAAACAGTGCCCCTAAAATGACCGATATACCGCTCACTCCGCCTGTTGAAAAATGATTGGGGAATTTAAAAAAATATATTCCTATAGCTACCAGCAACGCTGCGGCTGTTATTATTACATATTCCTTTATAACATCTTTTGTTATTCGCATGATTATTTATTGCTCCTTTCATTACGCAGCTTATATGCTGCTGACAAGTTTTATTATACTATTGTATTGATATATCGTAAAGTGACAAAAAAGGTAATCGCGTGACATATGTAGTATTTTTATTATACATATACCATTATTTCTTGTTTTTGTCCTGTATTTTCGGCTTTTGGCTATTTATATCAGCCGGCTAATATGCTATTATATAGTTAAACCATATAATAAAGATAAGATGGAAATATAAATGGAGGAGTAATAATGAAAAATCTTACACCACTCGATTATGCAAAAATGGCTTGCGATTCAAAAATGCGAATGCCGGCAGAGGATTTACCACCGAAAGGAACTTTTCACTATCATGCAGGCGTATTTCTGAGAGGAATGCAGAAAACATACGAATTGTGTCACGACAAAAAATATTATGAGTATGCAAAAAAATGGGTAGACTCTGAAATCCGTGAGGACGGCACAATTATAAACCACAATAAAAACCGTTTTGACGATTTAATGGCAGGCTGTCTGCTGTTTATGCTCGACAAAAACGAGCAGGACAGCAGATACAAAAAAGCGCTTGATACACTTATATCAGAAATTAAAGGTTGGCATACTAATGCAAAGGGCGGATTTTGGCATATGCAGGACGAAGACTGCACTCCCGATCAAATGTGGCTTGACGGAATATTTATGTACGGCCCGCTTACCGCTGAATATGACAAAACCTACGGAACAAACAAATTTTTTGATACTATAAACACGCAGCTTAATATAATGTGGGATAATATGTATGTTAAAGATGCAGGTTTATTAAAGCACGCATGGGATTGCAGCAAAAAAGCTTCATGGGCGGATAAGGAAACAGGACTTTCGCCGGAATTTTGGGGACGTGCAATAGGCTGGTACTGCGCGGCACTTATGGATTTGTATGAACGTATGCCGGAACAATACCATGAAAATCTTGCCGAAAAAGAAAAAACTCTGATTAATTCACTGATAAAATATCAAAAAGATGAAAACGGATTATGGTATGAGGTAGTTGATAAAAATGACAGACCGGATAACTGGCCGGAGCTGTCATGCTCAAGCTTGTTTGTATATGCAATCTGCAAAGCATACAATCTCGAAATAATTGACAAATCATACATGGAATACGCAAAAAAAGGATATGACGGTATTATATCAATGCTTGAAACAGATGAGGATGGCTATCTTATAGTAGGACACGTATGTATAGGTACAGGTGTCGGCGATTATGAATTTTACATAAATCGTCCCGTATGCAACAATGATTTGCACGGTCTTGGCGCATTTTTGTATATGACAACCGAATATTCAAAGGCTTTGGATAAATTAAATTCATAACTATATTTTAACAATAAAAATTAACGCTAAATTACCGTATTTTCACTTTTATAGTTGGTATAAAAGGGCATTTCATATGCGATAAATTTTATGTATTGTTAAAATTAAATTTTTGATTTTAATGCCATTAGCTGAACATATAATAAAGTTGACCGCAGGCAAAAGCCTGCGGTTCAACTATGCGCCGATATAATATATATTAACGTGTTTAATCTTTTTATTCTGAAATAATTTTTATCAACACAAAAAGAGTATGTAAAAATTTTAAAAAAGTTTAAGTTATTAACTTTTTAAATTCACTCTATTTATTACTTTAAATTTAATAGCAACTCGGTCTTGCTGCAAAACCGAAGCTGCTGTTTGTTGTGATAACGACATTATTCCTGCCGCTCGAACAATGGATAACAAGAATGTTTCCGTCAGCGTCCTTTCCGGCAATGATTCCGATGTGCGATAAATCACCGTAAAAGGCTAAATCTCCGGCTTGAGCGTTACTCCAAGATATTCGGCTGCACTTTGCGGTTTGTCCTTGCGTTCCGTGTCCTATACTTGAAGCGTTAAACCCGGAATTGATAAAACTCCAAGTAACAAACCCCGAACAGTCAAGTCCGAAAGGTCTTTTTGTCCCGGTCGTTTTACTTCCTTCCGCCGACACGGTTTTTAGCTTGCCCCATTCCGAGTCCCAGCCGATAGCAGACGATTTACCGCCCCAAAAGTAATTCACCTTGCCTACAAGCGAGCAGGCGGCTTTTATAACCTTCTTTCGCTCCGCTGATAAACTGTCGGGTAAATTTTTCAAAATATCCTGTGCGGTTGCGTCCGATACTATGAGCGACTGTGCTGCGGAAATCAGCACCTCATCTTGTTCCAAAAGCGTATCGAGCGCTTCCTGCTGCTTGCGTGTAAAATTATACTGTGAAATCATATCCTCTTTTGTTTTCGCCGTAATTGTGATATACACGACTTTTTCAGAGTTATCACCGCTTGCAACCGTTTCTGTGCGTGAGGTTATTTCGTGCATATCCCAAAACACATTTTTGAGCTTTTGTTTTTTATCCTCCGTGATAACGACAACATCTTCGACCGTATCATCTTCCACACCCGCAACCTTTGTTGCAAATACGGCGAGTACCAAGTCCCAATTTGCCTGTTCACCAATAATTTCGCTGCGGTCGGCGGCTGCGGCATTTTCTATGTCATCGAGCTTATTTGAAAGCTCCATATTACACTCGGCAACGAT
>CAKSSN010000045.1 GCA_934489015.1 uncultured Clostridia bacterium
ATATTAGTATACCATAGCTTTCCGACAAAGTCAACACTTTTTTTCTTATTTTTTTATTATTGACTAAATTATACAACTATTTTTTTAAATTTTTATTTATAGTTAGTGGATAATAACAGCAAATATAAAAATCATTTATGTAAACCATCTCCGAGAGAGTGCATAAATCCGTCAAGCGACGTTGTGGATATATCTCCCCCGACCGCCTCGCCGCGTACAATAAGCACATTTGCACGCACCTGTTCCTTAAGCTCCGACGAATAATTATTAACCGAAAACGTATATCTTACAGCCTTCATTCCTCTGTATGCTTCAAGATCAAGCCCTATTTTTTTCTGAAGCTCGTTATACTGAAGATATACATCATCAAACTCGCGTGGCAAAATGACCTCTACGCACTCTATCGGATGCGGCTGAATTTCCCATCCGTAGCTTCTGACAAAATCCGCCGCCGCTCTGCTCTCTCTGCAGCATATAACGAACACAGCCGTTATAATAACCACAGAAATAACTATACCTGCATAACAAATCAAATTTTTCATAAATACCTCCGGAATATGTTTAATAAAAATATATTTTTTCATTATATAAAATATTCCGCAATAAAATAACACCGCCCGAAGCACTATGCTTTCAGGCAGCATTATCAAAATTATAGGCTCATGTCAAAAACGATTTTTTTATTTACCGGAGAAATAACTCCTCTTTCGCTGCAAACGCCGTCAACACCTATTTCATAGCTTCGTCCGTTATGAACGCCGCGTATTTTATTTTTTTCAAAAACATGTCCGCAGTCGTCCTTTTTTGAAAAGCTTATATCATCCTCCGTATAAATAACTATGCTTTTTTCGCTCATTTCAAATCTTATTTCCCTGCCCGAAACAGACGCTTCGGCAACAAGCAGATCGCCATCGCGATAGCTTCTTATATTTTCAAAACTGCCGCCGAAATATATTCCTGCATGGTCTGTATCCTCTCTGCGCCACAAAAATCCGTCCATCACAGGCAGATTATCATAGGTTATATTCCATTCGCGGCACGGCTCGTCATAAAACGCTTCGGTATAATCCTCACAGAATTTATAAATATCTCTTATATAAAGCTTATCATTTTCGGTTACGATATTAATTTTGTAATTTATGCAATCATACCAGATACTGTTTTGCACCACGCCGCCCAAAGCGTTTGATGATGCAATAAGAGCAGTTGGCGGTGTTTTTTCAAAGGTTCTTTTAAACCATTCGCCCGTATCTCCCATTGTCATAACGCGGCATTTTCCGCTTTTTACGTACTCATCGAGAATTTCAAACTGCATAGGCAGCCCCTTGCTTATAGCCTCCCATCCGAAAGAATTTTCCTGACCGAGCTGAATATACGAAAAAGCAAGACTTTCATTATTAAAATAATTTTCAAAAAACCATCTTATGATTTTCGGATCGGCGCCTATTTCAGTGCACGGCTCTATGGTAGGCGGCGTTTCACATTCATCCTTATACCAATGCAGGCCGTAATTATAAATCGGATCGGGGCCGAGCAGGCGGGAAACGGGCGCATTAATCTGATTTTCCTTTGTTTTTGCCGGGCAAATGCAGTTATATTTTGACGGGTAATAGCCCTGATTATAATAAGCCGCTGCAATGTATAAGCGTCAACGCCGTATTCCTCGCGGCAAATTCCGAACGCATTTACATTATATTTTTTCTGCATATATTCCATAGAAAAAGCGTCAATCACCCACGAGCCGACGGATTTCGGATAGCTGCCGAAAATTTCTTTGAATTTGCGCATTATCTCGTCAATCAAAAGCATTCTTTCGCTCTGTGTATAAGACGGCAAAAATCCCGGATCAACATACCAGTCCCAGTCATAGCCCTCTCTGCCGCGCCATTTAATGCTCACCCTTTCGGTAAGGCACTTTGCCATTTCAATCCATATGCCGACCTCTGTGTTTTCCGCGCCCTTTTCAATGCTTACAAGATCATCGCGCACAAGTGCGTCATACTGAAACAAAAACGTATTCGGATAGCCGTATTTTCGGCAAAGCTCAAGCTCCCTTTTTACAGGCTCCGCAAGATCAATTTCAAATCTCGGCTCACACCCTCTTACAAAATTCATTATGTTTACTATATTCATATTATTTCACAAATCCTTTATAAATATTAAAATTGTCATAGGCAACTCTGCTGCCTGCGCTTCCGTCACCGACAGCAAAGCGAAGTCCGGAAAAGCTCATATTCCACTCCGTAAAATTAGTAAGATACACTCCGTCGCAGTAAAGGTGCATTCTTCCGCGTTTTACATCAAAGGTTGCCGAAAGCTTATGCCAGCCGTTTTCGGTTGTGAGCTTTTCGGGATATGTTTTCATAGATCCGTCGCTGTTATACATAACCGTACCATCGGCATAAATTTTAAAAAGTGTAATTCCCTTTCCTGACACGCTTTCGATAATTTCAGCCGCCGCATCGCCGTCTGCATAGGCTTCAATTTCATATGTATAAACGGTGTCGCTTTTTAGCCCGTCACGCTGTATTCTCGGCTTATCTCCGCTTGATGCATTGCCGGTGAGCGTAAACACAGCCGATTTTGCACTGCTCGGCTTTCCGCCTATTCCGCCCTCAGCAGATATAACGCTGCTGCCGCTGACCTTGTAGCCGTTTCCGTTTGCAATATCGCTGTCCGCGCTGCCGACGGGAATATTTTCGCGTATCAGTACATACACTGTCTTTTCACCCTTAACAGCCTTTAAATAGCAGCCGTTTCCTGCCTTTTGACTTGTAAGCACGGTTTTTCCGTCCTCTGCCAAAGCGGAAAGTGTATATCCGTTTGAGCTTGAAAGAGCTGACAAAAGCGTATTCGCGCTTATTATATTTCCGCTTACGCTGTCGGAGTATGCTCCTATAACGTTTCTTTCGCTTACGTCAACAGATGCCATACTCGACTTAAGCCCGATTTCCTCCATGTCCGACAAACTCCATACAGAAAGCGGAATATTATATTCGTTTATGCTGCTTGCATTTACACTCTCCGGAGTAAGCTTAACCGTTATATTAAAGTCGCCCGAAGCTGTTATTTTAATTGCAATTCTGTTTCCCTTTGAATTGTTATAAAGCACGCTTCCGTCAAAAAGCGGCTTTATTTCCTCTGCACTTATTACGGCTCCTTCCGCATTTGTGACAAATTCAAGCTTTACGCTCTTTCCGCCCTGCGTTAAGGTCGCGCCGCTTTCGCTGACGCTTACATCAGCATCCGTTTGCATAAACCAGTAAAGCGTTGAAGAGGCTTTAAGGCTTATTTCATCTCTTATAACAAGGCTTTTTCTGTTATCGGTAAACCAAAATCCGCGTTTTGCCGAAACAGCATTATTCCTTTGCGCATCGGTCAGATCCATTATTGCCGCCGCTTCGTTTTCTCCGCTTTGAAAAGCCGTTATTTTTGCGGAGTAGTCAACCGGAAATTCATTTTTAACTGTCGGATTTATAACAATCGTATTATGAGCCTCCGCGCGCTTTGCAAGAGTTTTCCATCTGCCGCCGTTTTCGCTTATATCCCAGTATCCGTTCACGTCATAATTTCCCGATCCGCTGTCCTTTGCCCAGCGCATTCCGAAGCAGTCAAACACAAAGCTTCCCGCATCAAGATCGCTGTGAGTTTCGCTGAGTTTTCCTGCGCGAAGCCCCACAAACGTCTGATTTTCCGCACTCCAGCCGTCACGCATTGAAGCAACCTCTTCTCCCTCAAAACAGAAGTCCTTTAAAAGACTGCCATCATCTGACGGCTTTGTATACCAAAGCATTGCAAGAGCTACGTCCTCCGCATTATTCATTTTGCCGCCCGACATATTTAAAAATGCCGATAATGAAGCCGTATCTCCGCTCAAATCGGCAAGATACATAATCTCCGGTACAAGATATTTATTCTCGCTCGCGTCGCCGTAATTGAAAATTGCCTTATCCGACTGCATTGCAAGCATATATCTCTGCGCAGAAGACAGACCCTTCGCCTTTGAAATATTATAATCCGTTCCGAGCGCGGTTTTTGCGGATGAAATCAGCTTTGATAGGTACTGCACCGTATACTCCCAGTAACCCGGTCCCTCAAACCATGCTCCGACAGGCGCAAATCTGTAAAGCGTAACATTAATTCCCCTCAGCGCCTCGCTCACTATACGGCTGCACTCCTCCGGATATATATCCATAAACGCCATTGCGGTAAGAAACGCTCCGCTGTTGCATATAACGCTGTGGTTCATGTCAACATACATTCCGTTTTGCATCGGGCTGCTTTGATCGCGGTATGCACGGAGAAAATCATAAATTGCATTATTGTAAACAGCTTTTTCAATAAACTCTCTCTGCTGCTCACTAAGCGCCTCGTAAAGCCAGTCATAGCCTACCGCAACAACAGCCGACATTTCCGCCGGCGTAAGATGATTTGTAGGCATCCAGTCTCCCATCGAACAGATGTTTTCAAGCATTGCCCATGCACGAATAAAATATTTTTCATTTCCGCTTATTCTGTAAGCCATGCAAAGCGCGTACATATCCTCAAGCGCGCCCTTTGCTTCCATAAGAAGCGGATTTGAGTTTTTAAAGCTGTAGATTATGTTCGGCTTTGAAATGCATTTATCCGCCGCAGAAATTATCTGATCGTACCAGGATGACATATATTCATCCGTTTGAATTTCGGCACTGATACGCGAAAAGTCTGCAACGCTTGCCTGTATTCTCGGATGTGTGCAGTAATTTTCGGCAAAATCACCGCATATGGTTTCACGAGTTACATACCCTGTATCCGTAAACACGGATTTATCAAAATCGGGCGTTTTTGCAACAAAATCACCTATATGCTTTTTCGGCTCTGTTTCCTCATAAGCGCGGATATTGTCAACATCAAACGAGGAATATTCGCTCTCGGTATGCTGACCCGCATATACGCGCACAAGAATTACATATCCGTCTTTGGCAAAGTCCGAATTTTTTATTGTATATGTGCCTATACGGCTGTTATCCATGTAAAGAGTATAGCTTCCGCCGGTAAAATCGCAGCTTACGGATAATTTGTACCATCTGTTTTTCTCAAGTGTTCTGACGCGGCTGCTGCCCGCATAAAGTGAGCTACCGCGAATTAAAAACGGCGTAAATTCCGCGCTTCGGCTATCCTTCAGGCAAAACTGCGCGTCGGTGTTATCGTCCGTAATCCTAAAATCCGCCTCATATGTTCCGTAGCCCGTGCGGCTTTCATCTATATATGAATCAAGATGGTAGCTGTGCGGATTTGTCTGCGTAAATCTCATAAACGTATTCTGATTTTCTGACGCCTCATTCAATGAATTTTCATATTTTGCCGTCATTGATGCGGACCGCTCACCGCTTTCAAATCCGGTATTCAAAAGAACTCTTCCCGAATTTTCAATCATATCCGCCGCAGCGCAAAGAGGATTTCCTCCCTCCCACAAAAATGCTTTATATGTATAACCATCATTTGCTGCCGCATTTATTTCAAGCTTATTTTTGCTTTTTGAAGCGTCGGCTTTGCGCAAAAGCACGGTTTCCAAATTGCCGTCGTTGTCATATCCGGCAACATACATTACGGGGGCTTCAAAAAAATTGCCCTCAGTTTCGCACTCGGCATATAAAATCCCCTCCGACTTTATAAGCGAAACGGGCGAAACAGTATGATTAAAAGCATTTTTTATATTATCGTCAAGAGTAAAGTAATGATATGTATATCCGTTCTCAGCAGTCAGCATGAGAGTATTATCGTCAATCATAACAGCGCGCGAAGCATCGGTCGCTTCCTGCGCGCGCGAGGCTAAGGCATTATAAATATCGGGATTATAATATATCCGCTTGCCAACCGCGTCAATATATAAATCACTTGCCTGCGCCTTTACATTTATTTTATCGTTTTCGGGATTGTATGCGGATGAATATATTTTAAAATTATCAATCGCCATACGTCCATAAACGCTTTCCTCCTTATCCTTTGAAAGCGTATATTTAATGTACGCTTCCTTTCTGCCCGAGACGGCACACGAGATTGCACCTATTTTATTTTGGTCAAAATAAATTTCAATTTCGGCCGCCTGCGTGTTAAACACAAGCGCCGTTTTATGCCACTGCCCAAGCGCTGCTTTTGCATTTTCCGTCAAAGCTCCGCTTTGATTTGCAGCCTTTACGATGCCGTCCGAGTCGATTTCAAGATAGCTGTGCCATGCGTCCGGGCTTGTCATTTTTCCGCCGAGAACAAATTTACCGTTTCCGGATAAATACACGTTTTGTTCTATCGTTGTTATATCGCCGAGCTCTATACCGGCCGTCCCGACTCCCTGATACTGAAGATATTTTCCGCCGCTGAAAACGTCCTCTCCGTTTGCGTCAAAAACAAAGGCTTTGTCGGACGAAGTTTTTCCTCCTATGCCGCCTATATATTTTCCGTCCGGCTTATCTGTCGGATATTGAAAAAAATCAGGCCACGTGCAATAATTAAACTCCCACGAAAAATCCGCCGACGCATACGCGGGGATAACAAGCGCCATCAGGATCGCCGCAATTGCCGCATATAATTTTTTCATGTTTAAAATCCCCCCTTAAATGCTTCAAAGCGCAGGGCAGAATTGCCCTGTGCTTTGAAAAAATAACAGTTTATTTTGCTGCTGTAAGCGGTTTAAAATTCGTGTTCCACAAAAATGCCTTCTGCACTGCCGAAGCCTCTGTTGAAAGATAAGCTATACCGTCTTTTCCCACTGTTGCCGATTTCAAATCAACAAGCGCTCCGCTTTCGCTGTCGTAGGAAGCAATATAAAGAATTGATCCCTCCGGCACTTTATAAGCCGCTCTTGCAATAAATCTTGAATTTTCTTCAGATACACTAAGCATATCCGACTTTTCCGTCTTTTCAAGAGTAAAGTAATTATATCCGTCGCCGCTTTCCGAAACTATAAGTGCCAAAGAAGCGTTATCAAGCGAGCCTGTTTCCGTAAAGCTGTCATCCGCAAAAAGCTTAACATCACATCCAAGCTCTGCTTTAAGTGCATCAAGGCTTGTTATTTCGGATGTATATCTGATTTTGCCGTCAAAAGCCGAAGCATTGTCAGCTGTTACGGAAACTACGTCCTCTGCCGTATCATAGAAGCCGTCATACAGTCTGAAATCATCATATAAAACTTTTCCGCTTGTGCTGCCTGCCTTTATTCCGAGATCTATTCTTCCGACACCGTTTGCATTAAATCCACCGTTTGTATCAGTAAGCAGCTTGCCGTCAAGCCATACGTGTCTTCTGCCTCTCATCGGGTCATAGGAAACGGCAACTCTGTGCCACATACCTCTTGCAAGCTTTCCGCCCTCTGTGTATGTACCGCTGACATCATAAGCAATGCTGCCGTCTGTGTTCCAGGTTAATATTCCGCCGTTTGAATTGTCTACGCCGTCGCTTGTGCAGATTTTTGCTATGGCATTTCCGTCAGCATAAACGTTTACCGCATATGTATACGGCTTTGCGTCATAATACTTGCTCATTTCGGCATTATCGAGCTGATATTTTGCCAATTTAGATGTAGGTTCGCTTGCGGCTGTAAGTGAATATGAAATATCATCAGCCGCTTTTCCGGCAGCTCCGAACGCATCTCCGATTTCTGCCACAGCACCCTGCCAGTTATGTCCGCCTACGGAGCCGATATTTGTATATCTTAAAATATCAATCTTATTTACAATAGGAATATATATTTCCTCGTCGCCCTTAACGCCCTTTAAATAGTCGCCTGCCACAACCTTGTCGATAGACCTTGTTCCTGTAATCGGTCTTGTGTTATCTTCATTCATAACAAGACCGGCACGCGTCATTTGCTTTGAAGAGTCTACAATCGAAAACTCATAGCCGGCAGATGAATTAGCAGCATTTAAAACCTTGTAAGCATACGGTGCGCCGCCGTCATTTGCCGAAGAAAGAACAACAAGATTTTCTCCGTCCGTTTTCACATAGTAGTTTGGCTTTTGCTCGGAATTTCCTACCCATGTATAGCCGAACTCATATGTGGAGCTGAACTTAAGGCCGAGCTTCTGAAGAGGAGGAACGGCTCTCTTTTCAAGAGAATATTCATATGAAATGCCGCCGCTTTTCGGAACAACAACAGCTATAGAGCTGTCCGTAAGTCCGAAGGCTTCCTTATACTCGTTTGTGTAAACCTTAACGGCTCTTGCGTCCGTTATGCTCTTTACCTCATTTTCAAGAGCTTCCGCAGATGTAATATCCTCGCTGCTGTATTTAATCATCTTATTTGCGGTATCAACCGAAACAGATGCAGAAGTGTCCGTAACGTTTAAGCTGTCATAAACCGCTCTGTAATAGCCGTAATAAACTCTCGGATCTGCATAAGCGATATTGCCCGCGCCGCTGCCCGAAGCCGTTCCGAAACGAATTGATGACGGGAGCTGATTCCAAATGCCGCACTGCTGAAACTCTTTTCCGTCTATCCACAATGTTGAAAAGTCACCCTTAGGCTTGTCAACCGTAATTGCAATTCTGTGCCACTGATTTTGAGCGAGCGAAAGACCCGTATCGGTCCATGCGCCGTTTTTCAAATATGTACAGCTTCCGTCAGCGCCCATTTTTATAAGCTCATTGCCGCCGTCCTTTGAAATCATTGCTGTTGCATTTCCGTCAACATATACGGAAACCTCAAGCGTTATCGGCGCCGTACTCTCCGTAAGACCTGAGCCGAAGCTGTATTCCGTGCGTATCGATGATGTGTTTTCGGCATTTTCCGGTATTTCAAAAACCACTGCCGACTCATCAAAGCCTCTGCCAAACACGCCGTTTTTCACTAAGTTATTGCGATAGTTTTCGTTCGGCTTCCAGCCATCAAAAAAGCCCTGATTTATGCCTGTGTCAGCCGCAGCTTCAGCCTGATCGACTATCGGGACATAAATTGTTTCATCACCCTTTACGGCTCTCAAAAAGCTTCCGCCCACAACAGGATTTCCAACCTCACTGCCCGGATATTGTTCCTTGTCGGCGTTTGTCATACGCAAGGTATATCCGTTAGATGAAGAAAGATAATTATTATAAAACGGATAAATCTGCAATATTCGATCGCCGTTCCACGGATGAGAAAATGCCCAAACGCAGTCGCCTTTTACAAAAATCTGCCCCGGCTTATCATTGCTTGCCGACAGACCTATTTTATCCGCCGCAGTTTCATCGGCAAGAGCCGAAGCCCCGAAAAGTGACGCGCTCAGCGCCAAAGCCGACACAATACTTGTAAATCTTTTTAATACATTCATTTTGATTTTCCTTTCTTTTTTTATTTTTGCCCGAACAATCTTAAATAAAAATTTTTACCTCCTTGTTTTAATTTTTTTATAGCCACGTGCAAAACTCCAAAGATATAGAGTTTATGCGGTTTTACGGATGTGGCGAATTCGTTTTGTCACTATAA
>CAKSSN010000046.1 GCA_934489015.1 uncultured Clostridia bacterium
TCCGCTTTAAGCTGTGCCTTATAGCTTGTACCTTGTTTTGCCGCCGTATATTCGATATAGCTTTTGCCTTTATTCTCATTTTGCGGAATAACCGACAGCCCGTATTCCTCACAAAGACGGTCGCTTATTTCGCGTGTATCGTAATACCATTTTTTATTGATATGGCTGTGTTTGTAATCAACGAAATTCACATCATTAAAAATGATATGGTTATGAATGTGCCCCCTGTCAATGTGCGTACTTAAAATGTATTCGTACTTGCCGCCCAGAATTTCATCAGCTAATTTTTTCCCGATTTCGTGGGCCTGTTCCGGCGTTGTTTCGCCCGGTGAAAATGATTGTATAAAGTGTCTTGCAAGATGACTTTCTTTGCTGTTGTCCTTTGCCTTTTTTCTTGTCCATTCAAACTCAATATCGGCAGTTTCGGGTGTGCAGCCGTAAGAGTCGATAAGCAGCGTTCCGTCTGTCTTTTCGGGATTGCAGATATACTGAATTGCTTTTTTCAGCGTAGAGTTGATAGGAGTGTTCTTTGTAACCGCCATATATTCTGTATATCCTCTTTCAATTCCTCAATATCAGTCATATATATGCTGCTTGTGGAATTAACACGCTTTGCAATTTGATTTATATTTCTGCCGATCCGCTGCAATTCCTTATTCATAGCCTGAATGTCTTTCGTATCGGTGTATATGATATATCCGTCAATCGCCATTTTTCGCAAATATGCTCCGATTTGATTTGTCGGTACAAGCGACATTTTATGTTCAATCAGCTTTCGTTCCTCTGCCGTTACCCATATTTTCAGTTGTATATTTCTTTTCCTGTTTTTCATAAAAACCTCCGCATTTTCAGATTAAAGGGTTTGGGAATATCCCAAAAATATTTTTACGGCAATTTCAAAGAAATGACCGCCGTAAAAATCGTGAGTGGGTACTCACTCGCTTTGCTTGCTATTCTCTTAAAACGCAAGTTTTTCCCTCTATTATTACTACAATTCAAGCCCTAAAAAAGTCCAAAAACACAATAAAAAAAGCGAAGGTTTATTTTCCCTCGCTTTTGAAAACTATTCTGTCGGTATTTTTATTGTTACAACACAACCGTTATTGTTCTGTATTTCCAGCGTACCGCCGTGTGCCTTAACAATTTTTCTTGTCATAGAAAGACCTAAACCGTGTTTGCCCTGCAATATTTCATCAGAATTTTGAATAACCGCATTATCAATTCCGCTGCCGTCGTCTTTAATTTCTATAAAAACATTTTTGTCCTTTACATATTCGGAAATGCTTATTGCACAACCGTCTTTGTTATGAACAATGCTGTTATTTATGATGTTGAAAAATGCTCTGCCGAGTAAATTTTCATCACCCAAAACGATAGCATTTTCCGCACCCAGTTCAACATCTATCGAATATTTATCGCCGATATTGTTATATATGTCGCAGACAATTTCACGAATTAACGGGCATACGGATATTTGATGTTTCTTTGAGGGCTGCATATCATATTCCAAAGATGAAATCAAATTCAAATCCTCTATCAGTTTTTTTATTTTTATGCTCTGTTTTTTTGCCGCCGTTGCTTTCTTTCTGCTGTTTTCCGTGAGCTCAGGTGAATTTTCAAGTTCTTCGGCATTGCCCATTATGATTGCAAGCGGAGTCCGTATATCGTGTGAAATGCCTGCAATCCAATTTATGCGTGCTTTATCTCTTTCGGAAAGTATCGCATTTTTACGAAGCATTGATTTTGAGGTTTCGTTAATGTTTCGCCGAACATCACGAAATATTCCTTTTTCGGGCAAATTTACAGTTTTCTCACTTCGCAAATCGTTTATTGCGGAAGTTACTGTTTTTAAGTTGCCGTAAAGTTTTCTCCCGAAAATCAAGCTCAATAAAAGCGCTATTGCAAGATTTATTAAAAGTATTATAACAATTCTTTCGGGCAATGTGTCAAACCATTTCATTGAATATATAAGCTCATATTTTCCGACCGCATTTTTAGGTATACCGAGAATTAAAAGTCCGCAGTTTTCAGTGCGGACAAAAACAGGGTAATCGCACAAAAACCAATGCGTGAGTTTTGCAATGTCTCGTATAGAATAATGCGTTGGAATATCATCAGGCTTATTTTGAGACCAGACAATGTTTCCGTCGTCGTTTAAGAGAATGCACCAGTATTCACTCGGAATATTTGTGTTTGCAAGAGTATATCCCGTGTCTGTTTTTTCTAAATTTAGCGAAATATCTTCCAAAACAGATGTTGGCGAATGCTTCGGAGTTATTATACCTGTGTCAGTAATCAGTATTCCAATACCCAAAGCGTTCATAACAAGGAGCATTGTCGCAATTATAGCCGACACAAATGAAAAGCTTAAAAATATTTTTATTGTAGTTTTATTCATTTTCAGACACCCACTTATAACCAAGTCCTTTTACCGTAACAATATGACGGGGAGCAGACGGACTTTTCTCAATTTTTTCACGCAGCCTGCGAATGTGTACCATTAGCGTGTTTTCGTGTCCGTAGTAGTCCTCGCCCCACGCCGTAAGACACAGGGCATCATTTGTAACGATTTTGTTTTTGTTTTCCCATAATTTTTTAATGATAATAAATTCTTTCGGTGTCAGCGGAATTTCTTTTTCGTTATGTATTACGGCAGCTTTTTCAAAGTCAATGTATTTATCATCAACATAAAACCCTGTTTCTTTATGCACGATTGTGTATGTTCGGCGAAGCAATGCCTTTACTCGCAAGATTAGTTCAGAGAGCAAAAAGGGTTTTACAATATAATCGTCTGCACCTAAATCAAATCCGCGTACTTTATCATCAGCCTCACCCCTTGCTGTCAAAAATATTACGGGAGCATTTGAGCTTTCACGCAAAGTTTTATATAACATAAATCCGTTCCCGTCGGGTAAATTAACGTCAAGTAAAAAGAGTGCCACAGGTTGGGATTTAGCAAAAGACACAGCTTGTGCGCAAGTTGCCGCAGTATGAACATTCCAAAAACCAGCGTCAAACAGTGCATTTTGCACCATTTGCAAAAGTTCCGGCTCGTCATCAACAACAAGTATTTTTTTATTCAATATTTCTTTCATAATAAATCACCATAATAATTATACCACTTATCCGGCAATTATTAAATACTTTAACGCTACATTTTCACTACAAATGCAAAATTTAAGGTTGCGTTAAGGTTGATTTAAGTTTGGCGAAAGGTACGCGTGTTATTATCAAAATATCTTGAAAGAAATGAGGTCAAACAATATGAAAGAAATTGTAAAAACAACTAATCTGACTAAAAGATACAGTGATGTATGCTGCGTAAATAATCTTGATATGTCAGTGAAAGAAGGAAAAATCTATGGATTTTTAGGACCTAACGGAGCAGGCAAATCCACAACTCTTAAAATGCTTTTAGGACTTGTTCACCCGACGGCGGGTGAAATAGATATGTTCGGTCAGAGATTTACTGAAAAAAGCCGACTTTCAACTTTGAAGAATATAGGCTCCTTAATAGAATCACCGTCGTATTACGGACATCTTACAGCAAAGGAAAACTTAAAAATATATACGACCATTCTCGATTTGCCAGATAGCAATATTGATGAAGTTCTTAAAATTGTCCGTCTTGACAGACAGGGAAATAAAAAAACTTCTCAATTCTCTCTTGGTATGAAACAAAGACTCGGTCTTGCTTCCGCACTTCTTGCTTTCCCAAAGCTGCTCATTCTTGATGAGCCGACAAACGGACTTGATCCGTCGGGAATACAAGAAATGAGAGAGCTTGTAAAATCACTCCCGAAAAAATACGGAATGACTGTAATTGTATCAAGCCACTTGCTTTCTGAAATAGATCAGCTGGCAGATGACATTGGCATTATAGCAAACGGGAAAATGCGTTATCAGGGAGCACTGTCTAATTTACACGAAACAGATAAAAATAAGTCTCTTGAACAAATTTTCTTGGATTTGACCGGAAAGGATATGAGCTTATGATAAAACTAATTAAATGCGAATATATGAAAACAAAACGAAAGCATATATTTCTTACTGCCTTTGCATTACTTGTTTTAATGGGAATGTGGGCATTTTACGGTACATCTTCAAAAGATATGAGCGATTTTATCAGGCAAAACGGATATACAATGTTTTTATATCAATTTCCTCTTGTAAACGCTATATTTTTTCCGCTGTTGTGTACGGTTATTGCTTCAAGACTTTGTGATATTGAACATAAGGGCGGTAATTTCAAATTGTTATGTACTATGGAGGATAAAGGAAAAATCTTTGATGTAAAATTGATTTATGGATTAACTATTGTTATTTCCGGCGTTATTCTGTTTTGGGTATTGACAATAGTGTACGGAAAAATTGTAGGTTTCATAGAAGCATTTCCGATAAATAATTATTTGCTTTATCTCTTGTTTACTATTATTCCGACTGCCTCAATTTACATTTTTCAGCACTCGCTGTCTATGATTTTTAAGAATCAGGCTATTCCGTTTTTCGTTGGGGTAATCGGTGAGTTTACCGGACTGTTTTCTATGTTTTTGCCACAATTTCCGTTTTTGCGAAAAAGCATATTATGGGGGTATTACGGGGCTTTGCAATTTGTCGGACTTTTTGGCTGGGATAAACAGACACGATTTGACAATGCGTATTTCGGTGTAATGACTATTGATTGGCCGGCATTTGCTTCGCTTGTCTGTTTGCTTATACTGATTTATATAGTAGGCAAATATATTTTTAGTAAAAAGGAGTTTTGAAGATGTTATATAAACTAATAAAAGCAGAAAGATTAAAATTAAAGCGATCACCGCTTTGGCTGGCATTTATATTTATGCCGATTATACCGGCACTACTCGGAACATTAAACTATAAAGCAAATATTGAAGTATTACAAAGTGAATGGTTTAGCCTTTGGACACAGCACACACTGTTTACCTGTTATTTCTTTTTACCGATAATGATAGGTATATATTCGTCATACATAATGCGGCAGGAAGAAAATAACCGTAATTGGAATAAGGTTTTATCTATGCCTGTTTCAAAAAATCTTGTATTTATTGCAAAACTCATACAAGTAGTATTTATGATATTTTTAAGTGAAATATGGATATGCACATTGTTTGTCATATCCGGCAAAGTTATAGGTCTGACTTCTGCTATTCCGTGTGATAAGTTGATTACTTGGTGTCTTTTTGGAACGCTCGGAGGCTCGGTTATGGCAAGTTTACAGCTTATGATTTCGCTTTTCATTAAGAGCTTTGCGCTTCCTGTCGGAATTTCACTCGGAGGAGGACTGTCCGGAATGGTGTTTCTTGCAAAGCATTTAGGGCATATCTGGCCTTATTCACTTATGGCATACGGAATGAACTCAAACGCACCGCAGGAATTGATTAAATCGGGATATATGTCTTTCGTTATTATTTGTATAGTGTATATAGCAATATTTATGATTACAAGCAGCACTATTTTGAGTAAAAGAGATATTTGATAAAAATGTGGGTAAAACAAAAACGGAGGTCATTATTCCTCCGTTTCTGTCCTCGTTTCTATAATTCCTCGTGCTGTGGCTTCGATAATAGGTAAATCTTTTTCAGAAATACTGTCAAGCAGTCCGTCGATTTGACGACGGAGTGTTGTTCGCTTTGGTACATCATCAAAGAAAAATTGATCTACCGATACATTAAGTAATGTTACAAGTTCATAAAGAACTTGCAAGCTCGGATGCTGCCCGTCATTTTCGATTGAAACAATGTATCGTGGTGCAAGATTTAACGCCTGACCTAACTGTTCTCTTGTCATTCCGGCGGCTAACCTTGCTGATTTTATCGCTTGACCTAATGCTTTGAAATCATAGTGTTGCATTGATTTTGACATAACATATCACCTATATATATTTTACACCTCAAATACAATTTTCTAAATGATATGTAACATCAATACAATTACTTAAATATTTCATATAAATCTATAAAGGGGTGATTTTATTGAAACTAAAATTAGCACATTGGGTGTTGTGCCCGATATGTCATAGTAAAACACGGATAATGCTTCGTGAAGATACAGAATTAAGGAATTTTCCTTTGTTCTGCCCGAAATGCAAAAATGAAACTTTAATAAATGCAAAACGATTTAATATAACTATTATAAAAGAGCCGGACGCACAGACGCAGAAGCCTAATTAACTGCATAGACGCAGAGCCGATAACTTATCAAAAAAGGTGGGTTATTGGCTTTTTATATTATAGCCCGCCGACAATGTTTGGAGGGATTTTTTGTGCGCTGGAATAACAACTCGCTGCTTGTCAGAAGCAGCGAATATAAGTTTATAAAATCACCAGATTAAAAAATGAATACTATTCTGACACGGCTAATGCTGCTTTTGAAATTGATATGTTATATCATATCAATAGAATTATTTTATCAAATATCCGATTGAACTTTTGTGTTCAATCGGATGTTTTTGTGTTTTTCCAAAAATGTTTTGGGCTATATACCGAAAACCTTGCCAAAATTTTTTGTTTCGTTGTAGTAATAATGAAAGGGAACAAATCACCGCCTTTGCGGCAGCGAAAGGAGGTGAGAAAATGAAACCCGGAAAACACGAAATACATAAACAGCATACTTTCGATTGTTACTGTAAAAGGGTATTAAAAAATGAAGCTTGCAATATTCAAAAAGAATACAGCAGGCGCAGGAACAAAGAAATATCCTTTGACGAACTATCGGAGCAGGAGCTACAATCCTTATGCGTATCAGACGAGTATTTTGCAGATGAGTATATATTTGATATTTTAGGCGGCAGTGTAACCGTAAGAAATGAGCGATTGGCGAAAGCTCTGCAATCTCTGACCGAACGCAAGCGTGATATTATCTTGTTGTCGTATTTTCTTGATATGACAGACAGAGAAATTGCGGAAAAACTGAATATGGTGCGTAAAACAGTACAGTACCAAAGGACAAGCTCTCTGAAAGCATTAAAGAAAAGATTGGAGGACAGCAGCAATGAACAAGATGATAACAAATGACCGAAGTTTAGTGCCCTTCCCCGTCATTGCAGCAGCTTCAAGCGGTGATGTAACCGCTATGGATATTGTCTTAAAACATTATTCAGGCTATATTTCAGCGCTTGCAACAAGAACTTTATATGACGAAAGCGGGAATCCGCATTTGTGCATTGATGAGGATATGCGCCGCAGATTGGAAACAAAGCTCATAACAAAAATTTTGCAATTCAATGTAGCGTAAATCAAATTGACGGAGCGTGTCCCTTTCCACGCTCCTGATATTATAATTATCATTCTATCAAAACATATTCAAAATCGGGTATGTTTTGATAGGCTGATAATAGCTTAAAATAAATGTTCTTTGACAAAGAAAGCGCATAGGCGCAGTATAGACAGTCTTTCAACATTCAGTCATAGCAGAGCTTATACAGTAAATGCGCCACGATGGCAGGGGCTTAAATTATCAACTTCATTTTCCTTTATGCCGGAGCGAGAAACATTTTTACCGTAAATGCAAAATAAAAGGCAATTCTGCACAGCAATGACGCTATGATGAAATAATGATACTCCCGTCTTGAACGCGTCACTGCATTGGGCGGTTGCATAAGAACTATGCGGAGGGTGAAAGTCCCGTGAGCCGTGCCACCGGCTGTCAGACTGTCGTTAAACATTCATAAATATGTATGAGGTAAAAGACTATGAATGAGAATGAAAATATTAAAAAGGATAATGCGGAATTGGAACAACCGAAACAATATGATTTTGACAAAAACACCTTTGTAGTTAAACCTGTTTTCAAAGAAAACTCAACCGATACTTTGGGTACGGTTTT
>CAKSSN010000047.1 GCA_934489015.1 uncultured Clostridia bacterium
GGCAGAAAAGGTGTATCTTTCTCCGGTTATTGACTGTTTTGATGGAATGGTTGTTAAATGGAATGCAGGAACAACGCCTGATTCCATCTTAGTCAATAAAATGCTTGAAGAAGCTATTGGCACATTGTCATCGTCAGAACACCCTCTTATACATACAGACAGAGGGTGTCATTCGCTGGCCGGGCTGGATAGAGAGAATGGAAAACGCCGGATTAACATGTTCCATGTCAAAGAAAGGATGCTCTCCCGATAACGCAGCGTTCGAAGGATTTTTCGGCAGACTAAAAAACGAAATGTTTTACGGACGCTCATGGATAGACATATCTATGGAGACTTTCATAGATGAAATTAATAGTTATATTAACTGGTATAACACGAAACGAATCAAACAATCGTTGGGGTATATGAGTCCGACAGAGTACAGACATAGTCTTGGATTAATAACTTAAAACTGTCCAAGAATATGTCCGCATCCCCCTCCCGTTATATCTTCAGGGTAAAAATGATATTCGTGATTGTGTGTTATATACAAGTATGTATAGTTTTCTGCTGTCAGACGTAATATTTTTTACTTTAATATAATTTCTTTCAGCAAGTTTCCCAAATTCCGCGCAATGGACATAAAACCAACATCTGTCGGGTGAATATCGTCGACCAACCCCTCATTTCCTGTCAAATCATTCATAAGATATGAACCGCTTAAAAGATATACATTCTTATCTCCAAAACATACTGCATTATCATATGTTTTCTTAATAACATTAAATCTGCAGATATCTTCCTCGTTAAGCAAACATTTCGGTCTTGACAAAATTACAATAGGAAGATCAGGTTGAGCTTTCCTAATCGTTATAAACATTTTCTCATGGGTCTCGGTCAAATCTTGAATAGTCGGAGCATTATAGTCATAGTCCAGCACAAACGCACTCATTTCAAGATTTTTTATATAATCAGCCATTGCTTGTTCGCCCTTTGCACTTCCGGAAAAGCCCAAATTCAAGTAATCACAGTCAAGCATTACGGATATTATGCTTTGATATGTCTTTCCCGGGCTTGACGCGCAGGCACCTTGAGTAATAGAAGAACCGTAATAAACAACAGGTTTATCTATTTTGTAATCGGGAGCTTTTTCTAGCACACAATCGGCACACAATCCTATATTTAATGAAATAAGGTCACTGTATAACGGAAAATTTATTTCTACAACACGTTTTTTTTCGAGAATCAAAGTCAATAACACTTTCATAGCCATCTTTCATATCATATGGCGGCACAAAAGCCTTTTTATACAATAAATCACCGTTGCTATCCTTCGAATATAATAAATCAAAGCCTGCACTGCCGGTCAACGAAAAGTGTGACATTCTGCCAATGTTATCCATTTTTGCGGATATAGCAACATATTCGCTGTCGGTTACAAAGCGCACCCTACCGCCTGCTGTGTTCCGGTTTAACCTAAATACGGCATCACTCACATTTTTTGCGGCACTGTTTGTCATTCTGCAAAACCTTCCGTTTTCAAACATTAAACCGTACAGTCTAAACGGATCATTCCTTGCATCAAAAAATCTAATATCGTCTCTTTTCATTCCTGTGCTAATTACAAAATTACGGTCTACATCAGATATGTTATACATCCCGTGATCCTTTCAAACTTTTCGATGGTACATTTTCTTTTTTTTGTAAATATTTAAAATTCAATTTCCATACCGTTATACGAAATCAAAAATTCGTTACTTTTAACAAAGTTAAGCAATTCATCATATATGTATTTTTCATTATGAGAAAATGATCTATAACACATATTGAGCTATCATCACTACGTTTCATTTCGCGCAAATGAAATGATTTTTCACATTCGCGGTTAAGTTGCTGATTTATATCGATATACTCAGCTATAATATGCGGAATTGAAATTTGGTTGCTTAGAACTGCCGTGTAATTCTTGATTTTTTTATCGTATCGCAGAATGTAACAATGTCATTTTTGGGAATTCCGCTTCCGTTTGCATCTTTTCTTTTTCATAGCAAAAATGTCACTCTTGGGACAGCTGGCTGAATTTAAAGATACACTTAAGCAAAAGCTTTTATTATTACCAGAGAAGCAACGCCGATAATCACACCGGCTGCACTTCTGAACGTAAGTTTTTCTTTAAAGAACAATGCCGCAACAATGGCACCGATTATAGTACTGCCGCCGTTTATAAAAGTAAAAAGTATTACCGGCGATACGAAGCGCGAAGCAAGTGTTGCAAGCTGGTTTATCACAAGAACGCACAATGCCAAAACCACTCCGCAGAGTATTATCGTCTTTGACATATGCATTTCGTTCTTGTTTTTCGGGCGGATGATAAGCGTCATTATAAGCAAGATTACACCCGGTATGAAAAACGAGAAGAACGAAAAAACGCTTATATTTCCGTTTGGCACACAACGGGCAAAAATTGTTTGAGCAAGCATAACGCAGCCGTCTGTAACAAGACCCGCAACCAGAAGAATAATTGTTTTAAACGAAAAATTCTTGTATATATTCTTCGAGCTGCCAATAAGAAGATACGCAGAAAACAAGAACACCGCAACACCAACCCACTGCATAACGGAAATTTTCTCGTTGAACAGAAAAACACCTGCTATACAAGGCACGATAAGCCCTGCAGTACTGAACATACTCACAAGCGCAACCGTTCCGCTTTTCATCGCAAAAATTCCGCAGAACATACTTGCAACAAGCATTAAACCGGAAAAACCGGATATGAGCAGTGTGCTTTTATCAAGCGTAATCGCGCTTTTCCCTATGACTATGAGAATTATTCCGAACAGTGCGGAAAGAAGCTGTCTGTATGCGCTATATCCGATAAACATCGGCAACCCTTTCATATCATTGCTTGTACTTTTATATGTTAAATGCTGTGCCACCCTGCAAATAAGAATGACGCCTATGTATAATGCTCCCACTCGTAATCACTCCAAAATATAATTTATTTAATAAGTTTATTGTTCTCGGTATATAATTCGGTGCGGATGTAAACGGAGGTTTTGCGGAAAATGCGAATTTAACGCAATTCGGCTCTGTTTTCACAAGGCACCGGATAATTGTTTCGGCGATTAATTCAGTTTTATTGTTTCGCCGGGTTCTATGCAGTATAGTTTTCCGTCACATTCAAACCATATTTTAATAAGCGACGGATTATATGCCATTTTTTCGTCCGCACTGTACATAAGCGAATAATACGCGTTTACGTAATCATATATTTCGATGTTGGTTGCATAATATGTATCATCTCTGTTTGCTAATTTTTCGCATATTTTTTTCAGCCTGTCCCAGTTGTTTTCGTTGGCAAATTCATAACTGTGACCCCAAATATAAAATAACCTTGCGCCTTTCGAGCTGCAATACATATTTTCGGGCGAAAAAGCGGTAAATTTATCAATATAATTAAAAATTTCAGGATTGTTATGATGTGCGGTCGGCATCCACGCATACCAGTCTTCGGGAATGTAAAAACTGTCATTGTCACCGCCGAGGGTGCGTGCATATGCGATGTCCAGGCTTTTTAAATAATTACGTATTATTTCATACGATATTCCGCTTTCCATCCTTGTTATACCCGAATTGGGATATGCCATTCCTCTGATAATGCAGCCTAAAATATTCTCCAGCGCAATTCGGTTTTCCATAACATCGCGAATACCTTCTATCGGTCTTATTTGCCCCGGTGCGCGGTGTCGTGCGCAGTGGACGGCAATTTCATGACCGTTTTTGTGCAAATTTCTTATTTCATTCTCCGATAAACAGCCGGTGCCGCCGATTGAGGGGCTTGGTATATTGAATGTGCATTTTATATTGTATTCATCCAAAATATCTGCAAGCTGAAGATCACTCTTAATACCGTCATCATAACTAAATGTAACTGCTTTCGGTTTCCCGCCGGGAAACCGAACAAATCGATATTTCATTACATCACATCCATTACAGAATTTTATAGTAAAAACGAAATTATTCAGCATCATACGCTGCCGCCTTATGTTTTTCGTAAAAATTGGCAGTGTATACGCTGACTTTGTTGAAATTTACTCTGCATATGATTATAACCGATAAACCGAAATTATGCAATATAAAGGCAAACGAAAAATTTTCGGAGCGCACGAAAAATTTTCGCAGGTACCTGTGTTGATTTTTTAAAATATTTATGCTACACTAAAGACGATGTGGATTATTATAAAGTGTAATACAAAAGGCACGGATTCTGTACGCTTGGAGTTTTGTGTGGCTACGTTAAAGAGGTGCGTTGTATGAGTTACAAAAAGCTTTCCGGAATAACCGGTTTTTCCGTATCGACAATATCAAAGGCATTTTCTCAGAGCAGCGAAATAAGCGAATCGACAAGAGCGAAAATATATTCGGCTGCACGAGAGATGGGGTGCTTTGACAAATACTATAAGGAAAAGTATAAAAAACGAATTATAGCCGTCATTTGCCCCGAACTGCAAAGCCGATACATTGCCTTGATAACCGAGCTTGTTTTGCACGAACTCAGACAAAACGGCTTTCTCGTTTTGCTTTCCGCTTCCGATTTCAATCCGGAACGCGAGGCGGAATTTGTGGAGTATTATGCATTGTACGCAAAGGTTGATGCCATAATACTTGTAACACCCACGGTTAAAAAAATAAAAAAATATTCCATTCCTGTTGTTGCGATTGGCGGTCATATGGAGAATACCGACGAGGTGTATATTGATTTGGAAAGGGCTATATATGATGCCGTAAAGCTGTTAAAGGACAATGGCCACAAACGTATTGCTTTTATCGGAGAAAAGCTTACCATCGGAAAAGAAACGTCCTTTTGCAATGCTGCGGAACGGTTAAACATATCTGTTCCTTCTCAATTTATAGTCCGCAGCAATGAGCGTTTTGAGGCTGCCGGACGCAGCGGCGCCGATTACTTAATGTCGCTCGATAATGCGCCGACTGCGATAATAACCGCTTATGATTATATTGCAATAGGGGCAATTCATTTTCTTAAATCGAAGAAATTTAAAATTCCCGATGATGTTTCCGTTATCGGTATGGATGACATTCCGGATTCGCAGAATATTACTCCGGCGCTTTCGAGTATCAGAACTTTTGCGGAGGATGTTGTGTCAACGGCGGTGGATATAATTATAAAAAAGATTAATAATCCTTATTTTAAAATCACCAAAAAAACAAGTGCCGGAGCTGAATTTATACAACGGGATTCGGTTGGAAAATGTATCAATAATAAAAAGTGAAATATTTGAAATAAATATATACGAATAAAAGGTTTATGGAGGAAAAGGTTATGGGTAATTTGATGTTGTATTCGATAATGCCGCTTGACGTTGAACATATTGATGAGATATGCGAGGATATAAGAGTGCAGGTTGAAACAGGGGTTGCAACCTGTCCGCTTTTTAAGGCGACGCTCGTTCCCGAAGGCAACCCTGTAATCAACAAGGCTGAATTTTTTTGCAAACAATATTCGCTGTTTAAAGAAAAACTTGACAAAATGGGCATAAAGAGCGGAATTTTGGTTCAGGCTACAATCGGCCACGGGTGGAAATTGTCGGAGAGAAATCCGTATCAGAATGTTGTGTACCTGCATAACGGCGATGATGATGTGAATACTGTTTGCCCGTATGATGAGGGATTCAGAAAATACATATATGACGCTATGAGAACCATTGCGTCTTATAATCCCGACGCCATAATGGTGGATGATGACTTCAGATTGCTGGCTAAACCGAGCTTCGGATGTGCCTGCCGGTTACATATGAAGCGATTCAACGAAATTTCCGGAGAAAATCTGACTCGGCACGAATTGTTTGAACGGCTCGAAAATAAAGGTGAAGATTACCGGCGCTTGCTGGACTGTTATGTGGAGGCTCAAAAGGAATCGCTGGTTGACGCGGCAAAAACAATGCGAAAAGGGGTTGACAGTGTAAATCCCAAGCTTGCGGTGTCTTTTTGCTGCGTAGGCTGCAATGCCGAATTTGCAGCGGATATTTCCAGGGCCTTGGCAGGAAAAGGTAATCATGCGGTTGTGAGAATAAACGGCGCAAATTACAGCAAGGGGGGGAACAAGGAATTTACGGTTCCGTATTACAGGGTTGCAAGTCAAATTGCAAAATTAAAGGGTAAAGCGGACATTTTTTTGGCGGAAACCGATACTTGTCCGCAAAACAGATATTCAACGAGCGCTATGACTTTACATTCGCATTTTGCCGCATCAATTATTGAGGGTACAACGGGCGCAAAGCATTGGATAACAAGGCTGCTTTGCTATGAACCGGAAAGCGGAAAAGCATACAGGAAAATTTTGGCAAAATGGAGCGGCTTTTACGAGGAATTGGCGCGCATAATTCCTAAATTATCTTGGATTGGTATGCGTATTCCCGTATTTTCCGATGAAAAGTTTTATTACGATTCTTATTTCGGCGGCTCGCGCGAGGATTATATAAACGGTTCGGGCTGGCAGAGATGCGTGCTGGATAAGTTTGGACTTCCGATGTTTTTTTCATCTGAAACCGAGGGTGTGGCTTGTCTTGAGGAGGATGCGGTAAAGTTTTATTCCGATGCCGACATAAAGCAGGTTTTGTCGAAAAATGTGTTCTTGACAAGCGGTGCCGCAAAAGTTTTGCAGGAAAGAGGATTCGGTGAACATATCGGCGTGACCGTTCGGGAATATACCGGTGAAAAAATACCGTCGGGTGAAATGTTTGCGGCAGACGGAAAACTGGCACCGCTGCAGCCGGAATATATGGAGCTTTTGCCCTCCGATGACAGTACGGTTGAAGATTCTATTGTATATCACGGGGTTAGGACGAACGAATTTGAAAGAATGTTTGCAGGTACGGCGGTTTATAAAAATTCGCTCGGCGGTACAGTTTGCACATTTTGCGGAACACCTAAAACAGAGCACAGCATTGCAACGGCTTATTCTTTCTTATCCTATTCCCGAAAACAACAGTTTATAAGACTGTTAAAGCAGATGGGAGAGTTATATATATATTATCCCGGTGATGAGGAAATGTATTTCAGAGCGGCGAAAATCAACGACGGAAGCGCTTTTTGCGCACTGTTTAATTTAGGGTTTGACCCGATAGAAAAAATAAAACTGGTTATTTATGATGATGTAAATGAAATTTTAAAGCTTATGCCGGACGGAACATACCAGAGCGTGAGCTTCGAAAAAGATGAAGAAACCTATGTTGTTGACAGTGAGTGTATCACGCTGGAACCGGTAATTTTAATTATAAAATAAGTGATATTCGGTGGGGCAATCCCTCATTTTGTGTAAACCTCAAAATGAGGGATTGCCCTATATTTAACTTTTCGAGTCAACCCCGAATTTTGTGTAAAGTCTTTACGAAACCTCCAAGATGATATATAATAAAATTATCATTTTGGAG
>CAKSSN010000048.1 GCA_934489015.1 uncultured Clostridia bacterium
AACACCTTTCTTTCTGTTTTTATTATATCAGATTTTTGGGTGTTTGTCGACTCTATTTATATTATACCATTCCATTTAACCGTTTACAAAAAATCTCCGGTATAAAGTTTATTGAATAAGCGGTAATTTGACAAATGTACGGATTTCAAAATATAAATTAAGCCCGAATATACAAGCTGACATTTGCTTGTATATTCGGGCTTTTTATGTTTATGTCACCAATTACTTTTTATGTATTTTCGTAATTTTTCATACGCTCGGTTTACTTCATTTTCGGCAGCCTGTGCGGATGAAAGCTCGTTTTCGGTGGCTATTTCCCGGTATGTTTTCGGCTTTTGTGTAAATCTCAGGGATTCGGAGCATAAACCGAGATGTGAATATATCATTTCCCGTTCTCTGTAACCGAGCTTTGCAAACGCTTCTTTCAAGAGGGTGTGCAATTCAATCCTCATAAGTATGCTGAGCGGCTCGGTCGTGTAATCAACGGTTACATCGCCTTGCATTTCATCATCTTCGTCATCGACATATTTTTTGTAAAATTCAGCAATGCTTATACTGCGTAATCCTGCCGCAATCATTTCTGATACATACTTTTCCGAACGTTTTACCTTCTCGGCAATTTTGGGGATTGTTTCGTTTGTGCCGCCGTACAAGTAATACAGATACATTATTTTCCGCATAGTTCGATATACGATTTCGCTGTTGTCCGAAAATCCGGTACGCATTGTGCGTATATATCTATGCACCTCTTTCCACATCAAACGGACTTTATAAGAAAGTATGTTTCACAAATCTCGCATTGCCTCGGATAATGTCCCAATGCCAGTCCCTCAAAGAAATCCGTAAGAATGAAGCTGTAAAATGTTTCGAAATGCAGTCTTTTTACAAGAGTTTTTTTATCGCCTTTCGGAATAGCGGTATATTCGGTAGTTACATTAAATTTATCCTTATCAAAAATTTTATCCGCAAGAGTTAAAAGCTCGCTTTCGTTGTAATGCTCCAAATCGTCCAAGCTCCAAACAAATTCCGTCAAATGCTCAAACGCTTTCATCATATCATTGCCAATATTCTCGTAAAACCTCAATATCTGCATTACGGTTCCGATAAATTCGTTTGCTTTTTTTGAAATCTCCGCATATCCGTCGGGAAGTATATCAAGCGACATTGCACCTTCATCTTGCAAAGAAACTGCCGCCCTTTGCCTGTAATAGTCCAATATGAAGTTCGCATTTTCTTTTGTAAAGGTTTCGGATATTGTTTTCCTCTCGTTTCCAATATCCAAATAACCAAATGAACTGAAATTCGAAAGCACATCAAGAATATATAAAATTTCTTCTCCTGCCTTTACAAATTCATAATCATTCAGATAGCCTCTTTCCATTGATGAGGACAATATCCAATTATCGGAGGACATTGCGGATATCCTTGTGCCATTGTCATTTTCCTCGTATCGGTTGAGAAAATCGACCGCAAAGCTGCCAACGATAAACTTCTTTTTATCTATGAATGCGTATTTATCTCTGTAATCAACGGTGAAAAACTCTATTTTATCCGGCATATCAAACACCTCAAAAAAATTTCAAATATTTTTTATTGCGAAATACATTCTGTATTTCTATTATATCATAGTTTTGTTTGTATTTCAATGGGTTTAGCTGATTGCGGTTTTCGTTTTAATACACTTTCGCAATACTTACCTTTTTGGAAAAATCCCCACATTCTATATATTAGGAGGGGCAAAACAAACCCCTTTAATTCTTTGAAACGGAGGCGATGCCTATGATTGCATTAAAGAAAAATAAAACACTGAAAAATGGAGGATTTTACTATGGGAGCATATTCAAAAAGACAATTTGCAAGATCGGATTTTGACGGAACAGGCTATCAGCTCAACGAGATTGAAGGCGTTTTTTCAGGAATACTTACCTGTAAAAAATACGGCAAAAACAAGAACGTTGTTGCTTTTGCGGAACTTGATGATGGGAGAAAGATAATATGCACCGCCTATCAAAAACCGGGAAATTATTTAGGGATACCCGATATTGAAGTCGGAACAAGGATAATTCTTGAGTTTAAAAGGAAAAATGCGGCTTAATTCAGTACGGGCGGAATAATTCTGTCCGATACTGTAACAAGCAGGGAACTTGTATTGCACAAATTCCATAAAATGCAGAAATTCCTCACGGAAATCCTGCATTTACATTTTAGGGAGTTCCCTAATACCCCTCAAAATATATTTTAAAACAGGAGTTGATTTTAATGAACGAAAGAGCAAATTCCATTTATGTGCGTGTTACCGAAAAAGAAAAAATACGCATTAAAAACAAAGCCGACAAATGCGGCTTAACCGTATCTGAATATTTGAGAAAGAGAGCTTTGGGTTATTCGCCCAAAGCTCTTTTGCCGGAAAGCTTTTATAAGTTTTCAGGTAAGCTCGGTGAGATATATGAAAAACTCGATTCCGGCTACAGTGCCGACTTGCAGGAAAGGATTCTGTCCTTGCTTGATGAAATTCAGTTAAAACTGTTATCGCCGGAGAGAAAGGGCGGTGACAAATAAATGGCAACAACAGGATTTTGGCCTGTTAAAAGCTCATTAAAAGATGTTGTGAAATATGCAGAAAATCCGGACAAGACAACAAATCCGAAATATCTTGATAAGGATTTAGCCGAGGCTCTTAAATATATCACAAACAGCGATAAAACCGACAAGCAGTTATTTGTCAGCAGAATCAAGTGCCCGACAGTCAGAGCATACGAGCAAATGACAGCAACAAAACAGCAGTTTGGAAAGCTAGGCGGCAATGTGGCATATCACGGCTATCAAAGCTTTAAGCTGGGCGAGATTACTCCTGAAGAAGCTCATGAAATCGGAATAAAATCGGCAAAGAAAATGTGGGGCAACGACTATGAAATTGTTGTTACCACGCATCTTAACACCGATAATATTCATAATCATATTGTTATAAATTCTGTGTCGTTCAAAACCGGTCGGAAATTTGAAAATCATATCTCCGACCATATTCGTTTTCGTGAAATATCCGATGAGATATGCAAGGAATACAACAAGTCGGTAATTGAAGTTGCGAAATTTTACAGCAATGAAAAAAATTCGTATTGGATACATAAAAACGGCGGCAATACGCACAGGGATATTTTGCGTGAAGATATTGACATTGCCATAAAGCAAGCCGGAAGTTTGCTGGAATTTGAACGGATAATGACAAATATGGGATATACATTTAACCGTAACATCTCGGCAAAGCACCCATCGGTTATTGCAAAGGGTTGGCAAAAACCTGTTCGCATTGACGGTTTAGGCGATGATTACTCAACAGAAAGGCTTGCAAAACGGATTTCATGCAACGGATTTATTGTAAGCTCATTCGTGAAAAGCGACCGTGTGCATAAAGCAAAGTCAAAACATACGCCGCTCGCGGAGCTTGAATATCACCTGCGGCGAGTAAAATATATGGATACGCTCGAAGCTATATTCTATTTGCTGCTGGAACTGTTAAAGCCATCGAAACAGCCACCTGATTACCGACCGCCGTTATCACCGGCGATGCGGCAGGAAATACGAAAATTTGAACAATACCAAAAACAATTTCGGCTTCTGCACGATGAGGATATTCACACCGTGCCGGAGCTTGAAACCTTTATATCAAAAATATCCAAGCAAATTGAGGAGCTGGAGAACGAGCGTTACAAAGCAGATAACAAACGCAGGCGAGCTAAAACTGATGAGGACAAGGAAGTATATAAGGCAGAAATGCGAAATATCTCGATACAGATAAAGCCGTTACGGGATAAGCTCAAAATTGCAAAGGCGGCTTTGGACTCCGTTCCAAAAGTACAGCGGCTTCTTGATATTGAACGGGATATGGAAAACAAGATTTTACACAAAGAGAGGTGCAGAACACGATGAAGAACATTATGTATATAGAAGTTGAAAAATTAAAACCGTTTGAAAATCACCCATACTATGTAAAGGACGATGATGAAATGATAGATTTAACAGAAAGCATAAAGGAGAACGGTATACTCTCTCCTCTTATTGTAAGACCGATTGAAAATAACGAATATGAGGTAATTTCGGGGCACCGCAGATTACACGCAGGAATTAAGGCAGGAATGGATAAAGTTCCTGCCTTAATTTATGAAATGGACAGAGATGCCGCCGCTATTTCATTGGTTGATAGTAATCTGCACCGGGATAATGTTTTACCAAGTGAACGGGCATTCGCATACAAATTAAAAATGGAAGCCTTATCACATCAGGGCAAACGCACGGATTTAAATTTGGGGCAAGTTGCACCGAAGTTGAGCACGGAAATAATCGGCGATATTGAGAATGTAAGTAAAGATACTGTAAAACGATACATACGCTTGACTAACCTTTTGCCAAAGCTCTTGAAATATGTTGACGAGGGACGAATTGCATTTACTCCGGCGGTTGAGCTTTCATATCTCAACGATATTGAACAGCAGGATTTGCTTGAAGTCATTGAAAGCGAGGATTGCACTCCGTCATTATCTCAGGCGGTACGTATGAAGAAGTTAAGTCAGGCAGGGGAACTCAACGACGATAAAATTCTCGAAATTATATCGGAGGAAAAAGCAAACCAAAAGGAACGGATTAAAATTCCTATCGAGCGTGTACGTAAATATTTCCCCAAAAGCTACAGCAACGCTCAAATTGAGGAAGCAATTATCAAGCTATGTGAAGTACATTATTGCAAAAAACAGCATCAGCAAGAAAGATAAGGTGATTTAATATGTTAAAACAAACTAATATTACCAACAAAAACTTAGTTCCGATATTTGATAAAGACAATTTGGATTTTGAATTAAAATCGGTGGTACAACCTACGAAGTATGTTCCCATTTTAATATTGATGGCAAACAGAGCGTATTGGAGCAATTCAAAAACCTGATTTTATCAGAAAACTTATTTAACACATTCGACAAATTGTATCGGACATAGTAAAATAGTTTCAAAGTCTTTGCTATGCCCGGTTGTCGGAAAGGAGAAATGAATTATGACAACGAAAAATATGACAGGGCAAACAACGGAAGAAATAACCGCATTATATGGAAGGTTATCGCAGGATGACGGTTTGGAGGGCGAAAGCAACAGCATATCCAACCAAAAGGAAATTTTGATGAAATACGCAAAAGAGCATAATCTGAAAAATCCACGCTATTTTTTGGATGACGGAATTTCCGGAACGACCTTTGAAAGAAGCGGCTTTAAGAAAATGCAGGCACTTGCGGAATCGGGAATCGTAAAAACCATTGTGGTAAAGGATTTATCCCGTTTCGGAAGAAATTACATTGAAGTCGGCGAATACCTTGAAATTAAATATCCGTCGCTCGGCGTAAGATTTATATCTATACAGGAAAATGTTGATACATTGCAAAATTCGGGTGCGGAAATTATGCCGTTCCATAATATATTTAATGAATGGTACGCAGCACAAACAAGCAAGAAAATCCGTGCAGTATGGCAGATGAAAGCAGCAAGCGGCAATCGGGTAAGTTCAACAGTTCCTTACGGATATATGAAATCGCCTGATGATAAAGAAAAATGGATAATAGATGAAGAAGCCGCAGAAGTTGTAAGGAAGATTTTTTCATTTGCTCTTGCCGGTCGAGGTGTTTCACAAATTGCCCGTCAATTAGAGCAAGAAAAAATCCTTGTTCCTACCGCATATAAAATAGAAAAGGGATTGTCGAGTACACACAAATATCCCGAAAAACCATATTATTGGGAAAAATCAACCGTTGCTAACATCCTCGATAACAGACAATATACGGGATGCACCGTAAACTTTAAGACAACAACAGTAAGTTACGCAGCAAATTATTCCAAATACGCAAGAAGCAATAATATCCGAGCTTGATATGATAATTTCTCATATTTATGAAGACAATATTTTAGGAAAGTTAAGCGATGAGCGATACTCTCGTATGGCTTCTATGTATGAAACCGAGCAAAAAGAGCTTATCAAAACTGTATCTGACGGTGAAGAGGAATTGGAAACTGCCGAGCAGAAAAATGTTGATATGCGTCTGTTGCTCAAAACCCTGCGTGAATTGACTGATTTTAAAGAGCTTACTCCCACAATCGTTAATTCATTGATACAGAGGATAGAGGTTCATAACAACGATAAATCAAGCGGACATTGTTACGTTAAGGTTAATATTTACTTCACCGCCGTCGGAATAATTGAAATTCCCGATGAAAAAGAAATATCGGAAATAATCTCTAAAATTCAAGAAAATCCGCAGATGTATAAGGTAGTATAATAAGGAAAATGGAGTAGCTCCGATAGTTTGGAACTACTCCGTAAAAAAACGGCTCTATAATAAATGTTGGGGTCAGAAAAAAATGGCTCTATAATAAATGTTGGGGTCAGAAAAAAATTTACAAAATAAACGAGCATATTTGCTCCGAATCCTGTATAA
>CAKSSN010000049.1 GCA_934489015.1 uncultured Clostridia bacterium
AACATCGATATACCTGTTAAGATATTTCTTAGAGGAGAGATACGAAGGTCTTTAAGGATCATATTTAACACATTGAATCCTCCCTTCGTCCATCTCATATATAATATTACAAATATTTGCAACATCAGAATCATGTGTTACAAATAGAAGCATTATGTCACGTTCATGCACAAGCTGAAATAAGAGTTCTATAATTTGCTGACCGGTTTTTTTATCTAATGCACCTGTGGGCTCATCGCATAAAATTACTTCCGGTGATGTTGCCAGTGCACGAGCAATAGCAACTCTCTGCTGTTCGCCACCAGATAATTTAGAGGGATAGTCATTTTCTTTTTCTTCCAACCCAACACTTTTCAAGAGACTTTGTATCATTTCTTTTCGTTGCCTCTTATCTAAAATTTTTTTTGCATAAAGTAATGGCAGCTCAATGTTTTCCCAAACTCTTAAATGCTTGATTAAAGAATAATTTTGAAAAACAAATCCAATATTATTAGCACGCAACATAGATAACTGGCGATCTGTGAGCGAGGAAACAGAAGTCCCATTGTAACAATACTCTCCCTTATAAGAACGGTTCAGCAATCCTATAATAGATATTAAGCTCGTTTTTCCAGAACCGGATTTACCAGTAACAGCATAACTATAACCTCTTTTCAATTCCATATTAGCATTATTCACTGTTACTAAAGTATCGCCGTTATTTAATTTAACCGTAGCTGACAAATCTTTTATTTGAATTATATTTTCATTAATGATTTTTCCCATATTATGAATTACTCCTTGGGTCAAGATTTGGGGGAATAGACGAGACCACATCTCCTTCTTCTACGCCGGATAATATCTCTATATATGCTCCGTCTGTTGCACCTAACATTACATCTGTTTGAACACGCTCCCCGTTTTTTATAACTGTTACTGATCCTTTGCCTTGTCTGCCTGCAATCACAGAAAGTGGTAACAACAGCACGTCTTTTTCTGTTTCTGCGGTCAAAACAACCGTAGCACCTTGTCCCGGCTTTACATCAACATCTCTGCCAATCAAACATTGCAATACAATGTTTTGCTGTACGGGAGAGGTCGTTGATATATTTTCATTATTTTCTGATACCGGTGCTACAACAGCGACTGCATCTGTGGGACCAACACCGTCAAAAACTTGAAATTTTGCTTTTAATTCGGCATTTTCCGGTAAAGTGTTTAAAAAATTTTCTGCTTCAATATTTAAAGCAAATCCTGTATATCTTACAGTTGCTATCGGATAATTATTGGGAACAGTTTCATCAGATGAAATGACAGATATAATTGTTCCGTCAACAGGGGATCTGATTTCTGTTTCGGAAACTTTTCCAATTATGTCTCCAGCAGCAATTTTATCTCTGCTTGTGACATGTGCTTCAAAAACGCCATGTTCAGAAGAAGATACAACAAAATCCGAAGATTTAACAATCATAGTTTGAGATGATAGTGTTGGTGTAAGAGTCCCTCGGTTAACTGTTACTGTATCGTCAAGTTGTTTAGTATTAACTGAATCAACATTTTGTTCTGTTTGTTCATTGACGGAACATGCAGACAGAATAATTGCCGTACATAATATTAGCAACATTGCAATTCTTTTTTTACTTTTTTGCATCATATACCCCCTTGTTATATATTCTTTGAGAAAAAGCAATAAAGGCTTTTGATCTAATATAGTAATTATATCAGATTAAAAGCCTTTATTTATAAAATTGCCCACAAGAAAACTCTCTTTTTTACTATAGAAATTCTTACGATTTTCCTACGAAAGAGGGAGTGTAACTGTAAATATAATTTTTTCATCTTCGCTTTCTGCAAGAATAGTTCCTTTATGAAGTTCTATAATTTGTTTTGCTATGGCAAGCCCCAGACTAGCGCCGCCGCTACTGGTACTTCTCGCACCATCAAGCCTATAAAACTGTTCGAATATTCGTTCCAGCTTTTCTTCCGGAATGGTGTTTCCATGATTTTGGAAAATGATCATAGCATCCTTTTCTTGAACTTCAACATTAATCAGAATTTCTGTATCATTGAAACTATATATTACAGCGTTGCGCAAAAGATTATCAAATACACGCTGAATTTTATTTGCATCACATTGTAGTGTTATATCCTCTTTAATTTTGAGATTACAAGTCAAATTTTTTTCTTTTAGCAATGGCTTAAACTCATATACAAGCTGCTCCAGTAGTCGTTTAAGATTTATTTTACTATATTGTAATGTAATATTTGACAGATTAAATCTTGTAATTTCAAAAAATTCATTGATTAAATCTTCAAGTCGTTCCGCTTTGTCTAAGGCAATTGAAAGATATTTTGTTTGCAATTCTTTTGATATTTGTGTTTCATCACGTAATAAGGTAAGATAACCAATAACAGATGATAGAGGCGTCTTTAAATCGTGCGCTAAGTACATTATCAAATCGTTTTTTCTTTGTTCATTTTCTTTTGCAAGTCTTGCGTTATCTTCCGATTCTTGCTTTAAATGATTCAATTTTATTGCTATGTCACCAAGCTCCGGTGATAATTCGACATAATTTATATCTTTGTCAAATATCTGACTCATGGCATGCTGCAGCTCATCCACATAAGCAACAACTTTTTTCAGAAGTTTATAAGTAATATTTATAATACAAATTACCAATACAACGATAGCTGCCATGCCAAGATAAAGCGATCTGTACACAAGATAATAGTTTGGAACATATTTATCAAGAACTTTTTGCAAAACTGATCCTAAAATAGTAGCAACAACAACAATAATTACTGTCCAAATCACACATTGTATAATATAACTTTTGAAAAGGTTAGTCAGCAAATTGTTTTTCTTATTCAATTTCATACCCAACCCCCCAAACTGTTTTGATAAATTTTGGCTTTTTGGCAGGTTCATTCATTTTCTCTCTAAGTCGACCGATGTGAGCCATTACAGTATTGTTATTGTCCAAATATTTTTCCTTCCATACAGCTTCAAATAATTCCTCAGATGAGACGACCTTACCTTGATGTTCACACAGATACCAAAGAATCGAAAACTCAATAGGGGTTAATGATATTTCTTTCCCAAACAAAAAACATTTATGACTATCCCTATTGATAATTAAACCTCTTATGTCATATTCATTCTTTACAATAGTTTGATTTTGTTTAGAATTATTATATCTTTGATAACGTCTCAGTTGAGTTTTTACTCGTGCAACAACTTCCAGAGGATTGAATGGCTTTGTGATATAATCATCTGCACCAATAGTAAGCCCCATTATTTTGTCGCTATCGTCTATTTTGGCCGTGAGCATAATTACCGGAAAATAAAATTTCTCCCTGATTTTCTGACAGATACGGAATCCGTCAATATCCGGTAGCATTACATCCAAAATTGCCAAATCAATCTCTGTTTCCTCAATGCATTTTAACGCATCAACACCATTATAGAATTTATAAACAGTATATCCATCATTATTCAGATAAACTTGAATTAAATCGGCTATCTCTGTTTCATCATCTACCACTAAAATTTTTTCGTTCATTATCAATGCTCCTTTTTAACCTCTTATCAATAGGCTTTTCTGAATTTTTCGGAATCAGCCACATATAGCCGATTTTTGAAACACCCGGTATACGGTTTTCCTCGCAAAGTTTCTGTACCCGTCTTTCAGAAATTCCCCATATTTTTGCCGCTTCTGGACAAGACATATATTCCATACTACAACCTTCTCCTTGTTATAGTTTATCAATATTCATTATATACGGACATACGAATAAAGTCAATAGAAAATAAAAGAATATTCGAATTATTTAAGCTAATAATAAGAACTGTATAGACATATACAAAACATAACATGAACTGTAAAATATAATAGGGTGAACAAATATGTCAAAGCGACCATTACCATTATACGATTTTAGTTCTTTCGGGGCAGCTATAAAGGCCGCAAGGAACGAGCGTGGAGAGAGCCGAAAAAAAGTAAGTGACGCACTATATATTTCTCCTCGTTATCTTGCTAATATCGAGAATAAAGGACAGTAGCCAAGTTTACAGGTATTTTATGACCTTGTAACCCGTTATTATATTTCAGTTGATCAATTCTTTTTTCTTGATAATGCTGCTGAAAAGTCAACGCAAAGGCGACAACTCGACAGTCTGATTGATACTATGAACAGCAAGGAATTAACAATTATGACAGCTACTGCGAAGGGAATATTGAAAGCCAAAGAGCCGGAGGAATAAGTCTCCGGCTTCCTTTTGTCATTGCAAAGTCATTTTTGAAGATTATAGCCGATTACAGGCTATTTTTTTATTGGTTTTAACCGTAATTTGCGCAACAAAATCAAGATTTTAAGCAGATATTGAATATAGGGGAAAAACTAATTTTTAAGGAATAGCAAGCAAAGCGAGTGTAGCCACACTCACGATTTTTGACCTCAATTTTCAACTTGAAAATCGGTCAAAATATTTTTGGGATATTCCCAAACCCTTTATATCGAAAAACGGAGGATTTACCTATGGCGAACAGAAAAAGAAATATTGTACTTCGCTGTCCTGTAACAGCAGAAGAACGAAAATTGATTGAATATAAAATGTCGCTTGTGCCGACAAATCAAATCGGGGCATATTTGCGTAAAATGGCGATTGACGGATATATCATATACACCGACACAAAGGACATTCGGGCTATGAATAAGGAATTGCAGCGGATCGGCAGAAACATAAATCAAATTGCAAAGCGTGTTAATTCCACAAGCAGCATATATATGACCGATATTGAGGAATTAAAAGAGGATTTACAGAATATATGGCGGTTACAAAGAACCATCCTATCAACTCTACGCTGAAAAAAGCAATTCAGTATATCTGCAATCCCGAAAAGACCGACGGAACGCTGCTTATCGACTCATACGGCTGCACACCCGAAACTGCCGATATTGAGTTTGAATGGACGAGGAAAAAGGCAAAGGACAACGGCAAAGAGAGTCATCTTGCAAGACACTTTATACAAGCCTTTGAGCCGGGTGAAACAACGCCGGAACAGGCTCACGAAATCGGAAAGAAATTAGCTGATGAAATTCTGGGCGGCAAGTACGAATACATTTTAAGTACGCATATTGACCGGGGACACATTCATAACCATATCATTTTTAATGATGTGAATTTTGTTGATTACAGGCACAGCCATATCAATAAAAAATGGTATTACGATACACGCAAAATAAGCGACCGTCTTTGTGAGGAATATGGACTGTCGGTTATTCCGCAGAACGAGAATAAAGGCAAAAGCTATATCGAATATACGGCGGCAAAACAAGGTACAAGCTATAAGGCACAGCTTAAAGCGGATATTGACAAAGCTGTCCGAAAGTCGCTCGATTATTCCGATTTTCTGCTGCGTATGGAAATCGCCGGATATGAAGTGAAACAAGGTAAATATATCTCGTTCCGAGCCGCAGGGCGAGAACGGTTTGTACGGGGCAAAACTCTGGGCGGTTATTATACAGAGGATTCCATAAAAGAACGCATTTCAAAGAACGCTATACACCGACCGAAAAAAGCCAACCGCCGTATCAACCTTATTATCGACATTCAGAATTGTATCAAGGCGCAGGAAAGCAAAGGCTATGAGCATTGGAGCAAAATATATAATCTGAAACAGGCAAGCCGAACACTTAATTTCTTAACAGAAAATAATCTGAC
>CAKSSN010000050.1 GCA_934489015.1 uncultured Clostridia bacterium
ACACACCGGTTCAATAAACACTTAAGATTTTAAGCATAAGCTTAAAATAGACATTGATTTGTGTTTATTATACCATAAATCAAGGGGGTGTCGACATGGATTATATTGAAAAAAGGTTTAGCTATACGGGTGCGGACGAACTGAATATGTATTATTGCGGAAAAAGAGTTAAAACGCAAAATCACAGCTACGGACCGCAGATACGGGATCACTATCTGCTCGTATACATAAAAGAGGGTGACGCCATACTCTTTTTGAATAAAAAGCACTACAATCTTTGTTCGGGGCAGCTGCTTTGTATGTTTCCAAACGAAAAAATATATTACACAGCAAAGGGCAGTTTGTGGAGCAATTTGTGGGTTGGAGTATACGGAACACGCTCTGACTCATATATTAAAAGTCTCGGAATAACACGAGAGTATCCCGTATATAACTGTCCAAATCCAAATGAAACGGAAGATGCAATCAACAGGATAATAGATTCAACACAAATCAACAACAGTTACGGTAAAATGAATACATTGTCTGCATTATATTCATTTTTTGCCTCATTGTACAACAAGACTTCCGAGCGGTTTTCGGAGGTTGTTGCCGATTACGATGTTCACGGAACGGACACACATGAAATTACATATCACTCAAATAATCTGTATATCCGCGAGGCGGAAAATTTCATAAGATTTCATTATGACAGTAATATAAGCATCAAATCTCTCGCAGACTCATTAAATTTATCCGTTGAGTATTTTTCGCGGCTTTTCAAGGTCGAAACAGGATTAACACCCGGGGAAATGATAAAAAACTACAGAATTGAAAAAGCGTGCTCACTGCTTGCAAACACCAATCTTTCAATTTCCGAAATATCAAACTGCATTGGAATACAAGATCAGCGGTATTTTTCTAAACTTTTCAAGAAAAACATAGGGTGCACGCCGAGTTTGTATAGAAGGAACTGAAAATGTCAAGAAATATGCCGCCGAAAAGTCCTCTAAATCTTGAATATATGTAATATTAAATCGTTTTTCTCGCTACGCTTCACTTAAAAAACTGCTTTGTTCGCCGCATGGCAGGCTTTTGTTGCTCTGATATTTGAAGGAAAGCAGAATGTATACCAAAAGGCGGCTGCAAAACTTGCGTAATTTAGTCTGTCGGCAAACAAAACATACCAAAAAAACACACATACCCGTTAAAAGTAATATGCGTGTTTTTGCAATTATTTAGGCAAATTGAATTTTTGAACTCATTTGCTTGCAGACGCAGCCTTTGAGCGTATTAAAAAAAGCTACATAATTGACAGAATATTCATTTCTCATTCATTAGTTTTTGAAACAGTAGTTCTTTTGAGCAATAATTTGTCATTTTCACGCATATCGGTTTACAAAAACAAGACAGTGTGATAGAATATACATAAAATTGCAGCAAATGGAGTGATGACCTTTGAAGCTTTTAAGAGCACCGTATTATTTTGAGGTGCATACATATTTGGAATACACACCGCAAATTTTTCGCCGGCAAATAAACAACCGTGAGCACAGTTCATTTCTTTACATTCGTCAAGGAACATATCATTACCGCTTTTTAAATGACAATTTTACAGCACACTGCGGCGAGCTTGTATATCTCCCGAGAGGAGGAAACTATCGTTATGAAGTACTTGATAAAAATGCAAGATGCTTGCAGATTGAGTTGGACATTGCGGATGAAAACGGCAAATACATCACATTTTCCGACACGCCGCAGATAGCCGGACTCCATACGGACGAGGAAATGGAGCGAGTGTTTGAAAACATAAAAACAGTGTCCGATGATGCTGTCTCAAGTGTTGCGGCAATATGCTCGGTATATACGCTTATTTTGTCAGTCCTGAAAAAGAAAAGCGGGTTGCAAAAAAAGTCAAATTCAAAAATTCAGTCGGTCATAGAGTATATTAACAGACATTATACGGAGAATATTTCCATGAAAACACTTGCGAATTTATGCTTTCTAAGTGAGTCGCAAATGCGTAGAATTTTTAACAGCGAATACAAATGCTCGCCTCTTGCCTATAAAAACAGACTGATTGCCGATTCGGCAAAAAAAATGTTGTGCACAAGCAACTATGCAGTTTCGGACATTGCAGACGCTTTGGGATTTTCGTCGCTGTATGCGTTTAGTCGTTTCTTTAAAAAGGAATTCGGTGTTTCACCGTCTGAATTTAGAAAAAGAACGGGAGTGTGAGGTTTTTTCTGTAAATTAGATTTTTCTATGACAAAATATCGGTTTTTAGTGGGCAGGATAGCCGAGTTTAGGCTTTCCTGCCTTAATTGTAATATAGCACGGATTTTACACCATGTCAAGGGCGGTCTCGCAGGAAACCGTGAATTTTACCCTTGTACATGGTGGAAAATTTGTGCTAAAAAAGCCGCCCGTCATACATGATCGACAACTCTCCGTAAACTTTACCCCAGTTTCTGAGCGGCATTGTCCATTTCTTTGTTGCCTCAAATGTCGCTAAATACAATGCTTTCAAAAGTGCAGTATCGCTTGGAAATACGCTTCTCTGGCTATTTAACCGGCGCAGCACACTGTTGAGACTTTCTATTGCGTTGTTCCTGCATTCCATTTAACAACCATTCCATCAAAACAGTCAATAACCGGAGAAAGATACACCTTTTCTGCCGGAATAGAAAATTCCGTTATATCCGTAAGCCACTTTGTATTTGGCCGCTCTGCATGAAAATCGCGATTGATTATATTATCTACCTCAGGGGTAATTTCACCTCTATATGAACTATATTTCTTCGTGCGTTTTTCCGGTACTACTAAATTTTCACCCTTCATAATACGACGGACGATTTTCTCCGAAACAGTATTTCCTAACTTCTTAAGTTCTTCATGAATTCGCCTATAGCCATAACAATTTCTGCATTCTTTGAAAATTTCTTTTATCTTGATTCGCAATTCATAATATTTATCAGTCTTTTTAATCACATTTTCTTGATAATAGTAGCTACTTTTTGCTATTCGCAGAAATTTTAATAACTGCGGCAGTGGATACTTGTTCTTCATGGCATCAATAACCACTGCTTTTTCACGGTTTTTTAGCTCCGTTATATTGATGCCGGGGTCTTTTTTTAACAGATTTAATACCTCTTTTAATACATCAACTTCCATTTGCAGTTGCTTTATTTGATCTTGCAAGTCGGAAATTTCCGCTTGGGGAATCGGCTTTGCACTAAAATCAATGTTTTCTCTCTTAATTTGCTTTTTTGATGACATAAGCCCTGCCACTCCATATTTTTGATATTGTCGATACCAGTTATATATACTACAAACTCTGCTCTTGTTACAATCAATTCAGGGAAAAAGTTGTCCTGGTCACTGCCACTCATTATATTCATCTCGGTTGCTTTTTCGGCATAATCGCATGCCCAATGTTCTTTCATATTCGCATATTTGTATTCTCGCTGCGGAAGTCTTGTTTCATCGATTTTAATAATATCGAATATTCCGGAACCGCCGGGTGCCACCGAAACAGAGCCTCTGCCGCTACCGCCTCCTGAAACCGAACCGGAACCACTGTATGAGATACTTGTTGTCGCAGTCACCGTTTCTCCGGGAAGTGCCGGATTTTTGAGATACGGAGTAACTTTAAGCATAATTGACGCATTGGAAATTTTGGAAACATCCAAACTCTGGCCTTTTGCAGCTAAAACACCATTTATGTACCACTCAATAACTTATGTACCACTCAATAACAGTGTTGCCCTCCTGTATTTGATCAGGTGAAACAAAATCATACCGAATATACAAAGTCTGTATCCGATTTTGTGCTGAGCAAATCATATGAAAGTGTTTTATTTGCCTGATATATGCCGCATGGATAGTATTTTGATGCGAACTCTCTTACGGCTGCCCTGTAACCATTTGATGAGAAATTACTCAAAACATCCGTATATAAACGCATATTCAATTCGGATGATTTGTTTTTCAAATCAAATTTTATCACTTTTTTATTGTAAAAGCTTGACACTTTGAGTTTTTGTGGTATAATGGATATAAACAATTTGAGATTTTGAAGTATTATATTGAAATAAAATTTGAGATTTTGGGGTGAGCTTATGTTTAAAAGAAAAATATATAAAAAACTTCTTGATTGGAAACAAGAATCCGACGGTCATACCGCCTTACTTGTGGAGGGTGCACGCCGCATCGGCAAGTCTACTGTTGTTGAAGAGTTCGGAAAAAATGAATATGATAGCTATATTTTAATTGATTTTGCGTTTGCTCCTCAATCCGTAAAGGACTTATTTTCGGATATGTCTGATTTGAATTATTTCTTTCTTCAGCTACAGCTGCAATATCATGTTGACCTTATCGAAAGGAAATCCTTGATTATATTTGACGAAGTTCAGTTTTGTCCTCAAGCACGCCAGGCAATAAAAATACTCGTTAAGGATCATCGTTATGATTACATTGAAACCGGGTCCTTAATCAGTATAAAGAAAAATGTTAAAAATATTCTAATTCCTAGCGAAGAACGAAAAATCAATATGTTTCCTATGGATTATGAAGAGTTCAGGTGGGCTGTCGGTGACAATACTACCATTCCTCTGTTAAAAAAAGCGTATGATGCCAAAATTCCTTTAGGTGATGCCGTAAACAGAAAAATGATGCGTGATTTCAGATTATATATGCTTGTCGGCGGAATGCCTCAAGCCGTAAATGAATATATTGTGACCAACAATTTCAGAAAGGTTGATCTGGTAAAAAGAGATATTCTCAAATTGTATGATGATGATTTCAAAAAAATAGATTCTACCGGCAGAATCTCAACTCTTTTCGACGCCATACCGGCACAATTAAACAGCAATGCTTCTCGTTATAAAGTATCCGGTGTTTTGGAAAACGAACGAGCTGATAGCATACTTGAATTATTATCAGAGATGAATAGCTCCAAAACCGTACTCATATCTTACCATGCGAACGATCCAAATTCGGGTCTTTCCGCAAACAAAGATTTAAAACTGTTCAAATTGTTTCTTTGCGACACAGGATTATTCACTACCCTTATGTTCAAAGACAAAGACTTTACGGAGAATGAAATTTATGAAAAACTGTTAAACGACAAACTCTCTGCCAATTTGGGATACCTTTATGAAAATGTCGCAGCACAAGAGCTTGTCGCAAATGGTTATGAATTATTTTACCATAGTTGGCACAATGAAAATTCAAAGCATAATTATGAAGTAGATTTTCTTATTACACGAAAAAATAAAATTTGTCCTATAGAAGTAAAATCTTCCGGCTATAAAGCCCACATTTCTTTCGATGAATTTTGCAAGAAATTTTCAGGCCGTATTTCTGAAAAATATATTGCTTATACCAAAGACTTGTCAAAAGACAAGGATATTTTATATTTGCCTGTCTATATGCTTTCTTTGTTGTAATTTCAAAAAAACCTGCACCGCTCATTCTATGAGAAATGCAGGTCGAGTCAACCCCGAATTTTGTGTAAAGTCTTTACGAAACCTCCAAGATGATATATAATAAAATTATCATTTTGGAG
>CAKSSN010000051.1 GCA_934489015.1 uncultured Clostridia bacterium
ACATCACAAAGAATGTATCCGTACTCAACAAATTTACTGATATTCGCAACAACTCTATGTGGTACTATGCAGATGTTACGGAAGCGGCAAACACGCACCTTGCAAATTCCTCAAACGATACCGAAACTTGGGTAAAATAAATCATTGTGCAAATCGGAGAAAGCAGTCGGAAACGATTGCTTTCTCGTTGTTTCTGTGGTATAATATCTGTAAAACAAATCGGAATTTGTTATAATATTATACTAATGATGTGGTGAGTTTAGATGAAAACAAAAAGCAAAGCATTACAGGAAATGGAACGAAATCGTTTTATCAAAAATGCGTATGAACAGTATCATAGTTTTATGGGGTTGAAGGATAAATTGCCAAAAGTAGAAATACTACCACTAACACATAAAATAAACGATACAGTGTTAGCAAATCATAAAGTAGATAATGGGAAACATTTCATAAGTGTTCAAGAAAAACTACATTTACTTAAAGATGAGGCTTTGCCATATTTATTTCATGAATTTACTCATGCATATGATTATGAAACATATTTTAAGGGCGTTGAGAACCAAGAAATGTTTTTACAGTTATATACAGAGTATCACGCTTCTCAAATTGAGTTTATGAAAAAACTTAGATTTGATAACGTAGAAGATAGACCTGTAATCACGGCAAATACAAGTGTAACTGCTTTATTCAAAAGTCAAACCGTAGAACAATTTTTATTAGAGGAAAAAAAAGAATATATCGATAAAATTCGACATTACATCTCTTTGAATAATATGCAAGGATTATTCAATGCTTTTCCGTATCTTATGTATTATTTAGGTAAAATAAAAGTTGTTATAAAATATAGTGAAAATATAGATGAATGGAATACCAATCTTTTTGATTATTCTGAGTTTGCAACGCTATTTGGCGATGAAATCATTAATATTATTAATGATTTATTGAATATAGAGATTATAACAGAAGAGAATATTTGCCCAGTTATAGAAAATCAAATATCTATAATGGAGCATTTTAAAACAATGGCATAAAAAAGATAGCCTCCGATTTATATAACCGCTTTTAAGGCAACCTGTACGGGTTGTCTTTTTCGTTTCAGAAAATTTTTTGACGGTTTTTTTGTATGATGATACAATAAAGATACCGAAAATAAACTATTGAAACGGAGGAATTTCAAAATGAAACGAACAGTATTTACAGGCTTAACAGCGATGCTCATTTTATCAACCGCAGTTACTGCACAGGCGGCACACACGCACGAATATACAAGGCAGGATTCAAAGGTTTATGTATGTGAGTGCGGAAAGGAAAAGCCGCTGTATTCCTTAAAGGGTGAGAGGGTTATAACTCTCAACTGCAACGGCGGCTCGTTATACGGCGGAATTTACAAAACCGACATCACAGAAGCCGTTACGGAGCAGAACAAAATCAAACTTCCGCTGCCGTATAAAAGCAGCGACTATCAGTTTGAGGGGTGGTTTACCGAAAGCGGCGAAAAGGTATCGTCCGATACCGAGTATTATTCCGACACAACACTCTATGCCCGTTGGAGCTTGACGGGAACACGCACACTCACTTTTGCCGCAGAGGACGGCTCATATATCGAGCCTGTCATAAAGCCGCTTGGCACAACAATATCTCTTGCGGAGTTTATTCCGACAAGATACGGATATGACTTTGACGGTTGGTATTCAGACCCGCAAACAAAGGAAAATCGGGTAACGGATTTTACATTCAATGAAAGCGATACCGTTTACGCAAAATGGATTCCGAACGGAACGGTGATGTATAACGCTCCGACTGTGCAGAGAGCTTATGCAAGCAATAATGAAATCCTCGCCTTTGGTAATTACATTGATGAAAAGACGGGTGTACCCGTCACGGCACAATGGGTTAAGCAGAATAAAAGATTAAATGAGCTTATGGAAATTTACAACGAAAAATTCTGTAAGTAACGCCTATCACACTTTTTGGGGGCAGCTTTTGTATAAGGAAACTTATGCAGGGGCTGCCCCTTTTATTTATTTATTTCCGGAAAGGACTGATAACAATGCTTCAAATTTTAATGATAGTAAGGGATACCTCGTGAACAGACAGGAAAATCAAAAGACAATATATATCCTTCTCGGAATACTCTCGGTATTCGTTATATGGCTTGCCTTAATGATTGCCGGGTGCTATGAGGAGGATATAAAGCTGTTTGAATTGCTTGACCGTTTGACAGCCGCTATGAATAACCCTACGCACATCACATTGAATGAGTATAGCTTAAAAGCCGTACTCATTTTCTTGTTTTTGTATGCAATGAGTATCGGTGTATATTTTTCGTCAAGAGAAAACCGCCGACCGGGCGAGGAACACGGCTCGGCTCGCTGGGGCAATGTCAAAAGCGTTGTCAAGCGGTATATGGATAAGGACAGCTATAAAAACATCATTCTATCTCAAAATATGCGGCTTGGCTTAAACGCAAAAAAGCACAGACGAAACCTCAATGTGCTTGTGGTCGGCGGCAGCGGCGCCGGAAAAACTCGGTTTTACGCAAAACCGAATTTAATGCAGTGCAACACTTCTTTCATAGTCGCAGACCCAAAGGGCGAAATGCTCCGAAGCATTGCACCGTTACTAATTGAAAACGGCTATGATATTAAGGTGTTCAACCTAATCGAGCCGGAGAACTCGGACGGATATAATCCGTTTGTGTATATCCGCAAAGATGAAGATGTTATAAAGCTGATTTCAAACCTTATTCAGAATACAACACCGAAAAACGCATCGCAAAACGATCCATTTTGGGAAAAATCCGAAATTGCTCTTGATAGTGCCTTGATGCTCTATCTTCTGCACGAAGCTCCGCCCGAAGAACAGACCTTTGAAATGCTGATGTTTTTAATCGAAAACGCCGCAACCGTTGAAGATGAGGACGAAAGCGGCTATCAAAGCCCGGTGGATATTCTTTTTCAAGGCTTGGAGGACGAAAAGCCGGAGCATATTGCAGTAAGGCAATATAAAATTTTCAAACAGGCAAGTGGCAAAACAGCGAAGTCGATCCTTATTTCGGCGGCGGTGCGGCTTGCGGCATTTAATTTACCGGAGATAGCGAAAATGACTTCATACGATAATCTTGATATAGGCACTCTCGGCGAACGCAAACGAGCCATATTTTGCGTTATTCCCGACAATGACAATTCCTTTAATTATCTTGTCGGAATGTTATATACACAAGCCTTTCAAGCGTTGTATTTCAATGCGGACAATAATCACGGCGGCGAGCTGCCTATACCCGTGCATATCGTGATGGACGAGTTTGCAAATGTCGCTCTGCCCGATAACTTTGAACGCATACTTGCAACAATGCGGTCACGGCGTATTTCCGTAAGCATTATTATTCAGAATATGGCACAGTTAAAAGCATTATTCAAGGATAGCTGGGAAAACATCACGGGTAACTGCGATACGCTGCTTTATCTCGGCGGCAACGAGCAAAGCACACACGAATATATTTCAAAAATGCTCGGAAAAGAAACCATTGACACACGCACAAGAGGTATTACAAAAGGTCAGCACGGCAGCAGTAACACCAATTACCAAAACGCCGGGCGTGAGCTTTTAACGCTTGATGAGGTGCGTCTTTTGGATAACAGCAACGCCCTTATTTTTATTCGTGGCGAGCGACCGTTAATTGATAAAAAATTCGATATACTGTCGCACCCGAATATTGCAAAAACCGCAGACGGAAAAGCTGTGCCGTACAAGCACAGCAAGTCGGAAAAATATTTACGAAATGATTTATCCTTTACCATAAACGAGGATTTATCAAATATCAAGCTATTGGAGGTTGACGGGGACAATGTGAAAACATTTGATTTTGCAAACCCACAAACAAAACAAAATGAAATTTTGGAGGTAACAGACAATGAAAAATCAGAACACGCAGAAAACAATTCAGAGAATAGCGAAAGCACAGAAAATTCTCCGCAAGGCTAAACTTGTACTTACGGTGCTTGCGGTTATGATGACCGCCCTCACGGGAACAGTTTTTGCAGCAGATCCGCTCGGAACGATAAATAGCCTTTCAGACTTTATCTTCTCGGCGATTAAGGCTATCGGACTAATCCTGCTCGGCTTTGGTGTCGTGCAGATAGGTCTGTCGCTTAAATCGCACGACGCATCGCAGAGAGCAAACGGATTTCTGACCTTCTTCGGCGGTGTCATCATTGCATTTGCGAAAGATATTTTGGATATGATTATCTGAACTTTTGTATTATCCGAACATTACCGCAAAAATGCCCATAAATCTATGTTTTTGCGCAAAAAGTTCGGATAATATATTCGCATAATACAGTGTGATTTTCCACTATTGAACAGGAAAGTGAGATTTCCGCTCGCTAAAACAAAAATTAAATTTTATATAAAATTGTGTGCAGATGATTGACAATGCACATAATATATGCTATAATGAATATACTAAAAGAGAAAGGAGCTTGTGATTATGGCTACAACAAATGTAACTATCCGAATGGATAAAGATTTGAAGATGCAGGCTGATGAACTGTTCTCGGCTTTGGGTCTTAATATGTCAACAGCAATGGGCGTTTTTTGCAGACAGGCGGTAAGACTCGGAAAAATTCCGTTCGAGCTTGCTGTGGATACACCTAATGCCGAAACGCTTGCCGCTATTGACGATGTAAACAATAATCGTAATATGAGCAAAGCGTATGACAATATGGAAGAGCTTATGAGGGACTTAAATGCTTAAAGTACGATACTCCAATAAGTTCAAAAAAGATTTTAAGGCGATTATACGGCGAGGATATGATATTACCTTGTTTGAAGATGTTGTATGTCTTTTGCGTGAAGAAAAACCGCTTCCGGAAAAATACTGCGACCATTCGTTAAAGGGTGAATATATGGGGCATCGTGAATGCCATATATCCCCCGACTGGCTTCTTATATACAAGGTTGAAAATGATATGATTACACTATCCTTAACCCGAACGGGAACGCACAGCGACTTATTTTGAAGCATATAAGTTATAGCATTGACTTTATTAACTGAATAACAAAACCAAAGACAGTCATAGCTGCTTTTATCAGCGGTTATGGCTGTTTTTGCGTTTTGGAACAGGAGGTGAATTACCTTTGAGCGATAATTGGATTGTAGCCAACCTTGAAAATGCGTTTTCCACTTGGAACGATAAAATGACTGAAATATGGTCGCTGATTACAACCTCGCCGCAAAACTTCAAAGGCGGTGCAATTTGGAATGTCATATCCGGCATAAACGGAGGACTCGGGGCCATAGGACTTGGTTTGTTGGTCCTCTTTTTTGCTATGAGCATATTTAAGTCAACGGCATCGTTCCGTGATTTTCAACGACCGGAATATGCCTTAAAGCATTT
>CAKSSN010000052.1 GCA_934489015.1 uncultured Clostridia bacterium
TTCGCTTTTGTTGCTTCATTTGGCTTTGTTGATATTTTATTTACTTTTTATTTCATGTATTTTGCACCTCTCTATTTATTATATCAGATTTTTGGGTGTTTGTCGACTCTATTTATATTATACCATTCCATTTTGCCGAATCAGATTCTGCGGGGACTTTATCCGAACTTCTCCCGTTTACGCAATTTTGCGGCGGCGTAAGCCGCACAAAATGCAAAGAAGCGTTAATTATCGGAGACAAAATACTTTGTTAATCTTATTCGCGGCGATAAAATACGTATGATGAGCCTCTTCGTAAAGTCTGTCCGCAGCCTTTGTTCCCTTTAGTTTATTTTGACAGGCACCGCCATTTTATCCTTTACACTCTCACAATAGGCTTCGATTGTTTTTCTGTCCATAAAATCTTTGCCATAAAATGCCGTTGTTTTTCCGATTTGTATGGATTTTTGAAGCCCCAGCGGGTGATATGGCATAAACTCCACTGATTTTACACAGGCATATTTATCGGAAAGCCTTGCAATATTTTCAAAATGCTCCTGCCTGTCATTTACACCAGGAATAATCGGGCAGCGTAAAATTACCGCCGCACCTATTTTGTTTAAGGCTTCAAGATTTGAAAGTATCAAATCATTTTTAACCCCGACATATTTAAGATGTTTTTTTTCATCGGTTTCCTTGCAGTCAAACAAAAAGCAATCTGTATATTCGGCTGCTCTGACTATTTTTTCTTCCGAAGTATATCCCGAGGTTTCGATACATACCGTATACTCTTTTCTTTTGCACATTTTCAAAAGCTCATACAGAGCCTCAAACTGCATGAATGGTTCACCGCCGGAAAATGTCACACCGCCGTCATTGCCGAAAAACATATCGTCTTTGGCTATATCGGTCATTATTTCTTCATAAGTATACTCATTTCCTATAATTTCCAATGCGGACATTTTGCAGATTTCAACGCATTTTCCGCACATAACGCATTTTTCCCTGTAAATACAATGCAAGTCATTCTCAAATTTGTGTACGCCGCAAGAGCAGACAGCGGCGCATTTTTTACATAACACGCATTTTTCGCTCAAAAACGAAAGCTCTCTTTTAGAAGATTTACTTTCCGGATTATGACACCATGCGCAGTTTAACGAACACCCTTTAAAAAACACAACCGTACGTATTCCCGGACCATCATTCACGGAAAAATGCTGTATATTAAATATATCCGCGGTTTTTAACATTATAAACAACCTCCTTTTGCCATCGAAAGATATAATTCATTCGTTGATTTTATTCAAGAAACCCTTATCTTTATATAGTTTGATTGACACTTCTCGATATTATTTCGTCCTGCAAGCTTTTGGGGATTGTAACAAAAAAGTCACTGTAACCGCCGATTCTTACAAGCAAATCCTTATACTGGTCGGGATTTTTTTGCGCTTCCAGCAATGTTTCGGTATCGACAATATTAAATTGCAGCTGTGAACCGTGCGTTTTCAAATATCCCTTTATCAATGTAGCAATTTTTTCGGGTTCGATTCCTTTATTGATTTTTACATTAACTGATGTTCCGCCGAGAAATCTTGACGGTTCCCATGCAACTGTTGACGCAATAGACAAAGTAGGTCCCAGACTGTCATATCCCTGCACCGGGCAGCTGCCGTCGTTCAGCGGCATACCGAAGGTTCTGCCGTCAGGTGAAGCCGGTGTTTTCTTTCCCTGAATCTCATGCTCTCTGTATGAAAATGCACCCGGTATGATTTTTGCACCTCTAACCGTAGTCATAGGTTTAAAGGCGTCGAGAACCATATCCGCAACGCTTTTTGATATTGTATTTGATTCGGCATCACACGTTCCGAAGTGCGGTACTTTATTTCTGATTTGCAGAAGCAGTTCCTTATGTCCCTCGTAATTATCCTCCAAAGCCTTTTTTAATTTGTTTACCGTAATAAATTTTTCGTTGAAAACAAGCTTTTTTATCACATTAAGGCTTTCTGTCACATTTTGCATGCCGAGAATGTCCGGCTCCAGTATATTATATTTTGCGCCGCCGCAATCATTTGATTTTCCCCTTTCAATGCAATCGTGAATCAAAACAGATATTCTCATCGGGTCGGAGCTGTTTCTGCCCCGCTCAAGCTGCCAAAGGTTTTCCTGCAAAACCATTCTTTCGGCACATTTTTCAAACTCATGTCTGAAATTTTCAAATATCATTTCGTAGCTGTATGAATCATCGCACTTTTGAAATGAATTTAAGAATATCTGAAGCAGATTAATATACGGACTTGTTATGGATATTCCCGAGCAGCCTATCGGAGTTGTTTCAACACAAGTTGACATAGTGAACATATTAGCCGCTTTTTCATCAAAACCGTTTTTCAGCATGGAACGGGTTACTTCGTCGCTGTTCCATATCTGCGGCTGGCAATGTCCGTCCGTTATCAGCTTTGCGGCATACAGTAATATTTCTTCGCTTGTTTCGTCCGTCACGCAAAATCCAATGTTCGGATCGGGAAGATGCGTGTGCTCAATGGCTGTGAGAAAATGCCATGTAAGCTCGTTTTCGACTGCATTGCCGTTTTCGTCGCGTCCTCCGAGCATAAGACCCTCGGCAGCCCATGAGCTCATGTTTGGTATGCTTTGCAGAAAGAAACAGTCAATCAGCTCCTGTGCGGAATCCGGAGTCAGTATTTTTTTCTCTATATCGTTCCTGTAATACGGCAAAAGATAAACATCAGGCTTACCGAACGAATATATCCCGTATAAACTCCATGTAAACATATGTATACTCTGCAATGCTTCCCGAAATGTCCGTGCTGCATGCGCCGGAACCTGCTTCAATACTTCGTACAGCTCGGAATACTCCCGTTTTTTCTCGCCCTCTGCACTGTCTGCAAGCATTTTTGCCTTATGTGCATAAGAATCACACATTTTTAAAAGACCGTTAAGCTCTGTCTTGCAGCATTGCAGAAATTCATAACGCTCGGTATTCCTTCCGTCAAATAAATCAAGCTTTGATATTTCCTCATCAAGCATCGCAATTATGCCGGTGATCCCTCTGTCAAGCAGAAGCTGATAGTCAAGTGCAAGATGATCCATTCTTCCTCTTTTTACAGGCATCATGTTTTCGGATTTTATGCATTGCTCATACCGAACCTGTTCATCTGCGGAAAAATCTTCAAAATCAGGCTGACCTACAATAAGCTCGCCCGGTATAATGACAGGCTTGGTATGCTCCAGCATATATGCCTCTGCGGCAGAACGGCGCATTCTTGCCGTATCCGTGTTATATGCGTTCTTTTCCCAGCCCTCAACATATAACATAAGCGAACGGTGACATTTCCAACATACTAAATTCTTATCAATCGACATCCTTGAATTTTTCAGATAATATTCTCTCAGTTCTTCAACTCTTTGCGTTCTTTTCGGCAGATACATAATAAAATCCTCCTTTTAATATTTCATACACACAAAATTTACTTTTTACAATTTCGTTATACCCACTTGCAATTTAATGCTAACTGTAGTATAATTACATTATAACATTCACCAATGCGCGGCGCTATGTAATTATAACACAAAAAATATGAATATCTTAAACTTGAATTAAGGAGCATGAATATATGATTGTACAAAGAAACCTCGAGTTTCCCAACCTTGCGGAATCTCTTTCCGCAGTATATTCCGTCAAAGAATATACCGCAGAGGACTCCGAAATAAGAATATACAATAAATATAAAATAAGTATACTTTTGAGCGACGGCTTGGCCGCTGTGACAAAAAACGCCGTTATAGATGCTGGAAAGAATAATATATTGTTTTTCCGCCCCGATGAGATACATTTCGGCAGATTTCTTCGTGCCGGTGTACACAAATTTATTGATTTTTACATTCCTTTGGATTTTTTCAAAAAGGTTTTCGGTGATTTGGAGCTTATGTCATTCTTTGAGGACAGAGCGGACGATCGGATAAATTATATTGTATTTGACGCAGATACTCAAAAAACCGTAATTGACATTGCAAAAAAGGCTGTCAATATACTCTGCGCGGAGCATCGGGCAGATAATGTCAAATTATTTTCTCTGATACTGCAAATTATTATCCTATGCTCTGAGAATTATGAGAAGCAGAAGAAGAATCCGCAAATAATAAATATACCTGAATATGTTACGAAAACGCTTTTGTTCATATCCGAAAACTACAGAGAAAAGCTGTCGCTAAGTTCACTTGCAAAAAATGCCGGCTGCTCCGTTACATATCTGGCGCGGATATTCAAGCAATATACAGGCAAAACAATATATAATCATATAATTGATGTGCGAATCGGCAATGCGGAAACTTTGCTTAACCAGGGCTTCAGTGTAACAGACGCCTGCTTTTCTTCCGGATTCGACGATTGCTCAAATTTCATACGTACCTTTAAGAGCATAACGGGAAAAACACCTTTGCAATTCAAGCATGATAATGTTAGGTGCGCAGGAAAGCAAAATTAAGCCCTGACCCGTAATGCTTGCGGATACAGAGGCTTTGACCGGTTCACAAAAAAGGATTCTTCTTTGCTTTCTTACAAAACGTAATCGCGGCGCAAGAGCAAAAGGGTGCGAAAATACGGATAAGTCTTCAGCTTATCCGCATTTCCACACCCTTCGCCGCAGCTATACCTTGTTTTGTACGCAGTACATATATAACAATATCACAAATAAAATTGCTCAATTTCGGCATATGGGAGAATTAAACCCCAAGCAATTGACAAAAAGCCGGACTCAGTAGCGGAATGGGAGGATACACTTTGGGTAATTTTCACCGTTTCCGTGTCAAGGGTACACAAAAAATCGCAAAAGTGTTAGTATTTAGCAGTTCGCCGATTGAAAATTATAATAGACACACATACCCTTGACGCACAAAAGTCCGACAAACACAATTTTACAATATTTTTAATCCTCCGTAATGCCGTTCACCACATCCGGAGTGTATTTTTTCAAAATATCTACAGTGCATTGCACATCTTCACAGGTGGTTTTTGTATCCGGAAGAGTGTTCGCCATATTAAGCGCTTTATATCTTGAAGCTGCAAAATTATGATATTGCAAAAGCTGGAATGGTATAATATAAATAGAGTCGACAAACACCCAAAAATCTGATATAATAAAAACAGAAAGAAAGGTGTTAA
>CAKSSN010000053.1 GCA_934489015.1 uncultured Clostridia bacterium
ATTCGCTTTTGTTGCTTCATTTGGCTTTGTTGATATTTTATTTACTTTTTATTTCATGTATTTTGCACCTCTCTATATAATATTTTTTATGTTTTCGGGTGCAAACAGCTTCCATTTTTTATGCCGTATATATCCTGTATGGTCTTTTGTCAGATAGCGTTTTGCATTGGATATATGCTTTTCGCACTCATCAAAAAAGCTATCTGGCAAATGCAGAGAATCATTAAGTTCTTCTAAAATATATCCACATTTTTGATATACAAATCCGTTATTGGTATTCTTTAACGCCTCAAGTAATTTATCAGCATTTAACGATGGGATAAGAAGAATAGAACGGATTGTTTCTTCAAGACCGCCGATTTTTTCTATATCACAAATGCCGTCAACAACAGTTTGTTCAATTGATGATACCTTAACACCGTTTATGATATTTATATCTGCATTTTCTTTAGGTGCGATACGATGATATAATATGCCGTTATATACAAAATCCGTAAATCGTGTTTCGGTTGCAACATATACCTCATAAAAAACTTGATTTGCATATCCGTAAACTTCAAATGCGCTGTGATGCGATAAATAAGCATCTTGCGCTAAACGACAGCCTATCTGATACCTTGATAATATAGGCTGTTTGGTTTCAATGCTGATAGCAACATACAAATCACGGCGAATACGCTCAATGTATCCGTTTTTTATATATGCTTGTATAAGGCTTGCCGCCGTTGAAATGCAGCAATTTAGCTTTTTCGCAAGTTCTCCGAGAGAAAAGCAACCAAGCTCTACAATCTTTTCGTAGTTTTTCATTCATCACACCTCGATTCTGTTTTAATTATATCACAAAACAACTAATAAATCAATGGTTTTGTGAAAATTCTAAAACAATTCTGCATTTTTTAAGGCTCTCACTTATAAAAATTAGAGCCTTATACTATTTTTATACTACCTTTTTGACTCTAATATCAGCTTTCTTGCTATTGTAAACATTCCGTTATCAATAGGCGGTATATGACGATAACAAGTGTCTTTTGCAAATTCTTCATCGGGGTTAAATGCAGGATTGACGGATTGATAAATCTTCACTCTTGCGTTAAATTCCGCTTTTGTATAGTCAATCTCGCCGTTTGTATACGTCGTGATAACTCCTGCAATTATATCTCTGACCTTTTTCTCATTTTCAACATAGAAATTCGGTCTTAAATACATATCTCTGTACTGATATATTGCGTTGTTTGCGATAGGTGTTAATTCACCGTAAGCATATCCACCCGTTTGCCCGTTAAGCCAAGCATTGAAAATAAGTACATTCGATTTTGCTCTTGCGTCCGTATATCCCAAACCGTTTTTAACCTCGTCTAAAATTCCACTGATTAGATTTTCGGTAACCGTGACTTGTTCCGTTGTTGCATAGCACGGTAATGATTCTTTCGGAATAGGTGCGGCATTTGCCGTGACTGCACTCGCCGTAAATGACAATGTGATTAAAAATATAGATATTTTCTTCATTCTGCAAAACCTCCGTACACATATTTTCTCATAATAAAGTCTTCCGCTCGGCTGTGAATTGAGTTCATTTTTTGTACCCATAGCATTTGATTATCTGCTTTTAACCGTTCCGAAACTTCTTCTTGTTTTGCCATTTTTGACACCATATCTTTCAGAATGTTGTGGCAAGTTTCGTCTATCTCTGCAAGGTGTTCCGATAACTTGCCTTCAATCATTAAAGCCGTATAAAAAGATTTGTAATATTCTTTCAAAAACTGCCTGCGTAACCTTCCATATTTTCCGATTATGTATTCCTTTGTGTCGGGTACGGTTAAATTGGGAACGTAATAATCACCGCACTTTGAATAAGTAATTTTGTCTTTCATATTGTTTTCGACCTCCATTTGTGATAAAATTAGTTTGTGGTTATACTTTTAGTTTTCGGTTATCACCGCCTTGTTTTATATATAACCACTTTTCAAATTATCGCAAATGAGCCGCAGCCATATATGTATTAGGTTTAAGAGAAAATCTCTCCGTCACCCTTTACATTATATATCTTCCGATACTCTTATTCCTGTTGCGCATATGGTTTGCATAAGAAGGTACAGCTGCCTGCAGCCTTTTTTTCTCGCAGCCGCGAGAAGCCGTTTATATTCCGCTCTTGTAAGCTCCTTTTCTTCTTGAACAAATATGCGGCGCTGTATTTTTAATGTTTTAACAACAAGGTCGTGCCTGCCGGCAAATTCAAAAAAGCTGTTAAGCGATGAGAGCATGGAATTAACGCTTGACGGCGCATAGCTTTCTATAAGCTTTTGCTTGTATTCGAGTACTTTTTCTTTGTCGGCACTCTCGGTGCCGAGCCATACGGCAAAGGCAGATAAATCTCTCAGGTATTTTTCGATTGTTGCTTTGCTCTTTTCTTCATTAATAAGATAATATTTAAAATTGTCGATTACTTGACTTGTGATTGTTTCCATTTGTTTAATTACCCCTTTTTACTTTCTTATATATATTTTACCACTAAAAACGCGCTTTGTGTAGTATTATTTTTGATATAGTCAAATTTCTTTGAAATCAGAAATGCCATAAAAGCATTTCTTTTAATTCAATATAAGTATTAGACATTGGATTGTAAATGTGGTATAATAAATTTATAAAAGTAAAATTGAAACGGAGGAATTTTAAATGGGTAAGAAATTAGTAGCATATTTTTCTGCGAGCGGTGTAACAAAGCGTTATGCGGAAACACTTGCAAAGGCGGCAGACGCCGATTTATTTGAAATTAAGCCGAGTGTACCATATACAAATGATGATCTTGATTGGAAAAACTCAAAAAGCCGTTCGAGTGTTGAAATGAAAAATCCCGATTCGCGCCCCGAAATAGCCGAAAAGCTGTCGAATATGGACGAGTACGACACAGTGTTTGTAGGGTTTCCGATTTGGTGGTATGTTGCGCCGACAATTATTAACACTTTCCTTGAAAGCTATGATTTTTCGGGTAAAACAATTATACCGTTTGCAACAAGCGGCGGAAGCGGAATGGGTAAAACCGTTGAAGTCCTTAAGGGCGTTTGCCCCGATGCCGATATAAAAGACGGCAGGGTAATTAACGGTCTGCCCGAAAAAGAGATTTCGGACTGGGTAAGTAAATTTTGAAAATAATACGGCGGCAGACTGTTTGTGCGGTCTGCCGCCGATTTTGATTTAAAAACCAAAATATTGTTTTGCGTTCTTGTAGCAAATTTCCTCTATAAGCGTTTTGAGCGCCGCTTGGTCGTTCGGATAAAGCCCCTGATCAACCCAATCGCCGATCATGTTGCATAAAATTCTTCGGAAATATTCATGCCTTGTATATGAAACAAAGCTTCGGCTGTCGGTGAGCATTCCGACAAATCTTCCGAGAAGTCCGAGATTGCCGAGCGTTTTCATCTGCGCTTCCATGCCGTCTTTTTGGTCGTTAAACCACCAGCCCGATCCGAATTGTATTTTACCCGGTATCTGCGAGGTCTGAAAATTGCCTATCATTGTTCCGAGAACATAATTGTCCTTAGGGTTTATTGTGTAAAGAATTGTTTTCGGCAGAATATCCCTCGAATTGAGATAATCCAAAAGTTTTGAAAGCGTTTCGGCTATGCAGCGGTCGTTTATGCCGTCAAAGCCTGTGTCCGCGCCGATTTTTTTAACCATGCTTGTGTTGTTGTTGCGCAGCGCTCCTATGTGCAGCTGCATTGCCCAGCCTCGTTTTGTGTATTCTTCCGCACATATTGCAAGAAGCGCCGTTTTGTACGAATTAATTTCGTCCTGCGTGAGAGTATCTCCGTTTAGCTTCTTATAAAATATTTTTTCAGCCTCAAGCGTTCCGAACGGTATGCAGTCAAAGCCGTGGTCGCTTACGACGCAGCCGTTTTCGGCAAAAAAGGCAATTCTGCTTCTGAGCCATGAGGCAATATCTTTGTAGCTTGATATTCCGGCATTTTCAATGTATTTTATGTAGTCCTCGTTTTCAATCGCAAAAAGTCTGTCCGGTCTGAATGCCGGGAAAACCTTTGTCTCAAAATCGCTTTGCGCTATCGCTTTATGAAATTCCAGATTGTCCGCCGGGTCGTCAGTTGTGCAGACAACCTCAACGTTTGATTTTGAAATAAGCGCCCTTGCACTCATGTCGGTTGAATGAAGAATTTCGTTACATCTGTCATATATGTTATCAGCTGTTTTGGCGTCTAAAATTTCATCAATCCCGAAATATCTTTTAAGCTCAAGCTGCGTCCAGTGAATCATCGGGTTACCTATAGCATAGGGAAGACAGCTCGCAAATGATCTGAATTTATCTCTGTATGGTGCGTCTCCCGTAATAAATTTTTCGTCAATTCCGTTAGAGCGCATAAGGCGCCATTTATAGTGGTCTCCGCCGAGCATAAGCTCACCTATGCTGTCGAAGCTGTGGTTGTCGGCTATCATACGGGGTGAAAGGTGGCAGTGATAGTCAATCAGCGGCAGTTTTTCCGCATAGTCGTGATAAAGCTGCTGCGCGGTTTTTCCGTTTAGCAAAAAATTTTCATTTATAAAGCTCATTTTGTTTATTCCTTTCTGTGATTTGTTTATTTTATTATATATGAAATTTAATTTTTTTTCTATTATTTTATTGCTTTGTTTACTCAAAACAATTAAATTGTTGACATTTGTGTAATATTGCTGTAAAATATGAAGCACAAATCTGCAAATAATCTTTTTTATTTTGTATATTTTAGTCAATAATAAAAAAATAAGAAAAAAAGTGTTGACTTTGTCGGAAAGCTATGGTATACTAATATAGTCGTCAG
>CAKSSN010000054.1 GCA_934489015.1 uncultured Clostridia bacterium
CTTGGCGACCTTGACAGATTTCCGTTTCCGAATGGATTGTTAGTTATGCCGGTTGAAGAATTAAAGTAGTTTCAGAATTTTGGGTAAATTTCGACTGCACATTTATTGACATTTCCAGTACTATTTGTGTATTGTTATGGATCTATTCTCACGAAAGGTGATTTCGTGGCATATATCCTCAAAAGCCAATGTTGAATTGGTTATTAGAGCTTTTAAAAAGGCATATGAAAAACGAAATACTCCGCATGGACTTATGTTTCATTCCGACAGAGGTTCGCAGTATACTGCCTTCTCATTCAGGCAGCTTCTCGATTCTCTTAATGTTGTGCAGTCGTTTTCTAAGAAAGGTTATCCTTTTGACAATGCTTGCTGTGAATGTTTTTTCAAGTACCTCAAAAAAGAAGAAACAAATCGCAAATGTTATCACTCTTTGACGGAGCTTCAGTTATCTGTCTTTGAATATATTGAAGGATATTACAACACAAAAAGACCACACGGGACGCTTAATATGCTTACGCCAAGTGAAGCGGAAGCTTTATACTGGGAACAGACAAAATAGCCTGATCCCCTAAAAAATTGTGCTTTTTTGTGTCTACTTACTTGACTATGGTTCAATTCGATATCAGCAGTTCCTTGAATACCTTGCCTGCGCTGTATCTCTGCGCAAGCGAGTGAGGACGGGATAACTCTACTATACAGCAGTCCTTATACAAGTCTTTTATAAAGTCACAGTCGTTATATGACAGCAAAAACTTTCCTTCTATGTGATGAAGGCACTCCGAAAGACGCAGGTGATCCTCCAGTCCGAAACCTACCTGATAAAAGCTTTCCGACATATAGTACGGCGGATCGGCATAGAATGCCGTATTTTTTCTGTCGTACTGTTTTATAAGGCCTTCGAAGTCTTTGTTCTCTATCACTACGTTTTTTAATCTGTCAGATACCGCATAAATCCCCAGAAGTGCATTTTCCAAATTAACAGGCTGACTTCCAAAGCTTTTGCCGCTGCTTCCGTAGCTGTAGCGTATCACCTTGTAAAACGCAACAGCTCTTTCCACATCGTAAAGCTCTGTTCTTCCCTGTAAGATTGTGCAAATTTGGTTTGCTTCTTCCTCGGTTAATATTTCTTTTGCAACTTTTGTTTCCTGTTTTATGTAACTGCTGTCAAAATGCTGTTTCTGCAGAAACTTCTGCAAGTCAGCAAATTCCTGTCTGCTATTCAGCGGCAGATATCCTGCCGTCTTGAAAAATGAAAGAGGCATTTCCTTAATGCACCTGAACATATTGACAAGGTCTGAATTGAAATCGTTATATACTTCAAACTTGTCTCTCGGCTTTGCAAGCATTATTGTTGCACCGCCGCCGAACACCTCTACATACCTGTCACATTCAAGCGGCAGGCTTGCTATTATTTCATCTTTCAATGCCGCCTTTCCGCCCACCCAGCAAATCGGACTTTTGACATCTGTTCTGATTGGTATCACCTCCGTTTGATTTTTGACCTATCACACCGAAGGCGCATCTCTTATACGGTTGCCCATAAAGACCTCCATTCTTTTTTTTCGAAAACTAAAAAAGCGGCCGCACTGCAAATCAATTTGCAATACGACCGCTTTATATAATCTTACTGTTTATTCTATTCATTTCGGTTCTGTTCCCGTTCCTCTTTTCTTTATTCCTGTCCGCTTACAACAAACAAGCAGGTTGTTGCCAAGCCGAAGAATGCTCCGGCGGCGAATACTACTGCGTATAACATCTTACATTTCTCCTTCCGCTGTTTTTCTTTTTTATATTATTTGAATTTTTTAGCACTTCAATACCATATTTATTTACGATAAATGCGTTGGTTATGAGCATGACAACACTATCCTTCATAATCTCCGGCTCTGCCAAGTCCTCTATTGAAAGTCTGTCCGAGCCGTATAATATAAAGCGTATCGCCTGATAAATATCATACACATCCTCATCATCCGAGTGGGTATCAATCTTATCTGTCATAAGTTCATTGTCCGCAATAACACTCTTTGCCTGTTCCCATAAATATTCGTTTGCCGACAAGAGGAAAATCGCCGCAATGTTTTTATTTGACTCAATTATCTCATAACCGTTTTTTACCGCAAATTTATAAAAGTTATTGAATCGGCTTTTATGCCTGTCATCTGTAAATAACATCCTATAAACATCCCCTCCGTTAATTTCAATTATCTTTTTATATAATTTCTCTGCACTGTTTTCGCCGAATGTATCTTCCAGCAGCCCATAATACCGATAATCAAATATGTATTTATCTTTAAATCCGGGAATTTCCTGCATCATAGATTCATACCTTGCAAGTCTTGTGCAGAGCAAGAAAAGTTTGCCCATCTACACCTGCTCCGTTCCCCCGGTCTGATAGCTTGTCTGCGTAAACAACTTGTACCATTTTTCCACCGCATTAAGCTCTATATCAAAATCACGGAATGCGTTTTCAAAAATTTCAAGATAATTTACAATCTCAAACGGATCGTATTTTACCTTTGCAAGACACCATTCAAGGCTGCTGCAATCAAAGCCGCCGTCTTCTCCCACACTATAATCAAGCGTGTCTCTGAAATCCTCTGTTAATTCCTTTGTATAATCTACAACTTTTTCTACTACCTCTACCACTTTTTTTAGGCGCATATCGTCATTTTCAAATAAATCCGTTATATCACAATTTTCTGTCCGTATCATCAAATCAATATCATCTGACAATAGCTGAAAATTTTCGATTTCCTTCCTTATATCTTTTACAACCTCTATATTTCTTCTCATTGTATTATCCTCCTCTACATTTTCATATTTTGTTCCTGTTCGCTTTCGTTATTGAACCATTTATCCCAATCCTCTGCCGGGCAGTATCCGGCAAGTGCTTTTGAAAACTCCTCCAGCCGTTCACATTCAACATTGCTGCATTGAATCTGCAAACCGTAGCTGCCTTCATATATCTGCTCCACTCTTGCTGCAAAGACATCTGCCCACTCGGTTCTGCCTTCAGCGGTAAAATTGTCATATGACAAATCTTCTATTGTTGCCAAATCATGTTCAACCTCATTATGTACAATATGAACACTTGAAAGACTTGCGCCCTTTAACAAATCACCAAGCGTTATATTTGAGAGCGTCTGATCAAGCGGCACTTTGACAAATGAATTACCAACCGATGCAACATCGGGCAGATATGTCCCCAAAAGCTCCGAAACAACAAACAATTTTGTTCCGTCTGTCCCCTCAAACAGCATATTTTCATCTGTTACCTTAAAGGTATAGATTTTGCCTTCGTTCTCATATCTGTCGCCGTCAATATAATAATTGTGCGCCTCCGGCAAAGTTTTTCTTGCAATTTCCTCCACCCTTTCGGTCAGCTTGCCGTATTCATCACGAAACCGCTTGGCATTAAGGTACTGTGGTTTTTGAAAGCGTTTATCATAGCAATAGATATAAAAGTCATAATTTCCGCTATCCGAAATCGTCCTTATATCGTACTCATAATTTTCGCTTTCGACAAACATTCCGTGCGAGTTGCTTTCGGATGTATCAAGCTTTAATTGTTCGTTCCCATGTACAAAGCTCCTCATATATGCCCTGTCGGTCAAAAGCCGTTCCCTCAAAAAGTTCATAACATCATTAAACTCTGTTTTAAACGGTTCTTTATTCAGCTTTTCATTTTTGTCAAACCATGATGTATAAAACTCATTACCGTTTCTTCCGAAGTCGCCTCTTAAATATCCGATCAACCCCTTCGACTGCTCCGCATTGTTATTGTTGAAAAAGTTTTCTTTTCTTGTATGATAAAAATTAAATCTGAACATTTTCATTTATCACTCCCTCGGATATTTTCTTATAGTCAGCATCTTCTCTGATATTTTGATGGATAATGTCAAGCACCATGCTTATAACCGCATCAGCTTTGAACTTAACCTCATTGTTATTGTACGGTTCCTTTTTTACGGCATCATCGAGCATATCCACACACTCGACAACCGCTATATCGTGGTTATCATTCAGTATCCTCAAATCGTCAATACAGACAAGTCTGATTTCATTCTTCATTCTTGAGGTCATCTCAGCCATATCCCGAATGATTTTATCCTTTATGCAATTATCTGCCATATCGTCATAGCCTTTGCTCTTTCGGATTATATACTCCGCCAGAAGTCCTATATCTCTTAAAACTTCTTTTACCACATCGCTTACCATTGATTTTTCACCTCCGTTACCGGTCAAAATTATGAACTTTGATTCACCGTAAGGCTTAACCGTCGACCTTTCCAAAAATTCTTCGCCCCTTTTTGTAAAGTATGCAACCTCATATTCATCAGCATCTGTTATATCGCCGTCCCCATAAACAAAGCTTTTAACATTTACTTCTAACGCTTCGGCATTCGGGTTGTCTTTCATAAAATTCTGATATTTTATCCAATGTTCAAAATCTTCTTCTCTTTTCGGAATTCCACTGCACAAAAATGATTCTTTTGATCCGTTGTCTGCCGATACAGTTACCTGTGAAAACAAAACCGCCATTCTACATTCCTCCCATCAGCATTCCGCAATCTTCATCAATATCCTGCTCTTTTTCCGGTAACGATTCGGACTCCTGAACCTGTTC
>CAKSSN010000055.1 GCA_934489015.1 uncultured Clostridia bacterium
ACCGATTAAAACAATCCTGACAGCAAAGGAATGAGGGAAGTACCAATCAGCACGACACCGCCGCCTGCCATAAGCTGTGTCATTCGTTTATTGAGGTGGAATACAAAAAATTTTATAGAAACGGCAATTTGAGATATTGTTAAAATAATTAAAGATATATGTTGACATTTTAAGCGTTTTTTATCGCATAAAATAAGGGGTTTCAGAGATCAAAACAGGCAAGGTAATGGTTTTATATTACCTTGTCCGAAAATGCAGTTTTCGTTTTCTACACACATAAAAAATATCGTGATACACAAAACAGGTATCACGATATTTTTTGAGTTTTATAATATAGCCATTTGTGAAAATTATTTCTGCTCGGATAATAATATTATGTCGTATGGTTTTTCGGGGCTTGTATCACGCACAATATATCCGTTGCCGTGTACTCTTGACTCAGGGATGTCTTTCGGTATGATTGTTATATAATTTTTCTTCGGCTTACCGAAATCAAACTCCCATTTTTCGCCTCTGTAAACGCCGTCGTGAAAACTGTAACCTCCGGCATATACAATAGTGGATGTTACTGCTGATACGATGAAAGTTAAAAACCATATTTTTTTCATTGCCTTTTCACCTCCGATTTAAAGATAGTATCTGCAACAGTGCAAAATAGTTTCAATTTTACTTATATTCGTAAATTCTTACCAATGTAACAACGGTTTGTTCCAGCGAAAAAGGTGTTTTCGGCGAAAACGTTTCATTGTCTACGCCAATCATTATTTTATGCGTTTTCATTGAATATACGCTGTTTTTAGCCCAATCACTGATTGTATTATCATCAGCATACAGTTTTTCTTCATCGGAGTTGTCTGCATCCGTTTTATAAACAAACTTAAACAGCCTGTCGAGGATAGTTGCGGCTTCTTCCCGTGAAATAGAATCGTTCGGATAAAATTCCGTTGCCGATTTCCCTTTTATAATACCGTTTTCATATAAATATGCCAATTCCCTCTCGTCTTTGTCAACATCGGTAAATGGGTGAGTGCGTTCAATAACTCTTATTTGTTGTTTCACATTTAACATTTTATAAGCCATGCGGCAAAAATCTATTCTTGAGGCACTTTCGGAGAAATGAGTTTTAAGCAAATAGGACGGGATGAAAGACAATTCCGCACCTTTTGTCACAATGCCTTGCGCCCAATTGGAGCATTCGGGAACACCCTCAGCTGAATTTTGATTTATATAGCCGTTTATGCCGATTTGACATATTTGAGATAGTTCATTTGATACGGCGGCGGATTCCGCAACTATATATTCGCAATAATTAGGCTTGTTATAATCGGCATACCGACCAAAAAACATTTCGCCGTTTTTGGTTATGCAAAGATACAGATAGTTGCCCGCTGTGCTTTGCAATGTAATATAATATCTTTCCGCCGTCTGTATAACATAAGGATTTTCTACTTTCTCAATTTTGTTATTAAATATATTATATTCCGATAAATTCCCGGTCAATACCCATAATTCGTTTTTTCTGTTCGTGTCCTGAATTGTGATTTTATCAAACGCAGCATCTGCACCTTCCCGATAAATTTCCGAATAATAATTTTTAATATAATCTTTTACGGTATATCCGTTGTCTGCGTTTACAGCACAAAGCGTTGTCGTCAAAATCATAGCGGTAATCATTAAAAAGCAAAGTAATTTCTTCAATTTACACACTTCCTTTCATTAAAAAGTCGTATACTATGGCGTAATAATTATAACATATATATAGTATTCTGTAAATATATTTTCGCCAAATTTGTTTATATGCACAAATAAATTTACACCTGATATTCTGAGTCAAACTTGTTTTGATACAGAATATCAGGTGTGCAAAAGGGGAACGGGGAAAATGCCTTTTCCCCGTGATAAATACATTGTTGATACAGCTTATTCATAAAATATAATTTTTAATTAAAGTCCTGTTGCAAACTCATCAATTAAATATCTGCCGTTCTGCTGCTTTAATATCAGATAAAACGATGTTTCGGTTTGATTTGGATCGAAAACGGAGTTTTCAGCAGGCGTCATTGTTACGTTTACAAGCGCAGCCCATTCGCCGACTATAAAAAAATCTCTTTTTCTTAAATCATCGGCATCCTTGCTTATGCTTTGAAGTGTTGCCTTTTTCATACCGAAAACGCTATTATCTCTGAAAAAATTATCTATGCAGTTTTGAGTGCAGTAACGTTTCATATTCCCAAAATCACCGTTACTAAATAAATAAAAGAATTGGTCTACTGTATATTCGGGTGTTTTGTTATCATATTGGCTTGTTTTAATAATTGTTGCCTGATTACTTGTTATTTCAATAATATTTCCGTTTTTGTCATAAACACTATATGTCAGTTCGTACAGCTTTTTATTTTCATCACGGACATTTAAAAAACGATATACGATGTAATCGAAATATTCAATCGAAATATATGTAAATGAATTTTTCAAAATATGCGGAACGCTGTATGACCCATCAATATAACCACGAGAATTATCTATGATATAATCTAATGCAGTGTCATCTAATACGGTTGATTCCTGTGAGCACCAAACTCCATGATGACCTATTTTGATGCAATACGCTCCTGCGTTTCCGTTTGTTTGGACAAGTGAAAGACCTACTTTCCCATCTTTCCAGACAATATTACTGTTGTTTTTGTCAAAACCAAGCTTTTCAAGCGTTTCTCTAAGCGGAACATATACCTCTCCGTTTTCGATAAAAGGCTTATTCGTGAGTTCAATTTTTTCGCCGTTATTCAAAATTTCAATCGTGTAATCATCAGTCGTCAAATCGGATAATACGCCGCTTGCAAATACCGTTGTCGAAAGCATAATAACCGCAATGACCGCTGACAATACAGACATAAATCTGCTTGTTGTTTTCTTATTCTTAATCATAATAAATCTCCTTTTCAAAAATTTTTTACTGCTTGCCATTTGTGTGGTAAGCGGAAGCTGTTTGGATTTTCCGGTCGGAAGCAGGGAAAGAATTGTGCTCACATAGCTCATTTCCTCGCTTCCCGACATATTTTTTGTAACCGACATATCGCAGGATATTTCGCACTCTGCCGCAATTTGCTTTGAAACATACCACGAGGTAGGGTTAAACCAATGAACGCATTTTACAAATTCGGCAAACCATTTATATAAAATATCGTGCCGCTTAAAATGCGTCATTTCGTGACGAAGTATGTTGTCTAACTGTTCGCCTGATAACTCCGTTTTCGGTAAAATCAGCGTTGGTCTGAAAATACCTGTCATAAACGGCGACGCAATATTTTCCCATACCCGAACATTGATTCTTCTGTCGGTGTACGCTCTTGTTTCGGGGCAGGATATAACCTCGCTGTTTTTGCTTATTTTAATATTCAGCCTTATATACCGTAAAACATTTAAGAGCATTAAAGCCATTGCACCGATAAGCCATACACACGCTAAAATATTCATTCGGTTATAAATTATCCTATCCCATATAACCGTTGCTTTCTGCAAAAGCTGCGGCTTTTGAGCAGGGGCTGTCTGCACAATATTCTCGGTTGTTTCGGGTTGTTCACTGACAGCCTCTTGTTGTGTCTGTATCGTTTGTGTTGCAATGTTCGGTGCAGGCATCGGATTTACATTAAACCGCACCGGCATAAGCATTACAAAAAGCACGCACAGCCATATGTAATAATGCCACGAATACCCGAAAATCTTTTTCGTTATCGGGCGAAGCAGACTGATAACAACCGCAAGGACAGAGCCGGCAAGTGATGTGATTAAAAGAGCTTTAAATAATTCACCAATCAAGTTTATCCCTCCTTTTTCTCAAAAATCGCTTTCAGCTCTTGTATATCCTTTTCCGAAAACTGCTCCTCCTCAAAAAGTGCGGCAACCAAATTTTCGGCTGAGCCGTCAAACAGATTTTTAATAAGATTTTTTACCTGCGATTTTTTATATTCCTTTGCTGTTAAAATCGGCGTGTAATACCACGCCTTGCCCCGTCTTTCGGCAGACAATGCGCCTTTTTCAACAAGCCTTGCAAGAAATGTGGCAATCGTTGTGCGCTTCCAGCCCTTTTCCTCAACGGCTTTTCCGATTGCCGTTGAACCTATCGGCTCGTCTGCTTTCCATACAACCTTCATAATTTCAAGCTCTGCTTCACCTATGTTTATATGTTTCATAAGGCATACCTCCAACATAATCTACTGTTGTCGACATATATAGTCTACCACATTAGACATAGTTTGTCAAGACCTTTTGATGAATTTATAAATTTTAACTAAGTCTTGACACATAAAACTGTTCGGAATATATAAATACATAGCCTGTGTGAGCAATGCGCTGTTTATCGGCGGCATATCCCAATAACAAAAGTTGCTGGCGCAGTCGATTTTGAGGCTGTATGCCGGCTCTGCCGTACGGTATCGTATATAATTTACTGCTTTTTCAAAAAACAAATCCGACAAGGAATAACCCTGCCGGATTTGTTTTCGGTTATGATTATGCTCTTTTAA
>CAKSSN010000056.1 GCA_934489015.1 uncultured Clostridia bacterium
CCCATAAACGATGTTGTTTCCCCTGCAAATGAGGAAAGGGGAACGGGAGCTATCGCCGTATAGATATACAGCTTAAAAAATCTGCCGTACACGGTCATAATCATTATGAATGACAGTACCGTTATGAATAACGAGCCGAGTATCGTTACAAGCCAAAGCGGAATACTCGCCCAAAAGCCTGTGTCCTCGACTGCCTGTTCAATCGCTGCCGGGAGCGTAACAGAAGCTCCGCCGATACCGCCGAGAGAGCCTGCGATTTGTTCTACAATTCCTCCGCAGATAGAGTAAATCGCCGTCATTAAGTCCATTGCGTATGTAATTGCCACCTTTGCCGCACAAAAGCGGATAAAATGCTTTAAGGCATATTCCGGTCGCTGAAAATCACGAAACGACGCCGTTGACTTAAATATGCTCATAGCAAAAAAGAGGACCAACAAGCCAAGTCCTATGGCTTGAAGTCCGCCGTTTATGCCGGATATAACGCCCCATATGGCACCGCCCTTGAAGTTTTGCGGCGAAGTCGTCAAAAGCTGCCATATTTCCGTCATTTTATCGTTCCAAGTGGAAAACGCATTTTCGAGGTTGGCTACAATCCAATTATCGCTCAAAGGTAATTCACCTCCTCCTGTCCTAAAACGCAAAAAAGCCACCACTTTTTACGGTGATGGCTTAAAACTTATAAATTTATTTTATTTTTTATATTCCCTGCAAAGACCTTCCAAGAGAATAAAATCATTACATCTTTTTGCAAGTCCCGTTGAATTTCCATGTTCTATCTTATGCTTATAGACATTTGAAGCATTTTTCCGTATCTTTTCTTGAATAGACTTTATATAACGATATTCAGACAGCAACAAAGCTCTGTAATGCTCATCCTTTTCCTTGCTGATGTCAACATAGAAACATTCCGAAAGAGGAACGGGAAACATATTATTTAAGTTGATAACAGCATATTTTTTAATCTTTATAAAATCAATCATTTCAGACATTTTATTATGCTTCGGCTTAAAAGACGATAAAGGTGCAAAATAATCGAAACCGTTTACTTGCAGAATAATTCCGATATACTTACGCTCATTTTGTTGTCCTGCCTGCTTGTTGTGAAACAAATGCGGAGCGTGAGGGGATAAATAATCTATGTACTTATTTTCTATTTGATAAAACCTTATATCCATTTATTACTCCTTGAACATATAACAAAAGGGCAAGCAAGCTTGCCCCCTGTTACACTCGCATTCAGAGCAGCGAAACGCTCGCTTGTAAATTTCTTGATTAGAGCCAAGAGAAGCTCGCTTTATAAGTTTCTCATTTATAGGGCTGAGATACACCCCTGTTAGCATTGTATGCAAGAAAGATAAAATTGATACATCTACCTTTCCGCATATTTATTCTACTATACATTTTGAAAAAAGTCAATAGATTTTAAGCGTTTTCGTCTTTTTGCACTAAAATTTTTTTATTCTCAAGGAATTATGATTTTGCAAAAGTTCAGATAAATATGATTATCTGAACGTTTAGATAATCATATCGAGTATATCTTTCGCAAATGCAATGATGACGCCGCCGAAGAAGGTCAGAAATCCGTTTGCTCTCTGCGATGCGTCGTGAGATTTAAGCGACAGACCTATCTGCACGATACCAAAGCCGAGCAGGATTAGTCCGATAGCCTTAATTGCCGAGAAGATAAAATCTGAAAGGCTGTTTATCGTTCCGAGCGGGTCAGCGGCAAAAACCGTTCCCGTGAGTGCGGTCATCATAACCGCAAGCGCCGTAAGTATAAGTTTAGCCTTGCGGAGAATTTTCTGTGCTTTCGCTATTCTCTGAATTGTTTTCTGCGTGTTCTGATTTTTCATTGTCTGTTACCTCCAAAATTTCATTTTGTTTTGTTTGTGGGTTTGCAAAATCAAATGTTTTCACATTGTCCCCGTCAACCTCCAATAGCTTGATATTTGATAAATCCTCGTTTATGGTAAAGGATAAATCATTTCGTAAATATTTTTCCGACTTGCTGTGCTTGTACGGCACAGCTTTTCCGTCTGCGGTTTTTGCAATATTCGGGTGCGACAGTATATCGAATTTTTTATCAATTAACGGTCGCTCGCCACGAATAAAAATAAGGGCGTTGCTGTTATCCAAAAGACGCACCTCATCAAGCGTTAAAAGCTCACGCCCGGCGTTTTGGTAATTGGTGTTACTGCTGCCGTGCTGACCTTTTGTAATACCTCTTGTGCGTGTGTCAATGGTTTCTTTTCCGAGCATTTTTGAAATATATTCGTGTGTGCTTTGCTCGTTGCCGCCGAGATAAAGCAGCGTATCGCAGTTACCCGTGATGTTTTCCCAGCTATCCTTGAATAATGCTTTTAACTGTGCCATATTCTGAATAATAATGCTTACGGAAATACGCCGTGACCGCATTGTTGCAAGTATGCGTTCAAAGTTATCGGGCAGAGCGACATTTGCAAACTCGTCCATCACGATATGCACGGGTATAGGCAGCTCGCCGCCGTGATTATTGTCCGCATTGAAATACAACGCTTGAAAGGCTTGTGTATATAACATTCCGACAAGATAATTAAAGGAATTGTCATTGTCGGGAATAACGCAAAATATGGCTCGTTTGCGTTCGCCGAGAGTGCCTATATCAAGATTATCGTATGAAGTCATTTTCGCTATCTCCGGTAAATTAAATGCCGCAAGCCGCACCGCTGCTGAAATAAGGATCGACTTCGCCGTTTTGCCGCTTGCCTGTTTGAAAATTTTATATTGCCTTACTGCAATATGCTCCGGCTTTTCGTCCTCCAAGCCTTGAAAGAGAATATCCACCGGGCTTTGGTAGCCGCTTTCGTCCTCATCTTCAACGGTTGCTGCATTTTCGATTAAAAACATCAGCATTTCAAAGGTTTGCTCCTCCGGCGGTGCTTCGTGCAATAGATAGAGCATTAAAGCGGAATCAAGTGCAATTTCTGACTTTTCCCAAAAGGGATCGTTTTGTGATGCGTTTTTCGGGGTGGTGTTCTGAATAAGGTTTGAAATCAGCTTTATAACATCTTCGTCTTTGCGGATATACACAAACGGATTGTATCCGTCCGAGTTTTCCGGCTCGATTAGGTTAAACACCTTAATGTCGTATCCGTTCTCGATAAGCAGCGGTGCGATACTTCGGAGCATTTCACCTTTCGGGTCGGCAACAATAAACGAAGTATTGCATTGCATTAAATTCGGTTTTGCGTAAAACCGAGTTTTTCCGGCACCGCTGCCTCCGACAACAAGTACATTAAGGTTTCGCCTGTGCTTTTTTGCATTTAATCCGAGCCGCATATTTTGTGAGAGAATGATGTTTTTATAGCTGTCCTTATCCATATACCGCCTGACAACACTTTTGACATTACCCCAGCGAGCCGAGCCGTGTTCCTCGCCCGGTCGGCGGTTTTCTCTTGACGAAAAATACACGCCGATAGCCATTGCATACAAAAATAAGAAAATGAGTACGGCTTTTAAGCTATACTCATTAAATGTGATATGCGTAGGGTTATTCATAGCGGCTGTCAAACGGTCAAGCAATTCAAATAGCTTTATATTCTCCTCATAGCACCCGGCAACCATTAAGGCAAGCCATATAACGAATACCGAAAGTATTCCGAGAAGAATATATATTGTCCTTTGATTTTCCTGTCTGTTCACGAGGTATCCCTTACTATCATTAAAATTTGAAGCATTGTTATCAGTCCTTTCCGGAAATAAATAAAAGGGGCAGCCCCTGTATAAGTTTCCTTATACAAAAGCTGCCCCCAAAAGTGTGATAGGCGTTACTTACAGAATTTTTCGTTGTAAATTTCCATAAGTTCATTTAATCTTTTATTCTGCTTAACCCATTGTGCCGTGACGGGTACACCCGTCTTTTCGTCAATGTAATTACCAAAGGCGAGGATTTCATTATCGGTCGCATAAACTCTCTGCACCGCCGGAGCGTTATATACCACCGTTCCGTTTGGAATCCATTTTGCGTAAACGGTATCACTTTCGTTGAAAGTAAACTCCGTTACCCGATTTTCCTTTGTTTGCGGGTCTGAATACCAACCGTCAAAGTTATAGCCGTATCTCGTCGGAATAAACTCCGCAAGCGATATAGCAGTGCCAAGTGGTTTTATGACAGGCTCGATATATGAGCCGTCCTCTGCGGCAAAAGTGAGTGTGCGTGTTCCCGTCAAGCTCCAACGGGC
>CAKSSN010000057.1 GCA_934489015.1 uncultured Clostridia bacterium
CGTACTTATGAGAGGAAACAATACATTTTTCAGATTTCTTCCGTTTGAAGAAATTACGGGCTGTTCGGTCGGAGCATTCAGAACGGACAGCTTTGACAAGGTTGTAAATCAGTATGATACGGACGAAGCAAGAGCATTCTTCAAGCTTATGCGTGAGTGGTATCAAAAGGGCTTTATGCGCTCTGATGCGGCAACGTCAACAAACGATTCCGATATACGGGCAGCAGGAAATTTCTTTGCGGCGTACGGCGGCTGGCTGCCAAACAGCGATTATGTAAGTGAGGATACACCCGAAAAAGATATAATGGTAAATGTTCATGGACTTAATGAACCGCATTTAAGAACCGCAAATGTTTTTGGTTCGGGATTGGCTATATCTTCAAATTCAAAGAACCCCGAAAAGACTATGGAATTTATTAACCTGCTCAATACGGACAAGTATTTGAGAAACCTTGTTGCATACGGAATTGAGGGCGTGCACTATAAGGCGGTCGGCGATAATCAGTGGGATTTGCCCGATGGGGTAACACAGCAAACCGATACGGGTTATGCCCCTATGGTATGGCCGCAGGGCAACAGATTTATATTAAGGACAAGAGCCGGTGTTGAGCCTGAAAATATGTGGGATTTATTTAAGGAATTTAACGAAAATGCAACAGTTTATCCTACGCTTGGATTTGTGTTCAATCCCGACAGCGTAATGAACGAGGTTGCAGCGGTTGAGAATGTATATCAGGAATATGCGCCGTCGCTTATGGTAGGTGCTGTTGACCCTTACGAATATCTGCCGAAATTCCTTGAAAAACTGAAATCTGCCGGTTCGGATAAGATTATTGCCGAAATGCAGAAACAGTATGATGAATGGAAAGCAAGTAAATAAAATGATATACCGCCGTATTTTACGGCGGTATAAGTTATTAAGAGAAAGAGATTTAAAGAAGGAATGGTTAAGAAAATGAGAAAAGCAGAATGGATGAGCGGAAAATACGGAATTATGGTACATTATCTGCCGAGCATTTATTCCGATAAAGAATGCGGCAAGTGTATGACCTGCAACGAAATGGCGGATAATTTCGATGTTGTAAAATTTGTTGACGAAGTAAAAAACATGGGTGCGAGCTGGATAATATTTCCGTTCGGGCAAAACAGCGGATTTTACTGGTCATACAATGCAGTCATAGAAAAATATATGCCGAATATATGCTCAAAAAGGGATTTGGTTTTTGAAATTGCTGTCGAGGCAAAGCGCAGAGGATTGAAGTTTATAGCATAATTACTGCAATGTGCAGCGGCGCAAATCATATGGGCTATGTATTTGAACAGGAGGAATATCTGTCGGGAGAAAGCAATGATTTGGAAAAATATCCGTGGGATTATAACAGTACGCAAAAGCAGTGGCATGCACTGATATGGCTTGACTGTTTCTGGATGCATGAAAAGAAAGGGAAAATAGAACTGCCGAGGTTTTCTGATGAGGACTTAACGGCATATCTTAAAAAATGCTTTGAGATGAAAGGCGCTGTAACAATGAATATAGGAATCTATGAAAACGGTACTCTTGTACCCGAAACGGTAAAGCAGATACATAATATAACGGGGCTGTTTAAAAAGTCTCACAAAAATCGAGGATGAAAAGTCCTCGATTTTTTGTATAGAAAAAAGGCTGAAACCGTAGCGGAAACAGCCTTATTGTGGTATAATATATAAAATGAAAACAATAAACCACAACAATCATTATACACCAATTCAAATGAAAATTCCAGTAGATTTAGAAAAAATTATTGAAATTTCTGATCCAATCTACACATTTAACGAAATTATGGAGCAAATCGATCTATACAAATATTTTGCTGAGAAAGGAAGCAAAACAGGTCGTCCAAGATTTGACTCTGCAAAATTGTTAAAAATCATACTGTTTGCTTTTATGGAGAACGGATACGCATCTGTTAGAAATATTGAAAAGCTATGCAAGACCGACATTCGTTTCATATGGCTGCTTGATGGCTTAAAAGCACCGTCATACTCTACTGTATCAAACTTTATGAATGAAATACTGATAGATAGTATAGAGGATATTTTCAATGATATAAATTCGTATATATTTCAAAAAGACAGCGTAGACTTAAAACATGTGTATATAGATGGTACAAAGCTTGAAGCTAATGCAAACAAATACACATGGGTATGGAAGAAAGCATGTAGAACAAGCCGCGAAAGAGTATATATGTATCTTACGCAGTTAATACAGGATATTAACGAAACCGACTTGTTTTTTCATAACTTTAAAATCGGTGTCAGAAAAGAGTATACTATCGAATATGTAGAATTTGTATTGGAACAATATCAAAAGATAACAGAGATAGACACGACATCCTTTGTTTATGGCAGCGGTAAAAGAAAGACTATCGAACAAAAACATTATGAAAAACTCGCAGATTATTTGGATAGATTAAAGAAATATGCACTTCACATTAAAATTTGCGGCGATGAGAGAAACAGTTACTCCAAGACGGATAATGATGCTACGTTTATGCGAATCAAGAGAGACTATATGGGAAATGAGCAACTATTGCCGGCATACAATGTTCAGCTTGGAATATGCGATGAGTACATAGCAGTAATGGATATGAAACAATATGCATCGGATATGGAATGTTTTATACCGCTAATGGAAAAATTCAACAACACTTATGGATTCTACCCTCGCTACCCGGTAGCTGATGCAGGCTACGGCAGCTACAACAACTATCTGTTTTGCGAGCAAAAGGATATGGAAAAATATATGAAGTTTACAATGTTTAAGAAAGAAACAACCGACAAAAAATACAGAGAAAACGAATTTAGGGCGGTTAATTTCAAAAGAGATGCAGACGGTAATTTAATTTGTCCGAACGGCAGAAAATTTCAATACTTGTATGATAGAGCCGTAAGAGGAAACAAATATGGGAGAACAGAAGAATTTTACCAATGCGAAGATTGCAGTAATTGTCTATATGCAGATAAATGCAAAAAAGGTGCAGGCAACAGAACTATCCGAATGAATGAAGAATTAACCCATATTCACAAAGAGGTTCTCGGAAATTTGACATCTACCCACGGCTTACTTCTAAGAGCAAACAGGAGCATACAAGCCGAAGGAACTTACGGAGTTATTAAATGGAATAGACAGTACAAAAGGATACGAAGAAGAGGACTAAAATCTGTAATTTTTGAATTTACTTCTATTTGTATAGGTTTTAACCTCTACAAGTATCATTTGAAGAGACAGAAACGATTACTTGCAGCTTAAATTCAAAAGAAAATATTTTAATTTTTGCTCATTTTTAATATGAGTTTATTTTGCTGCAACAAAATTTAATATTTTTTAATGAAAACCAAAAAAGGACCTCAATCAGAGATCCTTTTTGTGATTTTGCGACTTTTTAAACAGCCCCTTTTTTTGCAAAAAAACAAGACACCGCATCAGCAGTGCCCTGTATTAAACTCTTTTATTATTTGTTCACAATGTCCTTAAGAGCCTTACCTGCTTTGAATGCAGGAACTTTTGAAGCGGCAATCTTAATTGCTTCGCCTGTTCTTGGGTTCTTACCCATTCTTGCTTCTCTTGCTCTTACCTCGAAAGTACCGAAGCCTACAAGCTGAACCTTATCTCCTTCGCATAGTGCGTTTGTAATTGCAGTTGTTACAGCTGCAACTGCTGCCTCTGCATCTTTCTTTGTAAGACCTGCATCCTGAGCTACAGCAGCAATCAATTCTGTCTTATTCATATTGAAATCCTCCTTCAAAAAATATAATTATTTTTACTATGGTTTTACAACCATACAACATATATCATTTTATTATAAAATTCCTCAATTGTCAAGTGTTTTTCTATATTTTCCCTAATAATATCTTAATTTTTCTTGATTTTCTCCCAAATTTTATCCAATTTCTGTAAATTCAGCTCTGAAATGTCTTTATTCTGCCGTAAAACTTCATTTTCAAGCAATTCAAATCTGTTTATAAATTTGTTTGAAGCGCTTGATAATGCGGTTTCTCCGTTCACCTTTAAGAATCTGCTCAGATTTACAACGGCAAACAGCAGGTCGCCGATTTCTTCTTCTTTTTCTTCCTGAGTTTTGGCATTTCTCACTTCCTCTATTTCCTCATATACCTTTTTATAGACGTCTTCTATAT
>CAKSSN010000058.1 GCA_934489015.1 uncultured Clostridia bacterium
TTATGCCGGTTGAAGAATTAAAGTAGTTTCAGAAATTTGGGGTAAATTTCGACTGCACTTTTATTGACATTTCCACTTCTCTACTTGTATTTTTTGAAATTATCAAAAGCCAGCTTTGTTTTTCTTCTTCACTTGGTGGGCAAAATTTGTGCTCCCGAGTTCCCAAAGATATATATTTACTCTCTCCCAAAGAATGATAAGGCTCAAGCTCAATATGCAGAATATTTTTAAATTTATTTGTCGTATCGCATATGCCTTTAAAATGTTCTTCTCTTGCGTTAAATCCGGGTATTATGGGGCAGCGAAGAATCATGTCCTTCCCAATTTCATCTAACAGCTTTAAATTTTTTAAAATGTCGGTATTATCAATCCCGGCAAATTTTCTGTGCAGCTCGCTGTTCGTTTCTTTATAATCAAATAAAAACAAATCAACATATTTTGAAATTTCTTTTATCCTTTCTTCCGATGTAAAGCCGCAGGTTTCGATTGCGGTATGCAATCCGCTTTCCTTTGCTTTTTTCAATATTTCCAAAGAAAAATCATATTGATAAAGCGGCTCACCGCCGGAGAGAGTCAGACCACCACCGGAATTGTCATAAAAAATTTTATCCTTTAAAACATCATTAATTACTTCGTCCGTCGAAATTTTTCTGCCTACCTTCTCCAACGCTTCGCAACCTGTTTTTGTACACAAAAAACACCTTACGCAATTTTTTCGGTCAAATATATGAGTACCGTTCTCAAACGAATGACAACCGTTCGGACATACTGCCGCACATCTTCCGCAGTTTACGCACTTGTCCTTATAAAACATGATTTCCGATTTTGCAGACTGCGACTCAGGATTATGACACCATATACACTTTAACGGACAGCCTTTCAAAAATACGGTTGTCCGTATTCCCGGTCCGTCGTTTACACAAAATTTCTGTATGTTGAATATCGTTCCTTTCATATACTTTCCGCCTTCTGTATTGTTCTGTTCAATATCATTTTTCTTAATTCATCTGTAAGTCTGTAAAAATATTCGGAATATCCGCCGACTCTGACAACAAGATTTTTATGCTCGTCGGGATTCTTGTATGCCTCCTGCAAAAGCTCCTCGGAAATACAGGTAATCTGCATTTGTATTCCTCCCATTTCCATATATGACAAAATCAAAGCCTTTAATATGTCATTGTCCCATTTTTCTTCAATATTGAAGTTCAAAACCGGAACTCCGACAACCTTGTTTAAATCTATTGATGTTACACTTTTTAAAAGAGCCGTCGGTCCTTTTTGATCTTTTCCGAAAATTGCTCCCAACGAATCGCAAAGCGGCTGCCCCGCTTTTCTGACGTCCGGTGTCGCACCGATATGCCTTCCCGCATCTGCTTGGCTCATAAACTGTATTGATGCAGGAATAAACCCTTCCCCTATATACGGTTTCTTCTTATCAAGCATCGAATAAACATCCGATGACAACTTATGTGTAAACCGATTTGCTGTACTGTTATCTGTTCCGAAAGCTGTTTTGCATCTACGGCACTCAGATAAAAAGTCCGAATCATTATTTCTCAGCCTATCACAAAAACGTTTTGCACTGATTTTGCAGCCGTCAAATACAAATTCCTTTATTGCAAGCATAGAATCTATTACATTTATCATACCCGCAAAATTCACAATGCTCCATTTGTACCTTGCTCCGCCGTTATTGTAATCCGTTTCCTTATCAATGCAATCATCTATTAACAGCGTACGCATTGGGAGCGGATTATACATAGCTCTTTCCTTTTGTGATAGGCTGATTTTTTCGGTAACATCATCAACAACGCTTTTCAACTCGGCAATATAAGCACTATAAAATTCTTCAAAGGTTTCTGCATTCGGAAGATATTTATATATCGTTCCCTCCAAAATAAGCAAGAGATTTATCCCTGCATCTATCGAACCGACATTCGAGTATCCGGCAATCATACTTTCGGTACAACCACCGCCACAAAAGCCTTTTATATCTGTGTCATTTATTTCAAACCGTTTCTGCAACTTTTCGAGCAGGTTTGTATTGTAAAATGCCGGCTGTCCGCCGTGAGAACGCATAACATCAAATGCTGTATTCCAGATTTCATCCGGTGTATTTTTATCTACAAACAATTCAATCATCGGGCGTCTTTTTCCCTTTGCTGCCTTTAAGCATTGTACTGTCAATTCGTTATAGTCAGTATGCAGTGCCATTGAATAGCCATTATTATCGTCTAAATTATCATACAAATTTCCCAATAAATCGACTATATCTTCTCCGTTATAAAAAGGATATAATTCTTTAGCAAGGCAGCCTAAATTATCGCAATTATCAAAGTACATTATAAAATTCCACGAAACAATCGCTTCAAATATATTATCAGCTTTTCCGAGAGGTACTTTTTTCAGAGCATTTATAAGATGTTCCTCTGCTTTTTCTTCTTCAAGGTACTTAACGCATCTGTCAACATAGCAACGTATGCCCTCATATATATGCATAAGTCCTTCTCTGAAATCCCTGTCCTTTATATTGTTTATTCTTTCTGCGTATGAATCAAGACCCTCTCTGATGATTCTGCCATAGTTGGGTATCGAATGACAATACATATTCCCGGCGACAGCGTGTTGCTCCGGCACTTTTGTTTTGTATCTGCAAAAATCCGCCTTGTATTTTTCGATAAGCGTTTGTTCTTCACCTGATATACCCCGATCATTCACTTCAAGACCGTTGAAATAATGCGGATAAATTCTCATAGTTTCAGCCTTTGCGCCCGATGGGTATAACTTTCCTTTTATGTAAGGGAAAAGACTGCAATTTTCATAATATCGTCTTATTCCCAAAGCTTTTCTGTAAAACAAACTTCTATCGGGCTCTTCAAAAGCCCCGTTTGCTGCATATTCTCCCATTTTTCTGAATTTATCTGTAATCATTTTCAACACACTCCTATATTGTTTTCACAATACAGTATACTTGTTTTTAGTCAAAATGTCTATTGACAAATCATAATAGTATATGGTAAAATCATAACAAAAAAAGTTGGTGATTCTCTATGCGTCATGAAATATTTTCATATGATGACAACAGAATATTCGGCATAAGCAGTATCGGATACAGTGCAGATGTCAATGTTACACATTTTGGCCCTGGTCAAAGGGAGTTATATATTATTCATTATGTTATTTCCGGCAAAGGCTACTTTAACGGACACAGAGTAAGTGCGGGACAAGGATTCCTTATCACGCCGGGAATGTCGGAGCACTACTACCCCGATACAAAAGCCCCGTGGTCGTTTCTCTGGGTTATTTTTGGCGGTTCCTTTTCCGAAAACTTATTTGAAAAGTACAATGCCAATTCGGAAACGCATATATTTACATATCGAAATATTTATGCAATTATGGATGCTGTGAATCACTTATCCGACAAAAAAACCTATTACACTTCTGCCGAATTATTCGAAATCTTTTTACATATGTTTAATAACCAAGGTCATATACAAAAAGATACCGAAAAAGCCGCAGACACATACTATCATTATGCCGTAAACTATATCAACACTAATTTGTTTCGCAATATAACGGTTGATGACCTGACCGAGATTCTCGGAATAACGCAGCCATACCTGTACAATATCTTTATCAGCAAATGCGGAATATCTCCCAAAAAATACATAACAAGCCGAAAGTTATCAAAGGCAAAACAACTTCTGTCGGAAACAGATATGTCAATTAACGAGGTTGCCGCATCAGTCGGCTACACCGATGCTTTGAATTTTTCAAAGCTGTTCAAACAAAATACCGGTTATTCTCCCAAAGCATTTCGAGAAAATATTAACGAATCAAGCTTTATATTGAGTCCTTCTTAAAACCGCCATTTTGGCAAGCTTACAAAATATTCGCTGAATCCGTATAATCTGACCGTAAGGCTTTTATACTTATTCGGGTTTTTCATTGCGTCTGACCCTTTTGCAATGCGCCAACAATCGTTAGTTTTTTGTCTAACTTTTGGTGGCGGTATATTTGCGAGTCAGCCCTTTTTTAATAATAAAAGCTTATTTTTTCAAAAACGAAAACAATCCGCCTTTTTCATAAGGCTCCGAGCTGATGCCTTCGAAAGTATATCCCGTT
>CAKSSN010000059.1 GCA_934489015.1 uncultured Clostridia bacterium
TGGTTATGCCGGTTGAAGAATTAAAGCAGTTTCAGAATTTTGGGTAAATTTCGACTGCACATTTATTGACATTTCCACATTTTTATTTTCCTCCATAACATAAGGTTTCTTATTAGTTGCCATAAATCTGCACTCAGGAAATCCCGAACAACCTATAAAATATCCATACTGGCTTTCTCTCGGTAATAGTTGTTTTCCGCAAATAGGGCATTTACTATAAGGTTCTATCCCCATATTTTCTTTGAAATATCTGTTAAATGTCTTTTTTAACTCTTTGGCTGAAATATCAGAAGCACCGTCTTGATGCAAAATTCCGGCACAAAAATCCCATTCCATGTCATCTTCAACCTTAAAATGCCATATGTAACTAACATAGTCTTTATCATTCATATACATCTTACCTCCACTATAAACTGCCTCACGGCTTTTGCCGTTATTTCTTCTCTGTCCAAAAATTCGTTTATCTTTTTTTCGGTTTCAACATCTATCCGCATTTCATCAAAGAACAAGCCTTCCTTTTTCTTTGATATATCGTTATTCAAAAGCGATATTTTGCGTTCAACCGTTAAAAGCTTCAGTCTGTCGCTTTTGACGTTTTCCTTTTCTGCAATAAGCTCTTTGAGCTGCGCCGACAAATCATCAAGAGTATGATTTAATTTGTTTTTTCTGATAATCGCTAATTGTTTAAGTCTTGCGACCTCTTCCTGCTGCATCGGAGAGAGTTTTTCCTGTTCACGCATTGCACATTCTTCAAGATCAATAAGCGGATTCGGTTCCGATGTCCATCCGCTGCGTTTCAGCCAATACGGTGTTGGTTTTCCGTCCTGTGTCCACTCCTTGACCGGAAGGTTGAAAATTCTTTCGCACTCATCAGAACTTAATATATTGCCGTCATTGTCTTTCCCGGCAAGCAAGGGATATGATTTAATCTGTTTTTTTCCCCTGTATATTGTGATCATATAGAGCGAAACAGAACACTCTTTTTGCAATTCGTCTTTGTCAACAATTACGGTTCCACTATCGCTGCAATCAACATTAAACATCAGTCCTTTTGCAAGCGGTGACAGCAATGAAATATTCTTAAATTGTTTTAATGCCGTATACGGTTTGTTTCTGCCGCCTGCCGGATAATAAAACAGGTGCGGCAGTGTTTTATAATCGGTAGCCGTTACCGTCTTTTTATCTTCATCTATAACAAATTTGCAATCATCATGTTTGAGATTATATTCTTCAAAAAAATATTTTACAAGCTCCCAAAGGTCGTTGTTTATTTCTTTACTTTTTTCTTCTGCATACTGTGGCGTAATCTTAATCTTCTCTGCCATTTCCTTTGTAAATGTTGTAAAAAGGGTATCTTCCGCCGATTCCACAAGTTCTTTGTTATCATTCTCATTTTCTTTCAAAATGTTTTGATAATCCTTTTCAACCCGTGCCTTTTTGCGTATATCAAGCTGCTTTATTGCCTTGCCTATATCATCAGTAAAGCCGCCTATAACGCTGTCTGAAACGCCGAAAACACCGTCAGTTAAGATATATCGTTTTGACACAAGCTCCAGCTTTCGTATGTCGGCAAAGTTGCCTTTATTTATAAATGACAGAACAATGCAGTCGTTCTGCTGACCGATTCTATGCACCCGATCAATTCTTTGCTCCATTTTTAATGTGTTATAAAGCAAGTCGTAATTTACAACAAGCGATGCCTCTTCAAGATTATAGCCCTTTGCACCGATATCGGTTGAAATAAGTATTTCACCATCATTCTTAAACTGTTTAAGAACCTCATAATCAGTTGATCCGCTGCCGTTATAAACAAGTGTTTTATATTTTGATTTGAGTGTGTCATACAAGCATTTTTGTGTTTCAACGCTCTCTGTGAATATAACAGCCTTTCGGTTTGCCCCGTTTTTTGCCATATACGGAAACAGTTTTTCAAGAGCATCGGTAAGCAGCTTTATCTTTGTGTCGGCTTTAATCCGCTTTGCTGTCGTGAGCATAACCTTAAATTCTTCACACTCCGTCTGTGCGTCCGGCATTTGTTCAAGCCTTTTAATAATATTTTTAAGGCTTTGAGTTATCGCCGCTGATGACGATGCAGCCGTTCCCAGCAGCATTAAAGCAAGGTCATACTTATCCATCTTCGGGAATGCTTTTTTATCAGGCTTTTCTATATACAGATTGATAAGGTTATAGAGCTTCTTTTCTTCTTCCGAACCTTCATATTCAAGGGTGATATGCCGTCTTTCGGGGATTTTGACATATCTTTTTGCCTGACTTCTTAATGTTCGGAAACAATATTTGCTCACCTTTTCCGCAAGCTCCGGGTAGTTCTCCGGTCGGCGCAAATATCTTTTCATATATGTGTCGGAATCGGGCAGCAGGTCTTCATCTATAAAATATATCATACCGTACAGATCCATTATATTTTTTTCGATAGGCGTTCCGGTTAAAAGGATTTTGAAAATATCCTTTGAGAACTCTTTCAAAATTTTTGCCTGTTTACTTCCTGCCGTCCCTCGGAATGTGTTCTCATCTTGATACACAGATGAAAGGACATTTGCCTCTTCAAAAATAACAGTGTCCCAATTTACTTTGTCAAACTCGGATATATTTTGAACAATATAATCATTGGTCGCAAGCACGATGCCGTCAAAGTCTGTTATGTCGCTGTTTTGTGCAATGCAATACGGGATTGAATATTTATCCTCAATCATCTCCGCCCATTGCATAAGCAAGTCGCCGTTTGGAATTGCGATAAGTATTTTCGTTTTGCCTTCGTACCACAATTCATTTGCTATAAGCATTGCCTCGTGTGATTTGCCCATCCCGGCTTCATCACACAGGATTACACCTTTATGATACGGGTTACGCATTGCAAAAACAGCAGCCGCCACCTGATACGGGTACACCCTTATATTTTCCTCGGAAAATACAGGCATAAGTGCATCTTCATCATTTAAGCTATTCAATTTTAATGCAACATAAAATGCCTGAAAAGGTGTAAGCATAATTTCCTCCCTATATCAAAATCCTGTTACAATGGTCTATTTCGTGCTGTATAATTTGTGCTGTCCATCCCTCGTATGTTTTTGTTCTTACTTTAAATTCAAGAGTTTGGTACTGAACTCTGATTTTTTTATATCTTTTCGTCTTTCTCGGCCCTCCGAGCAGGGAGAGGCAACTTTCTTCCGTTTCATAGGGTTCGGATTTCTTTATGATTTCGGGATTAAGCATTGTTTTATATGTTCCGTTATCATCAAAACAAACAATTCGCTTTTTTACACCAATCATATTTGCTGCCATACCAACGCAAGTTTCTTTATATGCTGTAAGTGTATCAAGCAAATCTTGTGCTGCCTGCAAATCGTCAGTTGTTGCCGTTTCTGATTTCTGGCCTAAAAATATAGGATCGTGCACTAATTCTTTAACCATTGTAGTCACCCTGCATATTTCCAATTATATCTCTATACTCGACCAAATTCACATTACCCATTTCATTTGCCTTATCTTCACAGCCTTTTGTAAAGCCTGATTTTGAGAACAGATAATAATATTTAGTTTTGTAATTGAACAGTTCGCTTCGCTTCACAAGTGTTTCCAAAACGCCGAGATCGACCTTTTCGTTTGTCCACTTACACTCTGCAAAAAGAGCGGTATTTTTGTCCTGCTCGCCCATAATGTCGATTTCTTCCTGACGCTTTTCTTTCGGATTATTGCCCCACCAACGACCGAGAGCCGTAAACTCAACCGGGCAGTTGCCGGAAAGGAGCTGTTTCCACAAATACTGTTTACAGATTTCCTCAAAAACCTTGCCCATATAGTCCGAAAGCTGTGGCTCGATACGCTTATATGCCAAATCTGCGGCGCCGCGGGCGATGATTGAATTATTTTCAAACACGAACCGATACCAAAAGCGGAACATATTATCTTCAATCGAATAAACCGACTTTCGAGAAGCTTTTTCGCCATATGGTGTTTCTTTCTGCACAATTCCCAAGTTGATCAAATTTTTGAGATACATTGCGCAAACATTGGTATCTTCGCCGACCTTGCCCGAAAT
>CAKSSN010000060.1 GCA_934489015.1 uncultured Clostridia bacterium
GGTTGCAGGGAGGCAAAGTAGATGTTCTCCAGCACGGTATTGGACAAAGCCTCCAATAATTTGTCCCGAATACCCCATGACCGAAATCCGATCTGCACAAGTCGCTACGGGAATTTTGTCGTCAGGGAGAGTAATCACTTCTGGAATGTTATGCCAGCAAGAAGATACATTGGCTCCTGCGGGATAAGATTGTTAAGAGAAATAATAAAAATTATCAATATTGAGATGAACAATATTAGCAAGAGTGGCAAGGGCGTCGAGTTGAGACTGATTAATAAGAATCAGTTGCGCTAATTGTACCAATAAATTGCTGCTCTTCTGGGATATGGCTGTCCACTCAATACCGTTTCGAGTGAACTTATACCGTATATAAAAAATCGGTATGGTGAATAAAGTTAAGCAATTTTTTATTTCTTCTTTCCATGAGCTTCCGCTGTGCTTCCCATTCAGTCAGCACCATAAATATATTTATATTGATTTAAAATTCAATTACGTATATATTTTAATATTGGATAGTCCAATATATTGCATAAATTTTGATGAAAAACTGTTAAGTGAAAGTTTCAGATTGTTTTTGAACCTAAAGTGTTCTTCATGATTTTATCAGGATAAGCTCTTTCCACTCCTGTTATTGAATTATTTCATCTAGATTTTATCATTAAAAAGGATATAGATGATTCAGAGTCTAAATAGACTTATAAAGGTGAGGCTGAAAAGATAAGGGTGAGGACATAGTACATTCCTTGGCGAATAGTCTAGGATGATAGGATGCTGCCCACAGTTTATGCGGACAGCACCCTAAAATTGAGCACGACAGAAGACCCCCCAGCGTTATCACGTTGGAGGAACTATCCTTTATTTTTTCGAGAAGAGTTCAGGATGAGAGGCGACATAGTCAAGAAAATAGTCACGGCAAATGACTATCTTCTTGGGACTGATTTTGGAAAAGCAGACTTCGGGAAACTTGTGGCGATTATTCTGGACGGTGCGCCAGTGAAGGATGCCGTTGGTCAGCTTGTCGAGCTTGGTTACCGGGAAGAAGGGAGGAAGTGTTTCGCGGAGGTAGTTGAAGAATGCCATGAGATCCTCATAATCGTAATCGTATGTAGCATAAAAACACCCTGTAACACCTTATAATGTCTAAAAATTACGAATCGAAATGCCGCTGACCTATTCAGAGAATGTTGATCCGGTGTGGCTCTTTAGAGAGAAAACGGAAAAGGCAAAGACACAAACCCTGTCCGCGGCAAGATGGTTGCTATAATATCGTGTACTAAGTTCTAAAGGTTTATATTTTTTTTACGATAAGTCCTTTTTCCAAGGTGCCAAGCTCCCTGAAGCAAATTAACGGTATTTCTCAAGGATTCTGGCGGCAAGTGCGCATACCGTTGTGTCATCGCGATGGAACGGTGTCCCATCAGCTCTGCAACTGTGTGGAGAGAAACGCTCTTCTGGACGGCCAGCTCGCAAAAGTATGCCGGAGCGTATGAAAAACCACTCTCTGGCGCGGATCATTCACCCCGGCGTTGAGGCCGAGTTTTTCCACGCAGTCCCCGAAGGCACGGGATACCTGAACGCGTTTTCTCCCTGTTGCAGTCGGGAAGAGGAGGCTTTCCTTGTCCTGCCTCGTGAAACGCCGTCAAGCATCGCTTTGACTGGCTCTGTCAGAAAGGCAAAGCGGTTTTGGCCGTTTTTGGGATCACGGATAAGTACTTGATCATTTATAAAATCGATGGCCCCCCACGTAAGGTTATGAATCTCCCCAGCCCGAAGCCCGCAGTAGAGAGCCAGCAGGCATTCATCATGGAGAGCCAAAGAAACATTTTTGATCTCCGCAAGCAACGCATCGGCTTCGTCTTTGGAGAGGAAACGAAGTCGTCGGTTGTCAATCTTGGGCCTGCGTACTCTTCGTGCAGGATTTTCGCCTGTCACGAACTCTTGAGCGAAAGCCGTATTCCAGAGGAGAGAGACGACCGCCACGGCATACTGCGCTGTCCGTGGAGCAAGTCCCGCCTTCATAATCGAACCAACTATGGCATCAATGTGGCTTTTTTCAGCACATTAAGCGGAAGATTTCCAATCTGGGGACGAATCCAGTTTCGGAAGAGCTTCTCTTCATTTTTTGTGGATTTTTTGTGCGCAGTGCCTCAGGGGAGTAATAGCGATCCCAGAACTCGCCAATAGTCATGAGTCCGACCTGACGTTCTACGGTTTCTGCCTCGGTTGCTGCCTTTCGTTCCCGCAGTGTGGTGGGGCCTGTGCCCGAACGCGCAGCCTCTTTCAGGCGGGCAAGTTCGAGACGTGCTTTGGCAAGCGTCATACCTTCGCTGGCCCAGCCAAGGCTTTCTTCCGTACGCTTGCCGCGTTGATCTGGATGCGCAGCGTGAAGTAGGCATCTGGCCGGATGCCATGCTTGCGTGTTGCGTGGTAGCGGACCCTGATGTCTTCCTCAAGAGTTTTCCATTTTTGTGACATGGTGATTCTCCATAAGTTTATCCCGAACTTGTCCCCATTTTGTCCCCACTTTTTTTGTGATGGAACGTGTAGTCCCGTGAGAAATTGGATTATCTTTTTCATTCACATGACTCTTGCGTCGAGCGTTTTTTGTGGTGGGATGTGGTATCCTCGCCTGCGTGGCGGTTTCCTTCATGCTTTTGATAAAAACACTCCGTTCCTTTTCGTGGGGAACGGAGTGTCAGTTTACTGTATCCTGGGAGTTGGCCTCTCAATGAGTCGTCGGACATCCTCCAATGTTTCTGCCCTTGCTACCTCCACTACAAAAGAAAATACCTGACTGGTATCACTAAACTGGTTAAGTTTTATGACTAACGAGGGGCCAATCTTTTCAAAACGGGAAAGTAAGAGACTGGTTACTGCAGAGCGTAACCCCTCAGCTTTTCCTCTTGCCTCTCCCTCAATAATTCCTTCAGCTTTCCCAGCCTCCTTGCCCTTATTATAGAATTCCGGAAACCAGTATTCCTCAAAAGACTTCATGGGAGTGGTGATGCCTTCTTGCATAGCGATTTCCTCTATACTTTGCTTGATGGGTGATTCGGTAATATCCAGATGGGTCTGCTGGACGTAGTTCAGGAACAGCCTGATGGTGTCCATGAGTTCCCTGTTCAGAAGCAGGAAAATCCTTGCTATCTGTTCCACGGGATGCCTGAGCAGCAACGTCTGAAGAAGGAGAAGCATGGCGTTGTCCGCAAGGTTTGCCTGCAGCTTTTCTTCTGGCAGCTCGGCAAGATTGAAGACAAGCATGGAAAAATCGGGGATGCACACGCTGAACGGCGTGTCTTCCACGAAAAGTTCCCACATCTACTTTCCGTTCCATTTCCCTCTACCGTGATAGAAGACGATGGGGATGATGAAGGGAATATGACCTGCCTTGGCCTGATATCGTCCCGAACTGACCTTATCCTCCCACATGAGCGTCATGTACCTGAGCCGCTGGAGGGCACAGGTAGGGGCCGGGTTGTGCTTATGCTCAAAGACGATGTAGATGCTTCCTTGTTTGCCGTCCTTTGTGAAGCACCGAAAGACGATGTCCGCGATGGATTCCTTTAGCTCCGGCGCTATGAAGCTTTCCCTTGTTGGTTCCAGACTGGTGGAAGCAACGAACTTCTCCAGTCCGAGTTCATCCCACAAATGAGGATGGACAGGCACTTTGCGGATACCAGCAGAGCTCTTGACGTGCTTCACATACCCGGAGCCCCCGCTTTCCTCATTGATGGAGAAGCACAGCACTCCATCCACCTTCACGATATCGGAAAGATGGAGCTGACAAATCTCTTCCAGCCTCATCCCGGAATACAGCGCAATCAACGGAGCCCAGAATCTTGAGGAAACACCTTCCGTCGCTTTCGTATACTGTTCCATATCCCCAAACAGTGCATGGAGCTCATCGCATGTGAATGCCTCTCGCTTCACGCCCTTTCGTCTGATGTCCTTGTCGGAGAGAACCTTCGGGAACCCTTAGTT
>CAKSSN010000061.1 GCA_934489015.1 uncultured Clostridia bacterium
TGTCGTTTGCGTTCAATAAGTCCGATTCCGTTTTCAAGCTCGTCAAGCAGCTTTAATGCCTTTTGCCTTGCACAACCGAAATCACATAAAATATCTTCAATGGTGTAGATAATATATACCCGATTTTCTTCATCAAACCAGCAATTCTTTACCGACAGGCTCATACGGTCGAGCATAAAACTGTATAAGACCTTTGCTTCAACAGATATTCCGGCAAGTGTTTCGTCTGTAAACAAGACCTTCGGAATACGGTAAAACGAAAACTGCTCCGCTTGACTTCCGTAAAAATATTCAAATTGTATCGACATTGTTGTGCCTCCTTTCGCAATGATTTGTAAGTATAAAAAAAGACGGCAACCCGCCGCCTTAAATATTGAAAATCATACCGCAATGCGATATTCAATTTCAAAATCTTGATATTTCTTTTCAGATTTAATTCCCATCTTCATTTTGTATGTTAAATGCTCCGTTTCAATTGTCGCCTGCATCATATGTATACTCGGAGCGGATGCTTTAAGCTTTACGCCAAACCTACCGCCCTGTTTTACGATTTTCGGCTCATCGAGGCTCATTTCATCGGTTGTGGGTGAAACAATTCCGTAGCCGGTTTCGCGCACGCTGTCGAGAGCGGCGGAGATTTTATCATATTCACGCTTTGTATACGAAAGCGACCGCATAAGCGATATAAGCGACATTTCGTCGTTTACCTCAAAGCCCGTTTCCTCGCCGAGAATTTTATAAAACAGCTCCGGCTTAAATTCGGCATTTAAAACAACCTCGCCGATACCCAAATCCATTCCGTCGATGCTTGCTTTGTTTACAAATTCAAACTCGGAAATTTCACTTGCAAGAGTGCGCGTATGGCGTACCTTGCTTATCCCGTGCATTTTTTCAAGTATTTCGGCGTTAAGCTCCTTTTTAAGCCAATGGTCATTATCGAGTGCCGACATCCACGACGGGATATTAATATCAATTTCCCTGAGCGGAAATTCAAACAGCACCGTTTCGATAATTCGGTGAATATCGGAAGCGTCAAGCTCGGCGCAGTTTACCGGAACGACGGGAACGCCGTATTCCTCTTCCATCTGCGCTTTTAATGACTGCGCGCTTTCGGAAGCGGGGTTTGTTGAATTTAAGAGAACAACAAAGGGCTTGTTTATCTCCTTTAATTCGGATATGACCCTTTTTTCCGCCGGAATATAGTCCTCACGCTCAATTTCGGTTATAGAGCCGTCCGTTGTTACAACAAGGCCTATGTTTGAATGCTCACATATAACCTTTTTTGTCCCTATTTCCGCCGCGTCGTAAAAAGGTATCGGCGCGCTGCTCCACGGCGTTGAAACCATGCGCGGTTCCTCGTCCTCGATATATCCCAGAGCGCTGTCTACAATATATCCCACGCAGTCAATCATGCGCACTTTAAGACGCGCGTTGTCGCCGAGTGAAATTTCAACCGCCTCGTTAGGTATAAATTTCGGCTCGGTTGTCATTATTGTGCGTCCCGCCGCCGACTGCGGAAGCTCGTCGCGCGCACGCTCCGCCTGGTATGTATTTTTTATGTTCGGGATAACCAACAAGTCCATAAATTTCTTAATAAAAGTTGATTTCCCGGTTCGTACAGGTCCTACAACACCTATGTATACATCACCTCCGGAACGTTCTGCTATATCGCTGTAAATATTGTATTCTGCCATATATTTTTCCTCCTTTTGCATTTTAGGCATTAGGGAGTCGAACTGCATGTGCTCCACTCTCTCATGCCTAATGTATATGTTCTCAAAGACAAACTTATAACCTGTAATTTAAAAATAAAAAAATTCTCTGCCGATACGGATATATTAATACTATACATAATTGCTTTTTTATTAATGTGAATATGTGATAAAAATTATCAAATTAAGCGGAAAGGATTGTAAAATGACGTAAAGTATGATATAATTTATTTAAACTACCCGAAAGGCACGGTGTGTATGAATACTATTCTTTTAAATTACATTGTTGAGGTAGAAAAAGAGGGCTCAATTTCAAAGGCGGCGGAAAATCTTTACATGACTCAGCCGCATTTGAGCAAGGCGATAAGAGAGCTTGAGGAAAGCGTCGGGATTAAAATTTTCCGCAGAACGTCAAAGGGAGTTATTCCGACTCAAAAGGGAATTGAATTTTTAGGCTATGCAAAGGACATTTTGTCGAGAATTGATGAAATGGAAAGACTTTTTAACAAGTCGACAAGCAAAAAGCAGCTGTTCGACATAGTTGTTCCGAGAGCAAGCTATATAACGGAAGCGTTTACGGATTTTCTAAAAAAAACCGATATGAGCGAAAGTCTTATGTTTGACTACAGGGAAACAAACTCCGTAAGAGCGGTTAAAAACGTTGCGCGCGGAGAAAACACGCTCGGCATTATAAGGTATCAGACGCAGTTTGAGAAATATTATCTTCAGCAGCTCGATGAAAATGAGCTTAAGGCTACGCTGCTTTGCGAGCTTAAATACGGCGTGCTGATAAACGCTGAAAATGCGGCTGCGAAAAAAGAAAAAATTGATATGGCGGATTTATCGGAGTGTGTTCGCCTGACGCACGGCGATTTGTCAATTCCGTCAATGCCGCTGTCGAGAGTGCGCGACATTAAGCGCATAAGCCAGAGCAAAAAGGAAATTACTCTTTATGAGCGTGCAAGCCAGCTTGAAATTTTAAGCCGGTTTGAAAACGCATATATGCTCGTGTCATATATACCGCATGATATTTTATCGGCATACGGCCTTGTTTGGAAGAAGTGCAACGCGGAAAACAACAGCTATAAGGATGTGCTTATACATAAAGAGGATTATCGACTGACGGAGCTTGACAGGCTGTTTATAAGCATATTGAAAAATAAAATCCAGAAATTACCTGAATAAGAACCCCTGATTTGCGCAAAATAAAGCTGTAATACAGCGGCGGACAAAAGTCTTAACCATTGTATTATGTTTCTCGAAAAGAGGAAAAGGGCGTGCCGCAGACGGTACCCGGACGGCATGACCGAAAAACACTGATTCAGTCATAAAAAAATTCGAGGAGGTTGCGCAAATGAACAACAAAAAAGCTAACGAAAGCATTAAGTGTACTGTGCAGCAATGCGCCCATCATTGTGATGACTGCGATTATTGCACATTAGGCTCAATAAACATCGGAACACATGAAATGAATCCGACAATGGTTGAATGTACCGATTGCAATTCATTTCAGCTTAAGAAATAACTTGTTTTAAGATTTTTCATTCAATTTTGAAGCATATCAAGGTTGATTGAAAATGAGCAGTATACGGCTCATAAAAAAAGCAAGACAGGGGCATTGCCGCATATGGCAGCGCCTCTGTTTTGATGCATGGCGGAGGTGAAGTATGAAAAAGAGAATACCGGATATGTTAAGTGTTTTCAGAATTTTTGACGCGCTTTGCATTTTGTTTGCCACGCCGCTGTCTTGCGCATTTTACATATTATATATTCTCGGCGGCACAAGCGATATTTCGGGCGGCTTTATCGCGCGCAGGATGAATGTCCGGAGCAAAAGAGGCGCCGCTCTTGACTCTGTGGCTGATTTTGTCTTTTGTGCGGTGTGCTTTTTTAAGCTTTACAAATATATTTTTATAAATAATTTTATTGCAGCATGGATAGCGATTATTTTTATTGTCAAATGCGCTGCGTTTTTTAAAAACAAAAATATAAATCATACAATTTTAAATAAGCTGACGGGATTTTTGCTTTTTATTTCAGTCCCGTTCCTGCAAAGTAAATATACGGTTATAACGCTGTGCGCCGCAGCTTCGGCTTCGGCGGTGGGCGATGTGTTCATAAACGGCCCCTGAATTTATGTTTATTGAAAAGTAAAAAATATTAGAGAGGTGCAAAATACATGAAATAAAAAGTAAATAAAATATCAACAAAGCCAAATGAAGCAACAAAAGCGAAT
>CAKSSN010000062.1 GCA_934489015.1 uncultured Clostridia bacterium
TTTATAGTGACAAAACGAATTCGCCACATCCGTAAAACCGCATAAACTCTATATCTTTGGAGTTTTGCACGTGGCTAAAAAATATAAAACAGGAGTGATTTAATTTGAAAAAAACAATCAGACAAAGAGCAAAGGATTTATGGAAATATTTTAGTTTGTATGAAAAAATATGGTTTTTCAGTATACTTATTTTAGCGGTGATTTTCGCGTTTTTATTTCCCGAAGAGGATGTAAACGGCGTAAACGGCTCGCTTATTATGGGGCTGTATCTTGCAGATACGTTTTTAAATATTCTTTGTGAGCTGCTTATTTCAAAGCAGAGCAAGTGGAACTTTATTGTTTCGGTGTTCGTTGAGATAACGGAAATACTTATATGTGTTGTGCTTTCATACAGATTTGCAACAATGGCGTCAACGCTGTTTTTCTGGCTGCCGATAGATATTATCAGCTTTGTAAACTGGCACAAGCACCCCGACCGTCAGGAAGAGGAGCTTACGCAGGTGAGAAAGCTCAGCGGAAAAACCGAAGCTTTGGTTATTGCCGGCATTGTTGTATGGACGGTTGTTGTGGGATATTTCATGACAACGCTTGAAATCGGAACAGACCTTTTCGGCGGCAATGAAACGCTTGAAAATATAGTATGCTACCTTGACGCGTGCGCGTCGGCTGTCGGAATTGCAAACGGCGTGTTTATACTTCTCAGATACAGGGAGCAGTGGATTGCCTGGTACATAAGCGCGCTTTTGGAAGCGGCAATAAATATAATTTCGGGTCAGTATGTGCTTCTTGTTCTTAAGGTTGGATATCTTACAAACACAACATACGGATATATTAAATGGACTAAGTATATCAAATCACATAAGAAAGAAAAGGAAAATCTTCTTTCACTGTAATATAAGGGGAATGTTAAATGAAAAACGGCGATATTATCGAAATTGAAATTACCGATGTAACCAATGAAGCGATGGGCGTAGGTCATTTTGACGGGATGGCTGTTTTTGTGCCCGGCGCTGTAAGAGGCGATGTTTTAAGCGTGCAGATAACAAAGCTTAAAAAAACATATGCATACGGCAGGATTAAAAATATTATTTCAAAATCGGTTAATCGCTGCAAGGCGCAGTGCGCCGCATATAAAATGTGCGGCGGCTGCCAGCTGATGCATATGACTTATGATGAGCAGACAGAAATTAAAAAGCAGTTTATTTTAAATTCGCTCTCACGGCTCGGCGGCTTTGAAAGTCTTCCGGAGCTTGAAATGATACCGTCAGACAATGCGTTCGGCTACAGAAATAAAATGGTTTTCCCGGTGGGAACAAGCGGTGGAAAAACAGTCTGCGGCTTTTATAAAATTAAAAGTCATGATATTGTGCCGCTCGGCTTTTGCCCGCTCGGGATAAATTCGGGAGAAAAAATAATATCGGCGCTGCTTAAATATATGTCGGAGTGCGGAGAAAAGGCATATGACGAAAAAACGCACAGTGGAGCGATAAGGCGGCTTTTTATAAGAAGCGCCGTTAAAACGGGTGAAACGATGGCGGTTATATCGGCAAATGCAGACTGCCTTAAAAATGAAAAACGCCTTTGCGAGCTGCTTAAAAAAGCGGATAGCAGTATAAAATCCGTTATATTAAATATCAATAAGGAAAAAACAAATCTTGTGCTCGGAGGGGAAAACAGGGTGCTGAGCGGGAGAGCGGTTATAAAGGAGCAGCTTTGCGGCTTTGATTATGAAATATCGCCGAACAGCTTTTTTCAGGTAAATCCTATTCAGACGGAGAAGCTTTATAATAAGGCGATTGAGTTTGCCGATATTAAAAAAAGCGATAACGTGCTTGATTTGTACTGCGGAATAGGCACAATATCGCTTGCGGCGTCAAGGTATGCAAAGAGCGTTTCGGGAATTGAAATCGTGCCGGACGCTATAGAAAACGCAAGGGAAAATGCCGAAAATAACGGCGTTGAAAACTGCAGCTTTTATGTCGGCGACGCGCAAACGGTCGTGCCGAAGCTTATCGGCAGCGGCATAGCTCCCGATAAGGTTATCCTCGATCCGCCGCGAAAGGGAAGCGATGAAATAACGCTTAAAAGCATTTGCAGCGCCGGGCCCGAAAAAATTGTGTACGTGTCGTGTAATCCCGCAACACTCGCACGCGATTTGAAATTTCTCGGCGAAAACGGGTATAAAATCAATAGAGTGTGCGGAGTTGATATGTTTCCCAATACTGTTCATGTGGAGACGGTTTGTTTGATGATAAGAAAAGATAAATAAAGATCAAAAAATGGCGTATTTCCGGGCTTGTTTGAGTAGCGATATTTTATATGAAAACATATCTGCTGGAAATGGTCATACGGTTTAGACTGTGGATTAGATGTTATGGAAGGAGTGAGGTTGCATGGAGAACCAGATGTTTGATTTTAGTGACATTAAAAAAATGAAATGACAATCAGAAAAACTTGGTCAGAATTTCGAGATGCTTTAGCAAAGAAAATGTTTTCTTTTAATGAAGTAGAAAAAGCAAAAGGCTATTGTTTTTTGAAGGTGTATAATGATTTGTTTTATAAGCATTCAGGAATTAATTATATTACAATACAAATAAAAAACTTGGATGGTTTATTAGTTGGTAGAGGAACTATATTGGATGAAAAAGAAGTTGTAGATTATGAGCGTTTTATCCCTAAAAAAGAGTTTATCAAAAAAGATAACAGATTTAGTCCTCCGGAATTTGAATGGCTTTATTTATCTTTGGGAAATGAGGCTGATATACATGAGTGTTCACAGGCAGAATGCGGAGCAAGAGAGGGAAATAGATTTGGATTTTGTCATTTTTCTTTTGAAGATAGTTTCTTGGATTTAAAACTAGTTGATTTAACAATCGCTGATGATATTCCATATGAAGAGTTGAATTCTCACTTGGAGAAATATGGACAAAAACAAGTGAAAAAAATTAGAAAAGCCGCGGTGGCTCTTGGTTTTATCCCAAAGCTTAATGCAAATGAGTTCAAAAAAATCTTTACTGAATGGGGCGTTTACACATATACCAAGTTACTTTTTGAGCAGATTTTTGAACCTATAAGTGAAACAGATGATGAAACACTAATGTATGCTCCTTTTCAGACAATGGCTCAGTATTATATATCTCTGGGTTATTCCGGAATCGTATATGAAAACACTGTTTCGAGTGTAGGAAAAAATATTGTGTTGTTTGATAAAAATGTGGCACATCCGATAGGCACGATTGAAGATTATGTTTTGAAATAATTATCGAAATATACAAAGTCTGCTACAGCCTGAAGCCAAAGGGTTTCTTACAGGGGAGATACCTAAATATTATAGTAAAAATGATTATTATATTCATGTAAAGGCATATTGTTTTTTGGCAATATGCCTTTAATTATATGCCTTTTAAGAATATTTTTCAGACTATGGTAAAATATAATCTTGAAAGGATGTTGATACAATGAGAAAAATTACGGACGAAATTATAGCGAGCTTCAAAGAATATTTATACGAGAAGGAGCGCAGCGACAACATGGTTGAAAAATATATATGTGACATACGCTTTTTTTATGCATGGCTCGGCGGGAGAGAGCCCGGCAAGGCTTTTGTACTCTGCCTATTTTTCGGTGGCGTTTTATTCTTGTTTTTTTATACTCCACCCGTCATTTCCTACGGAAATGCCACCCTCCTCAAAGATGAGGGCTTTTGAGCTCCGATAATGTTGTCTTAATGTAGCAC
>CAKSSN010000063.1 GCA_934489015.1 uncultured Clostridia bacterium
CAATCTTCATCACAAATCCCCTACAATACAAAAATACCTTTGCGTCTTACATGATAATCTTCAAAATAAATCTCCTACAGAGCAAACATACCTTTACACGCCTTACCTTACAATCTTCATCGCAAATCCCCTACAAAGCAACATAATTTTGCGTCTTGCCTGATAATCAGCAAAGCAAACGCGCCTTGCCTGACAATCTTTCTCACTCATCACCTACAAAACAAACTCCCTTTCATCACCTACAAAGCAAACTCCCCCTCATCACATACAAAGAAAAACCCCACTCATCACCTACAAAGTCTCTCTACATCTCTCCGTTGCCTGCCAAGAAAGCCTTTCGAGCTCATCGGAAGGAAAATTGTTTTTTAACAAATCAAATTCTTCCCCTTTTTTCTTTTCTTTATTTCTTATAATGTGTTCGTCAGCTGTCCGTCCGCTGTTCGCCGCCTGTCCGCCGGATGTTCGTTTGCTGTTTGGTTCCGATTGCAATTTATCCCAGCCGAGTAAAATTATTTTGGTGAATTTATTTGTCGAAATTTGTCGGACTTTTTCCGCTTTCTGAAGTCGTTTCAAACTTCTGTAAATCTTGCTCGGAGAAATATTCAGAACGTGAGCAAGATGATTTCTGCCTATAATAAGTTCGCCCGGCAAAAGATGAACAAGCGCCCCCTTGCACAAAACATCGCGCTCCAAATACGCCGCATTGCAAAGCAAATATATCCACAGCTTCAGCATTTCCGCATCGTCAAACACGAAGCTGTCGGTTATTTCTCTGTGAAGCTTCACCCAGTTTCCGCCCTTTTCTCCCATTGTAAATCTCTCCTTTCAAATATCGCGCGTAAAATTCGTTTGTCGGAAAATCCTCAGCCGCCATACCGCTCTCATCGCCCCAGCAGCCTGTCCGCTCCCTTTCGCACGCGCAAATCGCTCCTATTGAATTATTGGAATATAGCATAATTACGCCTCTCCTTTCATATTGTGAGAATATAATATCACATATCGAAAGTATTGTCAATAGTATTCTCGTCAATTTGTGAGATTTAGAAAAAATTTTCAAAAAAGGCTTGCAATATTTTAGGTAATATGTTATTATGTTATTGAAAGGCGGGGTTTGTATGTTTTCGCAAAAGCTAAAGGAATTGAGAAAAGAAAATGGCTTAACTCAAACTGAGTTCGCCAGGATATTTAACATTTCCGCCGGAACAATAGGTAATTGGGAGAGCGGTACCAGAACACCCGATACGGATATGCTTAAGCGTATTGCGGACTTCTTCAATACGTCAATTGACTATCTGCTTGGTCGTGATGATAATAGGTTTTCTTTTGCCGGCAGTCAGCTTAAAGACGAGGAGTTTGCTTTGATAGGCGAGGTCAGAGATCTTACGCCCGAAGAGCAGAAAAGAGTCCTCGACTTTATTAAATTTACTAAATCGCAAAGGGGAGATTAATTTTTATGGAGCTAACTAAGCTTTATGAAATTGCCGACAAGAACGATATTTCGGTATATCATTTCCCGCTTAGTCCCATAAGATCAATGTCCGTTCCCGGCAGCATTGGAATCGACGCTGACTTGCTCAGCTCATCTCCGGAGGAAAAAGAACTTCTTGCGCATGAATTGGGACACTGCATGCGTAACGCTTTTTATACCGGAAAGTCGGATTTTCAGCTGCGCGATCAATGCGAAGCGAAAGCCAACAAATGGGAAGTTGAAACACTTATTCCCTTTGATGAGCTTAAATGTGCGCTTTTGGACGGCTGTTGTGAAAAATGGGAAATCGCCGAGTACTTTGAAGTACCTGTGTCTGTTGTTGAATTAGCTTGCGAGCTGTACGCTGAAAAATTGCTTAAGCTGAGATGTCAGCAGAAACAGTGGTGGGATTAGTCGGACTGCATAAGGAAATCATATGATGTTTAAATTTACTTTTTTCTCGATTGTAATGCATCTTTATTCTTTCTTTGCATACCTTTGGCCATGATCGGACATGCGAAATACATACAAATATATTCGTAAATTTTTGCGGATAGTCGCGCCTTTCGTAAATAAAAGGACGCAAAAGCCCTGTTTTGTCCTCCGATGAACGCTCGGAGGGCAAGGCAGGCAAAAACTCCAAGCTTCTATTTCGGAAGGATAATTCTAATGAGGAAAAAATATTTCATTGTACAAAAAAATGAAGTCCCGAAGGGGGATAAAACATTCTATCCTACCCTGCTCGACCTTAATATAGACGGCACATTGATTGAAACCCAAAACTATATGGGCGATGTTGACCCGAAGCTGCTTAACGAAAAAAATGTTGTTTTCGCTTTCACGAGCGACGGAATGACAACGCTTGTTGACTGGTACGTGTGGCACGTTATCAGTAAATATGCAAAGGTTAAAACAAAATTTTTAAATCTTTTTTTTCGTATGTACAGAACTGTTGCGTCGGTGTTTGCAATCGTTTCGATATATATTCTTCTCGGCGCGTTTTTATATGACGGTAAATATGTAAAAGGTTCTCTGGCGCTTTTTGTATTTATATACAATATTGCTATGCTCGAAATATCGGATCACGTTTGTGAACATGAGCTGAAGCCGAGACATATGCCCGAATTTCTGATCTCAACACCTATTTATTTTACGGTTTGCGCGGTTGTTGCCTGCATTTTGTTCCCAAATAAATATGTGCTTTGCGCCGTTCCGGCTGCACTTGCGGTAATTCTTCTGCTGTATTTTTTCCTTTATAAGTACATAAAAAACAGAAAAAGACTTATTGAATATGATATTTATTGATTTTTCGCGGCGCTTGCTTTCAGTAGCCGCTTTTTTGTTGCTCTGTAGAAAATGAGTTGTGCTCTGTCCGGACTGCACACACAGTCGTTCTTTTTTTGATGTCTTATTTTCTTTGTATTATCCGCCCCTACAAGCGAACAAAGAATATAGCAAAACAGTAAACGTTTGCAAATGCTAAAACGGGTGTAATAAACAAAAAAAGCTGCATAAAATAGAGTAAACACTCGCAAGCGCTAAATCGGGCGGAGCAGAGCCCCCTACAGAGCAAAATAAAATGGTTGCAAACAACCAAATATCCCCAAAGCGTTAAATCGAGCGGAACCAATAAATTATTCAACATTTTCAAATTTCGCCGAAAACC
>CAKSSN010000064.1 GCA_934489015.1 uncultured Clostridia bacterium
CCGCCCGTCAATCCGCCGTGACCTTGCTAATCTTGAAAAGATGCAGCTTATACATCGAACGCACGGCGGAGCGGTTTTAAATAACAGCAGTATGGCCGATTCGAAAATTCCGTTTATACTGCGCGAACTTGAACATGGTACGGCAAAGTCGAAAATGGGCAGAGCCGCCGCCGAGCTTGTCAATGACGGAGATGTTATCCTGCTTGACGCGTCAACGAGCGCATACAATATAATTCCGTTTTTGGCAAACAAAAAGAATCTTACCGTTATAACAAGCGGTCTTAAACTGATGCAATCCGCAGGCGAACACGGGATAAAGGTTTTGGCCACGGGCGGCGAGCTTATAACCTCGTGTATGTCGCTTGTCGGTCCTGAGGCTTATTCGATTATTGAACGTTATACGGCAAACCTTTTGTTCTTTTCCTGCCGCGGCTTGACCGTTGACGGTTGTGCAACCGATTTTTCGGTGGAGGAAAATTGGGTTCGGCGCATAATGCTCAGGCACGCCGAAAAGAGAGTCTTGCTCTGTGACAGCAGCAAAATCGGCAAGTCATACGTCAACGCTATCTGTACAGTGCGCGACATTGATTATATTATAAGCGAAAAGCCTTTGCCGCCGCCGCTCGATAAAAAAGAGTATTCCGCCGCGATTACGTCCGTTTAAAAACAAATCGTCCGCGCATAACTTGCGCGGACGATTTCAGATTACTGACAAACCCACCATTTTCAGGTGGGTTTTTGTCATACATATTAAATTTTTAATCTTTGTCGATAAAAAGTGCAAATCCCTCCTCCAAAGGATATTTGCAATCTTTTTCATGTTCTGTACCGCTGCAGTAAGCAAGCATTGTTCGGAAACTCTTTCGTTCCCGCGCATACGGCAATAGCGCAGACCATGCAGTTCTTTTGATTCTGCAAAGCTACGCTCAATTTTCTCTTTTCTTTTTGCGTATATTTCCTTACCCTCGTCAGTATGTGTGAATACATATACCTCATCCCTATAATCTTCCCACACATGACGGCGAAGGCTTTTTGTTTTTTGCTTCTCACTTAAACATTCCTCCCGTCTTGGACAATTTGCACATCTGTCATTTTTGCATTTATATTCTCTGTAACCGTTTCTGTCTGTGGTTACATATTCAAGATAATTTCTTTCCGGACAGATATACACATCCCAATCGGGGATATATTTAAATTTGTATTTTCCGTATTTGCCTTTTTGATGACATCCTCGTCTTTTTCCCATTGCTGCCCGTATTTTAAAATCTTCAAGCAACATCTTACATATTGCAGAAGTATTGTAACCTGCATCAAGCCCTACGGTTTCTACTTTAAATCCGAATTTCTCTATCTGATATTCAAGTCTTTCTCTATATGGTTTTACATCATTTACATTTCCCGGAGTTACAAAGGTATCTGTTATGATATTGCACTTTGAATCTACTGTTCTGTGGTCAAGGTAAAAAAATCCCTGTGGCTTTCCGTTTCTGTGCATAAACCCACTATCGGGATCTGTTGTGCTTTTCTTAATTGTTTTGGTCGGCGTATCGTCATCAAAGTAGTTTTCATCATCTTCATCATCAGGTTTTTTAGGGGTTTCATCAAATTTCAAGGGTTTCTTTCCATGCTTTGCTCTGTCTTCGTTAATTGCCGCATTTAATTCTTTTATATACTCTTGTGCCTCTACTTTAACTGTATCTTCTACAAATTTGTTTTTGTTCGCATTTGCTTTCAGATGTGTGCTGTCTGTGTAAAGTATTTTCCCATCTACAAGGTTGTGAGCTATTGCTTGTTTCAATATATTCTCAAAAATTTGCCTCGGAATATCTGTTCCGTTAAACCTTCTTAACCTGTTTTGCCATATTACACTTGCATCAGGTATTTTATCTTCTATACCATAGCCTAAAAACCATCTGTATGCTATGTTTACCTTTACATCTTCTACAAGTCTTGTTTCGCTTCTAATGCCAAACAAATATCCTATGAAAAGCATTTTAAACATTATTTCAGGCTCTATTGCCGGTCGTCCATTATTTTCACAGTAATATGGTCTGCACAAATCATTTATGAACGAAAAATTAATATATTTATCTATCTTTCTTAAAATATGGTCTTTCGGTACCAAATCCTCTATACATACAAACTCCATTTTTATTTGTCGGTTTGTTCCTTCCAAAAGCATTTCTACACCCCATTATTACGCTGTTTTCTATACCTACATTATACCATATTTCGCGTAATTTGAAAAGGTTTTTTACAAAAAATTTGACCGCTGACTTTAACTTTGTCAGCGGTCTGAAATCGTCCGCGCATAACTTGCGCGGACGATTTGTTTAAGTACCGAGCAGAGACAGCTGTCGGACACTTCTCCCCTTTTATCGGAATTCTACCGATTTTGCGGCTAAATATTTTTATCACGGTCGCCGCCGACAAAGAATACTGCCACAGTACCTATGCCGGTATGGCTTCCGATAACCGTTCCTATATCATTTATCATAACGGGTGCGGCAAGCTTTGGAAAAGCTGCCTCAATTCTGTCGGCAACCTCGCGCGCATCGTCATAACACGCCGAGTTTGATATAAAGCACTTTCCGTTATAATCTGTGCCGCCGACCGCGTTTTCTTTCATACGCTCAACGATTCTTTCGATAACTTTCTTTTTGGTGCGAACCTTTTCAACGGGGGTGAGCTTGCCCTCGTTATCAACGTGCATAAGCGGACATATCCTGAGAACAGTCCCGGCAATGGCCGCCGTTGCGGTGACTCTGCCGCCTCTTTTGAGATGAAAGAGGTCGGTTGTAAAGAACCAGTGATGAACGGTTTTTTTGTTATCCTCTATCCATTTGCAAAGCTCGTCATAGCCCATGCCCGAATCGCGTCTGTCCGCCGCCATATCGATAATCAATCCAAAGCCCGCCGACGCACAGAGTGTATC
>CAKSSN010000065.1 GCA_934489015.1 uncultured Clostridia bacterium
CCTCCCATCAGCATTCCGCAATCTTCATCAATATCCTGCTCTTTTTCCGGTAACGATTCGGACTCCTGAACCTGTTCGCCCGCAAGCTCATCATACTTTGCTTTCATATATTCCGCCGGCGATATTTCAAGCGCCCGACCTGCCGCTTTATATGACGGAAGTCCGTTTTCGTTCTTAAACTCCTTTTGTGTCGGAATTCTGTTATTTTTTTCGATGAAGCTGTCTATTGCCTCGCTGACTTCCTTTGCATCCCACATCTTCGGCTGATTCCGGTTTTCTTTATTCTCTTGATCTGATTCCGACTGTGCTGTTTGTTTTGCCTCCTGTGATTCCCGCAGTTCTTTTAAGGTCAAGGATTCTATATATCCTCTCTTTGTAGTACCCAACTCTTTAACTCTTTCGGTTATTGCATCAAACAAGTCATCATCAATCTGCACCGCAAAAACTCTCATATCACATTCCCCCCATCGTAATTTCTTCGGACTGATTATCTTCATTTAATATTTCAACCAGTGTCGTTCCTTCCAACAAAACTGCACCGTTATCACAGAATTTGCAGTCATTGTTATCCATAATAGCCTCCGCATATTGCTCAAACATAAAGAAATCCGCAATATCCGAATGTATGTGATAATCTTCATTTTCATCTATTAAGGCACGTCCCAGGCTTTCTGCATCATACACATTATCATAATATCGGAAATTATCCATGTTTTCTTGAAGCTTTATAATCGATGCACTGTCATGTTTGCCCGCAAATTCAATAACGGCCTCTAATTTATCAAGCTCATTATTTCTTTCGGCTTTTTCAACTGCCCACATAACATTGTTCGCCGCATAGAGATTTTCGTTTGATGCAACATCACTGATTTTTTCAAACCACAAATTGTCCAACTCTATCTCCTTAATGTCAACGCTGCACTCGGCTATATTGGTTGTTCCAAGCCGTTTTAATGCCTTGTCTATCGAAAGCGATTGCGTCGGAAGATATACATATTCTTTCAGTCCGCCTCTTTCCAATACAGCCGACATTTTAGAGCAATCGTAACAGTATTCAGGGAAAGTATGACCGTCATATTCATTTATGAACCTCGCCCCCTCATGTTCAAAGAGCATTCCTTTTTCAGTCATTTTACCTTTTCCTGAATTCATAAGCTCCCTTCCGATTTTTGCAAGATTAACATTATCCATTTCGCCGGGATTCCATCCGATATGTACTGCCTTAAAATGTATTCTGCCTATACTCTCCATACTGCTCATATCCTGCACAAGTGTGTAATTGTTTATGTTATATGTAACATTTATCATATCCATTACACTGCGCGACAGTCTTGCTTCACACACAGCCTCAAAAATGTTTAATTCGTTATTATCAAAACTGTCAAGGCGCTTTGCAAGAAAGTTCAGTTCATCGACATCTACAAAATCTGTTAAAAGTCGTTTTAACGGAGTATAGTCTGTTCCTGTCATGTACTGGCTTGTTTTTAGCTTATCTGCAACTCCCAATTCATTAAATCTTACCGACAGATATTCCTCATCACAAGGAAATTTTATAGTTGTTTGATTTTCCTCAAATCTAAAATTGGCTGAAAACATTTCCACTCCCTCCTCATATTGTTGGCTCTTGTACCGATTCTTCTGCCGGCGCATCTGATGTTTCTTCCTGCTGTCCTTTTTCTCTGTTATAGTCCATTTCCATCATTTTTCCCAAACGCTCATTGAAATCCGGAACACTCTCCTCAATCTTTTCATACAAATTACTGAGCATTTCTTGTTTTTCCGCGCATAACCCATCGTGTTCAATTAACGTATCCTCAATACACCTTGCCATTTCAACTCTCTCGTCTGCTGAATATATTTGATTTCCATGCATCAGCTCTGACCGTTTTACGAAATCTTCTTTCGCGCCCATATAATCGCTCATGTAATAATGTCCGTGATCCAATGAATTATTTTTGTAGCTCCATGTCGTAAAATTATACTCATCGGAACTTGTAATTGTGCCGGCAAGAACAACACCGTTGTATTCAAGCAGCTTCTTGTAATCTTCGGTAAGACCATCTGCCGCAAGTTTCGGAGCATACTCCATTGCATTTACAAATTCTCTTACCTTATCTGCTGTTTTGCAAATTATATTATGAAGCTCATTTCGTTTTTCATCGGGAACCGCATTTACCGGATATGACACACCTCCCGACTGACGGATATGCAGCATCAATTCGCCGTCTGCAAATACATTAACCCTGTCATCTTTGAATTCGTAAATAACCCCCTCTTTCTCCGGCAGCCTCTTTACAATTTCCCTTAACAATAAATTTCTCTTATCCATTTCGGATGCCTCCTTGCATTATGTTTTTGATATAAAAAAAGAGGATAATCTCTTTTTATAGAAACTATCCTCGTATATCTATTTTATTTAATTGTCTCCGGTTCAAATCCCATCCGAATTGAAACAAATCTATATTGTTCAATAGTCTCGTATCCCCCGTTCAAATCCAGTTTATTTACGGAACTATCTATATTGTTCATCACAACTTTCGATGCGAAATTTTTTCAAATTTAGTACTTCAAAACCCTCTTTTTGGGGGCGTCTCCCGTTCAAGTCCTGTCCGAAAACAGGGGATATCTATACAAATCCTTCTGAAATCGGAAATCTCAAAAGCACGCAAAGGCGCAAAAAAACTGAACAATTTAGAAGATATCTAAATCGTTCAGTCTGTCTG
>CAKSSN010000066.1 GCA_934489015.1 uncultured Clostridia bacterium
GTCAGATTATTTTCTGTTAAGAAATTAAGTGTTCGGCTTGCCTGTTTCAGATTATATATTTTGCTCCAATGCTCATAACCTTTGCTTTCCTGTGCCTTGATACAATTCTGAATGTCGATAATAAGGTTGATACGCCGGCTTTCTTTTTTCGGTCGGTGTATAGCGTTCTTTGAAATGCGTTCTTTTATAGAATCCTCTGTATAATAACCGCCCAGAGTTTTGCTCCGTATAAACCGTTCTCGCCCTGCGGCTCGGAATGAGATATGTTTACCTTGCTTTACTTCATATCCGGCGATTTCCATACGCAGCAGAAAATCGGAATAATCGAGCGACTTTCGGACAGCTTTGTCAATATCCGCTTTAAGCTGTGCCTTGTAACTGACGCCCTGCTTTTCCTGTTTGTATTCATAATATCCCTTGCCCGTATTCTCATTCTGCGGAATAACCGATAGCCCGTATTCCTCACAAAGTCGGTCGCTTATTTTGCGTGTATCGTAATACCATTTTTTATTGATATGACTGTGCTTGTAATCAACAAAATTTACATCATTAAAAATGATATGGTTATGAATGTGCCCCCTGTCAATGTGCGTACTTAAAATGTATTCGTACTTGCCGCCCAGAATTTCATCAGCTAATTTCTTTCCGATTTCGTGAGCCTGTTCCGGCGTTGTTTCACCCGGCTCAAAGGCTTGTATAAAGTGTCTTGCAAGATGACTCTCTTTGCCGTTGTCCTTTGCCTTTTTCCTCGTCCATTCAAACTCAATATCGGCAGTTTCGGGTGTGCAGCCGTAAGAGTCGATAAGCAGCGTTCCGTTTGTCTTTTCGGGATTGCAGATATACTGAATTGCTTTTTTCAGCGTAGAGCTGATAGGATGGTTCTTTGTAACCGCCATATATTCTGTAAATCCCCTTTCAATTCCTCAATGTCTGCTTGATATATGCTGCTTGTGGAATTAACACGCTTTGCAATTTGGTTTATGTTTCTGCCGATCCGCTGCAATTCCTTATTCATAGCCTGAATGTCTTTTGTGTCGGTGTATATGATATATCCGTCAATCGCCATTTTCCGCAAATATGCCCCGATTTGATTTGTCGGTACAAGCGACATTTTATGTTCAATCAGCTTTCGTTCCTCTGCCGTTACCCATATTTTCAGTTGTATATTTCTTTTCCTGTTTTTCATAAAAGCCTCCGCATTTTCAGATTAAAGGGTTTGGGAATATCCCAAAAATATTTTTACGGCAATTTTAGAAAAATGACCGCTGTAAAAATCGTGAGTGGGTACTCACTCGCTTTGCTTGCTATTCTCTTAAAACGCAAGTTTTTCCCTTTTTACTTATAAACAACTCAACTTATTTTTTTACAACTTTTTTTGCGGAAAAAGTTGTTTTTTTCATACTTTGTTTGTTTATAAGGTAAGAAAACCGAAAGGGGGCATTTATGAGCATAGCTGACAAAAAAGCGGCACACTTGCCGCATACTGATATTTAATATGATGAAATGCAGACAAATCATTGACAGCTCAGAAGTATATTACTATGTTAATGGTAAAATATAATATAGTGAGAAAAATAAAAAGGAGTTGTCAGACAATGAAAAAAATCACAAACAAAATTATAAAGAAATTCAAAGAATACCTGATTGACGAGGAAAAGAGCAAGGCCACGATTGAAAAATATATCCGTGACCTGACCGTATTTGGTTGTTGGCTCGGCGGTGCGGAGCTAAACAAAACAAAGGTTTTGGGATATAAAGAGTATATTATTTCAAAGTATGCTCCGGCAAGCGTTAATTCCATACTTTCATCACTTAACAGCTTTTTTGATTTTATCGGCGAATACGGCTTAAAGGTGAAAAATCTGAAAATTCAAAAACAGATTTTCGCAAAGAATGAAAAGGAGCTCACAAAGGCGGAATACGACCGACTGCTTGCGGCTGCAAAAGCAGAGGGCAATCAAAAGCTGAATTTGCTTATGCAAACGATATGTGCAACCGGAATCCGTGTAAGCGAGTTAAAATATATCACGGTTGAAGTCCTCAAAGACGGGCGGGCAGATGTCAATATGAAAGGCAAGCTGCGCGTTATCATCATTCCGAAAGAGCTTTGCAGGATGCTGAAAAAATATGCGGCGGAGCAAAAAATATCAAGCGGCAGTATTTTCGTTACGAAAACAGGCAGACCGCTTGACAGAACGAATATATGGAAGCTGATGAAATCGCTTTGTGAAAGCGCAAATGTAGACAAGGGAAAGGTTTTCCCTCACAATCTCCGTCATCTTTTCGCCCGTACCTTTTATTCGATTGAAAAAGATATTGTTCGGCTTGCGGATATACTCGGTCATTCATCGGTAAATACCACCCGTATTTATACAATGGAAACTTGGGAAATTTGCCGTAGACAAGTACAGAGATTAGGACTTTTACGCTGTTGAAAAAGAAAATACCACATAATCAGAATTATGTGGTAGAAGTTTTTTTAGTACATATAATATACAATAGTAGCTATACGCTTTTCATTGGGGACAGTCCTTCTGTTCTTCCGCATAAAATCAAGAAATTCTTCCGCTGTCATCGAG
>CAKSSN010000067.1 GCA_934489015.1 uncultured Clostridia bacterium
GCGTTTAACTTATTCAGTTGTATGAGTCTATGATTCCGGAGCTGTCTGAGTTTGCGCTTCAATTGCTACAGCGGATCGCTCATTGTTGGCTATGGAGAGCGAAAAAGTCACATTATGTTGTACTTACAGTATCTCCGAATACATACAAATAATAGTCTTCAAGCGTCGGAGTGACATTTTTCGAAGTCATTGTCGGCATATCCTCCGAAAGCACCCTTAGCAGCACATCCCCATTCTCATCGTCCCGTGCGATGTTTGTCACCCGGAATTTATCCTGCATCGACTGTACTTCAGATTCAAGGCAAGGAACATTCCAGACCTTTCCCTCAATCTTCCGCGTCAGCTCATGCGGCGGGGCGTTGTCCACGATAACGCCATTTTTCAGCATGATAATGTCCCGTGCAATAAACTCAATATCCGGAACGACGTGAGTCGCTATGATAACGATCTTATTGAACGCGATCTTCGAAATGTAGTTCCGGATGGAGATACGCTGTTTCGGGTCAAGTCCCGCGGTCGGCTCGTCGAGAATCAGAATCTCCGGATCACCTAAAACCGCCTGTGCAAGTGCTAATCTCTGCTTCATACCGCCGGACAGCGCGCCGATTTTACGTCTTGGAACATCGTCAAGCTCAACGGCGGCGAGAATTCCGGGAATATCTTTCTTCGCCTTTTCTTTCGGCAGACCTTTCAGAGCTGCCATATACCACATGAATCGCTCGACAGTGAAGTTCGGATAAAGTCCCGGATACTGCGGCATGAAGCCGAGCTTTTCTCGAAAACGGACGCTCATTCTGAGAACGTTTTCGCTCACGCCATCGTCGCTTGTATAGGTGATCTCTCCCGAATCGGCTTTGAGGTTGTCAGTGATGATGTTCATCAAAGTCGATTTGCCGGAGCCGTTCGGTCCGAGGAGGGCGTAGATGCCAGGTTCGAGTATCGCGGTGAAGCTATCAAGCGCAAGGTTTGTGCCGTAGGATTTGCTTGCGTTTTTTATACTTAACACCATGATTCCACCTCCTCCAAGCGTAATAGTTAAGCCCTACACAAAATCCAATACACGCAGCAAGATATCCAAGTATATAAAAGTTCCGTCTCAGCATCGGAGTCGCTGTCATCAGTCCCGCAAAATCCACCTCTGACAAAACCGGGAATCCGATCTTTCCAAGTAACATCGGCAGTATCGTGACCGCAGACGTTATAATTATGACCTGAACCACCCTATGCATTATTGCTGACAGCGCAAATACAAGACTTGCCAGAATTATCGCCGCGGCAAGCTTTGTCATATAATAGCAGACAAGATATCCACCAATGCTGATATTCGGTAAAAATCCGGCAAATGAGTCTATCGACTGGATTGATGAACTTATGCAGGGAAGTTCATAATTCATTGACACTCTGCAAAAATCCACTGCATTCCATACTGCAAACACCGAGATTGTAAATAGCAACAAAGCAAGATATTTTATGACGATCGTCCGATTTCTGCCCTGCTTCGTTGTACGGAGTATCTGAGCAAATCCGTCGTTTGATGATCCTTTATCGTATTCGCAGGCAAATATATTCGAGCAGATAAGCACCAAAGCCATAAACAGCGTCCAGTCAAAATCTCCGATCAGCAGTTGCTTCCATCCGGTATCATAAACGAAGTCCGCGTCGTAACCTGCCTCTGACATCGCGTTGATATAATCCTTGTGCCTTTCTATATTATTGAAGATGCCGCTGTTGGCTGAAGCGTAATTATATTCCAGAAGATAGTCGCTGTATTCTTCATATGATATTATGTCTTCGGCGTAAAGCTCTCTCATTTCATCGTATTTTTCAAGAGTCAGCTCGATCCTGCTTCTTTCCTCAAGCAGAAATCGATCCTGTTCAGACATCGTCTTTTGCGACAGAATCGTCATATATTCGTAGTATCTTCTTTCGCTGTATGAGTCGATCGATTTCATCGTAAGATTCGACAGATTCACTTTTAATATTAGCAGCAGTATGACCAGCCATATATATTTGGTTGCGATCATCATCTTGTAAAATTCGTGACGGAAAAGCGATATCGAGCCAGAACTCTCCATGTGAGTACGCCGGATACACTTTGAAATGCAGGCTCCTTTTATCCGCCCCGCAAGCGAACTGAGCTTTTTCACGGCTGCCGGAACTGTCCCCACCTGATGTGTAAAGAAATGACAATACGAAAACACGATCATAATCGCCAAGACAAATATCAAGGAAAGGTAGAGCACAACCGTGAATGAAGTCACATTTACAAACTCGCCAAACAGATCGAACGCACGATAGCGTTCATAAAGCGGAGTTACCGCTGTAACAGATACAAGATTTATTATTTTCAGCGGATTATTTGAATTCGTATATCTAAAGCTGTTCAGAGCGATGTTAAGAATATAAACGCAGGCCGATCCAAAGCACATGACCGCGTAGTTGCTTATAACAATGCTGAGCAGCATAACGATCAACGAAAAAAGCAGGTACGCAATGAGCTTTATGACAA
>CAKSSN010000068.1 GCA_934489015.1 uncultured Clostridia bacterium
CGGCAATAGTTGCGTTAAACAAAGTCAAATGCACGGTAATATCAGGATATTCATGAACAACATCCATAAACACATCACCAACTGATAATGTAACCGAAAGTTCTTCTTGACACTCGCGTACAAGCGCCTCTTCTTTGGTCTCACCTTGCTCAACTTTGCCGCCAACAAACTCCCACAAAAGTCCTCTTTCTTTGTGGGCCGGGCGTTGACATATCATAAATTTATCTTTATCCCATATAAGAGCTGCAACTACTTCTATCATATTTTCTCAATTCCCAAACTCCTTAAATATTCATATGTATCATCATAAAATTCCGGCAAACGAGTGCTATCCTCCCAAAAACCACTTAAAGTCTTATTAGAATTACCTTTAGGAACGCATATTATCATTCCGGATCGTGCGCGAGTAAGAAGTACGCGATATGCATTTAGCATATACTTGCACAATTCTTGCTTGCTTTCGGTGTTTGGAAGTTGTTCATTCCATTTTGTAGTCCCATTGAACTTATAAAAATGCCATTTTCTATCATTGTATCGCATATCAGCGTCCCACAGCAAGCAAGTGTAATCGAGCTCTAAACCTTGAACTTGAATTTCCGTTGCGGCATCCTCAAGGTAATTCGATGACTTCGTGTTAGCCTTATCATCTAAAAACCAATGTACCGCATTTTCATCACCAGAAGGTAATACGTGTATTCCCAATGGCTTAAATCTTGCAGATTCTTTTGTTATAAGAACGCCTGTGCGTTCTGTTCCTCGCACCTTGCTATGTAACCACTCTTTGGCTTTCTTCATATCCCTTGTCAATACAATGGGATATCTGTCCTTGATTTCATTGTATAATTCTGCCGCTTTTTCAGGCTCAACAGCTAACAAAGCATGCACAAAAGCAGAAAGTTTTTCTGCCCTAAAGGAACGCAACGAAACGCCAAGATGCAAGTTTTCGGAATATGTAACGTTTTTATTCTCTTTTAGTAATTCATTTACTTGTCCTTCGGCATATTCAGGCTCTGTCAATTTAGGTGAAATATAAACTTTCCAATGCGGAAATTTTTCATTTAAAGCATAAATCCATTCGGATATACCTGCTTCACCGTCGTGAATTTCCTGCCCTCCGCCAACAAGGCATACAATAGTTGCCCAGTCTTCACGTTGGTCAAGAGACCAAATTAGGAAGGCGGATTCGGACATGGGGAAGTTGGGAACCTTTAATTTGTTACCGTAGGTACCGCCTCTCTTGAGATAATTAGCAATTCTTTTATGAGTCCACGCACGTTGTGCCTCGTCAAAAATTGCAACATGTTCAACTTCACCATATCCCGCCTTTTCCTGCTCCACAGCTTTCGCCGGATCAATCTCTAAAACGCCATTTTCAACAGGATTCTTTATTTTTGCTAACATGTTATCGCGGTATCTATGAATAATCTGTATAAATTTTCCTACCTCGCGGCGAGAATCTGAAAGATTTTTTCTTTCATTTCTGTCTCTGCATTTTTTATAATTATCTTGTGCGAGCGCTTCATTTAACACTGCTACCAAGGGACCGTTTCCGGAAAGATAAACTGCGCCTTCATCTTCCACCGGCTCATTGTTACCCTGATACGTTTGACGAACCGCGACATCTAACCCCACCAGTGTTTTCCCTGCACCGGGAACACCCGTTACAAAACAAATGCTTTTCTCTCCATTTGCCTTACTTTTTTGAATCACATCTATAATATATTGAATCGTTGCATCAGTGGAGACTTTATCAGCCTCATGCCTCGTGATATTTTCCACCGAGTGACTTTCGTAAAGTGTTTTAGCAGCCTCAATTATTGTCGGTGTAGGTGCATAAGGGCTAATAACCCAGTTACTATTTACAGGTGACTCATTTGGAAACTTGCATACTACTTTTGTTATTAAATCAAGTATGCCGTTTTTTCCGGTAACGAGAGGATTAACAACCCTGTCGTCGTAAACTGACATGCGAATATCCGTAGAATTGCTTGGAAAATTTGTAGCAACTAAAATCGGTACAATTACTTTGTCTTGACTGAACTTGTGAAAATTTTTTAAATCAAGTGCATAGTCCAATACTTGGTCAATATCTCCTTCAAGTATTCTTGATTCGCCAACTTTAAATTCAATACAAAAAACAATTCCACGATAAAGGAGCACTAAATCAATTCTTTTGCCTAAACGCGGTATATCATATTCAAAGATAATTTGCCCGTCACGGTCATTCAGTTTGGAAACTACATCACGCATTATTCCAATTTCTGATTTCCACGCCTCTCTCGTAGTAGTAAGAGCGTCACCGTGATAGTTATCGCACAATGCTCCAAAAACAG
>CAKSSN010000069.1 GCA_934489015.1 uncultured Clostridia bacterium
TCGCATATTGAATATATAGACTTCGCCCTGCGGAGCAACACATCAGATGTCCGGAATATCCGGGCATTTTTAATTACCACGATTTATCGGTCGTTTGAAACGGCGGATAATTGGTTTTCGGCAAAGGTTAAGCACGATATGGCAAATATATGAGAAACGGAGGCGGTGTGTGTGGAAAATATAAAGCTGCTGGCAAATGCCATAATTCTGCAAGCGGTAAAAGATTACAGACATACATATTCGCCGCAGACAAGAGCAGAAATTAAGCGGTTTTTCCGTTCGGAGTGGTTTCGTGCTTTAACACCGCTTGACGGAGAAAAGATTATTACAAGATTAGAAAATGAAAGGAACGGTTTTTATGAGTAAAGTAATCGCAATATCAAATCAGAAAGGTGGCACGGGCAAAACAACAACTGCCGTGAATTTAGGAATAGGACTTGCAAACGAGGGCAAAAAGGTGCTTTTAATCGACTATGACGCACAGGGCAGCTTGACGCAGTGTTTGGGTTATCCAAACCCCGATGAGTTATCGGTTACAATTTCAAGCCTTATGGAAAAGGTTATCAGAGAACAGCCTATTGCAAAAGATGAAGGCATACTGCACCACAAAGAAGGCGTGGACTTTATTCCGGCAAACATAGAATTATCGGGAATGGAAACGGCACTTGTAAACATTATGAGCCGTGAACGGGTGCTGAAAGATTATCTTGCAACCGTTAAAGATAATTATGATTATGTGCTGATAGACTGCACTCCCTCGCTCGGTATGCTGACAATAAACGCACTCACGGCGGCAAATGAGGTCATTATCCCTGTGCAATCGCACTTCCTCCCGGCAAAAGGCTTGGAGCAGCTGCTCGGCACGGTCGCAAAGGTCAAACGGCAGATAAACCCTGCACTTAAAATCAACGGAATACTTCTCACAATGGTTGACGGTCGGACAAACCTTGCAAGGGATATATCACAGCTTATCCGAAACACCTATGGCAGCCACATTAAGGTTTTCAAAACGGAAATACCGCTTTCGATAAAAGCGGCGGAAACCTCGGCGGTCGGCAAAAGCATTTACAGTTATGACAAAAACGGCAGAGTTGCCGATGCGTACAGAAATCTTACAAGGGAGGTTATGAACAATGAGCAACGAACTAAACATAAGTCTGAAATCATACGATAGTATTTTTCAGAATGACGAGCAAAGGAATACCGAGGAAATTAAGCCTGTTCCCATATCGGAATTAAAACCGTTTACGGAGCAGCCGTTCAAGGTGAAACTTGACGAGGATATGGACGCACTTGTAGAGAGTATCAAGCAATGCGGCGTATTAACGCCCGTAATTGCAAGACTGCATAAGGACGGCGGTTATGAAATTCTTTCGGGACATCGCAGAGTAAAAGCGTGTGAGCTTGCCGGGATAACCGATGTTCCCGTTGTAGTTAAAAATCTCGATGATGACACGGCAACAATACTTCTTGTGGACAGTAATTTGCAACGAGAACATATCTTGCCGAGCGAGAAAGCATTCGCCTATCAGATGAAGCTGGAAGCTATGAAAAGAAAGGCTGGCAGACCTTTGGAAGAAAATCGTGGACAAATTGTCCACAATTATTTGGAGCAAAAATCAAGAGATGAACTTGGCACTCAAACAGGAGAAAGCGGAAGACAAATTCAGCGATATATCCGCTTAACCAACCTCATAGATCCGATACTTGATATGGTGGACAATAATCAAATTGCAATGAACGCTGCCGTTGAAATATCTTATCTCGGTTCAAAGGAGCAAGCGGCGGTTATGCAGTCCATTGAAAAAGAGGAAACCTCTCCCTCTATCGCACAGGCACGGAAAATGCGAAAATTCCATCAGGAGGGAAATTTGAGCAATGCCGTAATTGACAGTATTATGATGGAACAGAAACCTGAAACGGTTAAAATCACACTTAGCGAGGAAAAATTAAAAAAATACTTCCCGAAAAGCTATTCAAAAGCAAAAATGGAGGAAATTATCTTGAAGCTGCTTGATAAATGGCGTCGACAACGGGAAAATGAAATGGAGCGATGAATATGTTAAAACTTATACTTATATTTCTTTTGGGAGCTTAATAGGTGGAGCGTTGAGCGTTATATTTATATGTTGTTTTATATCTGCTGGGCAAGCTGACAAAAAAGAAACGGAGTGATTGATTATGGAGTGGCGAAAAAATCAAGGCTTTATTATTGTAAATCAAATAACGGTCGGCGGCGCTGAATTTGTGCTTGGCGTTCACGA
>CAKSSN010000070.1 GCA_934489015.1 uncultured Clostridia bacterium
TAGATTGGGAAATTTTTAACCGTCCGTCAAAGGGCAGCACAAACCGTGAGTCGCATTTTGCAATTAAGGCTGTAAGAGGCGGCAAACCTGTTACATACGTCTTAAACGGAGATTTAAATAAGGATTTTATGGGTCAATATCAAAAAGAAAAATTTTTCGGATACGGATTTGGTCCAAGTACAGATACGATGTGCGGATTCCCGCATTTCAGACACGTGGAATTTAACGGCGAATTTCCGATTGCCGAGCTGAATTTTAAGGATGAGGGCTTTCCGGCGGAAATAAAGCTGATTGCTTTTAATCCTTTTATTCCGAATGACGAGGACAATTCAAGTATACCGGCAGCATTTTTTGAAATAGAAATTAAAAATATAACAGATGAAACCATTGAATATCAAACAGCCTTGTCGGTGGCAAATCCGTTTAAGATTACGCGCAACAGGAGCGAAATTGCGGACGGCATACGTGTTTTGAAGCTATACAGCGGCGCGGATAAGGATGATGCGGATTACGGCGAGCTGTGTGTTGCAAGCGACTGTGAAGATGTGCATATACAAACGTGTTGGTACAGAGGCAAATGGCGCGACGGTGTGGTTACATATTGGAGCGAATTTGACAGCTGCGAAAATTTGAACGACAGAAGCTATGATGAGGACGGCGACTCTGATACAGGAACTGTTTCGGCAACGGTAAAAATTATGCCGGGTGAAATCGAAAGGGTCAGATTTGTTTTGTCGTGGAATATTCCGAATAATCGCAAATATTGGGGAAAAGACGATGAACAGAAGCTTGGGTGGAAAAATTATTATGCTGCAATGTTTGCAAATTCATCCGAATCAGCAGTATATGCCATTAAAAATTGGGACGAATTATACAGGCGCACCGCCTTGTTTAAAAACGAATTATACGGCTCATCCTTATCAAAACCGGTTATTGATGCAATAGCGTCTAATCTGTCGGTTTTAAAATCCCCGACGGTTCTCAGGCTTGAGGACGGCTCTTTTTACGGCTGGGAGGGTGTGCATGAAAATGAAGGCTCATGTGAAGGCACCTGTCAGCACGTTTGGAATTATGCATACGCCCTTTGCTTTTTGTTCCCGCGCTTAGAGCGGTCAATAAGAGAGCTTGAGTTTAAATACAGTACGGATAAGGACGGAAGAATGGGATTTCGTCTGATGCTGCCGTTAGGAAGCCCGATGACAGATTTCAGAGCTTGTCTTGACGGACAAATGGGAAGCGTAATCAAAGCGTACAGAGAGTGGAAAATATCAGGTGATAATGAATGGCTCAAAGCTAATTGGAGCAGCATAAAAAAGGTTTTGGAATATGCATGGAGTGACAGCAATAAGGACGCGTGGGATTTAAACCGGGACGGAGTGCTTGAAGGACGGCAGCATCATACTTTGGACATGGAGCTTTTCGGAGCATCATCGTGGCTTGAGGGAATGTATCTGGCGGCTCTTAAGGCAGCTGCCGAAATGGCTGATTTTCTGGGTGATAAAGAAAAATCAAAGGAATACTCCGAATTATTCATAAAAGGACAAAAATGGACAAAGGAAAATTTATTTAACGGCAGATATTTTATACAGAAAATTAATATCGACGATAAGTCTTTAACGGACGCTTTCGATGCGTCGGATATTTACTGGAATGATGAAGCGAAAGAAATAAAATATCAGATAGGGGAGGGGTCTTCGATAGATCAGCTGCTCGGACAGTGGCACGCGGATATAATAGGACTGGGAAATATATTTGATGAAAAGCAAATTTTATCGGCACTGGATGAAATGATGAAAAATAATTTCAAGCAAAATATGAGAAATCATGTAAATCCGTGGAGAATATTTTCATTAAATGATGAGTCGGGGAGCGTTATCTGCGATTATCCGGAAGGCTGCAGAAAACCGAAAATACCGATTTCCTACTGCGAGGAAACTATGACGGGATTTGAATACGCATTTGCAGGCTTATTATGTTCAAGAGGTCGCATTTCCGACGGCGAAACCGTTGTCAAGGCGGTGCGTGACAGATTTGACGGAAAAAAACGAAATCCGTGGAATGAATTTGAGTGCGGCAGCAATTATGCGCGCTCAATGGCAAGCTATGCGCTTTTGCCGATTTTAAGCGGCTTTGAATTTGATATGCCAAATAATTACATTGGTTTTAATCCGTATATAAAGGATAAATTCAGCTGCATATGGAGTGTAGACGGAGCATGGGGGAATTTTAAGCTTACGGGAAATAAGATAATTTTGA
>CAKSSN010000071.1 GCA_934489015.1 uncultured Clostridia bacterium
TGGTTATGCCGGTTGAAGAATTAAAGCAGTTTCAGAATTTTGGGTAAATTTCGACTGCACATTTATTGACATTTTCAATATTATACCATTCCATTTACACAAAATACGGGATTGCCCCAGCCCCTACCGACTGATATGCACTTCCCTCTGTTTTAAACTTGTACTCAACAACAACCTTTCCCTCATAGGCTTGCGGCGCATTGAATAAAATCACCTGTTCTCCGCTCACCTTCAGGATTCCGTTTCCGTTCTCCTGAATAATCTCTGCATTTTCGCTGTTTTTCAGTCCAAGCGATGGAATGTCAGAAATACTCTCAATACCGTTAAAATCCACACGGTATTCATCCATTTCCGCAGAGGCTGCCAATGTAAGCATTGGCAATGTCTGGATTGCCATTGCCGCTGAAATCATCGGGGCAATCATTTTAGACTTTTTCATCTTCACATCTCCTTAATTTTTTTATGTTAACCACGTGCAAAACTCCAAAGATATAGAGTTCATGCAATTTTACGAATGTGGCAAATCCGTTTCGTCACTATAAATTTAATATTTAATGCATAGAATTTGTCCAGCTGCCTGTAAGGGAAACACATTGTCCTTCGACAATATCCACCGCAAAGCCTACAGCAGTTACCAAATCGGCGCCACTTACATCAACGTCGAGCATCGCATAACCGTTATAGGCATTATTTACCATTCCCGTTACGGCTTCCTTTTCCATTTCTAAGGCACCTCAATACATGTTCAAAATAATCGGGCAAATCAGACGTAAAAAGCATCTGCTCATTCGTTTCGGGATTTACAAATCCGAAACTTTGAGTATGAAGAAGCTGACCGTTTAAATTAAACTCTTCCTTTTTCACTCCGTAAAGCCTGTCGCTCACAATTTGTCTTGCGATATACGCCATATGCACTCTAATATGATGAGTTCTTCCGGTATCGAGAACGCACTCAATTAAAATGTATATTTTCCGAACCTCTCAAGAACCCTCACATGAGTTACAGCGCTTCTGCCGCCCGGTACGACGGCCATTTTTTCTGTCCAACGCTTCCTGCAAATGCTTCTTAACCTTGAGCTTGAGCTTAAGCTCCAGTCCACCGTGATCCGATCCCATTGTTATTTTCATTTTTATGCATTCCTTTTGCTATTATAAATCACTCATAAATTCAAACACCAAATCATCATTTCCCTTCAGCCATTCATGACCGAAATCAGGATAAATAATATGTGTTTTCTTGGATTTTATCTTGTTATATACCGCATACTGCGTAGACGGCGGACAAATATTATCCTGAAGTCCCGTTGACATTAAAACCTCTGCCTTTATTCTCTTTGCAAGGTTTTGAATATCTATGTAGCCGAGTCTTTCAAATATCTCATTTTCGCGCTCATGAGTCGGATCATAGCTTCTGAAATAAAACCTTAATCCGTCATATGCGTCCTTATCGAGATCCATTTCCCAAACACGCTTAAAATCAGCAAGATACGGATATGTCGGTGCGCATTTTTTTATCTGCGGCACAAGCGCCGCACAAACAACGCTAAGGCAGCCGCCCTGTGAGCCGCCGAAAACACCTATTCTGTTTTCGTCAACATAATCAAGTCCCATAACTATCCTTGCCAAAAGCGCCGTATCAAGATAAACGTCACGCATAAGCAGGTCATGCTTATCGCCGTCAAGACCTCTTACAAACGGGTTTGCAATCGTTGTTCCGCCTACTCCTCCGGCATCCTCCGAAAGACCTGCCTGCCCTCTGACGTCAAGAAAAGCAACGGCAAAGCCCTGCGACACATATTTTAAAAGTCCGACCCAGTCGCCCGAATCTCCGCCCAGACCGTGAAAACCGATAACGGCGGGGATTTTACCGTCGGTGTTTTTCGGGCGCGCAAACTTTGCGTGTATTCTTGCGCCCTTTGTTCCGGTAAAATACAAGTCGTAAAGCTCTGCGCATTTTGACGGAAAATCAAATTTCACAAGCTCCGTTTTGGTTTCAACAGCCTTCATTTCCTCAAGCGCCTTGTCCCAGTATTCATCAAAATCCTTCGGGCATGGTGAAATACCATTGTAGTTTTCCAGTTCATTAACCGGCATATCAAGCATCGGCATAATAAATCTCTCCTTTTTTTATCTTTACTAGCCACGTGCAAAACTCCAAAGATATAGAGTTTATGCGGTTTTACGGATGTGGCGAATCCGTTTTGTCACTATAAA
>CAKSSN010000072.1 GCA_934489015.1 uncultured Clostridia bacterium
TGCACAATTCCCAAGTTGATCAAATTTTTGAGATACATTGCGCAAACATTGGTATCTTCGCCGACCTTGCCCGAAATTTCCGACATTCTCGACGCTCCTGTTGCAATAGCGGCAATTATCGCCGTATAGATTGCCGGTTCTCTGACTTCCTGTTTCAAGAGGTTTATCGGCTCTTCATACAAGAATGAAACGGGGTTCAAAAATGTATCTTTGATATTATCCTCAACGCTCAATGCGTCGTTAATCTGCAATAGATACTGTGGAGTACCGCCGACAATCCCATAGATAAGTGCTTTATCTTCGGCAGTGAAATTTTTGAAGTAGCGGCAGGTTTCCTCGAAGTCGAACGGCAAAAGCTTCATTTGCGCCGTTCTTCTGCCATACAGAGGTGCTTTATAGGCAAGAACGTGATCTTCCATATACGACATCGATGAACCGCAGAGAATCAGCATCAGCTTTGATTTATCCTTGTATTTATCAATCAAAAGCTGGAGGGTAGAAGCAAGGCTCTTTGATGAACGCGCAACATACGGGTATTCGTCGATTGCAAGAATGATGCGTTCTTTTTCGGCAAGTCGGAACACATATTCGAGCGCCGATTGAAACGACGAGAATATGCTGTCAATCTCCGTACCGCTGACATACTCCATAATGCTCTTTGAAAAATTTTCGAGATTTTGCTTTGCATTACTCTCAACACCCATAAAATAAATAGCATTTTTATCATCAATAAATTTGTTGATAAGTGCGGTTTTACCCACACGGCGTCTGCCATAGATAACCGCAAATTCAAATTTATCCGATTTGTATAATCTTTCAAGAGCTGAAAGCTCTCGCCCTCTGCCTATAAACATAATTCAACCTCCAATTCGAATTGATATTATTATACCACAGATTTCGCAAATAGTCAAGTATATTTGAGTAATTTATAATTTAATAAGTGTGTTTTATTTATAGCTCCGAACGCATCTTCAAACATCATTCATTAAATTCACAGCACTATCAATTCTATCATCTGAAATATGTCTTTCAGCGTTTGCAGTATGGGCGATCTGATTGATATTGTTGCCGATGTGGTTCAGCTCATTATAAATCTTTAAAAGCTCATCCGTCTTGAGTGGGTGAATCACACACTCCAATATAAGCTTTGTAATAACCGCCGTCATTGTCAAACCGGAATTTTTTGATAGCCTTTCAAGCTTTTTTCGCACCGCATCGGAAACATAAAAATTCAGTTTATTTGTATTTGCTCTCATTGTTTTTCTCTCCTTTCAAAACAGGGGTTTTAGGGGCGAAGCCACAAACAAGCGGGCTTTTGGGAGTACAAATGCCGTGCTTGCTAATACATTTGCGTACCCAAACGCTATGCTTGCCGCACACAAGACGGCTTCGCCCATAAAATCAACCGCAGCCGTATAAATCGTGATTTACTTCCGCTGTGTAGAAGCTTGATATTGTCTGCGGTGCGTTGTAAATGCAGGTCAGCATATAGGCTTTAATGTTCTTGATTTTGGTTGTATTTTTCTTAATGCAGTCAAGCACATATTCGATATGCTCACTGTTGATTTTTAATAACTGCGACTTTACAACCTCCCTTGCAAAATCATTTTCGGCGATGCGTACCGTTTTGGAATTACCGCATATAGTTTCCGCCATAACACTCACAAGTTCATCAAGCATATCGCCACTGTACCTCTCGCAAAGAATGTCATAATCGATATTTTCTTTTATCCGATTCGTCATCGCATCTATCTCGTTTGCTGTGATTGATAGATTGATGTTGTTAAAAGAATTATTAATATTTTTATTTATATATTGATTGGGTGCACGCTGTTCACTACGTGGTGCAGATATTTCACTACCCGGTAGTGAAGGCTGTTCATCAGGTTGAAAATGTCAATAAAAGTGCAGTCGAAATTTACCCCAAATTTCTGAAACTACTTTAATTCTTCAACCGGCATAAC
>CAKSSN010000073.1 GCA_934489015.1 uncultured Clostridia bacterium
TATTCTTTTCGGTGTATCAACTCATAATGTCGAAACGATACTGAATAAGTACATTAAAGAAATGACAAACGAGCAGGCAACAAACCTTTTGGAAATGGTTAAGGCTTATGCAAAGACCTGCGGAATCGAGGAAAAGTGAATATAGGTACAAAAATACCGTGATACATTCTATCGAAAACGATAGGTGTATCACGGTTTATTTTTTTATTTTTCTGTACTTTTATCGGTATCGTCGGCAATGTCAGTTATTAGGTCGGCTACAATTCTGTTTAGTTCAGCAGCGGATTTATCGGTAATAACAGGTTTTTTAGTGGTTGCCTCTATATTTTTACGAGCGTCACCGGCTACCTTGCCGCCCTGATTTGCGATTTTACGGCTTTCTTCAAATGACGACGGTTTCATTTCTTTTGAAAATTCCGTAGTCGTTGCCTCTGCAAGCATATTCAGCACCAGTTCAAGCGTACTCATATTATCGCGCAAGTTTTCTTTCGTTAAGCCTTTTAACGCTTTATATTTGCGTGTTGTCATTCCCGACCACGCTTTTGTAATTTCATCTGTCAGGATAGCATACTCAATACCTTTTTTAACGCCTCTGTTATCCCATTCGTCTGTAAGCTCTTTTCGTACCTGAATAGCCTGCAAGCGCTGATTTATCCATTCCCGTGTATAGCCCTTTTTCAGATATGTTTCAAGAGCTCTGTCTATTGTAAGTTCCGGGTCTATCGTTTCGTCAATCCTCTCGGCGCCGACTTGTGCAAGCCATTGTTTGAACGGCTCGGCTTTGGGTGAGGGTATTGACTGTATGATACGCAAAACGCCTTTTGTGTCCGACGCTTGAATTTTTCTTTTTTTTCCGTCGTGTGCAATCATTTCAACAGGGGTACAAATTGTACCCCACTTCAAATTTAGTTCAGAATCACGCTGACGCATTTTTTTAATATATTGTTTAACATCTTTGCTGTCAGTCAGTATTTCAACTATATCATAAATTGAAAAGTACCATTCTTCTTTTTCGCTGTCCCACGCAGTACGGATTTTTTTATTTTCAAATATCTGTATATTGTTTTCCATTATGTACGCCTCCATTAAAAAGGTTATTTCTATTATATCATACTTTCGTATAAAAAGCTATACATTTACAAAAATATTGATTATATTTCAAAAAGCAGCCTCAAAAGGAAGCTGCTTTTGTGTATTATGCAGTTATCAGCTTTACGACGGTGTACGGCACATAGCAGACAGCGACAAGCAATTTCCATATTAAGATTATGCCGCCGATTACGGTGCCTATTGCTATGTTGGCAGCGGTCATAAAAATGCTGACGCCCATATTGCCGATAAAGACGGGCAGCGTGAACATAAACCGTATTCCGAAAGGTATTCCGCAAAGCATTAAAAGGTACATATAATTGACCGATCCGTTTGCTATGCAAAGCCCGATGAACAGGTTATATAAAAGTATTGCGGTTATTATCGGCACTATGCTCTTTTTGATAAACCGTATTAAAATATCCGTTCTCGTCATTTTTGAACACTCCTTGTCTGTGCTTCTTTTAACAGTTTTCTTGCCTGTGTAAACATTACGGTATCGGCGGCGGGAATATCTAAATATATTCGGTCAATGCCGATTTCCTCATTCGGAACATAGGCGGGATTTATCGACTGATAAATTTTTGTGTATGCCTCTTTGAGTGCGGCGTCATAATCTTTTGTCCCATTCTCAACCTCTGTAATAATATCTGATAAGAGCAGTTTTACGGCTGTTTCCTTTTCCGCATAGTATTCAGGTCTTAAATAAACATCTCTGTAATAAATGAGTGCGTTCCGTGCGACAGCGGCTAAATCGAGATAACCGTAACCGCTTGTGTTTCCGGCAAGCACGGCGTTAAATACTGCGTTATGAGCTTTGCACCAAGCAGGCTGATAACCTAAACCGTTTTGCACCTCGTCAAGAATCGGGCT
>CAKSSN010000074.1 GCA_934489015.1 uncultured Clostridia bacterium
TTAACACCTTTCTTTCTGTTTTTATTATATCAGATTTTTGGGTGTTTGTCGACTCTATTTATATTATACCATTCCAGGTGGTGAATTATATTCATTACCCGGTGGTGCAGGCGTTTCACCGGGCAGAGAAAAACCAGACCTTCCGATAAGCACTTCATAGTCGTTAGCCGTATGATCACCCTTGCTGCTTCTTCGTTCAGTCTTTTTTATGCAGCCCAACGTCACCAGCTCGTTTATAACATCAATAACCTTTCGCCTGCTGATTCCGCTGTCATCAGCAATCGTCTGATAAGACGGGAAGGCAATATTACTGCTGTTTGAATAACTGCAAATTACGCTGAGAACCACCTTGTGCAGCGGCTTTAATGTATGGCTCCTCAAAATATTATTCGGCATTTGTGTAAATCCCGTATCGTATGTAATTTTCATTCTCGCTCAACTCCTTCCGGGTAAACATATTCGGCAAGCACAAGTTCCTCCGCATAATGCCTTGCAAAATTCATACGCCGAACCCATTCCATTTGGTCGGTGCAAGTCGAACCGATGCTTTTTCTGAATTTGCTTATAATGTCATCATACATTTGCTGTGCGCTGTTGTCAGTTTCCTGAATGTAATCCATCAACTTGCCGCTGAGCTTCAAACTTGTATAAAAACAACTGCGGTGAGCTTTTATGTACCTTAAACGCATCATTCCGAATCTGCCGATATTGTACTCTTTGTTTGGCACGGTCAAGTCGGGTAAATAATAATCTCCGTATTTTGTATAACTAATTTTCATTGTCAATCATCCTTTCAAATTCTTGTAATTTTGCCTTAAGTTTCTTTGATTTTACGTGCATATTGTAAAATTTACGGCTGCTCATAAATTCAAGCAGTGATGACTTTGGAATTTTGTTTGATCTGTCTGTCAAAAAGGCTTTTATCAAGCCTCTGTCAATCCATCCCTGAACCGAGGTTTTGCAATAACCCGTAATCGCTTTTATTTCAAGCACGGTTAAAATATCAGGAGAATCTTCTAACCATTGCTCACAAAATTTGCACCATTTTTTGTCCATAACTCTGCCTTTCTCTTAACTTGTTTTAACTCCTTTTATCTGCCTTTTTGTTTTGCCCTCGTTTTGCCCAAAATGAAATTTTTCTGCAAAAACCAAGACTTTGAAAGCTGCAAGTTTTTATGCCGAAAGCAAAAGAAAAGGAGCTGAAAATCCCGAATATATCAAGGTTTTCAGCTCCTTTTGAAGTTTCTTATCAGTATTTATTTTTCCTTTTGAGAATGTATTTATACAACACTCGAAATCAGGTAGTCGCGCAAGCGGCTCGTGGGTTCGAATCCCACCCTGTCCGCCACAAGCCTTGAAAGTACAACGCTTTCAAGGCTTTTTACTTTTTATTTTTGGTTCCCATAATTTTTTCTTTTTCCGAAATAGTGCCAATGGTGCCCTGTTTTGTGGTGCCCTTGTGTTCGTATGAAACACAACTTAAAATCGCCGAATATGTAAATTGGTGCCCAAATGGTGCCCACATTCCTTAAAACAATATAAACAGCAATAAAAAACTGTAAACACTTTTACGCTTACAGTTCAATATCATTTTTATTGTTTTGTTTTTTGGTATTGGTTTGAGCATTGTTATTTTGTGGTTGCAGCGTTCGGTGATACACAGATAAAACATCGCGCTTTCTTTCAAG
>CAKSSN010000075.1 GCA_934489015.1 uncultured Clostridia bacterium
CCGCCAACCACTTGAGCTTTAAATACATGAACAATTGCTTGAACTTTGTCACCATTTGCATATTTTTCAAAATATTTAGAATATACACCAAACAGAGAATTTATTTTAACATCTAAACCACTTTCCTCCTTGATTTCTCTAATTGCTGCTTCTTCAACGGATTCTCCTAACTCTACCATTCCACCTAGAAAACCCCATTTTTCACAATCTAAACGTTTTTGTAACAACAATCTATTTTTATCATCTAAAATTATACATCCTGCATAGTTCAAAATTAATTCATCGTGCCCAACTTTATTTCTTATGTTTTTTATGTAACTATCCATTATTATCCCTCCTGTCTTGATTATATCAAATGCATGGTAGAAGTCAACTCCAAATTCTTGAATAACCATTTTCCATAAAAAGCTTCCTTATTTTTTAACAACAGGTATCCAAATTTCGCTGCGATAATTTTCACTGCCCATATCACCCTCGGTATAAGCCTCAATATCCATTTCACAGGTTGGCTCATAGCCCGAAGTTGGGAAAAATTCGGCGGTTATTTTGTGCCACATATCCTGTATTGCTTTGGGCATAGCCCCTTTACATTCAAAAATCGCCCATGTTCTTGCAGGAATTGTGTTTTTTCTAAATCCTTTCGGAACAATTGTATTTTCATCACATATCGCACCGATAGAATAGTTAAAAGTTTTTGCGCTGTCGGAGTTATTGCCATAGCAAACTCCAAAAATAAATGTATTATCGGTTGCATTTTCAAACAATGCTTTCACAGTACCGTCATTGTGCGACCTCGTCCAAAAATCAGGAATACTTTTTGAATTTGTTTCGTTTTCAATGCTATGAGCTTCAACCTTCTCAATTATTTCAAAAGCTTCCTTTTCAACAATTTTATAATCCATCACAGAGCCTCCGCTCATTGTTATTTTAACAGAAAGGCGGGAAAAGGATTTAAGCTTAGAACCGTTTTTCTTCGCTTCGGACGGCGTTATTCCGTGGAATTTAGAAAAAGCACGTGCAAAGCTTTCAGGACTTTCATAGCCATATTTTAATGCAATATCAATCACCTTCGCATTAGAAGCATTTAATTCATTGCCGGCAAGAGTTAATCTTCTGTTGCGGATATACTCACTAAGCGAAATATCGCACAAAATACTGAAAATTCTTTGAAAATAGAAACTTGAACAAGCAGCCTCAGCAGCTGCCTTATCATAATCGATTTCCTCAGTTAAATGATTTTCAATATAATTAATAGCATTTTGTATTCCTGTAATCCAATCCATGATAGCTTCCTTTCTGTATAGCTACATTATAAAAGAAAATGATATAAATTTCCTGACTTTTCCTGCTCAAATATGCACGCACTGTATTCTAAAAACATCGAAGCTAATTAATGACAAACGCAGCAAGCATTATATATATTATAATTGATTATAAAACAAAAAAGCAAGTCAATTAAGACTTGCTTTTTTAGTGGCTCCCCCAACTGGGCTCGAACCAGTGACATCATGATTAACAGTCATGCGCTCTACCGACTGAGCTATGGAGGAATATATGAACCCTGCATCAAAAGATACAGGGTAGTGTCGGCATTACCTATTTTTCCGGGAGGCTGCCCTCCGAGTATTTTCGGCACGTTTGAGCTTAACTACCGTGTTC
>CAKSSN010000076.1 GCA_934489015.1 uncultured Clostridia bacterium
AGAAAATATTGAAGATGATCCGGATGATTATGATGATGAATGTGATGAAGATGATTGCGATAGTTGCCCGTATAAGGTCGAATGTGAACTGTAAATATGTAGCTTTCCTAACGGAAAGCCGAACGCCGACGGCGGACGGGGCAAATGCGTAGCATTTGTATTAGCAAGCACGGCATTTTGACGGCAAAACGCCCGCTTGTTAGTGGCAATGCCCCTAATACCCCGCCGCACGGCTAAAAGAAATGAGGTGATTTTAACAATGGATAAAATCAAAATATCGGTACGGCTCACCAAACAGGAACACAAGAGGCTGAAAACAAATGCTGCTGCTTGTGCCTTAAAAATGGAGCCATATATTCGCAAGCTGATTATGGGCAATATTATTCGCCCCCGTCCTCCCGATGAATATGTAAAACTGCTTCGTGAGATAAACGCTATCGGAAACAACATAAATCAGATAGCACATATCGCAAATGCCCAGCAGTATATTTCGGAGGATAAAATTGAAACCGTGCTGCAAATGCAAAATGATATTATGCGGCTTGTGAGGAGCGTCCGATAATGGCTATCACAAAAATATGGACGGTCAAATCAAGGCTCGATTCAAGCCTTAAATATATTGCCAACCCCGACAAGACTTCAATTCAGCCGGATATAGATGCGGTTGAGGGTGTAATGAAATATATCAAAAACGGTGATAAAACCGAGCAATGCAAATATGTCAAAGCATATAACTGCACGACAGACAAAGCCTTTTCGGAAATGTTGGAAACACAAGAGTTTTTCGGAAAAAGCGGTCGCAAAAACGGTGTGCTTGCCTATCATTTGGTGCAGTCATTCAAGGATTTTGAAACCACACCCGAAATTGCTCACAGGTGCGGGCAGGAGCTTGTCGAACGGTTATTTGCGGATAAATACGAAGCCGTCATTGCAACGCATCTTGACCATAAGCACTTGCACAACCACATCATTATAAATGCCGTTTCATATATTGACGGCTACAAATACCGCAACAATTACAAGAACTACTTCATAGACATTCGGGGTATTTCAGACCAAATATGCCGTGAAAACTGTCTTTCGGTAATTGAGCATCCGCAGCGGAGAGGTATGCACTATGCGGAATGGCTTGCATTAAAGGAAGGCAGACCAACCATTCGTGGAAGTATCCGCCGTGATATTGACGAGATTATTAAATGCTCATACACAATGGAGCAGTTTTGGAATAATCTCAAAAAAAGAGGTTTTGTCATTCACCGCAAAGGTCCGAATATAAAGCACACCTCAATAATTGCACCGAACGCAAAACGCCCGATGAGGCTTGATAATCTCGGCAAGGGTTACAGCGAAGCGGAAATATTGCAAAGGATAATCGCAACCCGAAACGGCATTATCACCGCCGCACCCTCCGAAATGCCGAAAAAACAGTATAAATTCAGGGGTAACATTAAAAATGTAAAGGGCAAGAAGTTAAAAGGCTTTATCGCCCTATACTTCCACTACCTCTACTTATTCAAAAAAATTCAGCGTAAGCAGACACCTCAAAGGGTGTCATTTTTTATGCGTGAGGAAATGATTAAGTTTGA
>CAKSSN010000077.1 GCA_934489015.1 uncultured Clostridia bacterium
TCAAACTTAATCATTTCCTCACGCATAAAAAATGACACCCTTTGAGGTGTCTGCTTACGCTGAATTTTTTTGAATAAATATAGGTAGTGGAAATAAAGGGCAACAAAGCCTTTTAACTTTCTGCCCTTTACATCTTTAATGTTACCTCTGAATTTGTACTGTTTTTTCGCCATTTCGGACGGTGCAGCCGTGATAATTCCGTTTCGGGTTGCGATTATCCTTTGCAATATTTCCGCTTCGCTGTAACCCTTGCCGAGATTATCAAGACGCATCGGGCGTTTTGCGTTCGGTGCGATTATTGATGTATATTTGATGTTCGGACCTTTTCTGTGAATGACAAAACCTCTTTTTTTGAGATTATTCCAAAACTGCTCCATTGTATATGAGCATTTTATAATCTCGTCAATATCCCTGCGGATACTGCCACGAATAGTCGGTCTGCCTTCTTTTAATGCCAGCCATTCGCCGTAGTGCATACCTCGCCTTTGGGGTTTGTCGATTACCGACAGACAGTTTTCACGGCAGATTTGGTCTGAAATACCCCGAATGTCTATAAAGTAGTCCTTATAATTGTTGCGATATTTGTAGCCATCAATATATGAAACGGCGTTTATAATGATGTGGTTGTGCAAGTGTTTATGGTCAAGATGCGTTGCAATGACGGCTTCGTATTTATCCGCAAATAACCGTTCGACAAGCTCCTGTCCGCACCTGTGAGCAATTTCGGGTGTTGTTTCAAAATCTTTGAATGATTGCACCAAATGATAGGCGAGTACACCGTTTTTTCGACCGCTTTTCCCGAAAAACTCTTGTGTTTCCAGCATTTCCGAAAATGCTTTGTCTGTCGTACAGTTATATGCTTTGACATATTTGCATTGCTCGGTTTTATCGCCGTTTTTGATATATTTCATTACACCCTCAACCGCATCTATATCCGGCTGAATTGAAGTTTTGTCGGGGTTGGCGATATATTTAAGGCTTGAATTGAGCCTTGATTTGACCGTCCATATTTTTGTGATAGCCATTATCGGACACTCCGAACCATTCGCATTATCTCATTTTGCAAATGCAGAACCTCATTGATTTTACTCTCAGAAATATGCTGCCCGGCATTGGCAATATGTGCTATTTGATTGATGTTGTTGCCGATAGCGTTTATCTCTCGCAATAGCTTTATATATTCATCGGGCGGGCGTGGGCGAACTTCTTTTTCCATAATCAGCTTGCGGATATATGGCTCCATTTTTAAGGCACAAGCGGCGGCATTTGTTTTCAGCCTCTTGTGTTCCTGTTCGGTGAGCCGTACCGATATTTTGATTTTATCCATTGTTAAAATCACCTCATTTCTTTTAGCCGTGCGGCGGGGTATTAGGGGCATTGCCACTAACAGGCGGGCGTTTTGCCGTCAAAATGCCGTGCTTGCTAATACAAATACTCCGCATTTGCCCCGTCCGATAGGCTTTCAAAGCTATACTTCCATAAATCGTATTCCTCCGGCGATATTTTATCGG
>CAKSSN010000078.1 GCA_934489015.1 uncultured Clostridia bacterium
CCGAAGATGTAAAAGCAAAATATAAATCAGGTGTTTTGACCATTGTTCTTCCGAAAAAGGAACAGAAAAAGCTTAATTCAACAAGCAAAATTGCTATCGAGTAATTTTATTAAAGAAAGGCTCGTTGCCGCAAAATACGGCAGCGAGCCTTTCTGCTTCTTAAACAGTTCCAAAAACGATACCAAGCGCTGCTGATAATATAATCATTAAAATCGGTGACGGTGTTTTCTTTTTAACTTTTTTGAAGATAATATGTATACACCAAAGCGTTGCAAATATAATAATCGATTCAATATCCGGCTCAGCGGCAGTATTCAAATCAACAAATTCCAAGAGCGATGACAATGCCATAACGCTTGCCGTTGCAAGAATCATACCCACAACACATGGGCGTACGCCTGATAAAAAAGCATTTACCGCAGAATATTTCAAAAGATTTTTCAAGACCGCCGAGATTAAAAGGATTATAATGAACGATGGCAAAACGACGCCTGTTGTTGCAAAAAGCGATCCCAAAATACCGCCTTGCGTTGAGCCGATAAAAGTTGCCATATTTATCGCAAGCGGTCCGGGGGTTGATTCGGAAACCGCTATAAAATTCATAAATTCACTTTCGGACAGCCAGCCGTTTGACAAAACCGTTTCCTGCACAAGCGAAACCATTCCGTAGCCGCCGCCGAAGGATAATGCACCTATCATTAAAAAGCTAAAAAACAACTTCATATATATCATTTCAATCGCATCCCTTCTTAAGCCTTTTCAGAAAGAATGCTGCCATGCCCAATACACCGCATATCAATATATAGCAAACAGAAGAAATTGATACGGAAAACACAGTGCAAGACACCATTGCAGCAATGACCGATAGTAAAATGACGATGTTAAATGCCGTCTTTTTTATATTTTTCAGCATTTTCAGTCCGGCAGACAGGATAAGATAAATCACACAGACTTGTATTCCGCGAAATGCATATGAAACATATGTTAATTTCAAAAATTGCTCAAAAAAGAGCGAAATGCAGAAAATCACGGCAAATGACGGTATGCAGACTGCCAGAGTAGATACTGCCGCACCCTTGAAGCCCGCCGTTTTATATCCTATGTATGTGGCGCTGTTGACAGCAACGGGTCCCGGTGTGGATTCTGCAATCGCAACCATATCAAGAAACTCATTTTTCGTTATCCATTTTTTCTTTTCCACAAACTCATTCTCCAAAAGTGCAATCATAGCGTAACCGCCGCCGAATGTAAATGCACCTATTTTGAAAAAAGCCCAAAATAGGGACAGTGTTTTTTTCATCATTTTTTAATTCTCCTGTAATTACAGACTAATATATAAAACATAAACATTTGTGCTATTCTAATCAACTCTCAGCATTCGGTATCCTATACCTATATGTGTTTGAATATACTGAGGGCTTGTTTTTTTCGGTTCTAATTTTTTTCTGAGCGTAGCCATAAAAACACGCAGCGAAGCAATGTCGTTTTCCCGGCTGCTGCCCCAGA